>NZ_CP077079.1:0-651250 GCF_019139815.1 Pseudomonas asgharzadehiana
ATGTCCCGACTCAATCCCCGGCAGCAAGAAGCCGTGAACTATGTCGGCGGCCCTCTATTGGTGCTCGCCGGCGCAGGCTCCGGCAAGACCAGCGTGATCACCCGCAAGATCGCGCACCTGATCCAGAACTGCGGCATCCGCGCGCAGTACATCGTCGCCATGACCTTTACCAACAAGGCCGCGCGCGAGATGAAAGAGCGTGTCGGCACCCTGCTCAAGGGTGGCGAGGGTCGGGGCCTGACCGTGTGTACGTTCCACAACCTGGGCCTGAACATCATCCGCAAGGAGCATGCGCGGCTGGGCTACAAGCCGGGTTTCTCGATTTTTGACGAGACCGACGTCAAAGCCCTGATGACCGACATCATGCAGAAGGAATACGCGGGCGACGACGGCGTTGACGAGATCAAGAACATGATCGGCGCCTGGAAGAACGACCTGATCCTGCCCGCCCAAGCCCTGGAAAACGCACGCAACCCCAAGGAACAGACCGCCGCCATCGTCTACACCCACTATCAACGCACGCTGAAGGCGTTCAACGCGGTGGACTTCGATGACCTGATCCTGCAACCGGTCAAGCTGTTCCAGGAACACGCCGACATCCTTGAAAAGTGGCAGAACAAGGTGCGCTACCTGCTGGTGGACGAATACCAGGACACCAACGCCAGCCAGTATTTGCTGGTGAAGCTACTGATCGGCACGCGCAACCAGTTCACCGTGGTGGGCGACGATGACCAATCGATCTACGCCTGGCGCGGCGCCCGCCCGGAAAACCTGATGCTGCTCAAGGTCGACTACCCGTCCCTGAAAGTGGTGATGCTGGAGCAGAACTACCGCTCTACCAGCCGCATCCTGCGTTGCGCCAACGTGTTGATCTCCAACAACCCCCACGAGTTTGAAAAACAGCTGTGGAGCGAGATGGGCCATGGCGATGAGATCCGCGTGATCCGTTGCCGCAACGAAGACGCCGAAGCCGAGCGCGTGGCCGTGGAAATCCTCAGCCTGCACTTGCGTACCGACCGGCCCTACAGCGACTTTGCGATCCTGTATCGCGGCAACTACCAGGCCAAGCTGATCGAGCTGAAATTGCAGCACCACCAGGTGCCGTATCGCCTGTCGGGCGGCAACAGTTTTTTCGGACGCCAGGAAGTCAAAGACCTGATGGCCTACTTCCGGTTGATCGTGAACCCGGACGACGACAACGCCTTCCTGCGGGTGATCAACGTCCCACGTCGGGAGATCGGTTCGACGACGCTGGAAAAACTCGGCAACTACGCCACCGAGCGCAAGATCTCGATGTACGCCGCCACCGATGAAATCGGCCTGGGCGAACACCTGGACACACGCTTCACCGATCGTCTGTCGCGCTTCAAGCGTTTTATGGACAAGGTGCGCGAACAATGCGCCGGGGAAGACCCGATCAGCGCCCTGCGCAGCATGGTCATGGACATTGACTATGAGAACTGGCTGCGCACCAACAGCTCCAGCGACAAGGCCGCGGATTACCGCATGGGCAACGTCTGGTTCCTGATCGAAGCGCTGAAGAACACCCTGGAAAAAGACGAAGACGGCGAAATGACCGTCGAGGACGCCATCGGCAAGCTGGTGCTGCGCGACATGCTTGAGCGCCAGCAAGAAGAGGAAGACGGCGCCGAAGGTGTGCAGATGATGACCTTGCATGCCTCCAAGGGCCTGGAATTTCCCTACGTGTTCATCATGGGCATGGAAGAAGAAATCCTCCCGCACCGCTCCAGTATTGAAGCCGACACCATCGAAGAGGAACGGCGCCTGGCCTACGTGGGCATTACCCGCGCGCGTCAGACCCTGGCCTTCACCTTTGCCGCCAAGCGCAAGCAATACGGCGAAATCATCGATTGTGCCCCCAGCCGGTTCCTCGACGAACTACCGCCGGATGACTTGGCCTGGGAAGGCAATGACGACACCCCGACCGAGGTGAAGGCCGTTCGCGGCAATACCGCCCTGGCGGATATACGCGCAATGCTAAAGCGCTAGAATCGACTACTTTTTAATCTACTTTCGGCGCGCACCGCGCCATTAGAGGAAGCTTTCCGTGGAAGCACTGCACAAGAAAATTCGCGAAGAAGGCATCGTGCTTTCCGATCAGGTACTCAAGGTCGACGCCTTTTTGAACCACCAGATCGACCCGGCGCTGATGAAACTAATCGGCGACGAATTCGCCGCGCTGTTCAAGGATTCGGGCATCACCAAGATCGTCACCATCGAAGCCTCGGGTATCGCCCCGGCGATCATGACCGGCCTGAACCTGGGCGTACCGGTGATTTTTGCGCGCAAGCAGCAGTCGCTGACCCTGACCGAAAACCTGCTGTCGGCGACGGTGTATTCCTTCACCAAGAAAACCGAGAGCACCGTGGCGATCTCGCCGCGTCATCTGACCAGCAGCGACCGCGTGTTGGTGATCGATGACTTTTTGGCCAACGGCAAGGCGTCCCAGGCGCTGATTTCGATCATCAAGCAGGCCGGCGCGACCGTTGCGGGCCTGGGGATCGTGATCGAGAAGTCGTTCCAGGGTGGCCGTGCGGAGCTGGATGCGCAGGGCTATCGGGTTGAGTCGCTGGCGCGGGTGAAGTCGCTGGCAGGTGGGGTTGTCACCTTTATCTGAGGCAACACCGCTTGAAATGTAGGAGGGGGCTTGCTCCCGATAGCGGTGTATCAGTCACCAAATGTATTGGCTGACCCACTGCTATCGGGGCAAGCCCCCTTCCACATTTGGTTTTATATTGGTTTTCAGTGCGCGGTTGCTTGTAAGCCCGCCAGCAACAAGCGCTGATAGAGATCCTCTTTCAGCCCCTCCGGCCTATCCAGCCGCATCCGCTCCAGATGCCTGGGAAACGCCTCCGGCTCCGGAGCATCCAGCGCGGCCTTGCCCAGCTCAAGCACCTCCGTCAGCTTGAACTTACTCTTGAGCCAGTTCAGCGCCCGTAACAAATCCCGCTCTTCATCGGTGAAATCACTGCCCAACGGGTACTCCGGGAACAAGCGTTTATGCCGCGACTGAATGCCTTTGAGGCGCTCCGGCGTGTTGTCGGCAAAACGTGGATCCAACTGAAAGCCCCTGGGTAACTTGCCAGCCTTTTGCGCCTGCTCGATCAAGTCGGCCTGGAAGCGTGAGTCGCTGATAGTAAGCAGTGCTTCGATCACCTTGGCATCCGTCTGCCCCCGCAAGTCGGCAATTCCGTACTCGGTGATGACGATATCCCGCAGGTGCCGGGGGATGGTGCAGTGGCCGTAGTCCCAGACGATATTGGAACTGACCTCCCCCGCCGACTCGCGCCAGCTGCGCAAGATCAGGATCGAGCGCGCACCGTCCAATGCATGGCCCTGGGCAACAAAATTGTATTGCCCGCCCACGCCGCTGAGTACGCGACCGTCTTCCAACTGGTCCGCGACGCCCGCGCCGAGCAAGGTCACCATGATTGCGCTGTTGATAAACCGCGCATCCTGGCGCTGCAAACGCTTGAGTTCTTCCTGACCGTACAGCTCGTTGATGTAGCTGATGCGGGTCATGTTGAATTGCAGGCGCTTGGCGTGGGTCATTTCCTGCAAGCGCTGGTAAAAACTGCGGGGGCCCAGGAAGAAACCACCGTGTATCGACACCCCATCGGGCTGCGCCGCATCGTCCAGCAAGCCGGCGTTGGCCTGCTCCTGAGTCGCCACATCCGGATAAACCTTGCGTCGCACAATCCCCGCATCCGCCAGCACCAGCAGGCCGTTGACGAACATCTCGCTGCAGCCGTAGAGGCCACGGGCGAAGGGATCGACACCGCCTTCACGGCTGATCAGCGGCGCCCACTGGTACACATCAAGGTCCGTCAGCAGCAGGCGGTAGGCTTCGTTGTCGGCCTGGCGCGCGAGCAAGGCGGCGGTCAGCGCATCCCCCATGGAACCGATGCCTATCTGCAAGGTGCCGCCATCACGCACCAGGGTGCTGGCGTGCAGGCCGATGAAATGATCCTGGAACCCCACCGGCATATTCGGCGTGGAAAACAGCGTGGTGCTGTCCTTGGCATCGATCAGGTAGTCGAACGCATCCATGCCCAATTCGGAATCGCCAGGCATGTAGGGCAAGTCGGTGTGGACCTGGCCGACGATCAAAATGGTTTCGCCCGCGTCGCGGCGCTTTTCGATCATCGGCAGCAGGTCAAGGCTGATATCGGGGTTGCAGCTCAGGCTCAGGCGGTCCGGATGCTCGGCGCTGCTGGCCACCAATTGTGCAACCAGATTCAAGCCAGCGGCATTGATATCGCGGGCGGCGTGGCTGTAGTTACTGCTGACGTAATCCTGCTGGGCCGACGTGCTGTGCAGCAAACTGCCGGGCTGCATGAAGAACTGCCGTACGTGGATGTTGTTTGGAAGGCTGTCTTTATGCAGGTCGGCGAGGAAATCCAGCTCGGGATAGTCACCGAACACCCGCTCGATGAAGGGTTCGAGAAAGCGCTTCTGCAACCCGTCACCCAGGGTTGGCCGGCCAAGGCTCAGGGCGGTGTAAATCGTAAGCGCGCGCTCCGGCAGTTGGGCGATTCGCCGGTACAGCGCGTTGACGAACAGGTTGGGCTTACCCAGGCCCAGCGGCATGCCCATGTGGATATGCGCCGGCAAGCGCGCCAGTACGTCGTCAACTGCTTGCTCGATTGAACACAACTGCACCATCCGACTGCTCCCGAACATTCCATGAATAGGGGTTCGACCGAGCTTGCCGGGTCTTTGCTGCAATGAACAGCGCAAAACCTGAATGACAGGTACAAAAAAGCCGCTCGTAAGCGGCATTTTTGGCGAAGATTGACTGATTACAACCCAGACATCTGCTTGATAGCGCCTTTGAGGTCGTCATCCGAGCAATCCGCGCAGGTGCCTTTGGGCGGCATGGCGTTGATCCCGGTGATCGCCTTGGCCAGGATGCCGTCGAGACCGCCCTGGTGGTCGGCGCGTTCTTTCCAGGCGGCTTTGTCGCCGATTTTCGGCGCGCCCAGCAGGCCAGTGCCGTGGCAAGCATTGCAGTGTTTGGCGATGATCTCGTCCGGCGTTTTCGCGCCGCCACCGCCCGCTGCAACGGCGACTTCCATGCCCTTGCACTCCTGGCCCTGGACGCAAACCTGGCCGACAGGCTCCAGGCGTTTGGCAATTTCATCATTGGTCGCAGCTTGAGCGCTGACAGCCCATAGGGCCAGTACGGTTGCTGGTGCAGCCAGCATTTTCATAATTAGGTTCACGCGTTCACCCTCAATGGTGGCTATTCACGCCTGCGGCCACGGTTTCGCAGGCGGCGAAAGTATAACGGTTAGCCCGCCTGGCCGAAACAACCCTATTAAATAAAGGGAGATTCAGTCTCGCGGAATACTGCTGCGGGAGCCTCTGCAACGCTGGCAGGACGCCTCTATTCTTAAAAGTTCGCGGGTGTGGCTGCGCTGATTAGCCGCGCCGGTACGTCGAACGGATTGCGAAAACGATGGGGCTTGGTACTTTCAAAGTAGTAGCTATCGCCGGCTTCGAGCACAAAAGTTTCAAGACCGACCACCAACTCCAAACGGCCCTCCACCAGAATCCCGGTTTCCTCGCCTTCGTGGGTGAGCATTTCTTCGCCGGTATCAGCGCCCGGCGGGTAGATTTCGTTGAGAAACGCGATGGCCCGGCTAGGGTGCGCCCGACCTACCAATTTCATGGTCACCGCGCCGTCGGAGATGTCGATCAGCTCATTGGCTTTATAGACGATCTGCGTCGGAATTTCCTGGAGGATCTCCTCGGAAAAGAACTCGACCATCGACATGGGGATGCCGCCCAGCACCTTGCGCAAGGAGCTGATCGAGGGGCTGACACTGTTTTTTTCGATCATCGAAATGGTGCTGTTGGTGACACCCGCACGCTTGGCGAGTTCACGCTGGGAAAGACCCTTCAGCTTACGGATGGATTGCAGTCGTTCGCCGACGTCCAATGCGGGAGCCTCCTAGGATTCAGGCGTTGTTGTAATTGGCCGTTATCATGGCGACAGCGTTCAGTATTTACAACACTTGGGCCTAAATCCCAGGCAGCTGTGTCCGTGCGCGGCGGTCAAGCGCCGGAATAGAGCCTTGGCACCCGGCGCAGGTTGCAGAAGATCTGGTAGGGGATGGTGTCAGCGGCCACCGCGACGTCGCTGGCGAGGATATTTTTGCCCCACAGCTCTACCGTGGAGCCAAGGCCAGCCTGAGGCACATCCGTCAGGTCGATACACAGCATGTCCATGGACACACGCCCCAGCAACTGGCTGCGCTGCCCGGCCACCCGCACCGGCGTACCCGTGGGCGCGTGACGCGGATAGCCGTCTGCGTAGCCCAAGGCAACCACGCCGATACGCATCGGCTTGGGCGTAACGAACCGGGCGCCGTAGCCCACCGGCTCGCCAGCCGGCAGTTCGCGCACACAGATCACTTTCGATTCCAGGGTCATCACCGGTTGCAAGCGCGCGGCCAGAGCCTGGTTTTCACCAAATGGGGTGGCGCCGTACAGCATGATGCCCGGGCGTACCCAGTCGCTGAGCACATTTGGCCAGCCCAATACCGCGGGTGAATTGCGCAGGCTGACTTCGGCCGCCAGGCCCTGGCGCGCCGCTTCAAACACCGCCACTTGTTCGGTGCTGCTGGCGCAATCAAGCTCATCGGCGCGGGCAAAGTGACTCATCAGCACAATCTTCGCGACTTTACCGCTGGCCAGCAGGCGCTGATAAGCCGCGTGGTAATCCTTGGGATGCAGGCCCACGCGATGCATGCCCGAGTCCAGCTTGAGCCAAATAGTCAAGGGCTTGCTCAGCGTGGCCTGTTCGATCGCATCCAGTTGCCACAGCGAATGCACCACGCACCAAAAATCATGCTCGACGATCAGCCCCAGCTCATCCGCTTCAAAAAAACCTTCCAGCAGCAACACTGGCGCGCGAATGCCAGCGGCGCGCAGCTCCAACGCCTCTTCGATGCATGCCACGGCGAACCCATCGGCCTCGGCTTCCAGCGCCTGGGCCACGCGCACGGCGCCATGGCCGTAGGCATCGGCCTTGATCACGGCAAGGGCCTTGGCCCCGGTGACTTCACGGGCCAATTGGTAGTTGTGGCGCAGGGCTTGGAGGTCGATCAGGGCACGGGCTGGACGCATGGCGGCAGGCTTCTAGGCAGCGGAGTGAAAAAAAACGGTACCGACAGACAGCATCGGCACCGTAAGAGGGATCGTGTTTAAGGCAGCGCGGCCACGACGGACAGCTCTACGAGGATTTGCGGCTCGCACAATTTGGCTTCAACCGTGGCACGGGCCGGGGCGACGCCTTTAGGCAACCACGTGTCCCACACCGCGTTCATGCCGGCGAAATCGGCGTCAATGTCTTTCAGGTAGATCGTCACCGACAGCAACCGGCTCTTGTCGGTCCCGGCCAAGCCCAGCAAACGCTCGATATTGGCCAAGGTTTCACGGGTCTGCTGTTCAATCCCCGCGTTCATGTCGTCGCCGACTTGCCCTGCCAGGTACACGGTACCGCTGTGGACAACGATCTGGCTCATGCGCTCATTGGTGAGCTGGCGCTGGATTGACATGTTTTGCGGACTCCTGGTGGTTGCCGTAACGGGAAATATCGAGGCCTGCGGCGCTGATCTGCGGGGTTTTCCTGGCCATCAGGTCGGCCAGCAAGCGACCGGAACCGCACGCCATGGTCCAACCGAGGGTGCCATGGCCGGTATTGAGGAACAGGTTCCTGAACGGTGTGGCACCGACAATGGGTGTGCCGTCGGGTGTGGTCGGACGCAGGCCGGTCCAGAAACTGGCCTCGGCCAAATCGCCGCCCTGAGGATAAAGGTCGTTGACGATCATCTCCAGGGTTTCACGTCGACGAGGGTTAAGCGACAGGTCAAAACCGGCTATTTCAGCCATGCCACCCACGCGAATGCGGTTATCGAAACGGGTGATCGCGACCTTGTAGGTTTCATCGAGGATGGTCGACGTCGGTGCCATCGCCGGGTTGGTGATCGGCACGGTCAGCGAGTAGCCCTTGAGCGGGTACACCGGTGCCTTGATCCCCAGCGGCTTGAGCAGTTTTGGCGAGTAGCTACCCAGGGCCAGCACGTAGCGGTCGGCGGTTTCGAGCTTGCCGTCGATCCACACGCCGTTGATGCGATCACCGGCCTGGTCAAGGCGTTGGATGTCCTGTTCGAAGCGGAACTCCACACCCAGCTGTTTGCACATCTCGGCCAGGCGTGTGGTGAACATCTGGCAGTCGCCGGTCTGGTCGTTAGGCAGGCGCAGGGCACCGGCGAGGATATCGGTGACGCTGGCCAGGGCCGGCTCAACGCGGGCAATGCCGGCGCGATCGAGCAGTTCGAACGGCACACCGGACTCTTTCAACACCGCGATATCCTTGGCGGCGCCATCCAATTGGGCTTGGGTGCGGAACAACTGGGTAGTCCCGAGGCTACGGCCTTCGTAGGCAATGCCGGTCTCGGCGCGCAATTCATCGAGGCAGTCGCGGCTGTACTCGGACAAGCGCACCATGCGCTCCTTGTTCACGGCATAGCGACTGGCCGTGCAGTTGCGCAACATCTGCGCCATCCACAGGTATTGATCGATATCGGCGGTGGCCTTGATCGCCAGCGGCGCGTGGCGTTGCAGCAACCACTTGATGGCCTTGAGCGGCACACCCGGCGCGGCCCAGGGCGAGGCATAGCCGGGAGACACTTGGCCGGCATTGGCGAAACTGGTTTCCATGGCGGCGGCGGGCTGGCGGTCGACTACCACGACCTCAAAACCGGCCCGAGCCAAATAGTAGGCACTGGTCACACCAATGACGCCGCTACCCAAGACCAGAACGCGCATTTTTATATCCTCATCGCGGCCTGGCCGCTGACGTGTGTTGTTTCGAGCAATGATGAGCGCAGTATAAAAAGCAATCGCCAGTGCATTTCACTATATAAATGCCTATATTTGGCGACAATTCTCGGCAAAAAACCTTTTTACAGAGGCGTATCCCCTATGCGTACCAACACCCAGACCAAGCGGGAGCTGGACAAGATCGACCGCAACATCCTGCGTATCCTGCAGACCGACGGGCGAATTTCGTTCACGGAACTGGGGGAAAAGGTCGGGCTGTCGACCACGCCTTGCACTGAGCGGGTGCGTCGGTTGGAGCGCGAAGGGATCATCATGGGCTACAACGCGCGGCTCAATCCGCAGCATTTAAAAGGCAGTTTGCTGGTATTTGTCGAGATCAGCCTGGATTACAAGTCCGGCGATACCTTTGAGGAGTTTCGCCGCGCCGTGCTGAAACTGCCCCATGTGCTGGAGTGCCACCTGGTCTCCGGCGACTTCGACTATCTGGTGAAAGCGCGGATTTCCGAGATGGCCTCATACCGCAAGTTGCTGGGCGATATCCTGCTCAAGCTGCCCCACGTGCGCGAATCCAAGAGCTATATCGTGATGGAAGAAGTCAAAGAGAGCCTGAACCTGCCAATTCCGGACTGACTGGACCGCTACACCAGCACTTGCCGGGTACTGGCCATGTACTCATGAATCTGCTTTTCGACCCGTGGATGGATCAACTCCACCGGTCGCCGCCCATTAGGGCACGGCAAGGTCTTGGTGGTGCCGAACAACCGACAGATCAACGGCCGCTCGTCATACACGGTGCAGCCGGCGGGCCCCAGGTGCACGCAGTTCAGCTCATCCATCGCCGCGTCCTGCTCGGCGGCGGTCTTACGCGGCAGGCGTGACATTTCCTCGGGCGACGTCGTTACCGGCCCACAGCAGTCGTGGCAACCGGGTACGCATTCGAACGAAGGAATCTGACGGCGCAGCGCGCTGATTTTCTGACTGTTGCAACTCATCGAAACAGGTACCGGAGGGCGAATAGACCTGGATTCTGACGCAAAACGCCGCGCGCAGACAGCGTCGTCCGACCGCTGTATCCTGCGTCAAATTTTCCAAACAGGGAGCGTCCCCATGACCGCCAGCGCCCGGCACACCGCGTCCTACTATGCCGCCAGCAGCGTGCCGCAACCGGATTACCCGGCGTTGACCGGTGAAGTGACTGCCGATGTATGCGTGGTCGGCGGTGGTTTCTCCGGGCTCAACACCGCCCTGGAGCTGGCCGAGCGCGGTTTCAGCGTGGTGTTGCTGGAGGCGCGCAAGATCGCCTGGGGCGCCAGCGGGCGTAACGGTGGCCAACTGATTCGCGGCGTCGGCCACGGCCTGGACCAGTTCGCCAACGTGATCGGCACCGACGGCGTACGCCAGATGAAGCTGATGGGGCTGGAAGCCGTGGAGATCGTGCGCGAGCGCGTCGAGCGCTTTCAGATTCCCTGCGACCTGACCTGGGGCTACTGCGACCTCGCCAACAAGCCCCGCGACCTGCAAGGCCTGGCCGAAGACGCCGAAGAACTGCGCAGCCTGGGCTATCGCCATGCGGTGCGCCTGTTGCAAGCCAGCGAGATGAGCAGCGTGGTCGGCTCCGAGCGTTACGTGGGCGGCATGATTGATATGGGATCGGGCCATCTGCACCCGCTGAACCTGGCGCTCGGCGAAGCGGCTGCCGCCGGGCAATTGGGCGTGCGGCTGTTTGAGCAATCAGAAGTCACCCGTATCGACTATGGCCCTGAGGTCAGGGTGCACACCGCGCACGGCCATGTGCGCGCCAAGACCCTGGTGCTGGCCTGCAACGCCTACCTCAATCGCCTCAACCCGCACTTGAGCGGCAAAGTACTGCCCGCCGGCAGTTACATCATCGCGACCGAGCCGTTGAGCCAAGCGCAGGCCGCCAACCTGTTGCCGCAGAACATGGCCGTGTGTGACCAGCGCGTGACGGTGGATTATTTCCGCCTGTCCGCCGACCGCCGCCTGTTATTTGGCGGCGCCTGCCACTACTCCGGCCGCGACCCGCAGGACATCGGCGCCTATATGCGACCGAAAATGCTGCGCGTTTTCCCACAACTGGCCGACGCGAAGATCGACTATCAATGGGGCGGCATGATCGGCATCGGCGCCAACCGCCTGCCGCAGATCGGCCGCCTGGCCGACCAGCCCAACGTGTATTACGCCCAGGCCTACGCCGGCCATGGTCTCAACGCCACGCACCTGGCGGGCAAGTTGTTGGCCGAAGCCATCAGCGGCCAGCAGCAGGGGCGTTTCGATCTGTTTGCCCAAGTGCCGCACATTACCTTCCCCGGCGGCAAGCACCTGCGCTCGCCGCTGCTGGCCCTGGGGATGCTCTGGCACCGCCTCAAAGAGCTGGTCTGATCAACTGCGCCAGAAAGGCTTAACCCCTTCCTGGCGTGCCTGCTCAGCGGTCAAGCCGATGTCACGCAGTTGCTCACGGGTCAGGGTCAGCAGAGCCTTGCGCGTGTGCCGACGGTGCCAGAACAGGTTCCAACGGCTATTCGCCGGCGCGGCCATCGCGCGCTCCTGTCCCGCCTCCAGCTCCTGACTGTGTAACGCCAGCCGCACATCGCTCATACCGTTCATTTTGCTGCCCCTCAGTGGTGTGTTGCCTTGAGTGACGAGCATGGGCGAACGGGCCAGAGCATTACAGATTCAACCTATTTTTATTAAATCCATACAGATACTGCCTGACGGCGGCTGAATCCTGTATTTTCCCTGCATCTGTATTGGTCTCTTGGGAGCGACCGCCATGACGCTTTACGTCAACCTCGCCGAATTGCTGGGCACGCGCATCGAACAGGGCTTCTACCGCCCCGGTGACCGGCTTCCGTCCGTACGGGCGTTGAGTGTGGAACATGGGGTCAGCTTGAGCACCGTTCAGCAGGCCTATCGGTTGCTGGAAGATAACGGCCTGGCCATGCCCAAGCCGAAATCCGGCTACTTCGTGCCCGTTGGCCGTGAGCTGCCCGCCCTGCCTGAGGTCGGCCGCCCGGCACAACGCCCGGTGGAAATATCCCAGTGGGACCAGGTGCTGGAACTGATTCGCGCCGTGCCGCGCAAAGACGTCATACAGATGGGCCGCGGCATGCCGGATGTACTGTCGCCCACCCTCAAACCGCTGCTGCGCAGCCTGGCGCGCGTCAGCCGTCGCCAGGACCTGCCGGGGCTGTATTACGACAATATTCTTGGCTGTATGGAACTGCGCGAGCAAATCGCCCGACTGTCATTGGATTCCGGTTGCCAGCTGACCGCCGAAGACATCGTCATCACCACCGGCTGCCATGAGGCGCTGTCCGCCAGCATCCATGCCATCTGTGAGCCCGGCGATATCGTCGCCGTGGATTCGCCCAGCTTTCACGGTGCCATGCAGACCCTCAAGGGCCTGGGTATGAAAGCTCTGGAAATCCCCACCGACCCGATTACCGGCATCAGCCTGGAAGCTCTGGAGCTGGCCCTGGAACAATGGCCGATCAAGGTCATCCAGCTGACCCCCAACTGCAACAACCCCTTGGGCTACATCATGCCGGAGGCGCGCAAACGCGCGCTGCTGACCTTGGCCCAGCGCTTTGACGTAGCGATAATAGAGGACGATGTATACGGCGAATTGGCCTACAGCTACCCACGCCCGCGCACCATCAAATCTTTCGATGAAGATGGCCGCGTGCTGCTGTGCAGCTCATTTTCGAAAACGCTGGCGCCGGGCCTGCGCATTGGCTGGGTTGCCCCCGGGCGCTACCTCGAACGGGTGCTGCACATGAAATACATCAGCACCGGCTCGACGGCCACACAGCCGCAGATCGCGATTGCCGAATTTCTCAAGGGTGGCCATTTCGAACCGCATTTGCGGCGAATGCGCACCCAATACCAGCGTAATCGCGACCTGATGCTCGATTGGGTCAGCCGCTACTTCCCCGCCGGCACGCGCGCCAGTCGGCCGCAAGGCAGCTTTATGCTGTGGGTAGAGCTGCCGGACGGCTTCGACACCCTCAAGCTCAACCGCATACTCATAGAACAAGGCGTACAGGTGGCGGTGGGCAGTATCTTTTCGGCGTCCGGCAAGTACCGCAACTGCCTGCGCATGAACTACAGCGCCAAGCCTACCCCGCAGATTGAAGAAGCCGTGCGCAAGGTAGGCGCCGCCGCGAGCAAAATGCTGGCGCAATCGTCGGACTGACCTTTCGCGAGAAATAGCCGTCCTATATCGACAACCGCCCTGACCTGGAAGCGACTCCCTTGATGATTCGACGGCTATTACCGTTTTGCCTGTTGGGAGCCCTGGTGCTGGGTGGCTGTGCCGGCGTGAGTACCCCGCGCATCCCCAGCGATGCGCTGCCGGCCGCTCAGTCCTCGTTCGGGCGCTCGATCCTGGCCCAGGCCGCGCCTTATCAGGGCCGCTCGGGCTTTCGTCTGTTGCCCAACAGCAGCGAAGCCTTCATGGCCCGCGCCGAACTGATCCGCAACGCCCAGACCAGCCTTGACCTGCAGTACTACATCGTTCACGACGGCATCAGCACCCGCATGCTCGTGGATGAACTGCTCAAGGCCGCCGATCGTGGCGTGCGCGTGCGCATTCTGCTGGATGACACCACCAGCGACGGGCTCGACCAGATCATCGCCACCCTCGCCGCCCACCCCAAGATCGAGATCCGCCTGTTCAACCCCTTGCACCTGGGGCGCAGCACCGGTGTTACGCGGGCGATGGGCCGCCTGTTCAACCTGTCGCTGCAACACCGGCGCATGCACAACAAACTGTGGCTGGCGGACAACAGCGTGGCCATCGTCGGCGGGCGCAACCTGGGAGATGAGTATTTCGACGCAGAGCCCAACCTGAACTTCACCGATATCGACATGCTCAGCGTCGGGCCGGTGGCCGAGCAACTCGGGCACAGTTTCGATCAGTACTGGAACAGCGCGCTGAGCAAACCCATCGATGACTTTGTCTCAAGCCGCCCTTCAAAAGGCGACCTGGCCGCTGTACGCGTGCGCCTGCAAGCGTCGCTGGCCGACTCGCGCCAGCAGAATCACGCGCTGTACAACCGCTTGCGCACCTACCAGACCCAGCCGCGAATGGACATCTGGCGCCGTGAGCTGATCTGGGCCTGGAACCAGGCGCTGTGGGATGCGCCGAGCAAGGTGCTGGCCAAGGCCGACCCGGACCCGCAGCTTTTGCTGACCACCCAACTGGGGCCGGAGCTTGAGGGCGTCCACCACGAGTTGATGATGATCTCGGCGTATTTCGTACCGGGGCAGCCGGGGCTGGTGTATCTGACGGGACGCGCCGACGCCGGCGTGTCGGTGAGCCTGCTGACCAATTCCCTGGAGGCCACCGATGTGCCGGCCGTGCACGGCGGTTATGCGCCGTATCGCAAGGCACTGCTGGAGCACGGGGTAAAACTCTACGAACTGCGCCGCCAGCCGGGCGACCCCAGCGCCGGCAGTGGGCCGCACCTGTTTCGTCGCGGTTCGTTCCGGGGCTCGGATTCAAGCCTGCACAGCAAGGCAATGATCTTTGATCGCACCAAGTCGTTTATCGGCTCCTTCAACTTCGACCCACGCTCGGTGCTGTGGAACACCGAAGTCGGCGTGCTGGTCGACAGCCCCGAGCTGGCGGAGCATGTACGCAACCTGGCGCTGCAAGGCATGGCGCCAGCCCTGAGCTATGAGGCGAAATTGCAGGATGGCCAGGTGGTGTGGGTGACCGAGGATAACGGCCAGTTGCATACCCTCACGCGCGAACCGGGCAGTTGGTGGCGCAGGTTCAATGCCTGGTTCGCTACTTCCGTCGGCCTGGAGCGCATGCTTTAGAAACACAATGAATCAACTGTGGGAGGGGGTTTGCCCCCTCCCACAGTTGATTGCATTTCAAGGCGAGGCTGGCTGGGCGGTGCCGAATGCCCCTTGGCGCAGCAACAGCAGCACTAGGCCCAGCGCCCCAGCCGCCATGAAAAACGGCAATGCATGCCCGCTGATCCATTGGCTGCCGGCGCCCGCCACCAGCGGGCCGATCAGGCAACCGATGCCCCACAGCTGTGCAATGTGGGCATTGGCGCGCACCAGCGCATCGTCACGGTAGCGCTCGCCGATCAGGATCAACGACAAGGTAAATAACCCGCCTGCGCTGGCGCCGAACAGCACCCATATCGGCCAGATCAGCAGCGTGTGCATCAACAGCGGAACCGCCAGGCTCGACGCCAGCAGCAGCACCGCACAGCTCAGGAACAACGTGCGGCGCGGCAGGTAATCCGCCAGCGCACCGATGGGCAATTGCAGCAGCGCATCGCCGACCACCACCGTGCTGACCATCGCCAAGGCGATCTCGGCGGTGAAGCCCTGTTGCAGGCAATACACCGGCAACAGCGTCAGGATCATCGCCTCGAACGCAGCGAACAGCGCCACCGCCCAGGCAATCGCCGGCAAACTCAGGCAAAAGCGCCAGAGGTCGGCGAACGTCACGCTTAACGACTCCGCACTGGGCGCGCCGGTGCGACCCAGCAAGGCCAGCGGGGCCACCAGCAACAGGCCCACACCGACCCAGAACCCGTAGTCATGATCGGTGCCGATCACACCCAGCAGCAGGGGGCCCGAGAGCTGGCTCAAGGCATAACTGCAGCCATACAGCGCCACCAGTCGGCCACGCCACTGCTCCACCACCAACTGGTTGATCCAGCTTTCGCCAAGGATAAACACGAGGGTGAGGATCACCCCGATCATCAACCGCAGCACCAGCCATACCGGGTAGCTGGGCAGAATCGCCAACAACCCGATGGACACCGCACCGCCCCACAGGCACAGACGCATGAGGTTGGCGGTGCCGAGCCAGGAGGCCAGGCGACTGGAAACCTTGGCACCCAACAGCACACCAAAGGCCGGCATCGCCGCCATCACACCGATAGCGAAACTGCCGTAACCCCAGCTTTCGAGGCGCAGGGACACCAGCGGCATGCTCACACCCAACGCCAGGCCGACGCTGAGTACCGAGGTCAACACGGCGAAATAAGTCGCCCAACGCATTGCCACGCTCCTGTGGATAATTCTTGAGTACACACAAAACAGTGTGGGAGGGGGCTTGCCCCGATAGCGGTGGATCAGCCAGCACTTGTGGTGCCTGACACACTGCTATCGGGGCAAGCCCCCTCCCACATTTGAGCGGCGGTGTTGCTTAGAGTTTGATCCAGGTCGACTTCAGCTCGGTGTACTTGTCGAATGCATGCAGTGACTTGTCGCGACCATTACCCGACTGCTTGAAACCACCAAACGGTGCGGTCATGTCACCGCCGTCGTATTGGTTGACCCACACGCTGCCGGCACGCAGGGCCTTGGCGGTCAGGTGCGCCTTGGAGATATCAGCGGTCCACACGGCGGCGGCCAGGCCATACACGGTGTCGTTGGCGATTTTCACCGCTTCTTCGGCGCTGTCGAAGGTGATCACTGACAGGACCGGACCGAAGATTTCTTCCTGGGCGATCTTCATGGCGTTGGTCACGCCGTCGAAAATTGTGGGTTCGACGTAAGTGCCGCCGGTTTCTTCCAGCGTACGCTTGCCGCCGGCCACCAGCTTGGCGCCATCGGCATGCCCGGCTTCGATGTACGACAGCACGGTGTTCATCTGCTGGGTGTCCACCAGCGCGCCGACGTTGGTCGCAGGATCCAGTGGGTTACCGGGTTTCCAGCCTTTGAGGGCCTCGATCACCAGCGGCAGGAATGTATCCTTGATGGAGCGCTCCACCAGCAGGCGCGAACCGGCGGTGCAGACTTCGCCCTGGTTGAAAGCGATGGCACCGGCGGCGGACTCGGCGGCGGCCTGCAGGTCCGGGGCATCGGCGAACACGATGTTTGGGCTCTTGCCACCGGCTTCCAGCCACACACGCTTCATGTTCGACTCGCCGGAGCGGATCAACAGTTGCTTGGCGATCTTGGTAGAGCCGGTGAACACCAGCGTATCGACGTCCATGTGCAGCGCCAGGGCGTTGCCAACGGTGTGGCCGTAGCCCGGCAGCACGTTGAACACACCTTTTGGAATACCTGCTTCAACCGCAAGGGCCGCGATACGGATGGCGGTCAGCGGGGATTTTTCGGACGGCTTGAGAATCACCGAGTTACCGGTGGACAGTGCCGGGCCGAGCTTCCAGCAAGCCATCATCAAGGGGAAGTTCCACGGCACGATGGCGCCGACAACCCCCACCGGCTCACGGGTCACCAGGCCCAGTTGATCGTGTGGGGTGGCCGCCACTTCATCGTAAATCTTGTCGATCGCCTCGCCACTCCAGCTCAGCGCATTCGCCGCGCCGGGCACATCAATGTTGAGGGAGTCGCTGATCGGTTTGCCCATGTCCAGGGTTTCAAGCAGCGCCAGCTCTTCGGCATTGGCCTTGAGCAGCGCGGCGAAACGGATCATGGTGGCCTTGCGCTTGGCCGGCGCCAGGCGCGACCAGACACCGGAGTTGAAGGTGGCGCGGGCGTTTTCCACGGCGCGCTGGGCGTCGTCGGCGTCACAACTGGCCACGGTGGCCAGCAGGCGGCCATCGACTGGGCTGATGCATTCGAAGGTGTCACCGGAAACAGCGGCGGTGTATTCGCCATTGATGTAGGCGCGGCCTTCGATTTTCAGATCCTTGGCGCGTTGTTCCCAGTCGGCACGGGTCAGGGTGGTCATGCGAGTGTCCTCCTCTTATTGAATATAAGGGCCAGGCGATGTGCCCCGGCAGCCTCAAAGCATTCTTGCCCGCCAGCCATCTGTTCGGCGCAAGGCAGCTGCCACCCTAAACCAGCGGCTGGGGATGTTTCAATATATTTGACATAACGGCGGTAAACGCCCTTGCGATGTTCATTTTAATAAACATAGACTTTGGACTCTCCAACCGCAGGCCAGACGGGACACGCACATGAGCATCCAGGACATCGTCGACTTCAGCCAAGCCAACACCGCGCCCGAACGCTATCGCCCTGCCGCCGAAAAAATCCTCAAGGGTGACCCCGAGCAAACGGTCTACAACCACTACAACAGCCCGTGCGGCCAGATGAACGCCGGTGTCTGGGAAGGTGAAGTCGGGCAGTGGACGGTCAACTACACCGAGCATGAATACTGCGAAATTGTGCAAGGCGTGTCGGTGCTGCGTGACGCCGAGGGTAACGCCAAGACCCTGCGTGCCGGTGACCGTTTCGTGATTCCGGCCGGTTTCAGCGGCACCTGGGAAGTACTGGAAGCATGCCGCAAGATCTATGTGGTATTCGAACAGAAAGCCTGATCAGTAAACACACAGGCAAAAAAAAGCCCGCATCGTGAGATACGGGCTTTTTTTCACAAGGAAGAAAATCAATTACTTGATTTTGCCTTCTTTGTAGATCACGTGCTTGCGAACGCGCGGGTCGAACATTTTCTTTTCGAGCTTGTCCGGGGTAGTACGCTTGTTCTTGTCGGTAGTGTAGAAGTGACCAGTACCGGCGCTAGAGATCATTCGAATCAATTCACGCATGATAGAGCTCCTTAGATCTTGCCGGCGGCGCGGATTTCGGCCAGCACGACAGTGATGCCACGCTTGTCGATGATACGCATGCCTTTGGCAGATACACGCAGGCGAACAAAACGTTTCTCTTCTTCAACCCAGAAGCGGTGATGCTGCAGGTTCGGCAGGAAACGACGACGGGTTTTGTTATTTGCGTGGGAAATGTTATTCCCAGTCACCGGACCCTTACCGGTAACTTGACAGACTCTCGACATGCCTCAGCCCTCTAAAACCACATGCCCAACCCGGCATGGGTTGGCCGCTTAATCTCTCAGTCATTTGGCGCCAGGCGCCGCGTTTCTTTAGGGTCTTACCGGCTACACCTACAAGCGAAGGAACCGGGCCCCTAGAAAAGAGCGCTGCTTTATACCAGAAAGACCTTGGTGCAACAACAGCGAGTATGTTTTTACCGCAGTAAATCTCGCCCGTTGATGCCTGAACCGTTGCCAGGAGGGGCCGCTGCCATAGCCGACCGCTCGTCGCACAGAATGATTTTCAGCGCCCGCGCGCGCCGCAAAGCGCACAGCGAAACTCTCTGAGGCGCCATCAAAACAGCATTTGAGCCAAAAGCACAGGCAAAAATGGGCTAGTCATTTGCCAATCAGACCACTACGGTAGGGCTTTTCCAGACTGCACTCGCAGATGGGCCTTCGATCTGCAAAGGAAACCGACCATGCGCCTCGCTGCCCTGCCACTGTTGCTTGCCCCTCTTTTAATCGCGCCGCTGGCCTCTGCCGCCAGCAACCTGAGCGTTTGCACCGAGGCCAGCCCCGAAGGGTTTGATGTGGTGCAGTACAACTCGCTGACCACCACCAACGCCTCGGCAGATGTGCTGATGAACCGCCTGGTGGACTTCGACGCCGCCAGCGGCAAACTGGTGCCCAGCCTGGCAGACAGCTGGGACGTGTCGCCGGACGGCCTGACGTACACCTTCAAACTGCACCCGGACGTGAAATTCCATCGCACCGAGTATTTCACCCCGAGTCGCAGCCTGACCGCCGAAGACGTGCGCTTCAGCTTCGAACGCATGCTGGACCCGGCCAACCCCTGGCACAAAATTGCCCAGAGTGGCTTCCCTCACGCCCAATCCCTGCAATTGCCTGCGCTGGTCAAGAAGATCGACGCCCTCGACCCGCTGACCGTGCGCTTCACCCTGGATCACGCCGATTCCACCTTCCTCGCAGCCCTGAGCATGGGCTTTGCCTCGATCTACCCGGCCGAATACGCCGACAAACTGCTCAAGGCCGGCACGCCCGAAAAGCTCAATAGCCAGCCCATCGGCACCGGGCCATTCATCTTCAGCCGCTTCCAGAAAGATGCGGTGGTTCGCTACAAGGCCAACCCGGACTACTTCGCCGGCAAACCGGCTGTGGATAACTTGATCTTCGCCATTACACCGGACGCCAATGTGCGCTTGCAGAAATTGCACCGCGACGAGTGCCAGATCGCCTTGTCGCCCAAGCCGCTGGATGTAGGCGAGGCAGAGAAAGATCCTGCGCTCAAGGTGGAAAAAACCGCAGCCTTCATGACCGCATTCGTGGCCATCAACAGCCAGCACCCTCCTCTGGACAAGCCCGAAGTGCGCCAGGCGATCAACCTGGCGTTCGACAAGGCCAGCTACCTCAAGGCTGTGTTTGAAGGCACCGCCGAAGCCGCCAACGGCCCGTACCCGCCCAATACCTGGAGCTACGCCAAGGACTTGCCGGGTTATCCCCAGGACCTTGCCAGGGCCAAGGTGTTGCTGGACCGCGCCGGGCTCAAGGATGGCTTCAAGACTACTATCTGGACTCGCCCCACCGGCAGCCTGCTGAACCCCAACCCGAACCTGGGCGCGCAATTATTGCAGGCGGACCTGGCCAAGGTCGGCATCCAGGCCGAAATCCGCGTGATCGAATGGGGCGAGCTGATTCGCCGTGCCAAGGCCGGCGAGCACGACTTGCTGTTCATGGGCTGGGCCGGCGACAACGGTGACCCGGATAACTTCCTGACCCCGCAATTCTCCTGCGCGGCGGTCAAATCAGGCACCAACTTCGCCCGTTATTGCGACCCGGCCCTGGACAAGCTGATCAGCGCCGGCAAGACCACCAGCGAGCAAGGCGTGCGCAGCAAGCTGTATCAACAGGCTCAGGCGCAGATCCAGCAGCAGGCGTTGTGGTTACCGTTGGCGCATCCGACCGCGTTTGCCCTGGCCCGCAAGAACGTCCAGGGGTACCAGGTAAGCCCGTTCGGGCGCCAGGATTTCTCCAAGGCCAGCGTCAAGCCCTGATAGCAGGCCCCGCCCACTGGGCGGGGTCATATCCACCCATATTCAGCCATCGACAACGGATCACCATCCCCCACGATGATGTGATCCAGCAGCCGCACATCCACCACCTCCAGGGCGCCTTGCAGGGTTTTGGTCAGTTTTCGATCAGCCACGCTCGGCTCCGCACTTCCCGAAGGATGGTTGTGACACAGGATCAATGCCGCTGCGTTGTAAGCCAGGGCGCGCTTGACCACTTGCCGCGGGTAAACCACGGCGGCATCGATAGTGCCCTGGAACAAAGCCTCGAAGCCCAAGACGCGGTGCTTTGAATCGAGAAACAGGCAGCCGAAGATCTCGTGTGGCTCATGACGCAACAGCGCCTTGAGGTAATTGCGCACGGCTATCGGGCTTTCGAGTACCGATTCACTGCGCAGTTGTTCGGCCATGTGCCGCCGGGACATTTCCAGCACCGCCTGCAACTGGGCAAACTTGGCGGGCCCCAAGCCCAATTGCTGGCTGAACAACGCCTGGCTGGCCTCCAACAAGGGGCGCAAGCCACCAAATTGCGCCAACAGGTGACGCGCAAGGTCCACCGCGCTTTTACCGCAAACCCCGGTACGCAAGAAAATCGCCAACAACTCGGCATCCGACAAACTTGCCGCGCCCCACTCCAATAGCTTCTCCCGCGGCCGCTCCGCCGCCGGCCAATCGCGAATACTCATCCCGCCTCCCTCTCCCTATGTGCGCCATATACGCCACGTCCGCCGCTGTTGCTGGGCGGGCGCTGTGTTATCGTAGGCCCTCTTTTTTGCATGCGATTTCACCTGGGGAGGGGAGATCGCAGGCGTCACTGAACTGGCTTCACTGAACTGGAAAGGCAAACCAATGCAGCGTCTGTATCGGAAACGCATCGTTCTCGGCGTCGGCGGCGGCATTGCCGCCTACAAGAGCGCAGAGTTGGTTCGCAGGCTCCTGGACCACGGTGCCGAAGTGCGCGTGGTCATGACCCGCGGCGGCAGCGAGTTCATCACCCCGCTGACCATGCAGGCCTTGTCCGGCCACCCGGTTCACTTGGACCTGCTGGACCCGGCGGCCGAAGCCGCCATGGGCCATATCGAACTGGCCAAATGGGCCGACCTGGTGCTGATCGCCCCGGCCACCGCCGACCTGATCGCCCGCCTGGCCCAAGGCATCGCCGATGATCTGCTGACCACTTTGGTACTGGCCACCGACGCCACTGTCGCCATCGCCCCGGCCATGAACCAGGCCATGTGGCGCGACCCGGCCACCCAGGCCAACACGCAACTCCTGCAAAACCGTGGCCTGAAGGTGTTCGGCCCAGCCTCCGGAAGCCAGGCCTGCGGTGACGTCGGCATGGGCCGCATGCTCGAAGCCACCGACCTGGCGCTGTGTGCCGCCGAGTGTTTCCAACACCTGGCCCTGACCGGCAAGCACGTGCTGATTACCGCCGGGCCGACCCAGGAAAACATCGACCCGGTGCGCTACATCACCAACCATAGTTCAGGAAAAATGGGGTTCGCGCTTGCCGAAGCCGCGGTCGAGGCAGGCGCACGCGTCACCTTGATCACTGGCCCGGTGCATTTGCCAACACCCGATCGGGTCACGCGAATCGACGTAGTCAGCGCCCGGGACATGCTGGCGGCCTGCGAAGCGGCCATTCCCTGCGACCTGTTCATCGCCTCGGCAGCGGTCGCGGACTACCGCCCGGAAGTGGTTGCCCCGCAAAAGCTCAAGAAAGACCCTACAAGCGGCGACGGCCTGCTCCTGCAAATGGTGCGCAACCCGGACATCCTGGCAACCATCGCCACGCGCCCGGACCGCCCGTTCAGTGTCGGCTTCGCCGCCGAGACCGAGCACCTGCTGGACTACGCCGCGCGCAAATTGAAAGACAAAAACCTCGACCTGATCGTTGCCAATGATGTCGCCAACCCGAGCATCGGCTTCAACAGCGAGGAAAACGCCTGCAGCGTGATTGACCGCGAACTGCACGCCACCCTTTTCGCCCAGACCAGCAAGGGCAAGATTGCCCGACAGCTGATCTCATTTATCGCCCAACGGCTGAACCAGGTTTAATTTCCATGCACGCTTTGCAAGCCAAGATCCTCGACCCCCGCATCGGCAGCGAATTCCCACTGCCGGCCTACGCTACCCCGGGCTCCGCCGGCCTGGACCTGCGCGCCATGCTCAAGGAAGACACCCTCCTTGAGCCGGGCCAGACCCTGCTGATCCCCACCGGCCTGTCGATCTATGTCGGCGACCCTGGCCTGGCGGCGCTGATCCTGCCGCGCTCCGGCCTGGGCCACAAACACGGCATCGTCCTTGGCAACCTCGTGGGGCTGATCGACTCGGACTACCAGGGCGAGTTGATGGTGTCGTGCTGGAACCGTGGCCAGACCGCGTTCAACATCGCAGTCGGCGAGCGCATCGCCCAACTGGTATTGGTACCGGTAGTGCAGGCGCACTTCGAATTGGTGCAGGAATTCGACGAGACCCAACGCGGCGCTGGCGGCTTTGGGCATTCCGGCAGCCACTGACCACGCCGCCCCTGGCCGGCACCTTTGGTCCGGCCAGACGCTACCGCATGGCTTTCAGGAAGAAGAATGCGCGGAATTTACCAGCGTTATTTCCCATTGAAAATCAACGGGTTACGCAAACAAAAATACGAAGCCCAAGCTCCGATGGCACTTTTGCACCACGAACTCTCTGCCGAAAACACCGTCATACCCTTCAGTTTGAGCCTGCCGGCCAGCCCCATTCAGGCCAGCCTTGCCCCCTTTCAGATGGAGTTCCCCCCGCGATGACTACCGCAGCCCGAGTAGCCCCGACGTTCCCCGACAGCATCTTTCGCGCCTATGACATTCGTGGCGTGGTGCCCAAGACCCTGACTGCCGAAACCGCCTACTGGATTGGCCGCGCCATCGGCGCCCAGAGCCTTGCCCAGGACGAGCCCAACGTCTCGGTCGGCCGTGATGGTCGCCTGTCCGGCCCCGAGTTGGTGGAGCAGCTGATCCAGGGCCTGGCCGACAGCGGTTGCCACGTCAGCGACGTGGGCCTGGTGCCAACGCCGGCGCTGTACTATGCCGCCAACGTCCTGGCCGGCAAATCCGGCGTCATGCTCACCGGCAGTCATAACCCGTCGGACTACAACGGCTTCAAGATCGTCATCGCCGGCGACACCCTGGCCAACGAACAGATCCAGGCCCTGCATGACCGCCTGAAGAACAATGACCTGACCAGCGGCACGGGCAGCGTCACGAAAGTCGACATTCTTCAGCGCTACTCTGATGAAATCACTGGCGACGTGAAGCTCGCGCGCCGCCTCAAAGTGGTGGTGGACTGCGGCAACGGCGCGGCCGGCGTGATCGCCCCGCAGTTGCTCGAAGCCCTCAATTGCGAAGTGGTCCCGCTGTTCTGCGACGTCGACGGCAACTTCCCCAACCACCACCCGGACCCGGGCAAGCCTGAGAACCTGGTGGACCTGATCGCCAAGGTCAAGGAAACCGGCGCCGATGTGGGCCTGGCCTTCGACGGTGACGGCGACCGCGTGGGCGTAGTGACAAACACTGGCGAGAACGTATTCGCCGACCGCTTGCTGATGCTGTTTGCCCGTGACGTGGTGGCGCGCAATGCCAACGCCGAGATCATTTTCGACGTGAAGTGCACGCGCCGCCTCACCCCGCTGATCAAGGAATATGGCGGCCGCCCACTAATGTGGAAGACCGGTCACTCGTTGATCAAAAAGAAAATGAAGGAAACCGGCGCGCTGTTGGCTGGCGAAATGAGCGGCCACGTGTTCTTCAAGGAGCGCTGGTTCGGGTTTGACGACGGCATCTACAGCGCCGCTCGCTTGTTGGAGATCCTCAGCAAGGAAGAATCCACGGCGCAGGAGCTGTTTCAGACCTTCCCGAACGATATTTCTACGCCAGAGATCAATATCCATGTGACCGAGGAGAGCAAATTCAGCATCATTGACGCACTGCACGATGCGCAATGGGGTGAAGGCGCCAACCTGACCTCCATTGATGGTGTGCGAGTCGATTACGCCAAAGGCTGGGGCCTGGTTCGCGCGTCCAACACCACACCGGTGCTGGTGCTGCGTTTCGAGGCGGATACCGAGGCCGAGTTGCAGCGCATCAAGGACGTGTTCCACGCCCAGTTGAAACGTGTTGCCCCTGATCTCCAATTACCGTTCTGATTTTTGCACCGGAGCCCTGAATGACCCTCGAACGCGAAGCCGCTGCCAACACCGCCAAGGTCCTGTCCGAAGCGCTGCCTTATATTCGACGCTACGTCGGCAAGACGCTGGTGATCAAATACGGCGGCAATGCCATGGAAAGCGACGAGCTGAAAACCGGCTTTGCCCGTGACATCGTGTTGATGAAAGCCGTGGGGATCAACCCGGTGGTGGTCCACGGTGGCGGCCCACAAATCGGCGACCTGCTCAAGCGCTTGTCGATCGAGAGTCACTTCATCGATGGCATGCGCGTTACTGATGCGCAGACCATGGATGTGGTGGAGATGGTCCTCGGCGGCCAGGTGAACAAGGACATCGTCAACCTGATCAACCGCCATGGCGGCAGCGCCATCGGCCTGACCGGCAAGGATGCGGAGCTGATCCGCGCGAAAAAACTGACCGTAACCCGTCAGACGCCGGAAATGACCCAGCCGGAAATCATCGACATCGGCCAGGTAGGCGAAGTGATCGGCATCAACACCGACCTGCTCAACCTGCTGGTCAAAGGCGACTTCATCCCGGTGATCGCGCCGATCGGCGTGGGCGCCAATGGCGAGTCCTACAACATCAACGCCGACCTGGTGGCGGGCAAGGTTGCCGAGGCACTGAAGGCTGAAAAGCTGATGCTGCTGACCAACATTGCCGGGCTGATGGACAAGCAAGGCAAGGTGCTGACCGGCTTGACGACCCAGCAAGTAGACGACCTGATCGCCGACGGCACCATTTACGGCGGCATGCTGCCAAAGATCCGCTGCGCACTGGAAGCCGTGCAAGGCGGCGTTGGCAGCTCACTGATCCTGGATGGCCGCGTTCCCAATGCGATCCTGCTGGAAATCTTCACCGATACCGGCGTGGGCACGCTGATCAGTAACCGCAAGCGTCCTTAAGCGTCAAACACAAAAAGGCCCCGCTCAATCGAATTGAGCGGGGCCTTTTCTATGGGCGCTGACTCTACAAATAAGTGGAGATCGCCTGTGGAAGGGAGCAAGCCCCCACACAAGCGCTCTTACACCATTGGGTCTGTGTCAGACGCCAAACTGCTCGCGGTACGCGCGCACTGCCGGCAAGTGCTGCTTGAGCTGCGGGTCATCTTCCAGGAACTGCAATACCTGGTTCAACGAAACGATGCTCACCACTGGAATGCCGAAATCGCGCTCCACTTCCTGGATCGCCGACAACTCACCGTTGCCACGCTCCTGGCGATTCAGCGCGATCAACACGCCGGCCGCCTTGGCACCCTCCTGGGAAGCGATGATCTGCATCACTTCACGGATCGCGGTACCGGCGGTGATGACATCGTCGATGATCAACACATCGCCAGTCAGCGGTGCGCCGACCAGGCTACCGCCTTCGCCGTGAGCCTTGGCTTCCTTGCGGTTGAAGCACCATGGCAGATCGCGCCCATGATGTTCCGCCAGGGCCACGGCCGTTGCGGCGGCCAGGGGAATACCCTTGTAGGCCGGGCCGAACAGCACGTCGAAGGAAATACCGCTTTCAACGATGGCCGCCGCGTAGAAACGGCCCAACTGAGCCAGGGCCGAACCCGAGTTGAACAAGCCGGCGTTGAAGAAGTACGGGCTGGTGCGCCCGGACTTGAGAGTGAACTCACCGAAGCGCAAAACACCGCGATCGATGGCAAAACGAATGAAATCGCGTTGATACGCCTGCATGAAAAAAGCCTCAGATACCACGGATTTAGCTAATTAGGTAGACGGCGTGTATCATACACGCACGCGATTTTTGGGGCCATTTATGCGGATCATCAGTGTGAACGTTAATGGTATTCAGGCTGCAGTCGAGCGTGGTTTGCTCAGTTGGCTGCAAGCCCAGAATGCCGACGTCATCTGCCTGCAGGATACCCGCGCCTCCGCCTTTGAACTGGACGACCCAGCCTTCCAACTGGATGGCTACTTCCTTTATGCCTGCGATGCCGAAGTCCCTGCCCAAGGTGGCGTGGCTTTGTATTCGCGGTTGCAACCCAAGGCGGTCATCAGCGGCCTCGGCTTCGAGACAGCCGACCGCTACGGGCGCTACCTGCAAGCCGATTTCGATAAGGTCAGCATCGCGACCTTGCTGCTCCCTTCGGGGCAGAACGGCGATGAAGACTTGAACCAGAAGTTTAAGCTAATGGACGATTTCGCCCGTTACCTGGACAAACAGCGGCGCAAACGTCGCGAGTACATTTATTGTGGCTCGCTGTACGTGGCGCAACAGAAGCTGGATATCAAGAACTGGCGCGACAGCCAGCAATCCCCGGGCTTCCTGGCGCCGGAACGGGCCTGGATGGACGAGATTGTCGGCAACATGGGCTATGTGGATGCCCTGCGCGAAGTCAGCCGCGAAGGCGACCAGTACAGCTGGTGGCCGGACAACGAACAGGCTGAGATGCTCAACCTGGGTTGGCGTTTCGACTACCAGTTGCTGACCCCAGGTCTGCGCCGGTTTGTTCGCAGTGCACGCTTGCCGCGCCAGCCGCGCTTCTCGCAGCATGCGCCGCTGATCGTGGACTACGACTGGACGCTGACCATCTGAGGTGCTTTTCCAGGCACAAAAAAACCGACATCACTGTCGGTTTTTTTGTGGGTGCTCGCTATTTGACCAAGCGCCAGGTAAAGGGATAACGATAGGCAATGCCCTTGTTGGCCTTGATACCGCCAATGATCGTCATCACCACCGTCGCAATCGCCAGGGCGATCATCAGGAAAAACCCGATGACTGCGAACGCCAGCACCATGCAGACCAGCCAGGCAATGGCCACGGTGATCTGGAAGTTCAAGGCCTCCTTGCCCTGATCATCAATGAACGCATCCTTTTCCTTCCTGATTTGCCACAGGATCAGTGGCCCCACGACGCTGCCGAAGGGGAACACAAAGCCCAGGAACGCCGCAAAATGACACAGCATCGCCCCTTGGCGCGCCTCGTAGGACGGCGTGGGTACCAGTGGCTGAGTGTCATTCATGGCGTTTCTCCTTGAGGCCGATTCAGTCAGCCAGTGCGGCGTTTTGCAGTTCGAAGATTTCGTTCATGCCTTTCTGGGCCAGGGCCAGCATGGCGTTCAGCTCGGCCGGCTGGAATGGCGCGCCTTCGGCGGTGCCCTGCACTTCGATGAAACCACCGGTGCTGGTCATTACCACGTTCAGGTCGGTCTCGGCAGCCGAGTCTTCCAGGTAATCCAGATCCAGCACCGGCTCACCCTGATACATGCCCACCGAGACGGCGGCAATCATCTGCTTGAGCGGGTCGCCGCCCTTCAGGCCGCCACGCTTCTTGATCACCTTGAGTGCGTCGACCAGGGCCACCATGGCCCCGGTGATGGATGCAGTGCGGGTGCCGCCGTCAGCCTGGATCACATCGCAGTCGACGTACAGGGTCACATCGCCCAGCTTGGACATATCCAGGGCGGCGCGCAGGGAACGGCCGATCAGACGCTGGATTTCCAGGGTACGCCCGCCTTGCTTGCCACGGCTGGCTTCACGCTGGTTACGCTCGCCGGTGGCACGCGGCAGCATGCCGTATTCGGCGGTCAACCAGCCCTGGCCCTGGCCCTTGAGGAAACGCGGCACGCCGTTTTCGACGCTGACGGTGCAGATCACCTTGGTATCACCAAACTCGACCAATACGGATCCCTCGGCGTGTTTGGTGTAGTTGCGGGTGATGCGGATCGAGCGGAGCTGATCGG
Source organism: Pseudomonas asgharzadehiana (assembly GCF_019139815.1). Taxonomy (NCBI): domain Bacteria; kingdom Pseudomonadati; phylum Pseudomonadota; class Gammaproteobacteria; order Pseudomonadales; family Pseudomonadaceae; genus Pseudomonas; species Pseudomonas asgharzadehiana. The sequence continues at coordinate 28,599 of NZ_CP077079.1, forward strand.
CAGCGCGACCACTTGGACGTTTCATAGGGGATACCTGTACGGGGGACGAAAAACTGCCGAGCATTATAGAGCCGCGAGCCGATTCGGGGCACTGCTAAAAAATTCGGTTACGAATGGTCAACTATTGCCCATTGTTTGGGCGCGCTCGGCCCACTGCGCTACAATCCTGCGCCTTCTTAACCATCAGCCCGTGTTTGCGGGACTGCAACGCGAGGTACCTCCATGGTGCACAGCATGACCGCCTTTGCCCGCGTCGAAAAAGCCGGCGCTCAAGGCACCCTGAGCTGGGAACTGCGCTCGGTCAACAGCCGCTACCTGGAGCCGCACCTGCGCCTGCCGGAATCGTTCCGCGACCTTGAAGGCGCCGTGCGTGAAGCCCTGCGCCAGGGCATATCCCGCGGCAAGCTGGAATGCACCCTGCGCTTTACCGAAGAGACCACCGGCAAACCGTTGCAGGTCGACCGCGACCGCGCCGCGCAACTGGTCGCCGCCGCCGAAACCATCGCCAGCCTGATCCAGCAGCCCGCCGCGCTCAACCCCCTGGAAGTGCTGGCCTGGCCCGGCGTGCTGGTGGCCGACGCCACCGACCCGCAAACCCTCAACGCCGAAGCCCTGGCCCTGTTCAACCAGGGCTTGAAGGAACTCAAGGCCGGCCGCGAACGCGAAGGCGCCGAGCTGGCACGCCTGATCAACGAGCGCCTGACTTCGATCGAAGCCGATGTCGTCACCCTGCGCGAGCTGGTCCCGCAAATGCTTGCCACCCAACGCCAGAAGGTGCTCGACCGCTTCACCGACATGAAGGCCGACCTGGACCCCGTGCGCCTGGAGCAGGAAATGGTCCTGCTGGCACAAAAGAGCGACGTCGCCGAAGAACTCGACCGTTTGAGTACCCATATTCTTGAAGTGCGGCGCGTGCTCAAGTCCGGCGGCGCCGCCGGTCGGCGCCTGGACTTCCTGATGCAGGAGCTCAACCGCGAAGCCAATACACTGGGCTCCAAGGCATTCGACCCGCGCAGCACCACCGCTGCGGTCAACCTCAAAGTGTTGATCGAGCAGATGCGCGAACAAGTACAGAATATTGAGTAAGGCAACCTCCATGACCCATAGCACCGGCACCCTTTACATCATTTCCGCCCCTTCGGGCGCGGGCAAAAGCAGCCTGGTCAAGGCGCTGACCGACACCAACGATCAGATCCGCATTTCGATCTCCCACACCACCCGCGCCATGCGCCCAGGCGAGGTGAACGGCGTGCATTATCACTTCGTCGAGCGCACCGAGTTCGTGAAGATGATCGAACACGGTGACTTCCTGGAGCGCGCCGAAGTGTTCGGCAACCTCTATGGCACCTCGCAAAGCCACTTGCAGCAGACCCTGGACGAAGGCCACGACCTGATTCTGGAGATCGATTGGCAGGGCGCCGAGCAAGTCCGCAAGCTGATGCCCCAGGCGCGCTCGATCTTCATCCTGCCGCCGTCGCTTGAAGCCTTGCACCAGCGCCTGACCAACCGCGGCCAGGACAGCGACGAGATCATCGAAGGCCGCATGCGTGAAGCCGTCAGCGAAATGAGCCACTACGTCGACTACGACTACCTGATCATCAATGACGATTTTTCCCACGCACTGGATGATCTAAAGGCGATTTTCCGCGCCAATCAGCTCCAGCAAAAGCGCCAACAGCAGCGTTTCGGCAAATTACTCGCCGAACTGCTGGGTTGAATGGCCCTTCCCAAAACCGCTGCAAGGCCTTTACATTGGCACTCGTAGCGGTTTTGCGAGGGCCTGAGAAAAATCAGCGCTTCCCTAAACGCTGGTGATTTTTTAAACTGCTCAGTCCGCTCGCCCAACCGGGCAGCGCGCATCTTGCATTCGCTCCGAGGAATACCATGGCCCGCGTAACCGTTGAAGACTGCCTAGAACACGTGGATAACCGCTTTGAGCTGGTCATGCTCTCTACCAAGCGTGCCCGTCAACTGGCCACTGGCGGCAAAGAGCCCCTGGTCCAGTGGGAAAACGACAAGCCTACCGTTGTGGCCCTGCGCGAAATCGCTGAAGGCCTGATGAGCTACGAGTTCATTGCCAACGCTGAAATCGTTGAAGACGAACCGCTGTTTGCAGCGTTCGAGGACGAGTCCAACGAGGCCGTCTAAGCCTATGCCTGGTCGACGTAGCACGGCGCGGGGTCACAGCCTTCGGCAGGAGTTCACACTTTGCCGAGCATAGACGCCCTCGCCGATCGCTTATCGACCTACCTCGGCCCCGACCAGGTCAACCTGGTCCGCCGAGCGTATTTCTACGCCGAACAAGCCCACGACGGCCAACGCCGCCGTAGCGGCGAGGCGTATGTCACGCATCCTCTTGCGGTGGCAAATATTCTTGCCGACATGCACATGGACCATCAGAGCCTGATGGCCGCGATGCTGCATGACGTGATCGAAGACACCGGCATCGCCAAGGAAGCGCTCAGTTCGCAATTTGGCGAGACCGTGGCCGAACTGGTCGACGGGGTCAGCAAACTGACCCAGATGAATTTCGAGACCAAGGCCGAAGCCCAGGCCGAAAACTTCCAGAAGATGGCCATGGCCATGGCCCGGGATATCCGGGTGATTCTGGTCAAGCTGGCCGACCGGCTGCACAACATGCGCACGCTGGAAGTGCTGTCCGGCGAAAAGCGCCGACGCATCGCCAAGGAAACCCTGGAAATCTACGCGCCCATCGCCAACCGGCTGGGCATGCACGCCATTCGAATCGAGTTCGAAGACCTCGGTTTCAAGGCCATGCACCCGATGCGTTCGGCGCGCATCTACCAGGCGGTCAAACGCGCCAGGGGCAATCGCAAGGAAATCGTCAACAAGATCGAAGAGTCGCTGAGCCATTGCCTGGCGATCGACGAGATCGAGGGCGAGGTCAGCGGACGGCAGAAGCACATCTACGGCATCTATAAGAAGATGCGCGGCAAGCGCCGGGCCTTCAACGAGATCATGGACGTATACGCGTTCAGGATCATCGTCGACAAGGTCGACACCTGCTACCGCGTGCTGGGCGCTGTACATAATTTGTACAAACCTCTGCCGGGCCGCTTCAAGGACTACATCGCGATTCCCAAGGCCAACGGCTACCAGTCGCTGCATACCACGCTGTTCGGTATGCACGGCGTACCGATCGAGATCCAGATCCGCACCCGCGAGATGGAAGAGATGGCCAACAATGGCATCGCCGCCCACTGGCTGTACAAATCCAGTGGCGACGAGCAGCCAAAAGGCACCCACGCCCGCGCCCGCCAATGGGTCAAAGGCGTGCTGGAAATGCAGCAACGCGCGGGCAACTCCCTCGAATTTATCGAAAGCGTGAAGATCGACCTGTTCCCGGACGAGGTCTACGTGTTCACGCCCAAAGGCCGGATCATGGAGCTGCCCAAAGGCTCCACGGCGGTCGACTTTGCCTACGCCGTGCATACCGATGTCGGCAACAGTTGCATTGCGTGCCGCATCAACCGGCGCCTGGCCCCGCTGTCCGAGCCGCTGCAAAGCGGCTCCACGGTGGAGATCGTCAGCGCACCGGGCGCACGGCCGAACCCGGCGTGGCTCAACTTCGTGGTCACCGGCAAGGCGCGCACGCACATCCGCCACGCGCTGAAACTGCAGCGCCGCTCCGAATCCATCAGCCTCGGCGAACGCCTGCTGAACAAGGTGCTCAACGGTTTCGACAGCGCCCTGGACAAGATCCCGCAAGAGCGCGTGCAAGCAATGCTCCACGAGTATCGCCAGGAGACCATCGAAGACCTGCTGGAAGATATTGGCCTGGGCAACCGCATGGCCTACGTGGTCGCCCGCCGCCTGCTCGGCGAAGGCGAACAGCTGCCAAGCCCGGAAGGCCCGCTGGCGATTCGCGGCACCGAGGGCCTGGTGCTCAGCTACGCCAAGTGCTGCACGCCGATCCCGGGCGACCCGATTGTCGGCCACTTGTCCGCGGGCAAAGGCATGGTGGTGCACCTGGACAACTGCCGCAACATCACCGAAATCCGCCACAACCCGGAAAAATGCATCCAGCTCTCCTGGGCCAAGGATGTCACCGGCGAGTTCAACGTCGAGCTGCGAGTAGAGCTGGAGCACCAGCGCGGCCTGATCGCCCTGCTGGCCAGCAGCGTCAACGCCGCTGACGGCAATATCGAGAAAATCAGCATGGACGAGCGCGATGGCCGCATCAGCGTGGTCCAGCTGGTGGTCAGCGTGCACGACCGCGTGCACCTGGCCCGCGTGATCAAGAAACTGCGCGCCTTGACCGGTGTGATCCGCATTACCCGCATGCGGGCATAGCCTTTCAGATAAGTCATCTCTTACAAGGAGTCATAAATGACCAAGACCGTTATCACCAGCGACAAAGCCCCGGCCGCCATCGGCACCTACTCCCAGGCGATCAAGGCGGGCAACACCGTCTATATGTCCGGCCAGATCCCGCTGGACCCGAAAACCATGGAGCTGGTGGAAGGCTTCGAAGCTCAGACCGTGCAGGTCTTCGAGAACCTCAAGTCCGTGGCCGAAGCCGCCGGCGGTTCGTTCAAGGACATCGTCAAGCTGAACATTTTCCTCACCGACCTGAGCCACTTCGCCAAGGTCAACGAGATCATGGGCAAGTACTTCGAACAGCCTTACCCAGCCCGCGCCGCCATCGGCGTTGCTGCCCTGCCAAAGGGCGCGCAGGTTGAGATGGACGCGATTCTGGTCATCGAGTAAAAACCCGGCGCAGCCTCTAACAGGCTGCGCCGACTTCGTTTTAAAAGGATTTCATGATGCGCAAAGCGCTTGTAGCCACTTCGTTGCTCGCCCTGATGCTCGGCGGCTGCGCCAGCAACCCTGCCGACCTGGATGTGAGCGGCACCTGGATCAATCAGGTCGCCATCGATGCGGCAGCCAAGGGCGGCCCTTTGCGTGAAGCGTTGCAGAGCTTTGGCCCGAACCTCGAATGGGAGGTGAATACCAAGGCCTCCCAGGCACGCTACTACAACGGTTTCGAGGTTGCGGAAGGCAAGTTGCTCGGTGAGAAATCCGGCGCCTGGAGCGTGGACTTCTACGGCAGCTCCGCCACCGAACTCAAGCGTAAAGGCAAACAACTGCTGCAGGTGGCCAACGATAACGAGCCCGAACAGCTGTTTGCCCGCGCCAAAGAGCCCGCACCGGAAGGTGCACCGCTGGGTGCCAACTTCGAACGTGCGCTGTACGCAGCCTATATGGGCGGCGACTGGAAGATCAGCGACGGCTTCGGTAGCGGCGCTATCGTACAGTTCCAGGCGGACGGCAAAGTCGCCGGCCTGCCGGGGGTCGATCGCTATTCGCTGTGCCTGGCCGGAGACTGCGCCTCCATGAGCGGCGGTTATGACAGCATCTGGCTGCAGCTCAACGGCGTCGGCAACCCTTGGATCTTTGTGCGTAAAGGCAAGCAACTGGAGATATTCCAGGCGATCAATACCGCGCGGACGGACGAAGTGCCCCAGTTCACTCCCGGCCCCCGCCAGTGGCTGCTTGAAAAGCAATAAGCAACCCTACACAGATCCAAATGTGGGGGGGGTTGCTCCGATAGCGGTGCATCAGTCGACATCTCTTTGACTGATCTATCGCTATCGGGAGCAAGCCCCCTCCCACATTTTTGATCGCGTTTCAGCCTTTCAGAATCGCCGCGTAGCCTTCACGGTAAGTCGGATACCTCGGCTTCCAGCCCAGCGCCTTGGCGCGCGCATTGCTGCATTGCTTGCTGCCGGCACGGCGCACACTGGCGTCCTCGGACCACTCGGTAACCCCAAGATAGTCACGCAGCCAGGCCACCACCTCAGCCAACGGTGCTGGCGCGTCGTCGACGCCAATGTAGACCTTGTCCAACGAACCGCCCTGTTCCACATGACGCAACAAAAACGCCAGCAACCCCGCAGCGTCATCGGAGTGTATGCGGTTGCCATACAAAGGTGGGTCCACCGCCACACGGTAACCCTGGCGCACCTGGGTCAGCAGCCATTCGCGACCCGGGCCGTAAATACCGGTCAAGCGCACAATGCTCGCGGGTATGCCGCTGCTCAGTGCAACCTGCTCGGCTTCGAGCATGACTTGTCCGGAATACCCCTTAGCCTGAGTGTCCGAGGCTTCATCTACCCACTCACCGTTCTGCTGCCCGTAGACGCTGCTGCTGGACACAAACAGCAAGTGTTTGGGCGCCTGGCCGTAGTCTTCCAGCCACTCCAGCACGTGCTTCAAACCCTGAACGTAAGCAGCGCGATAGCCGGCTTCGTCGTGATCCGTCGCAGCGGCGCAATACACCAGATAATCCACGCCGCCGATGGGCCAAGTGTCGGGGCAGTCCTTTTTGAACAGGTCCCCGGCAATGCCGATGACGCCCTCAGGCAACCGCGAAATATCGCGGCGCAGGCCACGAACCTCCCATTCCGAGGCCAGCAATTGGCTAGCCAGCCGACTACCCACATCGCCGCATCCGGCAATCACAACAGAAGGTGCAGACATCACAAAACTCCGTATTCAAAGGTCTAGGTTAGCCTTCACAGCGGACCGGCGGCCAGAAAAAGCACAAATAAAGTTACTGTATTACTTCTGTTAACAAGAATTACTTGCAATAATGACCGCCCATTTGTCCTCGACCGTCCTAGGTCTGGTAGGGCGCTCACTCATTTTTTCTTCTCAGGTCCGGCCAGCATGACACGTAATACAACCCCCGCTTCGCCAACCAAGCCTCACAGCCCGTCCCGCGCCTGGCGCGCGATTGCTGCGATGCTGTTCAGCGTACTGCTGGCGCCGACCGCCGCATTCGCTGATGCCACCGCTCCAGCCACCCCGGTTGCCGCCGAGCAAAATGCCGCTGCCCCGGCCGCACCTGTCGCAGCGCCAGATGCCGCCAACCCGGCCGCGCCCGCCGACGCGCAAGACACCGGCGTCGTGCTGGAAGAAGACAACACCCTGGGCATGGCCCACGACCTGTCGCCATGGGGCATGTACCAGAACGCTGACGTCGTGGTGAAAGCCGTGATGATCGGCCTCGCCATCGCTTCGATCATCACGTGGACCATCTGGATCGCCAAGGGCTTCGAACTGCTGGGCGCCAAACGTCGTCTGCGCACTGAAATCGTCCACCTGAAGAAGGCGGCCACCCTCAAGGAAGCGAGTGAAAGCGCAACCAAAAAAGGCACACTGGCCAACCTGTTGGTGCACGACGCCCTGGAAGAAATGCGCCTGTCGGCCAATACCCGCGAAAAAGAAGGCATCAAGGAGCGTGTCAGCTTCCGCCTCGAGCGCCTGGTAGCGGCTTGCGGCCGTAACATGAGCAGCGGCACCGGCGTACTCGCCACTATCGGTTCCACCGCCCCCTTCGTCGGCCTGTTCGGCACCGTGTGGGGCATCATGAACAGCTTTATCGGCATCGCCAAAACCCAGACCACCAACCTCGCCGTCGTTGCCCCCGGCATCGCCGAAGCCCTGCTGGCCACGGCCCTGGGCCTGGTTGCCGCGATCCCTGCGGTGGTGATCTACAACGTCTTCGCCCGTTCGATTGCCGGCTACAAGGCCCAGGTATCCGACGCGTCGGCAGAAGTGTTGCTGCTGGTCAGCCGCGACCTCGATCACCTGCCTACCGAGCGCAGCTCGCAACCGCACATGGTGAAAGTGGGGTAATCGGCCATGGGCCTGCATTTGAATCAAGGCGACGACGAACTCGTCGAGAACCACGAAATCAACGTCACGCCGTTCATCGACGTGATGCTGGTATTGCTCATCATCTTCATGGTGGCCGCACCGCTGGCCACCGTGGATATCAAGGTCGACCTCCCTGCGTCCAGCGCCAAGCCCGCGCCGCGGCCGGAGAAGCCGATCTTCCTCAGCGTCAAGGCGGACCAACGCCTGTTCCTGGGTGAAGAAGAAGTGAAAACCGAAACCCTGGGCCCGGTGCTCGACGCCAAGACCCAAGGCAAGAAGGACACGACGATCTTCTTCCAGGCCGACAAAGGCGTGGATTACGGCGACCTGATGAGCGTGATGGATGCCCTGCGGGCAGCCGGCTACCTCAAGGTGGGCCTGGTCGGACTTGAGACGGCAGCCAAGAAATGATCACGACGCGCCACAAACTGACGCGTTATGGCACCAGCCTCGCCGTCGTGCTGGGCGTGCATGCCGTCGCGATTGCCATCGCGCTCCACTGGTCGGCGCCGCGCACGGTGCAACTGCCACCGGCCGCCATGGTCATCGACCTGGCACCGATGCCCGCGCCACCGCCGCCGGCCCCGCCGAAAGTGGTCACGCCGCCGCAGCCGCCCGCTCCGGTAGAAGAGTTGCCTTTGCCGAAACTGGCCGAGGCGCCCAAGCCGACGATCCAGGTGCCTAAGCCGGTCAAGCCCAAGCCCAAACCTCAGCCGCCCAAGCCGGTAGAGAAAAAGATCGAACCGCCCAAGGAAAAACCTTCCGAGGACCCACCGAGCGACGCGCCGCCAACCCAGGCGCCCGCTGAAAAATCGGCCCAGCCGGTGCCTGGCCCATCGCCGCAGCAGATCGCAGCCAAGGCATCCTGGGAAGGCACCCTGTTGGCGCACTTGCAGAAGTACAAGAAGTACCCGCCAGGCGCTCAGGCCCGTGGCAAGGAAGGCCTGAACCGCCTGAAATTCGTCGTCGATGCCGATGGCAACGTACTGTCCTACGAGTTGGTGGGCCGTTCCGGCAACGCCGACCTGGACCGTGCAACCCTGGACATGATCCGTCGTGCCCAACCGCTGCCCAAGCCACCGGCTGACATGTTGAAAGGTGGCAGTATCGAGATCGTTGCACCGTTCGTGTACAACATCGAAAAACGTCGACGCTAAGCCTCTGCGTGGGCACTCTCGGGTGCCCACGGTTGCCGCTCCCTCCCCTCGCACAGCCTTCAACCTGAACCGGGATTGAACAGGTTGTGTGCACACCCAATCTTCACTTGTAACACTTCATTGCAACGCCAATCATCCGCGAACAGTTCTCATTAGTGGATAGCCGGTGTGCGCAACCTCGCCCGATTGACCCTCGCCCTGCTTGCGTTTCCGGTCGCCGCCCAGGCCGATCGACTGGTCACGCTGGACATTCAAAACCACACCTTCACCCCTTCAAGCTTCGAAGTGCCTGCGGGCGAACGCTTTCGGATCCAGCTCACCAGCCATGACGAGAGCGTCGATGAGTTCGAAAGCTATGACATGAAGTTCGAAAAAATCATTGTTCCCGGCAACACCGTCACGGTGTTCGCCGGCCCGCTGCACCCAGGCACCTACACCTTCTTCGATGACTACCACCCAGACCAGGCCAAAGGCACGGTCACCGCCATCGCGGCGAAGGAGTAGGCCATGCTCGCGTGTCTATTGATTGTGTTTCGCGAAGTGCTGGAAGCCGGGATCGTGGTCGGGATCGTCATGGCCGCCACCCAGGGGCTGGCGCGACGCGGCCTGTTTATCGGCGGCGGGATCGCCGCAGGCGTATTGGGTGCGGGCCTTCTGGCGCTGTTTACCGGGGCAATCACCCAGGCGCTGCAAGGGTTCGGTCAAGAAATTTTCAACGCGGCGATTCTGATCGTGGCGGTCTTCATGCTCGGCTGGCACAACCTGTGGATGGCCACCCATGGACGTGAGCTGGCGGCACAACTGCGCAGCGCCGGCAATGCGGTGCTGCGTGGGGAAAAATCACTCTGGGCGCTCGCTGTGGTGATCACCGTGGCGGTGTTGCGCGAAGGCTCCGAGATCGTCCTGTTCCTGTATGGCATTGCCGCCTCGACCCACACCGACCCACTGACGATGCTGGCCGGCGGCGTGCTTGGCATCTTCGCCGGCGCAGCGCTGTCGTGGCTGCTGTATCGCGGCCTGATCGCCGTCAGCCTCAAGCGCCTGTTCTCGATCACCGCCTGGATGATCGCGCTGCTCGCCGCCGGTATGGCCGGACGCGCCGCCGCGATCCTCGCCGGTATCGACCTGATTCCTGCCTGGGGCTATCAGCTCTGGGACACTTCCTGGCTGGTGTCCGACGCCAGCCTCACCGGCAGGGCGCTGCAAGCGCTGGTGGGCTACACCGATCGACCGCTGGGTGTTCAGCTGGTTGCCTGGGTGGTCACGTTGCTGCTTCTGGTGACGGGCAGTCGATTGCTTCACTCACGTTCCACCTCCCACGGAGCTACCCCATGAAACCTTTGAGCAAACCCTTGGCCGCCGCGTTGATACTCGTCGGCGGCGCGGCCATGTCCACCCTCGCCCAAGCCCGCGAATACCCGATTGGCGGCCCGGTGCAGGCCAATGACATGGAAATCGCATCGTCCTACCTGGTGGGCATCGAAATGGCGCCCATGCCGCCAGGCATGGTCATGAGCAAGGACTCGGTACACCTGGAAACCGACGTCCACGCCACCGCCGATAACAAGTACGGCCTGGCCAACGGTGAATGGGTACCGTACCTGACCATCACCTACTCGCTGATCAAGCAAGGCGCGCCGGACTACAAGGAGATCGGCACGCTGCTGCCGATGGTCGCCAAAGACGGTGCCCATTATGCCAACAACGTGAAGATGGACGGCCCCGGCACCTACACCGTGGTACTGCGCTACGAAAGCCCGCAGATCAAGGGGTTTTTCCATCACGTCGACAAAGAAACCGGTGTGCCTGAATGGTGGTCTCCCTTCACCAAAACCTTCACATTCAAGTACCCACAGAGTTGAGTCCCTGCTTACGACAGCCGATTAGCGGGTGTCGTAAGCACCACTGTGTCTGATAACGTGCGTCTATCGATTGCAGCCGGTATGCTTGGCCCGCAACCTCATGGACGCCCGCTATGACTCTTACAGAATTACGCTACATCGTGACCCTCGCCCAAGAACAACACTTCGGCCACGCGGCTGAGCGTTGCCACGTCAGCCAGCCGACGCTGTCGGTGGGCGTGAAAAAGCTTGAAGACGAACTCGGTGTGCTGATTTTCGAGCGCAGCAAAAGCGCCGTGCGCCTCACTCCCGTGGGCGAAGGTATCGTGGCCCAGGCTCAAAAAGTACTGGAGCAAGCGCAGAGCATTCGCGAGCTGGCCCAGGCCGGCAAGAACCAGCTGACTGCCCCGCTCAAGGTCGGCGCGATCTACACCGTCGGCCCGTATCTGTTCCCGCACCTGATCCCGCAACTGCACCGCGTTGCCCCGCAGATGCCGCTGTATATCGAAGAAAACTTCACCCACGTATTGCGCGACAAACTGCGCAACGGCGAGCTGGACGCGATCATCATCGCCCTGCCGTTCAACGAGGCGGACGTACTCACCCTGCAGCTCTACGACGAGCCCTTCCAGGTGCTGATGCCCGCCTCACACCCGTGGACCCAGAAAACCACCATCGACGCCGGGCTGCTCAACGACAAGAGCCTGCTGCTGCTGGGCGAAGGCCACTGCTTCCGCGACCAGGTGCTGGAAGCCTGCCCAACCCTCACCAAGGGCAACGACGGCGCCAAGCACACCACGGTGGAGTCCAGCTCCCTGGAAACCATCCGCCACATGGTCGCCTCCGGCCTGGGTATCTCGATCCTGCCGCTGTCGGCGGTGGACAGCCATCACTACGCCCCCGGCGTGATCGAAGTGCGCCCACTGACGCCGCCGGTGCCGTTCCGTACCGTGGCGATCGCCTGGCGCGCGAGTTTCCCGCGGCCCAAAGCGATTGAGATCCTCGCCGACTCGATCCGCCTATGCTCGGTGGCCAAGCCGCCTGCCGCTGCGAGCTGAAAACCGTATGACCGAGTTGTCGCAGGTGTCGGTGACGGCACTCAAGGGTGTCGGTGAAGCCATGGCCGAGAAGTTGGCCAAGGTCGGCCTGGAAAACCTCCAGGACGTGCTGTTCCACCTGCCCCTGCGCTACCAGGACCGCACCCGCGTGGTACCCATCGGCCAATTGCGCCCTGGGCAGGATGCGGTGGTCGAAGGCACGGTCAGCGGCGCCGACGTGGTGATGGGCAAGCGTCGCAGCCTGGTCGTGCGCCTGCAGGACGGCACCGGCGGCCTGAGCCTGCGCTTCTACCATTTCAGCAACGCGCAGAAGGACGGCCTCAAGCGGGGTACCCGCGTACGCTGCTACGGCGAAGCGCGCCCCGGGGCGTCCGGCCTGGAGATCTACCACCCTGAATACCGTGCGATTACCGGCGACGAACCGCCGCCGGTAGACACCACCCTCACGCCGATTTATCCGCTTACCGAAGGCCTTACCCAGCAGCGCCTGCGCCAGCTATGCATGCAGACGCTGACGATGCTCGGCCCCAAGAGCCTGCCCGACTGGCTGCCCCTGGAACTGGCCCGCGATTATCAATTGGCGCCGCTGGATGACGCGATTCGCTATTTGCATAACCCGCCGGCCGATGCCGATGTCGACGAACTGGCCCTGGGTCATCACTGGGCCCAGCACCGCCTGGCTTTCGAAGAACTGCTCACCCATCAGTTGTCCCAGCAGCGCCTGCGCGAAAGCATGCGTTCCCTGCGCGCGCCGGCGATGCCCAAGGCCACGCGCCTGCCCGCGCAATACCTGGCCAACCTCGGTTTTGCGCCCACCGGTGCCCAGCAGCGCGTTGGCAATGAAATCGCCTACGACCTCAGCCAGCAAGAGCCGATGCTGCGTCTGATCCAGGGCGACGTGGGCGCCGGCAAGACCGTGGTCGCCGCCCTCGCCGCCTTGCAGGCACTGGAGGCGGGCTATCAGGTGGCGTTGATGGCGCCAACCGAGATCCTTGCCGAGCAGCACTTCATCACCTTCAAGCGCTGGCTCGAACCGCTGGGCCTGGAAGTGGCATGGCTGGCCGGCAAGCTCAAGGGCAAGAACCGCGCAGCGGCCCTGGAACAGATCGCCGGCGGCGCGCCGATGGTGGTGGGCACCCACGCGCTGTTCCAGGACGAAGTGCAGTTCAAGAACCTGGCCCTGGTGATCATCGACGAGCAACACCGCTTCGGCGTGCAACAACGCCTGGCCCTGCGCCAAAAAGGCGTGGGCGGGCGCATGAACCCGCACCAGTTGATCATGACCGCCACACCAATCCCCCGCACCCTGGCCATGAGCGCCTACGCCGACCTCGACACCTCGATCCTCGACGAACTGCCGCCAGGGCGTACCCCGGTCAACACCGTGCTGGTCACCGACACCCGGCGGGTGGAAGTGATTGAACGCGTACGCGGCGCGTGCGCAGAAGGGCGCCAGGCGTATTGGGTGTGCACGCTGATCGAAGAGTCCGAAGAGCTGACCTGCCAGGCCGCCGAAACCACCTTCGAGGACCTCACCAGCGCCCTCGGCGAACTCAAGGTCGGGCTGATTCACGGGCGTATGAAACCAGTGGAAAAAGCGGCGGTGATGGCCGAATTCAAGGCCGGCAATCTGCAATTGCTGGTGGCCACCACGGTGATTGAAGTCGGCGTGGACGTGCCCAACGCCAGCTTGATGATCATCGAAAACCCAGAGCGCCTGGGCCTGGCGCAACTGCACCAGCTGCGCGGCCGCGTGGGCCGGGGCAGTGCGGCCAGCCACTGCGTATTGTTGTATCACCCTCCGCTGTCACAGATCGGCCGTCAGCGCCTGGGCATCATGCGCGAGACCAACGACGGTTTTGTCATTGCCGAAAAAGACCTGGAACTGCGCGGCCCTGGCGAAATGCTCGGTACTCGCCAGACCGGCCTGTTGCAATTCAAGGTCGCCGACCTGATGCGTGACGCCGATTTGTTGCCTGCCGTACGCGATGCGGCGCAAGCCCTGCTGGAACGCTGGCCGGATCACGTCAGCCCGCTGCTGGATCGCTGGCTGCGCCACGGGCAGCAATACGGCCAAGTGTGACGCCTGACTCACTTAAGCGACCTACAGATGTATCAAGCTGGTTATACTTCGGTGACTGTACGAATTTGGATCAGGCCATGTCAGAAGTTGCTCTCGCCACAGCCCCACTGACCGCCCCGCCGGTCATTCGGGCTCTGCTCGCAAAACTCGCCATCCCCTACGCGGAAGTCATCGAACATCCGGGCCTGAATCCAGCACGAAAGGTCCAGGCGGTGCTGGCGGAAGATGCGGTGGGCGCACTGATGGTGCTGTTTCCGCAAAACCAGTTGCTCGACCTCAACCGCCTCACCGAACTCACCGGCCGCCGCCTCACGGCGGTGCCGCCGGAACGCGTCAGGCGCATGCTGGACAAGCATGAGCTGAGCCTGCTGCCCGGGTTGCCGGCACTTACCAGTTCGCCATGTCTGTACGAAGGCAGCCTGCTCAACGAGCCGAGTCTGCTGGTGCACTCTGGCGAAGCCGGGTTACTGCTGGAAATCGCCAGTGACGCCTTCAAAACCATGCTCACCAAGGCCAGCGCCGCGCAGTTCGGCGAGCCGCTGAGCAATATCCGCCCCAACCTCGACCGCCCCAACGATGACCGCGAGGAAATCACTCAGGCCATGCAGGCGTTCACCGCGCGCCGCATTCAGCAGCGCCTGGAAGCGACTATCGAGATTCCGCCGCTGGCCGACACCGCGCAAAAGATCATCAAGCTGCGCGTGGACCCCAATGCGACCATCGACGACATCACCGGCGTGGTCGAAACCGACCCGGCGCTGGCGGCTCAAGTGGTGAGCTGGGCAGCGTCCCCGTACTACGCATCACCGGGCAAGATCCGCTCGGTGGAAGACGCCATCGTCCGCGTGCTGGGCTTTGACCTGGTCATCAACCTGGCGCTGGGCCTGGCCCTGGGCAAAACCCTGAGCCTGCCCAAAGATCACCCCCACCAGGCCACGCCGTACTGGCACCAGTCGATCTACACCGCCGCCGTGATCGAAGGCCTGACCCGTGCCATGCCCCGCGCCCAGCGCCCGGAAGCCGGCCTGACTTACCTCGCCGGCCTGCTGCACAACTTCGGTTACCTGCTGCTGGCCCACGTGTTTCCGCCGCACTTCTCACTGATCTGCCGCCATCTGGAGGTCAACCCGCACCTGTGCCACAGCTACGTGGAACAGCACCTGCTGGGCATCAGCCGCGAACAGATCGGTGCCTGGCTGATGCGCTATTGGGACATGCCGGATGAACTGTCCACCGCCCTGCGCTTCCAGCACGACCCGACCTACGACGGCCAATACGCCGAATACCCGAACCTGGTGTGCCTGGCCGTGCGCCTGTTGCGCAGCCGCGGGATTGGATCCGGGCCGGATGAAACCATCCCGGATGCGTTGCTGGAGCGTCTGGGCTTGAGCCGCGAAAAGGCTGAGGAAGTGGTCGCCAAGGTGCTGGACGCCGAAGTGCTGTTGCGAGAGCTGGCCTCTCAGTTCAGCCAAGGCTGAATGTATAACCTGTCAGGCCGCTATCGGGAGCCACTCGGTTTTATTGAAAAACCTCAGTTCTTCTTTTTCTTCGGCCGCAAATACTTGGTCAACCCCTGGAACCAGATCACCAGCGCCGGGTTGCCCTTGATCTGGATCGACTTGTCCTGAATCCCCGTCATGAACGCCAATTGCTTATTCTTCGCCTGCATCGTGGCGAAGCCGTAGGCCGCATCCTTGAACGCAATCGCGAACGCCGGCGCCGGGTGAACCCCTGAGCGGCTGGTAATACGCTGGTCTTTGACGATGAAGTGACGGGCAACCTTGCCGTCGAGGGTCTGCAACTGGAACGCCAGGTCTTTGTCACCCAACTGTTGCTGGAAGGCAGGATTGGTGCGGCTGGCTTTGCCCATCATCAGGCCCAGCACCCACAAGAGAAGACGAAATTTCATGCACGCGGCCTCGGTGTCATTATTAAGTGGCCGCAGCAGTGTAACCAATTGCAAGCAGAACGCCACCGATCTAGCGCTTTAGGCGCAGATCGGCTGGCGTTTAACGCTTATAGCAACATCTTACTCAAACGTTAGGGCAAGGCACCGGCGCCCAGTCGGCCAGGTTTGGATCGCGGCAGGTGCCTTCGATCTGTGCCTTACCGGCGCTGGCGACTTTCTTGCTTTCATCCTGCTTGTTCTGGGCGGTCTGGAAGGTTTTCTCGGTGGAGACCGCTTCGGTAGGGACGGTTGGAAGCGGCGGCTTCTTCGGCGGCTTGGTACCGGTGCCTTTCTTCTTGTTGGCCGGCGGCACGACAGGCGTTACATCGGCCTTGGCCACGGTGACCACGTCGGCACGCTGCACGCCGACCTGTTGCAGGTCTTTCTCGTAGGCCTGGGTGTAGTTGTTCAGGTCTTCGGCAGCCTTGCCATTGACCGCAACGATCAGGTCATTGGATTCCTTCAGGCCCGCGACGATTTCCGCCAGGCGCTTGCGGCCTTCGGTGTCGTTGACCGTCTTGGCCTTGCGGTCCGAGACCAGCTTGGTGAACGCGCTCTGGTAGCACTGCTGGGACGCCTTGGCATACGCCGTGCTGCGATCGATATCGGAAGCGCTTTTGTTCACGTCAGCGGCATAGGAGGCGATGCGCTGGTTGTCATCGGCGATCTGCTTCTGACGCTCGGTGTAGTAACCCGCCGCGCCGCCGGCCAGGGCACCACCGGCTGCGCCGATCGCGGCGTTACGACCGCGCTTTTCCTTGTCGCCGGTCAGGGCGCCCAGCAAGGCACCGCCGGCAGCGCCGATGGCCGCGCCAGTGACAACCGACTTGGTCATGTTCGAATCGGTGGCACGCAGGTGCTGTACCGGCTCGTAGCAGTTGGGGTAGTACTCGACTTTTGTGCTGGACGCGACCTTGGAGGCCGGCGATGTCGCACAACCGGTCAGCACCGTGCTGAAGCCGGCCGCGATCAGCAGCAAATGACGCTTGGAAACCGCCTTACGGGAAAAAAGCATAAGTTGTGTTCTCTTCTAAGTTTGACTTGCCCAGCACGGCAACCGCCGCCTGAGTCCCTTCCAAGCTCGCTGCAACCAACGGTCAAGACCGCTGACCGCTCGCTGCGAGCAATTCCTTCAAGATCGTCGCCGGGTCGGCCCGCTGTTGTTTGCGGTAATTGCCGACATGGCTGACGAATAGTGTCGCGCGCGTGACCAGGCTCTTACCGAGCACGGGCTTGCGATCCAACTCTTCCTTGATCCGTTGAAACTGTGCCTGGATCACCGCATCGGTGTAGCGCGTGCCGGTGGCCAGGTTGTCGATGTAAATCGCGACCGCGCCGTCGAGGGCGCTGCGCCCGTTGGCAATGGCCATATCAAACAACTGCGCGCTGGCCTGGTCCTTGTTGTCCACGGCCTGCTGGCGGCTCTTCTGCAGGTTGGCCAGGCGAATGTTGTAGTTGCTGATGGTCTCGGCCACCAGCGCGGAAGACTGAATCAGGTTGCCGGCCGCCTCTTCGCGTTGCTGGGCGATCAGCGAAACGTTGCGCTTGAGCTCTTCGTTGACCAGGCCCAGTTCGGCTTGCAGCTTGGGGTCGGCGCTGGCGGCGATGATGCTGTCCAGGCGCTTGGTGGGGTCCTGGGCGTCGTCGATGGCGTCGGTCAGCGACGCCAGGCGCCCTTCCTTTTGCCACTGCGCGAACAGCTCCTTGTAGCGCGAGCGCGGCGCGGACAGCGCGCCAATCGCCACGCGAAAACCGGTGGTTTCGTTGCTTTGTTCGGTGCCGTCGGCGGCGAACAACGGGTATTCGCGGCGCATGCCGGTAAACAGCGTGCCCTCGCCTTCCAGGTAATTGCCGCCCTTGACCACGAAGCCGCCATAGGTGCCCTGGCGGCGCCCGGCATGTACCAGTTGGAAAGATTCCTGGACCATTTCCGCCGCGTTGCCGATCACATCGAACATGCCGATCGGGTTGGGCAGTTTGGTGCCGATGGGCATCAAGCGCGCGGCCTGACCTGTGCCGCCGGCGACCTGGTTGAACACCGCGTAATCGCCCAGCGGGCCGTCGCTGTCACTGCCTTCGGCGCGGCGCGGGAACAACCGCCCTTCCAGGTCCTGACGGCTCACCGCCTGGCCACCGCGTGCCGCGAACTCCCATTCCACCTCGGTAGGCAGGCGCACAAACCCCAGGCCGCCGTCTTCGGCCGACGTCCCGCGCCCGCTCACCGGCAGCAACTCACGGTGGTATTTCATCAGCCAGGCGCTGTACACCGCCGAGAAGCGCTCGGCCTCAAAGCGCGACAGCTTCACCTTGGGCAAACGCCCGGCCATGCCGGTGGGCGCCTCGCAGGCCGGGGCCGGCTCGCCACTGGCCAGGGACTGCGCCTGGGCCATCACCTGGGCGTACTGGCGCGCGGTAACTTCGTACTTGCCGATGAAATACAGCATGGGCTTGAGCGGGGTCTTGGCGTCGGTCTTCGGCATCAGCGGCGCGATGACTTTGTTCCAGTCCCTGGGCAAGTCCTTGAGGGTGAACTGGCCGTTGATGAAATCGCGGCGATAGCCGGAAATAAACGACTGCTGATACCCCGCCTCGCCTTCGGCAAAGGGGTAACCGAGGCTGATCTCACGGTCATCCAGGGTGCCCTGGGCCAGCACGTAGGCGTAGCGGAACACCATATTGCCGTCGCACGGCAGCGGCAGGCTGACGTCGTCCGGCAACGGTTTGGGGTTGTCCAGTTTATCGCTTGCTTCATCCGCCCAGGCCAGCGAGGCCAGGCTCAGCGCCACGGCGGCGCCCAGTAACTTATACATCTCTGATTCCTTCGCAAGCCTGGATACGCGCCACTCGCCAACCGCCGCAAGCTGCCGCCACGGCACTGACGCCGAGGACTGCAATCAGGGCCAGGCCGTAGTGGCGCGCCAGCAGGTGACTGGCGTGTTCGCCCGGCACCTGCACGAATAATGTATTCAACCCCGCCTCGGCCAGGCCATAGAGCCCGGCGCTGAACACGGCGGCAAAGCCTGCGCTATAGAGCGCCTGCAGCACCACGAACAACAGTAGCCCACCGGTGGGAAATCCCAACAGGCGCAACACCGACAATTCCCGACGCTTGCGCGCCACAGCGGCCAGGGCCCCGGCGAAGATCGCCGCAAAAGCGCCCGCCAACGCCAACCCGGCGATGATCCAGAATACGACCGACAGGTTGCGGCTCAACGACTGCACCTGGGCAATGGTGTTCGCCTGGGTCGACACCAACAGGTTCTGCCCGGCGAAAAACACGCGCAGCGTCTCCACATCAGTGAGGCTGCGCGCATACAGGCGAAACGCCGGATACACGCGCTGCTCGCCCACGGCCACCTCTTCCCCCGCCCATCCCAACGCCGCTACGGCGCGCCCATCGCGATAATCTTCCGCCGCTTCCAGCAAGCCCAGGTCAGCGAACAAAGCGTCTCGGGCAAAGGCTTCCAACGGCAACACCGCCACCACCCGCACCCGCGTGCGCTGTTCCTCGACACGCCCAGCCACCTGACGCGCGAAGCGGGTTTCCAACATGTCGCCAGGCCGTGCCGCCAGCTTTTCGGCGGCGGTGTGGCTCAGCACGATCTGGTCCAGGCCCTTGGGCATCGCCAGATCGCCCAGCAAGGGATCACCCGGCGCCGTCGGCAGCATCTCCAGGGTCAGCGTTCCCACCTGCGCCGTCGCCGCGATCTGCCGCGTGCGCGGCAGCGCAAACGCCACATCAGGGCGTTGGCCCAGCTGCGCGATAAATGTGCTGCTGAATCGACCACCGCCCAGCGGAATAATTTCACGGGTAGCCGGATCGGTCTGCAATCGTTCGGTCAAACTGCTAACCAGTCCAAATTTCAAGCCGAATAACACCAACAATGGCGCGATCACCGCCACCAGCGCCAGCACCGAACAGGCCGACAGCCAGGCATCGTTGCGGTAATCCTGCCAGGCCAGCGACGCCACCAAAGGGATACGCATCAGCACGCCTCCCCAAGGGTGGCGGTGACGCCGCCGTCGGCGTCGCGACGGCAACTGATGCGCCGCACCTGCAAGCCACTGGCGCGGGCCAGGGGTTCGTCATGGGTGGCGATCACACAGGCGGCGCGGTGTTCGCGGGCCTGGGCCAACAAGGCGTGCATCACGCGCTCGGCATTCAGCGGGTCGAGGGACGCGGTGGGCTCATCCGCCAGCACCAGTTGCGGCGCATGGGCCAGCGCACGCGCGCAACTCACGCGCTGACGCTGGCCCACCGACAATGCCGACGGCTTCTTGGCCAACTGATCGCTGATTTCCAGCTGTTCGGCCAGGCGCGCCACGCTGCCATCGTCCTTCAAACCCAGCAGTTGCCGGGACAAAGCGATATTGCCGCGCACATCGAGAAACCCCAGCAACCCACCGGTTTGCAGCACATAACCCAAGTACTGGCTGCGTAATGCGGCGAGTACCGATTGCTGACCGGCGCGCCACAAGCCGCCGATGTCCTGCTGATTGAATTCAAAGCGGCCCGCCTGGTCCGGCGCCAGCACCAACGCGAGCAAGTCCAGCAAGGTGCTTTTGCCGCAACCACTGGGCCCCACAATCGCCACTTGCTCGCCCGCGCGCAGCGCCAGCGCCGGGATCACCAGGCTATAACGCTGGCTACCGACGCCCCGGCTTTTGTGCACCGCGCTCAGGTTCAGCATTACGGCAGCGTCGACAACGGCACGCGGTACAACGCATCGCCCGGCTCGGCATCGCCAAAACGGACCCAGTTGGCCACGTCATTGTGGAAGGTTTCGTAGAGGCGGATCTTCGAATCCAACTCGTCGATAAAGTCTTCCTGCTCGGCCACGCTCAACGACAACCACAAATCCTGGGTCATGTTCAGCGATTTGCTGCGGTACGGCAGGCCTTCCAGGTATTCGCCGAGGATGCCGCCGTCGGCCAGGTTGCCGCCCTTGCGCAGGGCTTGCGGGTCGCGGCTCATATAGGCCGAGGCACTGGCGATTTCCTGGAAGAAATCCTTGGGCGAGGTCTGGGTCTTGCGCGCCGCGTCCACGATCAGTTTCAGCGACTGCTGCAAGTCGTTGAGCTGCAATTTGGTCAGCATCACACACACCTGGAACGCCGGCAGCGCCGGGTTGGTCAGGTCGCGATCGGCGGTCCAGGCGCTGACCAGTTGCGGCGCCTGGCTCGCGGTCTTGCGGCCAAGGAAGTCCATGTGCATGGCATACCCGACCGCCGCGGTTTTGTCCGCCAGGCTTGGCGCGGCACTCAGAAACGGCACCGGCTGCGGCGTGTTGCTGCGTACCTGGTGCACCAGGTTGGCGAAGACCGTGCCGATCTCGTCGACACGCTCGCCCAACTTGCGTACATCGCCACCCGGTACCGGCGTGTACAGGTCGCCGATCTGCGGGTTGGCGTCGGCGGTGAGCACGCGGTACTGGCTCTCGGCGCCGGCGTGGGTTTTCTTGCCGGCATCGGTGCGCAGGTGCAGGGCGTAGATCTTGATCTGCTTGCCCAACGCGGCCTGACGCACTTCGGCCTCGTTCATCTGGGTGGCGGCAAACGGGTCGTTCTTGCGCAGCGCACCGGCATCGGTGACCAGCAGGATGATGCGCCCGCCATAGCCGGACCAGTCCATACCATCCACCGCCTGCATCACCCCGGCAAACGCGTCTTCGTTGAACGAATGGCTGGACACGCTGGAGGCTTTGACCTGGCGCGCCATGTCGAGGAAACGCTGCGGGTCGCGGCCCTGATCCAAAGTGATCAGGGTCTTGGCCACGTATTCCAGGCCGGGGGTTTTCTGGGTGCTGTTGCGAAAGCCGACCATGCCGAAGCTGACGCTATCGAGTTCGCCGCGCTCGGCGATACGGGTTTGCAGTTCGTGTACCACATCGCGGATCTGGTCGATGTAGGGCTGCATCGACACGGTGGTATCCACCACCAGCACCACGGCGGTGCGGAAGGCGTCGGCATTGGCATTGATGACCGGCGTGGCCGGCTTGGCCACCGCGCTGCTGCCGGGGTCGATGGAGGCGATATTGAGCAACTGCACCGGCTGGCCGTTTTCGTCGAAGCTCTCTTTGGAGTCGAAGATCGGCAACAGGTAAAACTGGTTCTGCGGCACCGCGCTGGCAGCCGGTTCCAGGGCCAGGACCTGGCCGTTGTCGTCGCTTTGCTTCTGCGCTTTGGCCAGCACACCTTTGGCGGCGGCGGGGTCGGCGAGCAGTTTTTCCACTTCCCCCGGTTGGCGCAGGAACATCACCGGCGCACGCCCCGAGCGCTCGGTGAACTTGAGCACCAGGCTCTGCTTCCAGTCGCTGACCTGGGCGGCCGGCAACCAACCGTCGCTGCGCCCATCGGTGGCGGCGCCGACGCGCACCCACGGCTGGCCGTCGAGGTCTTTGCGTTGGTACACGTAGAGCACGGAGAACGCCGGCAGCGCTTTGCCGGGCGCACTGCCGGCCTCGCTGGAAAGCTTGGCGCCGGGCTTGCTCAGCACACGTTGGAACAGGGTCTTTTTACCGGCCATCAACAGCGGGCGCTGGCCGCCATCCACCTCGGCCACCGCTGCGGGGGGCATGGCCGGCGGCGTGGCTGCCGGTACAACGGCTGCAGGCGGTTTTGCCGGTTCGTCACTACCGCTCAACCACCAGTAACTCGCGCCGCCAATCGCCAGCGCCACCGCCACGGCTACCGCCGCCAGTGCCAACACCGGCCCACGGCGCTGTTCGGACACAGCCTTGTGCTGCGTCGGCGTCACCACCGGTTGGCGCTCCGGCTGCGGCTGGGGTTTGGCGGTGGGGATCTCGATGGACTGCGGCGTGATCCCCGCCAAATCAAAATTCATCGGAATAGGCAGCGGCCGCACCAGCGTGGCTTCCGGCGAATCCGCCGGCAGTTGCTCCAGCGCCAGCAGCAATGCCGCCGCATCCGGGAACCGTTCGGCCGGGTCCTTGGCCAGCAGCTTGCGCAGCACGCCCTGATACCGGCCGTGGTGCACCGGCAATTCCGGCAATGGCTCGGTCAGGTGCGCCAGCGCGGTAGACAGCGCATCGGTGCCGCTGTACGGCAGCTTGCCGACGAGGATTTCGTACAACACCACGCCCAGCGCATACAGGTCGGCGCGGCCATCGATCTCCTGGCCCCGCGCCTGTTCCGGGCTCATGTAGCTCGGCGTGCCCACGGCAAAACCGGCCTGGGTGAACTGGGTGCGGTCATCCAGGGACTTGGCAATGCCAAAGTCCGACAACACCGCCGTGCCGTCGGCGCGAAACAGAATGTTCGCCGGCTTGACGTCGCGGTGCACCAAGCCCTGGGCATGCGCATAACCCAGCGCCGAGGCAATCTGGCGAATCAAGGTCACGCCCTGCTCCGGCGTCATGCCGGCGGCGATGCGTTCCTTGAGCGTGCCGTTGGGCAGGTATTCCATGGCCATGTAATACAGCTCACCGACATTGCCGATGTCATGGATGGTCACCGTGTGCGGGTGCGACAGGCGCGCCAGGGTTTTGCCTTCGCGCAGGAAGCGCTCGCAGAACGTCGGGTCGGCCGCCAGCGCCGCCGCCATCACCTTCAACGCGACCTTGCGCTCCAGCGAGCGCTGGGTTGCCAGGTATACGCTGGCCATCGCGCCTTCGCCGATCTCGCCTTCGATGTCGTAGCCCGGAATCACGATATTCATACCGATACCTTCACGACGATGGCGGTGATGTTGTCCGGTGCGCCGCGATTAAGCCCCAGGTGTACCAGGCTGCGCACGATTTCATCCGGGGCGTCGTGGCTGAGCACGTCGCGGATTTCATGATCTTCGACGGTCTTGTTCAGGCCATCGCTGCACAGCAGGTAACTGTCACCGGGGGCGATCAGCAGATCGAGCACCGCCACCTCAAGCTGGGCTTCCACGCCCACGGCGCGGGTGACGATATTGGCGCGCGGGTGTGTGCGGGCATCGGCTTCGCTGAGCAGGCCGCTGTCCTGCAAGTCCTGCACATAACTGTGGTCGCGGGAAATGCCCTCCAGCACGCCGTCGCGCAGGCGATACAAGCGACTGTCACCGGCCCACAAACACACGCCGCGCAAGCCACGGGCGGCCAGCGCCACCACGGTGCTGCCCATCATGGTCACGCCACGGTTGGCGGTTTCTTCGCGCACGGCAGCGTTGATGCGGATCAGGTCATTGCGCAAGGCCGCCGAGTATTCGTCGAGGGAGCGACCCATCGGCACGCTGCGCAGGCTGTCGACGATCAGGCTGCTGACGTAGTCCCCCGCCGCATGCCCGCCCATGCCGTCGGCCACCACCCACAGGCGGTTTTCCGGCAGGTCCAGGCACGCGTCTTCGTTGACTTGGCGCACCATGCCTACATGGCTTTTGCTTGCGGATTTGTACGTCGCCCCCATCTACACCACACCTTCTTGTCCGAGCAAAAACTGCGCAAAATCGCTGGCGGCGGGCAAGCCCTGACACCGCAATAAACCAGGGGAAATACGTTGCGAGCCACGGCCCCACCAGAGGCTTGCGCCTTCGCAGGCCTGCTCGGCGAGCGCGGCCATGCGCCCATGGGGCTCGGTGGCGGCCATGCGTTGCAGGCTGGCGAAACGGCTGTCGACCGCACGCGGCTCAGCCGTCGGCGCGCCGAGGCGGTCGAGGCCGTCGTTGAAACCTTCAAATGTCGCGCCGGCGTCCAGGGTGCTGAGCAGCAACTCTTCAGCCCGCTCGAACCACGCGTCCGACCCGCCCACCAGGGAGGCGGGGTTGTTGTTGTGATCGAGCAAAGCCACCACCGCCAGCGGAAAATAGCGCCCCACCCGGTCGATACTCGGCATCACCACGCCGGTCGCCGCGTCCGGCCCGCATACGCCCGGCGCCAGTACAAAGCGCCACAACGGGCTGACCAGGTACACATTGAGCCAATCACCGCCCAGGCTGTTCTGGCTGGCGAGCAAGCCCGCCGCGAGCCAGCTGTCCCACGGGCCGATAAAACTCTGGGGCAAGGCGCGGCTGACAAAGTCCCCGCGACTGGCCAGCTTGCCGTAGAAACCCAGGCTCGTCATAGCCGCTCCGGCAGGCTGAAGCCACTGATCACGCGACTCTTGAACGGGTTGAAGGCGCTGTTGGCGCGCAACTCGTAGGCGATGCTCGCGCCATCGACCCGCAAACGCAGGTTGAAGCGGTCCGGCGAGTTGCCAGCGGTGAGGTCCGATTGCTCCAGCAGGCGGAACCACGCCCACGGGCCATCCAGGGTCACGCCGGAACGGCCACTGGCCGACGGCGGCATGATGGAAATACGCACCACGCCAATGCTGCCGGGGTTCGGCCATTGCATCGCTACCGGGCGGCTCGGGCCGTGGTCGTAGCTCAGTTGCTGGCCGTCGAGGTCAAGCAGGAACTGGGTAATGGTCGGGTCCATCGACACCGGCTTGAGCTCGAAACGCACGATAGGCTGAGTGCCCCCCGACCTGAAGAACGCATCGCGAATAGTCGCGGCACGCTGGAAGGTTTGCAGCACACCCGGCGCAATCCCCAGCTTCTGCGCGGCGCCCGGCTGCCAGCGCCAGGTCGGCGCGGAGGTGTCCACGTAAGGTTGCAGGTATTTGCGGAAGTAGTTGTCCATCACCCCGCCCACGCCGAAGAACTGGCCGAAGTCATCCAGGGTGGCGTCGCGGGTGCTGCCCGGCGACATCGGGTAACGCCCCGCCAACGACTGGCGGTACACGTTGACCACTTCGCTGACCCAGGCCGCGTTCAGTTGGTTACGCACGCCGCCCATCATGCTGTTGGTGGTGGAATTGACCACCGACTTGACCATACCCTGTACCAATGGCGGCTGGCGCTCGGCATTCAGGCTGACCCGCGTGGCGGCGGCCGACGCCTGGTTCTTGGCCTCGCCGAGCAAGGCGTCGCCGCTGGCGCCGACCATGGCGCTGACCTGTACATACAGCGCATTCATGTCCGACAGCAGGCCATCGATGGCCGCCGGTTCGCCTTCGTTCTTGCTGACGATGCTGTTGAGCTCGGCAAAGTGCGCAGTCACCGGATCATCCGCCGCCTGCGGGGCATTGGCGGTGGGTTGTTCCTGGCCGAGCAGGCTGCCAAGGCGCTCCTTGAGCTTGTCCACACCGCCTTCCACCGGCACACCTTTGGCCGCCAGTTGGCGCTCTTCGGCTTGCAGGTCGGTTTCCTTGGCCACCGCCACCAGCAGTTTTTTCAGCGGTGAGCTCGGCCCGGAAATCACCCGCAGCACGTCAGCCGCCTGAGCCACGCTGGTGATGGGCACAAAGTCGATGTCGGCGAGCAGCGCGTCCCACTGACGCTGGTAATCCTGGAAGTACAGGCGCCGCACATCGGCGGCCAGGCTCACCACGTTCTGTTGATCGGCCTGCTCACGGCCGAGCACCCATTGCTCTTCAGCGAGGGTGCCGGTCTGGTTCAGGCTGCTGAGCAGGAACGCCTGGCGATAGCCCTTGGCGGTGAAAAACCCGCTCAACGGCTCGCCCAACGGCTTGCCGCTCTTGCGGCTGAACACCAGCGCGGCGTCGCGACCGGCGGCTTCGTTGATGCGAAAGTCCGGGATACCCTCGGGCAGCTTCTGGCGCTTGACCCGGTCGTAGACACGCTGGGCCACCGGCAATTGTTGCAGTTGGCGGCGCAGATCGTCGATCAAACGTGGGTCGAGGCGCGCATTCGGTGGGTGGCGCTCGAACAACGCCTGCAAGTGCCCGGTCAACGCCTGGCGCTGATCGGCCGGCAAGTCGCGCGGCAAGTTGCGGTCCCAGTCGAGCGCGATCCAGGCTTTGATGAAGTCCGGGTCGTAATGCTCGCTGTCGGCCAGCATCAGGTAGGCCTTGAGGCCTTCGTAAAGAAAGTCCGAGTTGCCGCCGCCGTGCAGTTGTTCTTCGATGCGCGTCACCAGGCGTGGCGCAAACACCGCGATCAGCAGCTTGCGGTAGACGCTGGCGGACTCGGCTTCGAGCATGTCGCCCTGATACAAGCCCAGGCCCTCTGACCAGTTGGGCGAGTCACCCGCAAGGTTTTTCACCGCGTTGAGCAACGGCAGCACGGCCAGCACTTCGCGCTGTGCCGGGCTCAGGTTCTGTACGGTCTGGCCCAGCGGCGCGACCTTCTGGTCGACCTGGGTGATATAGGCCTGGTTGGCGCGATAACTCACCCACCACAAGCCACTGACCACCACCACGGTCGCCACCGTCGCCGCGAGTACGCCGCGGGCGATCCACTTGCGCCGCCGTTCGACCTTCGGGTTCACCCCCACTAGCCCACGCTCGGCAAATGCCACGGCGGTAAACAGTTTTTCGATGAAGTAACTGCGCCCGGTGCCGCTCTGGCGCGCCAGGTGCTGGCGGTCCAGGTTCATGCTCTGGGCCATGGCGCCGATCAGGCGGTCAATCGGGCTGCCTTCCTGGGTGCCGCTGGTGAAATACACACCGCGCAGCAACGCACGCTCTTCGAAGGCGTTGGGTTTGAACACGCCTTCGAGGAAGCTTTGCAGGCAATCCTTCAACGCGCCGAACTGCTGTGGGAAGCCGTAGATCAGGTCGCGCCGCGCCGGGTCGCGTTCCTGTTGCAGGCGCTCCACCAAGCGTTCGTTGAGGCGCTGTTCGAGGCCGGCGAACTCACTTTGCAAATGGGCCAGCGGGCTGTCGCTGTTCTTGCCGTCGTCCAGGGCAAACGTCATGCCCCACACCTGGGCGCGGTCTTCCTTGCTCAGGTTGTCGAAGAACTCCATGAAGCCCGGCACCAGGTCGAGCTTGGTCAGCATCAGGTAGATGGGGAAGCGCACGCCCAGTTGGGTGTACAGCTCCTGGATACGCAGGCGAATCGCAGCGGCGTGGGCGGCGCGCTCGGCGTCGGTACCGAGCAGCAAATCCGACAGGCTGATCGCAATGAATGCGCCGTCGATGGGGCGACGCGAGCGCTGCTTTTTCAGCAGGTCGAGAAAGCCCAGCCACGCGGCTTTATCCACCTTGGAGTTGCTGTCCTGGGTGGTGTAGCGGCCAGCGGTGTCGAGCAGGACGGCCTGGTCGGTAAACCACCAATCGCAGTTGCGCGTACCACCGACGCCGCGCACCGCACCGGCGCCCAACTGCGCGGCCAACGGAAAATGCAGGCCGGAATTGACCAGCGCGGTGGTCTTGCCCGAGCCCGGCGGCCCGATGATCACGTACCACGGCAGTTCATAGAGGTTGCGCCGCTCATCACCGCCGAGCTTGGCTTTTTTCAACAGCGCGAGGGCTTCGTCCATGCGCTCGCGCAGGGTCGACAGCTCTTCGGCGGTGGCCACACTGTTGGGGTCGACCGGTGTTTGCGCCGCGAGGCTGCGCATGACTTCGGCAGCCTGGCGACGGGCCTGGACGATGCGGAACACGCGATAGGCGATCCACACCCCGAACACCAGGATGATCAGCGCCCAACGGCGCCCTTCTGGCACCAGCACGTCGAGCAACGGCCCGACAAACCAGATGATCAGGCTCAGGGCGATCAGGCCCAGCACCGGGATCACCCAGCGAATCATGAAACTGAAAAACGCCTTCACTCGACGCCCTCCGCCAATACGGTGATTTCAACCCGACGATTGCGGGCACGGCCTTCGGCTGTGCTGTTGGTGGCCAGCGGCTCGGTGTCGCTTCTGCCCTCGGCACTGAAGCGATCCGCCTGGCCGGTCTTGGCCGCCAGGATTTCCAGCACCGACTTGGCCCGCGCTTCGGACAACGCCCAGTTGGACGGGAAGCGCAGCGTGGCAATCGGGCGGTTGTCGCTGTGGCCGGTGACGCGCACCTGGCCCTTGACCTTGCGCACGGCGTCGGCGATGCGCAGCATCAGCGGCTGGTAGTCATCGACGATGCTGGAGCTGGCGGACGCGAACAGCTCATCGCCACGAATGGTCACCACGGAGCGGTCGACCTTGTCTTCCACCGCCACGCGCCCGGCCTTGATGTCTTCCGCCAGGAAGCCCGCCAGACGCGGCCGCTCGATGACTTTGGGCTGCGCCACCGGACGGTCGATGGCCTGCACCGGGATCTCGCCCAGGGCATGGATATTCTTGAACACCGGTTCCGCCTGCGCCGCCAGCAACATGCGCAGCACGAACAGCAACGCCAGCAGCAGCGCCAGGCCGATGGCCACGGCGATCCACGGCGGCATGAATTGCGCCAGGCGGTCCCGCGCCACGGTCACGCCGCGCCAGTGCGGCGACAGCTCGCGCTCGTGCTCGCCACGGGCGCTGCGAATCGCCGCCGCCGTGCGCTCGCGCAGGGCTTCCAACTGGCTGCGTCCGTCGTTCATCACGCGGTAGCGGCCTTCGAAACCCAGGCACATGCACAGGTACAACAGCTCCAGCAAATACAGGCGTTCCCGTGGGCTTTGCAGGCAGTGGTCGAGCAGTTGGAAGACTTTTTCGCCGCCCCAGGCTTCGTTGTGCACGGTGATCAAAAGGCTTTGCTTGCCCCACTCGCTGGTGCTGCCCCAGGGCGTGCTCAACACCGCCTCATCCAGGGCGGTGCACAGCGCGTAACGCGCCAACAGCACTTCGTTACGCGCCACGCCGGCGGCTTCGGCGCGCTCTTCGAACTGGCGCAGGTACGCCAGCAACTGCGCGCGCAGGCTGGCCGGCGCCGGGTGGGCGATGGTGTTGCGCAAGCGCGTCAGCAAGGCCAACAGCGGCCCCGCGGCGCTTTCCAGCGGGTTGAGGCCTTGGCTTTTGCCGGTGAGCATCGGCGCGGCCGGCATCGACAAAGGCGCGGGTTCAGCACGCGCAGGTTCCGGCGCGCGGCCACCCGGACGCGGCATGAACTGGGTGCGGTCGTCATCATTGGGATGCATCGCGGATTATCCTCGGATCGCCCAGAAGGCCAGGTTCAAGCCCGGGAACTGCCCGGCGATATGGAAGGCAAAACCACCGGAGTTGCTCAACTGTTGCCAGTGCTCGCTGCCCCGGTCCAGTTCGTAGTAGGTGCTGCCCGCGTGGTACGGCAATTGGCGCGGCGCCACCGGCAACGGCACCAGGCCGATGCCCGGCAGCTGCAGGTTGACCATGTCGCGGATGTGCTCCACCGCGCCGACCTTGCTCTGCTGGCCGAAGCGCCCGCGCAGGGTTTCGCCGGGCACATCGGCACGCACCACCAGGATGAAACTGGCGTTGTCGAGCAGGGTCTTGTCCGCCAGCATCGCCACGTGGATGCCATAGGCTTTTTCCACGATGGGAATAGGCGTGGCCTTGCTGTCGATCAACATCGACAGCGCCTCACGCAACGCCGCCATCACCGGGGCGAAACTCAACGCCAGGTCGTCATGCTGGTACTGCGGGTATTCCTGGGGCCGACGGCCCGAGGTGGAAAACGTCGAGAACTCCCCCGCCAGGCTCACCAGTTCACTGAAGAAGCGCTCTGGGTGCAGCGGGCTCAACTGGCTGAAATGCCGGATCAACGGCTGGGCGCGGTTGACCAGTTGCAGCAGCATGAAGTCAGCGATCTCCGAAGCGCCGCCGGCACCCGAGGCGACTACACGGCCAGCCAGGGCTTCGCCGCGCTGATGCAACAGGCCCAGCAGCTCGCTGCGAAACGCGCTCAGCGGTTTGCTCGCGGCCACGTCCAATACGGGTGGAATGTAGGTGTCGTCAAGCACCAGGGCGCGGTCGGCGCGTTTTTCCTTGATGCGTACCAGGCCGACGGCGGCGTAGTCGCTGATGCCATCCTGGGCAGTCAGCAGGCGCAACGCCCGCGAGCCTACGGCCACCGGCGCGCGGTTTTCGAACGGTGCGTTGTCGTCGCGCACTTCACGCACCTGGCTCACGTAACGTGCGGCTTCCAGGGCTTCGCCTTCGTCCACCGTGTCGCGCGCGCCGGCGCGCTTGAGCGGCAAGGCCAGGTACACCAGGCCGTCGCGCAGGTTGTCGTCGACATTCAACGGGCTCGGCGCCAGGTCGTCCTGGGGAATATTGAACGGCGTGCCGTCGGGCAACAGGCCACGGGCCGAGACGATCGCCAGCTTGCCCTGGGCCAGCAGGCCCTGGTCGATCAGCAATTCGGAAAAGCCCCAGCTGCCTGCGGACAACGGGCGGCTGCGGGCGTCGATCAGGTTTTCCAGGTAACGGTCATGCTGCTGGAAGTGCTGCGTTCCGATGAACATGCCTTCCGACCAGACCACGCGATTGTTCCAAGACATGGGGGCTCCGATTGCTTCTTATTGGGCAGGGCTGGATGGGGTAACCACGACGTCGGCGCGCACGGCACGCACATCAAGGCTGATCTGGTATTCGGTGTATTGACGCGGCGGCACGTTGATCACGGTGCGCCATTGCGCGCGGTCCAACTCGCGGTACCCCACCAGCAAGCCGATCTGGCGCGTGGACGGGTCAAGGTCGCGCTGAATGCTCAATTGTTGGCCGGGTTGCACCATCACTTCATCCTGGTCGAGCAGGTCCAGGCCGAGGGTCGATTGCGCACGGTCGGCCAGGGCGAAGTAGTCGGAGCGGCCAAAGGTGGCGGCGTTTTTCAGTTCGAAAATGCGCACGCGCACCGGGGCGGCCTGGCCATTGGCGCCGGGGTTAAGCCCGGAAATGGCGTGGAAATGCAGCTCGACGGCGGCGGTGTCCACTTCTGCCTCGACGGCGGCGTCGGGCTTGGCGGCCTCCTTGGCGCACGCCGTCAGCAGCAGCGCGGTGGCGACTGCGAGTAAAAACCTGGGAATCATCCTGCGTCCTCAATGACGTACTTAGCTATCCGTTGAAACCGTTGCCGCGCCGCGTTCAGCGACGCTGTCGTGCGCTGTGTTCTTCGTAGGCCCGACTGAATTCGCGGCCGAACAGGTCCTGGAAATCTTCCTGGGCCTCGCGGGAAATATTGCTATAGAGCTCGGTGAACTGCTGCCAGTACTGGGCCTGGCGCGAACCGTTGAAGAGACTCGACAGCCCGGCCGGCTTGCCCATGCGTTCTTCCAACTGCGCCGGTTCGAAGCGCGCCAGCAGGTGCTTGATCGCGGCCTCCACCCCGGCCATCACCGCCAGTTGATGGGCACGCAGGTCATCGAAACTGTCGCGCACGGCGATATCCGGTGCCATAAACGCTTGGTTGCCGTGGCGCAGGAGCAGCAGTAACGCTTCGTCGGCATTCGGTGCGAATTTCAACGGATTGTTTTCCGCCGGCTGGATCATCGTCTGCTGCATACGGAACTCGCCCTTGAGACTGGCGCGGGCACGCAATACATCGATCAGGCCTTCGACCATCAGCCGATAGCTGCGGCCGATGTTTTCCATCTGCGCTTGCGCCTGGGCAGTGTCCAGACGTAATTGGTCCAGGCCGGCGCCGCGCAGGAAGGCTTGCAACAGATCGGGTTGTTGGCTGTCGGCCACCGGCAGCACAGGCTCGACCACGGGCGGCGGCGGGATCACCGCTGCAGGTGGCGGCGGCGGTGGTGAGGGCAGCGGCGGCGTGGGTAGCGGCGCAGCGCTCACCACCGGCGCGGGCGCGGGCGCGTCGCCGAACAGGTCCCAGTCTTCAGGGATCACTGAACCGGAGGCCACCGGCGCTTCAACCACAGGCTCGGCCACCGGTACAACCACCGGGGTCGGCGCACGGAAGTCGTGTTGCTGGGACGGCACATGATCCGGCACGGTCGGCGGCGGCACGGCGGTGGGGCTGAGGAAGTCGAACAGGTCCGGCAGGGTGTCCATGGAGGAGGCGCCCTGAAACTGCGGCGCGATCACCGGGGTGGGCATTGGCGCGGGCGTCGGCGGGCTGGCCACGGCGCCCATCAGCGCTTCAAAGCTGTTCGGCGAATCACCGGCAAACGGTTGGCTATCAACGGCT
Organism: Pseudomonas asgharzadehiana; assembly: GCF_019139815.1. Taxonomy (NCBI): domain Bacteria; kingdom Pseudomonadati; phylum Pseudomonadota; class Gammaproteobacteria; order Pseudomonadales; family Pseudomonadaceae; genus Pseudomonas; species Pseudomonas asgharzadehiana. Next base: position 61,187 of record NZ_CP077079.1, read on the forward strand.
TGCACGTTGAAGTCGATACGCGCCTGGATCTCGTAGTCGCCGATGCGGATCAGCTCACCGTCTTGCAGCGGCTCGCTGTTACCCCGGCGCATGCGAATACCGGCGCTGACCAACTCCACACCGTTTGTACTGTTATCGGTTAAGTAATAACGGCCATCTTTGTATTGAATAACGCAATGTTGGGAAGACACCAGGCGCTCTGGGTCAGGCAATACCCAGTCATTATCCGAGCTGCGGCCGATCGCCATCGAGCCCTGGTTCATGGACTTTTCGGCGCACTGCCCTGGGGTAATCTTGTGATAACTAGTAATAGTCAAACACAGCGACATCTTGCCTCCTTGCTGATTACTTCGCGCGCGGTCGATTCCCGGGACGGCGCTCCCCGAGAAATCCCCATCAGGACGTGCAATCGGCCGTCCCCAACCTGCTGATGCCAGCATGATCGCTGATCTTAACTGGGCTCTATGACAAAAATCCTGTCCCGGTACGCCGTTCGACCCGTTGGTCGTGCAGGTTGTTAAGCACCGCACATCTGTCACAGAGGGCGAATAGCTTACCTTGACAAGGCATAAGTACTACACCAAAAATGCACAACTTCTTGAATACCAATGATGGCACATTAATAGCACTGTGCTTATATGACCAAGAAAACATGCAAAGTTCACCGCGCAACTAATGCATGCATTGCCCGTCATCTAACGGGCTGATAGGGAGATCGATTTCAGTGGATGTGCCGTTGCTGCTCACCGCCGTTTCCGCGACTTCGCCTTGTGGCGAAGACATGGAGTATGACGCGCAATTTCTCCAGCTTGAGCGTGATGCCAAGGGCCAACCCGAGCGCAGCATGGGCGACGCCGTTCTGCCCGCTGAACCGCCTGAATGGCGCAGCATCCAGCAGCAAAGCCTCGACTTGTTGCAGCGCAGCAAAGACCTGCGCATCACTCATTTCCTGCTGCAAAGCTCCCTCGCCCTCCAGGGTGTGGCCGGGCTGGCTGAAGTCCTGACGTTGATCGATGCGCTCCTGCGTGAATACTGGGCCGAGTTGCACCCGCGCCTGGATGCGGACGACGACAACGACCCTACCGTGCGTATCAACGCCCTGGCCGGCTTGACCAGCGACGCGACCATTCGCCTGTTGCGCGAAAGTATCCTCACGCGCTCGCGCACCTTCGGCCCGGTAAGCCTGCGCGCAGCCCTGAATGCCAGCGGCCTGATGAGTTTCCCGGACGAACAACTGGGTGCGCAGCAGTTGAATGCCGCGTTCCTCGACAGCGATCCCGAACTCCTGCAGGCCACCCGCGACGCCTTGAGCGCCGCGCGTTCGGCCTGTGAAGCCATCGAACAACAGGTCAACGACCAGGTCGGTTCGGCCCAGGGCGTGGACCTGAGCCTGTTGAAGCAACCGCTCAAGCAGGCCCTGCAAATTCTCAATCAAGCGGTGCCAGGCACCGACAGCAGCAGCGAGCCCGAGGCCGTCAGTGACGACAATGCCCCCTCGGTCGACTTCGCCGCCCCTGCCGCACCACGCCCGGTCGGCGACATCGCCAGCCGCGATGACGTGTTGCGCAGCCTCGACAAGATCCTTGCGTATTACACCCGGCACGAGCCTTCGAGCCCGCTGCCGGTGTTGTTGAACCGCGCGAAAAATCTGGTGCACGCCGATTTTGCGGCGATCGTGCGCAATCTGATTCCCGATGGCATGTCCCAATTTGAAAACCTGCGTGGCCCGGACGACGAGTAAGTCGCCAGGCTTTGCAGTAACAACACCGTCGCTCAAGCGACCAGGAGCAGCAACGTGGCGAAGCAAAGTTCTCAGAAATTCATCGCGCGCAACCGCGCGCCTCGAGTGCAGATCGAGTACGACGTCGAGCTTTACGGCGCCGAGAAAAAGGTCCAGCTGCCCTTCGTGATGGGTGTGATGGCCGACCTCGCCGGCAAGCCTGCCGAGCCGCTGGCCCCAGTGGCCGACCGCAAGTTCCTTGAAGTGGACGTCGACAACTTCGACTCGCGCCTCAAGGCCATGCAGCCGCGCGTGGCGTTCCACGTACCCAACGAGCTGACCGGCGAAGGCAACCTGAGCCTGGACATGACCTTCGAGAGCATGGACGACTTCAGCCCGGCCGCCGTGGCCCGCAAGGTCGACTCGCTGAACCAGTTGCTCGAAGCCCGCACCCAGCTGGCCAACCTGCTGACCTACATGGACGGCAAGACCGGCGCTGAAGAAATCATCATGAAGGCGATCAAGGACCCGGCACTGCTTCAGGCACTTGCCAGCGCGCCGAAGCCTGCAGGGGATCAGTAATCATGACCGACAATACCGTTCGCGAAGGCGCGCTCAACCTGGGCGCCACCGAAGAAACCAGCGAGTTCGCCTCGCTGTTGATGCAAGAGTTCAAGCCCAAGACCGAGCGTGCCCGCGAAGCCGTGGAAACCGCCGTGCGCACCTTGGCTGAACAGGCGCTGGCCCAGACCGACCTGGTGTCCAATGACGCGATCAAGTCGATCGAATCGATCATCGCCGCCATCGACGCCAAGCTCACCGCCCAGGTCAACCAGATCATCCACCACCAGGATTTCCAGCAGCTGGAAAGCGCCTGGCGTGGCCTGCACTACCTGGTCAACAACACCGAGAGCGATGAGCAACTCAAGATCCGCGTGCTCAACATCTCCAAGCCGGACCTGCACAAGACCCTGAAGAAATTCAAAGGCACCGCGTGGGACCAGAGCCCGATCTTCAAGAAGATGTACGAAGAAGAATACGGCCAGTTCGGCGGCGAACCTTATGGTTGCCTGGTGGGCGACTACTACTTCGACCAGTCCCCGCCGGATGTCGAGCTGCTGGGCGAGCTGTCCAAAGTCTGCGCGGCCATGCACTCCCCGTTCATCGCTGCGGCATCGCCGACCGTGATGGGCATGGGCTCCTGGCAGGAACTGTCGAACCCGCGCGACCTGACCAAGATCTTCACCACCCCGGAATACGCCGGCTGGCGCTCGCTGCGTGAATCGGAAGATTCGCGCTACATCGGCCTGACCATGCCGCGTTTCCTGGCGCGCCTGCCGTACGGCGCCAAGACCGACCCGGTGGAAGCCTTCGCCTTCGAAGAAGACACCGACGGCGCCGACAGCGCCAAGTACACCTGGGCCAACGCCGCCTACGCGATGGCGGTGAACATCAACCGTTCGTTCAAGCACTACGGCTGGTGCTCGCGCATCCGTGGCATTGAGTCCGGCGGCGAAGTGGAAAACCTGCCGGCGCACACGTTCCCTACCGATGACGGTGGCGTGGACATGAAGTGCCCGACCGAAATCGCCATCAGTGACCGTCGTGAAGCGGAACTGGCGAAGAACGGTTTCATGCCGCTGCTGCACAAGAAAAACACCGACTTCGCCGCGTTCATTGGCGCGCAGTCGTTGCAGAAACCGGCCGAATACGACGACCCGGACGCCACCGCCAACGCCAACCTGGCGGCGCGCCTGCCGTACCTGTTCGCCACCTGCCGTTTCGCTCACTACTTGAAGTGCATCGTGCGCGACAAGATCGGTTCCTTCAAAGAGAAGGACGAGATGCAACGCTGGTTGCAGGACTGGATCCTGAACTACGTCGACGGTGACCCGGCTCACTCCACCGAAACCACCAAGGCCCAGCACCCGTTGGCCGCCGCCGAGGTGATCGTGGAAGAAGTCGAAGGCAACCCGGGTTACTACAACTCCAAGTTCTACCTGCGTCCGCACTACCAGCTCGAAGGGCTGACCGTGTCGTTGCGCCTGGTGTCCAAGCTGCCTTCAGCTAAAGGCGCGTAAGTAACTTGCTCTTCTGTGGGAGGGGGCCTGCTCCCGATAGCATCATCTCGGTTTGACTGACAGACCGAGTTGCCTGCATCGGGGGCAAGCCCCCTCCCACACAAACCAAATCAAGTGGCCGGTGCCACACAGGGAGAAAACATGGCTGTTGATATTTTCATCAAGATCGGCGACATCAAGGGCGAGTCCATGGACAAGGCCCACAAGGACGAAATCGACGTGCTGAACTGGAGCTGGGGCATGTCCCAGTCCGGCAACATGCATGTAGGCGGTGGCGGCGGCGCGGGCAAGGTGAACATCCAGGACCTGTCGCTGACCAAGTACGTCGACAAGGCTTCGCCCAACCTGATGATGCTGTGCGCCAGCGGCAAACACATCGACAAGGTCAAGCTGACCGTGCGCAAGGCCGGTGGTGAAAGCCAGGTCGAGTACATGGTGATCAACCTGGAAGAAGTGCTGGTGACTTCGCTGAGCACCGGCGGTTCGGGCACCGATGACCGCCTGACCGAAAACGTCACCCTGAACTTCGCCCAAGTGATGGTCGACTACCAGCCGCAGAAAGCCGACGGCACCAAAGACGGCGGCGCGGTCAAGTTTGGCTGGAACATCCGTTCCAACACCAAGCGCTGATAGCCCTTGTGGCCGTGGCCCGGTGCCACGGCCATTGTGTCCCTCTCGCAACCCGTCCGTGGAGCTGCTTTGGTGGTAACTGAAATCGCTTCCCGCGACCGTCTGCAACCGTCCCTGCTGGACCGGCTGACCGACGACGACCCGACCAACCCGAAGGAAAGCGCCGACAAACGCGTGCTGTCCCTGACCCAATTGAAAGCCTCGGTACTGCGCGACCTGGCGTGGCTGCTCAACACCACGTCGTTGCTCGATGCCGATGCCACGCTGCACACCCCGGCCGGCACCTCGGTGGTCAATTATGGCCTGCCGGCATTGGCGGGCAGCAGCGTCTCCAGCGTCGACATCAAGTCCCTGGAAGCCCTGATCTACCAGGCCATTGCGACGTTCGAGCCGCGCATCCTGCGCCACACGCTGCGCGTCAAAGCCCGTGTCGGCCAGGGCGAGATGAACCACAACGCCCTGAGTTTCGAGATCGAGGGCGACCTGTGGGCACAGCCGGTGCCGCTGCGCCTGCTGCTGCAAACCGACCTGGACCTGGAGTCCGGTCATGTGCGCGTGGTGAACGCCGATCAGCGGAGACGCCCATGAACCCGCGCCTGCTGGAGCTGTACAACCAGGAACTGCACCACGTGCGCGAAAGCGCCGCCGAGTTCGCCAAGGAATACCCGAAGATCGCCAGTCGGCTGACCCTGTCCGGTATGGACTGCGCCGACCCGTACGTCGAACGCTTGCTCGAAGGTTTCGCCTACCTCACCGCGCGCGTGCAACTCAAGCTCGACGCCGAATACCCGACCTTCACCCACAACCTGCTGGAAATCGCCTACCCGCACTACCTGGCGCCGACCCCGTCGATGACCGTGGTGCAACTGCAGACCGACCCCGATGAAGGCTCCCTGGCCAGCGGTTTCCCGCTGCCGCGCGACAGCGTATTGCGGGCCGCCCTGGGCCGCGAAACCCAGACCTGTTGCGAGTACCGCACCGCCCATCCGGTGACATTGTGGCCGTTGCAGGTCAGCAGCGCCGAATACTTCGGCAACCCCGCCACCGTACTCGGGCGCCTGGCCGCCAGCGAACCGAAAGCCAAGGCCGGCTTGCGCCTGACCCTGCGCACCGGCGCAGAATTACCGTTCAACAGCCTTGATCTGGACAACCTGCCGCTGTACCTCAGCGGTGCCGACGAGCAGCCGTTCCGCCTCTACGAACAATTGCTGGGCAATGCCTGCGCGGTGTTCGCGCGCAAGCCCGGTGGCGATTGGGTCGAGCGCTTGGGGCAAGACGCGTTGCGCTCCCGGGGCTTTGATGATGCCGACGCGGCCATGCCGGTGGTGGCGCGGGCGTTCCAGGGCTATCGGCTGTTGCAGGAATACTTCGCCCTGCCCCACCGCTACCTGTTCGTCGAATTCGCCGAACTGAGCCGTGCGGTCAAACGCTGCGACGGCCAGGAGCTGGAGCTGATCGTGCTGTTCGACCGCCACGAACCGAGCCTGGAAGGCAGCGTCGGCGCGGCGCAGTTCCTGCCGTTCTGCACGCCGGCGATCAACCTGTTCCCCAAGCGCGTGGACCGTATCCACTTGTCCGACCGGGTCAACGAACACCACGTCATCGCCGACCGCACGCGGCCAATGGATTTCGAGATCCACTCGTTGACCGGCCTTACCGGCCATGGCACCGGGCCGGAGCAACCGTTCTTGCCGTTCTACGCGGTACGCGACCCTTCGCGTTATGGCCGCGACCAGGCGTATTACACGGTGCGCCGCGAGCCGCGCGTGCTGTCCAGCGAGCAGCGTCGCAATGGCCCGCGCTCGACCTATGTGGGCAGCGAAACCTTTGTCAGCCTGGTGGACAGCCGCCAGGCGCCGTATGGCCATGACCTGCGCCAACTCGGTGTGACCGCGCTGTGTACCAATCGCGACCTGCCGCTGTTCATGAGCGTGGGCAACAGCAAGACCGACTTCACCCTGGCCGACAGCGCGCCGGTACTGGCCGTGCGTTGCGTCGCAGGCCCCAGCCGTCCGCGTGCCAGCCACGCCCATGACGCCAAGGCCTGGCGCCTGATCAGCCAGTTGTCGCTCAACTACCTGTCGTTGAGCGAGCAGGGCCAGGGCGCGGGCGCCTTGCGTGAATTGTTGCGCCTGTATGGCGACAGCAACGACGCGGCGCTGCAATTGCAGATCGAAGGCCTGCGCGAAGTCAGCAGCAAAGCGGTGACGCGACGCCTGCCGATGCCCGGCCCGATTGTGTTTGGGCGCGGCCTGGAAATTACCCTGGAATTCGATGAAAACGCGTTTCGCGGCACCGGCGTGTTCCTGCTCGGTGCGGTGCTGGAACGTTTCCTGGCACGCTACGTGTCGATCAACAGTTTTACCGAGACGGTGATCCGTACCACCGAACGCGGCGAGATCATGCGATGGAAAGCCAAGCCCGGACGTCGTCCGACCCTGTGAGTACCTTGGATGCAATGCATCAGGCGCCCTGGGAATACGATTTCTTCCAGGCGCTGCGGCGTATCGAGTGCGAATCGCCACACCTGCCGCGCCTGGGCCATTCCCTGCGCCTGGCCGATGATCCGCTGCGCCTGGGGCAACAGGCCGATTGCACCTTCGCCCCGGCGACCCTGGCCGCCGTCGACCCCGCTGGCGATGGCAAGCCGGCGCGGCTGGAGCAGTTCTTCTTCGGCCTTGGCGGCCCCAACGGCCCGCTTCCGCTGCACATCACCGAATACGTGCGCGAGCGCCAGCGCAACAACGCCGACAGCACCAGCAAGCAGTTCCTGGACGTGTTCCACCATCGCCTGCTCAGCCTGTTTTACCGGGCCTGGGCCGAGGCGCGGCCGACGGTCAGCCACGACCGCCCGGACGATGACTATTGGTCCGCGCGCCTCGCCGCCTTGAGTGGCCGGGGCATGCCGAGCCTGCTCAACCAAGGGCTGATTCCCGACACCGCGAAGCTGCATTACAGCGGCCACCTGTCGGCGCAGACCCGCTACCCGGACGGCCTCAAGGCGATTCTCAGCGAGTATTTCGGCCTGCCGGTGGAGATCGAAGAATACGTCGGCCAATGGCTGGAGCTGCCCGAGCGCAGCCGCGTGGGCGTAAGCGCCAACCGCCTGGGCGTGGACTTTTGCCTGGGTAGCCATGTGTGGGACCGCCAGCATAAATTCCGCATCCGCCTGGGCCCGCTCACGCTGGAAGACTACATGGGCATGCTGCCCGGCCATCAGCCATTCAACGAGCTGGTGGCGTGGGTGGCCGAGTACCTGGGCCATGAATTGGACTGGGACTTGAACCTGGTTTTGCAACAACCTGAAGTCCCGGCACTGCAACTCAACGGCCAGTTTCGCCTGGGCTTCAATACCTGGCTCGGTAAACCTGAGCATGACGCCAACGACCTAATCCTGGCCCGGCACTACGCCGATCAAGCCACCACCTCAAGGAATCCAGAGCATGGGTGAAATCAGTCGCGCCGCACTGTTCGGCAAACTCAACAGCGTGGCCTACAAGGCCATCGAAGCCGCCACCGTGTTCTGCAAACTGCGGGGCAACCCGTATGTGGAACTGGCGCATTGGTTCCACCAGTTGCTGCAACTGCAAGACTCGGACCTGCACCGCATCATTCGCCAGTTCAACCTGGAACCGGCACGCCTGGCCCGCGACCTCACTGAAGCGCTGGACCGCCTGCCGCGCGGCTCGACGTCGATCACCGACCTGTCGTCCCACGTGGAAGAAGCGGTTGAACGCGGCTGGGTGTACGGCAGCCTGATGTTCGGCGAAAGCCAGGTACGCACCGGTTATCTGGTGCTGGGCATTCTCAAGACGCCGAGCCTGCGCCATGCGCTGCTGGGCTTGTCGTCGGAGTTCGACAAGATCAAGGCCGAGGCCCTGAGCGAACGTTTTGACGAATACGTCGGCGACTCGCCGGAAAATGCCCTGAGCGCCAGCGACGGCTTCAATGCCGGAGTTCCAGGCGAAGCCAGCGGCGCCATGGCGCCGAGCGCGATGGGCAAGCAGGAAGCGCTCAAGCGCTTTACCGTGGACCTGACCGAACAGGCCCGCACAGGCAAGCTCGACCCGATCGTGGGCCGCGACGAAGAGATCCGCCAACTGGTGGACATTCTCATGCGTCGGCGCCAGAACAACCCGATCCTCACCGGTGAAGCCGGTGTGGGCAAGACCGCCGTGGTTGAAGGCTTCGCCCTGCGCATCGTCGCCGGCGACGTACCGCCTGCGCTCAAAGACGTAGAGCTGCGCAGCCTGGATGTGGGCCTGCTGCAAGCCGGCGCCAGCATGAAAGGCGAGTTCGAACAGCGCCTGCGCCAGGTCATCGAAGACGTGCAGGCTTCGCCCAAGCCGATCATTCTGTTTATCGACGAAGCCCACACCCTGGTGGGTGCCGGTGGCGCCGCCGGTACCGGTGACGCTGCCAACCTGCTCAAACCCGCTCTCGCCCGTGGCACCTTGCGCACCGTGGCCGCCACCACCTGGGCCGAGTACAAAAAACACATCGAAAAAGACCCGGCGCTGACCCGTCGTTTCCAGGTGGTACAGGTCGCCGAGCCGTCGGAAGACAAAGCCCTGCTGATGATGCGCGGCGTGGCCTCGACCATGGAAAAACACCACCAGGTGCAGATTCTCGATGAAGCCCTGGAAGCCTCGGTGAAGCTGTCGCACCGCTATATTCCGGCGCGTCAGTTGCCGGACAAATCCGTGAGCCTGCTGGACACCGCTTGCGCCCGCGTCGCCATCAGCCTGCACGCAGTGCCGGCGGAGGTGGACGACAGCCGCCGCCGCATCGAAGCGCTGGAAACCGAGCTGCAAATCATCGCCCGCGAGCATGCGATCGGCATCGCCATTGGTGCGCGCCAGAGCAACAGCGAAGCGTTGCTGAGCGCCGAGCGCGAGCGCCTGGCCACGCTGGAAAGCCGCTGGGCCGAAGAGAAAACCCTGGTTGACGAGCTGCTCGCCACCCGCGCGACCCTGCGTGAAAAAGCCGGCGTGGTGGACAGCGGCAGCGACCAATTGCGTACGCAATTGGTCGACCTGCAACAGCGCCTCACCGCGCTGCAAGGCGAAACCCCGTTGATCCTGCCGACCGTGGATTACCAGGCCGTGGCCTCGGTGGTCGCCGACTGGACCGGCATTCCGGTGGGCCGCATGGCGCGCAACGAGCTGGAAACCGTGCTCAACCTCGACCAGCACCTGAAAAAACGCATCATCGGCCAGGACCACGCCTTGCAGATGATCGCCAAGCGCATCCAGACCTCGCGCGCCGGCCTCGACAACCCGAGCAAGCCGATTGGCGTGTTCATGCTGGCCGGCACCTCCGGCGTGGGCAAGACCGAAACCGCCCTGGCCCTGGCCGAAGCCATGTACGGCGGCGAGCAGAACGTGATCACCATCAACATGAGCGAGTTCCAGGAAGCCCACACGGTGTCGACCCTCAAGGGCGCGCCACCGGGCTATATCGGCTACGGCGAAGGCGGCGTGCTGACCGAAGCGGTGCGGCGCAAGCCCTACAGCGTGGTGCTGCTGGACGAAGTGGAAAAAGCCCACCCGGACGTGCATGAGATTTTCTTCCAGGTGTTCGACAAGGGCGTGATGGAAGACGGCGAAGGCCGGGTGATCGACTTCAAGAACACCCTGATCCTGCTGACCACCAACGCCGGTACCGAGCTGATCTCGCACGTGTGCAAGGACCCGGCGAACATCCCCGAGCCGGAAGAAATCGCCAAGGCACTACGCCAGCCGCTGCTGGAAATCTTCCCGCCGGCCCTGCTCGGGCGTCTGGTGACCATCCCGTACTACCCGCTGAGCGACGAGATGCTCAAGGCGATTACCCGCCTGCAGCTCAACCGCATCAAAAAGCGCGTGGAGAACACCCACAAGGTGGCCTTCGACTACGACGACGCGGTGGTCGACCTGATCGTCTCGCGCTGCACCGAAACCGAAAGCGGCGGGCGCATGATCGACACCATCCTCACCAACAGCCTGCTGCCGGACATGAGCCGCGAGTTCCTCACGCGCATGCTCGAAGGCAAGGCGTTGGCGGGGGTGTGCATCGGCAGCCGGGATAACGAATTGCACTACCAGTTCAACGATTGACCTGACAGAACACGGCTCAAATGTGGGAGGGGGCTTGCTCCCGATTGCGGTGTCTCAGTGGATAGAGCAGGTAACTGATTCACCGCCATCGGGGGCAAGCCCCCTCCCACACTTGAATTCGGTTTCGTCAGTTATTCAGCAATTTACGGGTTAACCGATGCTATTCAACCAAGCCTCACGCCTGGCCAAGATCAACAGCCCCCTCGGGCCGGATGTGCTGCTGCTCAATGAAATGGGCGGCGGCGAAGAGCTGGGGCGGCTGTTCAACTATGAGCTGCAGCTGACGTCCCTGAACGCCAACATCGACCTCAACCAGTTGCTGGGCAAGCCGATGAGCGTCGGCCTGCAACTGGCGGACGGCGGCGAACGGCACTTCCACGGTATCGTCGCGCGTTGCAGCCAGAACATCGACCAGGGCCAATTCGCCAGTTACCAGGTGACGCTGCGCCCGTGGTTCTGGCTGCTGAGCCGCACCTCGGACTGCCGGATTTTCCAGAACCTGAGCATCCCGCAGATCATCAAGCAGGTGTTCCGCGACCTGGGGTTTTCCGACTTCGAAGACGCCCTGAGCCGGCCTTACCGCGAGTGGGAATACTGCGTGCAGTACCGCGAGACCAGCTTCGATTTCGTCAGCCGGTTGATGGAACAGGAAGGCATCTACTACTACTTCCGCCATGAACAGGACCGTCACGTGCTGGTACTGGCCGACGCCTATGGCGCCCACACCACGGTGCCGGGCTATGCGTCGATCCCGTATTACCCCAAGGACGAGCAACAGCGCGAACGCGACCATATGCACAACTGGCACCTGGCGCAGGAGGTGCAGCCGGGTTCGCTGGAGCTTAACGACTACGACTTCCAGCGCCCCAGCGCGAGCATCGACGTGCGCTCGGCCATGCCGCGCCCGCACACCGCCGGCGACTACCCGCTGTACGACTACCCCGGCACCTACGTGCAAAGCGCCGACGGCGAACACTACGCACGCACCCGTATCGAAGCCCTGCAAACCTTGCATGAGCAGATTGAGTTCGCCGGCAATGCCCGCGGCCTCGGCTCCGGTCATCTGTTCAGCCTCACCGGCTTCAGCCGCCAGGACCAGAACCGCGAATACCTGATCGTCGGCTGCCGCTACTACATCGTCCAGGAAAGCCTGGAAAGCGGCGGCGGTTCAGGCTCGGCGCAGTTTGAAAGCAGCCTGACCTGCATCCCCGCGCAACAAAGCTACCGCACCCTGCCCACCACCCATCGGCCGGTGGTCAAAGGCCCGCAGACCGCCCTGGTCGTTGGCCCCAAAGGCGAAGAAATCTGGACCGACCAGTACGGTCGCGTGAAGGTGCATTTTTACTGGGACCGTCACGACCAATCCAACGAAAACAGCTCGTGCTGGATTCGCGTGTCGCAATCCTGGGCCGGCAAGAACTGGGGCTCCATGCAGATCCCACGGATCGGCCAGGAAGTGATTGTCAGCTTCCTCGAAGGCGACCCCGACCGGCCGATCATCACAGGGCGGGTGTACAACGCCGAGCAGACGGTGCCTTACGATTTGCCCGAGAACGCGACCCAGAGCGGCATGAAAAGCCGTTCGAGCAAAGGCGGCACGCCGGCCAACTTCAATGAAATCCGCATGGAGGACAAGAAGGGCCTGGAGCAGTTGTACATCCATGCCGAGCGTAATCAGGACATTGTGGTGGAGGTGGATGAGAGCCACTCGGTGGGGCATGACCGGAATAAAAGCATTGGCCATGACGAGGTAGTGACGATTGGCAACGACCGCGTGCGTGCGGTCAAGCATGACGACATGCTTATGGTGGGGTTCAGCAAAACCGACGCCATCAGCAAGAGCTATCTAATTGAAGTGGGCGAAAACTTGCGCCTGGTTTGCGGCAAAAGCGTGCTGGAGCTCAACGCCAGCGGCCAGATCAATCTCACTGGTGTGCAGATCAATGTGTATTCCGAGGGCAGCTCCGAGATCAACACCGGCGGCAATCTGCATTTGAACATTGGCGGCAAAGGCGGTACCACACCCATGGGCCAAGGGGTCAAGGGTGAAATCGACGCGGCCGTCAATTCCATGTTTCCCAAGCCGCCTTCCGGCCAATAACGAGATTCCGTTTCATGACCTATCAACTCAATGAACTGCAATTCACGCTGCCCAGCGATGACGTTCAAGATGCTTCCATCAATATTCTGAAGTTCGCTGCTCTGGGTACGTCGTTGATCGTAAGCCGTAGCCTCCTAGATGAGGGTGAAACGCTGCAAAGCAACTTCGAAGAGCAACTGGCGAAGCTGGAGAAGCAGGTACAGGACTTGCGCTACCAACCGGCCAAGGCACTTCGTGTAGGCGCGGCGCAGGATATAGACGCCATCGAAGTGCATAACCAGTTCAGCAAGGGCACCGAGCGTATTCATCAATACCAGTTAGCGCTTGTGATACCCGGCACTCGGCAGATGCTTGCCCTGAGTTATGTCAAAGCCCAACCCCTGGGCGATGCTGAAAGTGCCCATTGGGCAACCATCAAAAGCACCCTGCAGTTGAATCCCAAGCCTTGAAGTCCCTCATCCATGTCTGACGCTCTCTGGGCGGCACGTCTCGGCGACGGCCTGCTGCACACCTCGGCGATGGCCGACATCTTGGGCGGCGTGCTGGAAATTGCGGCCAACATCGCTATTACGGCCGTCGCCACTGCTGCGATTGTGGCCGCCACCGGTATTACCGTCGTTACCGGCGGTCTGGGCTGCTTTGTGCTCGGCGCGGTGGTGGGCATCATCGTCGGTATAGGCATGAGCAAGACGGGGGCGGACAAGGGACTGACAAAGGTCTGTGACTGGATAGGCAATGCGTTATTCCCGCCGGTGGTGATGGCAACCATCGCCACCGGCTCCCACAACACCTTTACCAACGGCATACCCTCTGCACGTGCCGCAGGCGCTATCGGCCCGGTCAGTTCGCAACCCGCCGAAGGTGGTAGTCCCGAAGAAGCCAGCTACCTTGACATGGCCAAGGGTTTCTTCTCGCAGATGTGGCGACCCACAGTGGCGGTTCCTGCACCAGGCGCAGTACCCAAACCACTGGATATTGTGATCTGCACCAAACATCCACCGATGCCGCCGCAGTTTATTGCCGAAGGCTCCAGCAAGGTCACTATCAACGGTCAGCCGGCCGCCCGCAGCGGTGACCGAAGCACATGCGACGCCTCGATTGTCGAGTCGGGGATGATCTCCAGCAACGTGCGTATTGGCGGAAGCCCCGTGGTGGTGCGCGAGATCCGCAGTGGCAAGACACCCGGTGTCGGGCTGGCGGTGACCGCACTGTTGATGCTGCGTGGTGGCGGCTCCAAGTTTTTCAGCAAGCTGCCGTGCATGGTCGTTGGCGGACTGGTGTCGTGGGGCACCAGCCAAGTGACCAATGCCATTACCTCTGCAGTAGCAGGCTCGCCCAACCCGGTACACAGCTCCACTGGCGCGAAAATTCTTGATGGGGAAGACGATCTGGACTTCGCCCTGCCCGGCCTGCTCCCTATCGAGTGGCAGCGCTACTACAGCAGTCGGGACGAGCGTCGCGACGGTCTGTTCGGTGCCAGCTGGAGCGTGATCTACGAGGTCTGCGTCGAGATTGGCGTACACCCCGAAGGTGGGGAACGGCTGGTCTATACCGATGAGCAAGCGCGACAGATCGACATGGGCGTCATCCCGCTTGGCGGTGCCGTATTCAGCGCAGGAGAAGGCTTGAGCGTACGGCGCAATACCAATGGCCAACTACTGATTGAAAGCGTTGATGGGCTCTATCGGCTATTCGAACCAACGCCGGGCACCGCCTCGCGCCTGCGCCTTAGCCAATTGGGGGATCGCAACGACAATCGAATCTTCCTCGACTATGACGTACAGGGTCGGCTGAGCCAGTTACGAGATACCTTCGACCATGTGCGTGTCGAACTTGTTTACAGCCAGAAATGGCCGGCGCGAGTGGAACAAGTCGAGCGGCTATACCCCGATCACAGCCGCGAAACCCTTGTCAGTTACGGCTACGATGCTCGCGGCGACCTCGCCGAAGTTCGCGATCCCGACGCACATGTGCAACGCCGCTTCACCTACGACAGCGGCCAGCGCATGGTCGAGCATCAGCTGCCCACCGGGCTGCGTTGTTACTACCAATGGGGCTGCGTGGACGGCAGCGAATGGCGCGTGGTGCGGCACTGGACCGACGAAGGTGACGAGTACCGGTTCGACTATGACCTGGCGGCCGGCGTGACGCGTATTACTGATGGCTTGCAGCGTCTCAGCACACGCCGCTGGAACCCGCAGTACCAGATCACTGAGTACACCGACAACCTGGGAAAAACCTGGCAGTTTGAATGGAATGACGAGCGTCAGTTGCTCAGCGCCACAGATCCACAAGGCGGCAAATGGCAGTTCGGCTACGACGAGTCCGGCAACCTGTGCAGCACTCAGGATCCGTTGGGGCGTATCGAATCGACATTGTGGCTGGAGCATTGGTCGCTGCCGCTGGTGGAGACCGATGCGGCAGGCCACGCGTGGCAATATCAGTACGACCAGCGGGGCAATTGCGTCAGTGAAATCGACCCGTTGGGGCATGTCACGCGGTATCGCTACGATACGTTTGGACAGGTGGTGGAAATCATCGATGCCACGGGTAAAAGCAAAACCCTGCGCTGGAATGAAACCGGGCAATTAATCCAGCATATCGATTGTTCAGGGTATCCCACAGCGTTCGAGTACGACCGCCAGGGCCATTTGCAGGTGGTCGTCGACGCCTTGGGTGAACGACAGCGTTATCGACACGACAGCCAAGGCCGGCTGTTGCAGACCGAAATGCCGGACGGTCGCACCGAACAGTACCTGCGCGACACCAGCGGTCTGTTGATCGGCTATACCGATGCAGCGGGACACACCACCCGCTACCAATACGGGCGCCGCGGGCAAGTGCGCCAACGAATAGATGCACACGGCCGGCAGATTGAGTTCCGCTATGACGCTTACGGACACCTCCAAACCCTGACCAATGAAAATGGCGAGAGTTACCGCTTTACCTGGGACCCGTGCGACCGTCTGGTAGAGCAGCAAGACCTCGACGGCAGCGCCCGACGTTATGCCTATGACCTTCTGGATAACGTAGCCGCCGTCGAGTACGTGCCCACCGGGCACACACCCGAACCTTCAATTGTGCATCGACTCGAACGAGATGCAGTGGGCCGCTTGCTGTTGAAACAAACCGATGATGGTCGCACCGAATACGCCTACGACCCGTTGGACCAACTCACCGCTGTCACCTTCATCGGCAATGACGAAACCACCCAGGCACTGGCCTTCGCCTACGACGCGCGCGGCCAACTGCTCATCGAACAAAGCGCCACCGGCAGCCTGAACTACCACTACGATGAGCTCGGCAACCTGATCCAGACGCAGTTGCCCGACGGCCGTTGGCTCAACCGCCTGTACTACGGCAGCGGCCACCTGCATCAGATCAACCTCGACGGCCGCGTCATCTGCGACTTCGAACGCGACCGCCTGCACCGTGAAGTCCTGCGTACCCAGGGCCAGATCACCACGCGCAGCGAATATGACCGCAGCGGCCGCCTGCGCTCACGGATACGCCGCCCCAATGGCCAGCCCACGCAACTGCCGGCCGCCCAGCAAAAACACTTCGACTATGACCCGACCGATAACCTGATCGGCCGCCTGGAGCGGGACCGCGATAACCGTCGGGATCAGCGCCAACTGCTGCACTACGACGCGACCGGGCGCATCATCGCCAGCCAGGACAACGCCCAGGGCCAGCAGGAAACTTTCACCTACGACGCCGCGGCCAACCTGCTGGACGGACCGCCAGCAGGTGCAGGGTTGGTCGTGCATAACAAGCTGTTGACCTATCAGGACAAGCGCTACCGTTATGACGGTTTCGGTCGAATGATCGAAAAGCGCAGCGCTGTGCGTGGTGTGCAATATTTCGCCTACGATGCCGAGCATCGCTTGATTGAAATCCGTAGCCAGAAGGATGGACGCGAAACGGTCGTGAAAATGACCTATGACCCGGTTGGGCGGCGCATCGCTAAAACCGAACATGACAACAATGGCTACCCGTTGGGTGAAACCCGCTTTGATTGGGAAGGCCTGCGCCTGCTGCAGGAACACCGGCACAGCCAGACCAGCCTCTATATCTATGAAGAAGACGGCTATGCACCGCTGGCTCGAGTGGACGGCACGGGTGAGCATCAAAGCGTGCGCTACTACCACAACGATCTGAATGGGTTGCCTGAACAACTGACCGAAGCTGATGGGAAAACGGTGTGGCAGGCGCGGTATCAGGTGTGGGGGAATACATTTGATGAGGTGCGTGAAGCGTACTTTATCGAAGAGCAGAATTTGCGGTTCCAGGGGCAGTATCTGGATCGGGAGATTGGGCTGCACTACAACACGTTTCGGTTTTATGATCCGGATGTGGGGCGGTTTACGACCCGAGATCCGATAGCGCTGACGGGCGGTCTGAACCTCTACCAGTACTCACCAAACCCTATTGGTTGGATTGACCCACTTGGTTGGGAAACCTGCCGACTGTCCAAGGCCGACAAAGCGAAGATGGGACCTAAACCCAAGGCACACGAGATGACGAACCCGCATCGTCACCACATCGTGCGCGAAAAAGCACCCAAGAATTGGACGGACAGTAATCGTCGCTATGTGGCACATGCCCAGGGAATTCTGAAAAAATTCGGTATTGGCTTGAATGACGATCCGCGCAACTTTGTATGGGCACCCAACGGTAGCGGAAACCATACAATCGCAGCATCGAAAAAGGTCTCTGAAGCCCTTGCTATAGCCCGCAAAGGCGGTAAGAGCGAGGTAATTAAGACATTACAATCCATGGGCAAAGAAATGAGAAAGGGAGTGTTCCTAGATGACTAGCCTAGAGAAAGCATATGGTGAGGACGCCCCCCTTATTCGAGAACTTTATGCCCATATCGAATCCGGGGATCTTGCCTTTATACGTACCGAGTTAACCAAGCGCCCGCAGCTTATTGAGCCTCCTCGTTTGAATCTAGTCAGTTACCCTGGCCTCCTTCATCACGCTGCAGAATATAACCAACTTGCCATATGCCAATTGCTAGTTGAGCTGGGTACCGATATCAATCAACCCACCGTAGGCTCAGGAAACACGACACCGCTAGCGGTGGCGGCCGAAAATGGGCACTTGGAAATCGTTCGATGGCTATTGGAGGCTGGTGCAGAAGTCGACGGCTCACCTCTCTCGGTGACATCACCCCTGATAACAGCCGTCACGTTCGGACAGGCTGCGGCCGTTGATCTATTGCTGGATCACCATGCAGACGTCAATCAACTGCACGCCAAATTCAACCGAACCGCCTTGGACCTAGCGCGATCTTGGGATTTCCCGAAGATCGCCGAACGTCTTGAAGCACAGGGAGCTGTTTCCGCGATTGAAAAAGACGCCGATGAAGAATCAATTCCCGGCGCGCCTATAGTCAACTTTGTCAGTGAAACCGCCGGCTGGGTGCTTCCTGAAAAGGTCACTCCCCAACTGCAAGGTGCGGGTGTGAAACTCAGAGTCAGTTGCATCGCCGACAAAAACGACTACAAGCTACTGTTCACCCTTGGGCTGTTTACGCAAAAGCCACGAACAGAACTTTTTATCTGCCTGCCTGGAAATTGGCGGATGCCCAGACAAGGCTTTCCTATCGATAGTCCCTGGATGTTTCCTCAAGGCCTACTTTCTGAGCTTTCAAAACGTACAATGGAAAAGGCTCCTTTATCTGAGGGCCAAATCATATTGCGCTCAGAACCATGCTTAAGCTCGCTGGGCTGGCCAGCCGATATTGACGCGCTGGTTGTCGTGGATAAGATCTGGACTACAAATGAAGAGGTCGGCCATCACGATGATTCGGTAAAACTCTTCGTTCTGGTGCCACTTAAATTGCCGAAGAAGGGACCACCACAAGGTACCGCCTTGGACAGCCTTCTTGAGAAAAAACGTAAAGCCAGTTGGAAAAGCATTGCGCTAACCTCACCATTACAATTTTGATAAGGGAAAACAGCGTCGGAAAATGGGGCAATTTATTTAGCTTTCTAAATTGATTCGCCCCCTCACCCACGTACCTGTTGGACGATCCGTGGGGTGGCGAGAAAGACCAGGCACTCGTCGAAGGCATTCGCTAAAGCACTCATCAGCGCTCACAAAAAATGGGCACCCAACCAACCCAATCGGCGTGCCCATCTTCTTTACCGCCCCGCCTCCCTTCGAGACGGTACTGCGCGTTACGCGTTAACGGTATCTTTCAGCGATTTACCCGGCTTGAACGCAACCGTATTGCTCGCCTTGATTTTCACTGGCTCACCGGTTTGCGGGTTTTTGCCAGTGCGGGCGCCGCGGTGGCGTTGCAGGAAGGTGCCGAAACCTACCAGGGTGACGCTGTCCTTGCGGTGCAGGGCGCCGGTGATTTCTTCAAGAACGGCGTTGAGGACGCGGTTGGCCTGCTCTTTGGTGAGATCCGCTTTTTCAGCGATGGCGGCTGCGAGTTCTGGTTTACGCATATGTGAAGCCTCTTTGACGGTTTTTTGTTGTTATGTCCGTGCCACTCTCTGACGGAGCGGCGCCCAAAGCGCCGCAGGCTCTACTCTGCGGCAGACGGGAATGAGGATGGCATGCCGCCGGACGCCGCGCCAGTCTCGCGGCGACCTTTCTGAGGTGAAAAACATGCTTATTCCGACAGAACGACCGGTATTTACGCCAACAACGGCGGAAGTTCTTTATTGAGGGCCAGTTTTTCCATCACGGCCGCGCCGGTCAGCGCATAACCCAGCAAGCGGCCACTGGCGTCGCGGCACAGGGCCTTGATGTCGGCGCCTTGGCCTTCGACGCTCCATACACCCTCGGTGCCGCGTGGCGGGGGCGAGACCACCAGCGGGCAGGCCGGGGTTTTCACGGTGACGGGCATGGGGCCGTAGCTGACGGCGGTGGCGTTGCCGGCCAGGGTCTGGGCCAGGGCGCGGGCGCAGGTCATCAGGGGCATGACATACAGCAGGTTCAAGCCGTCGACCTCGGCGCAGTCGCCCAGGGCGTAGATATTGGCGTGGGAGGTCTTGAGGTGGCGGTCCACCATGATGCCGCGGTTGGTTTGCAGGCCGGCGGCGGCGGCCAGGTCGGTGCGCGGTCGCAGGCCGATGGCCGAGACCACCAGGTCGCAGGGGATCACTTTACCGCCCGAAAGATGGGCTTCAAGCCCGTTTGCCGTGCGTTGCAGACGGTTGAGCACCGGCCCTAGGTGGAAACGCGCGCCCAGGCTTTCCAGCCCGGCCTGCACGGCCGCGGCCGCCGCCGGGTGCAGCAGGGTCGGCATGACTTGCTCGCAGGGTGCAACCAGGTCGACTTCATAGCCGCCAAGCATCAGGTCGTTGGCGAATTCACAGCCGATCAGGCCGGCGCCGAGCAGCAGCACACGGCGCTTGCCGGCTGCGGCGGTGCGAAAGCGCGCATAGTCTTCGAGGTCGTTGATCGGGAAAATCAGTTCAGCCGCATCGCCCTCGACGGGCACCTGTACGGTCTGGGCGCCCCAGGCCAGGACCAGGTCGCGGTAAGCCACCGCCTCCTCGCCGATCCACAGGCGCTTGTGGCCTGGGTCAATGCCGCTGACACGCGTGTGGGTGCGCACTTGGGCCTTGAGCTGCTCGGCCATGGCGCCCGGTTCAGCCATGCTCAGGCCGTCGGCTTCCTTGTTTTTGCCAAAGCCGGTGGAGAGCATGGGCTTGGAGTAGGAACGCCCGTCATCCGCGGTGATCAGCAGCAAGGGGGTTTCGCTGTCGAGCTTGCGAAACTCCCGGGCCACGTTGTAACCGGCCAGTCCTGTGCCGATGATCACGACAGGTGCGTTCATTCCATTCTCCTTGTAGTACGTTTCTCAAATGTTCAGATCAGCCGATTTCGATCATTTCGAAATCCATCTTGCCCACGCCGCAGTCTGGGCACAGCCAGTCGGCCGGCACATCTTCCCAGCGCGTGCCTGGCGCAATTCCGTCATCCGGCCAGCCGTCTGCTTCGTTGTAAATAAGGCCACAGACGATACATTGCCACTTCTTCATTACTTGCTTCCTCAGGGTCCAGGCAGATTGGCCGGCGGTCGATGGATCCAGCGTTGCCGCACGGCTCAGGGCGTTTTGTACTGATCGGGGGCGCCAGATGCAAGCCTGATCGACGCAAGGCGCCGGTTCTGCCCGGCAAAAGTCCAAGGTGCCATGGTAAGCTCGCCGCCTCTTTTGCCGCCCATACTGACTCACCGTGCCGCATTCAATCGCCCTTCCCGATGCTTGCCGATGGCTGACCCAGAGCCGTCTGAGCCCTCTTCCCGCGCCTTTGGCCCTTGCCTGGCTGTTCGATGAAGGCTCGCTGACGCGACGGCTGACGCGGCTGTCAAACGATGGCTTCAGCGTGACGCCACTGTTCGAAGGCTGGCAGCCGCTGCGGGACGATGAGTGTGCCGCCCTTGAGCTTGCCCCGGCCACGGTAGGCTGGGTACGCGAAGTGTATTTGCGCGGGCATGGCCAGCCGTGGGTATTTGCCCGAAGCGTCGCATCACGCAGTGCCTTGCAGGGCGACGGCTTGCATATGGACGAACTGGGCAGCCGTTCGCTGGGGGAGTTGCTGTTCTGCGACCGCGCATTCACCCGGCGGGCGATCGAAGTGTGCCGTTATCCCCGGCATTGGCTGCCGACCACCGACCAGGCCGACGAACTATGGGCCCGCCGCTCGCGCTTCGACCGTGGGGGGCTGAGCGTGCTGGTGGCGGAGATCTTCCTGCCGGGCTTCTGGCAGGCGCTGCATGACCATCCGGAGAACTGCTGATGTATCAACGCTTGCTCAAGTCCTTGAACCGCTTGAACCCCAGGGCCTGGGACTTTATTCAGTTGACACGCATGGACAAGCCCATCGGCATTTACCTGTTGCTGTGGCCTACGCTGTGGGCGCTGTGGATTGCCGGCAAGGGCTCGCCGTCGCTGGCTAATATCGTGATTTTCGTGCTGGGCGTGATACTCACCCGGGCCGGCGGCTGCGTGATCAACGACTGGGCCGATCGCAAGGTCGACGGCCATGTAAAGCGCACGGCACAACGCCCGCTGGCCAGCGGCAAGATCAGTTCAAAAGAGGCGCTGGTGTTCTTTGCGCTGCTGATGGGCATCAGTTTCCTGCTGGTATTGCTCACCAACGCCACCACCATCCTGCTGTCCCTTGGCGGCCTGGCGCTAGCGGCAAGCTACCCGTTCATGAAGCGCTACACCTATTACCCGCAGGTGGTGCTGGGCGCAGCGTTTTCCTGGGGCATGCCGATGGCGTTTACCGCCCAAACCGGTGATCTGCCGGCCACCGCATGGCTGTTGTACATCGCCAACCTGTTGTGGACGGTGGGTTATGACACTTATTACGCCATGACCGACCGCGACGACGACTTGAAGATCGGCGTGAAATCCACCGCAATTCTGTTCGGCGATGCCGACCGGGTGATCATCCTCACGTTGCAGGGCCTGGCGCTGGTGTGCCTGTTGCTGGCGGGCGTGCGGTTTGAGCTGGGCGGCTGGTTCCACCTGGGGCTGCTGGCGGCGGCGGGCTGTTTTGCCTGGGAGTTCTGGTATACCCGCGACAGGGACCGCATGAAGTGCTTCAAGGCGTTTTTACACAACCACTGGGCGGGGTTGGCGATTTTTGTCGGGATTGTGGTGGATTACGCGGTTCGCTGAGGTTTTGCAGTGCCTGGTCGGACCTCATCGGGGGCAAGCCCCCTCCCACAGGGGAACGCATTTCAAATGTGGGAGGGGGCTTGCCCCCGATGGATTCAGCGGCGCCGCAGGCTTATGGCTTGATGATGTGCCAAACCCCACCCTTGCCGTCACCGGTCTTGTCACCGGCCTTCTTGTCGTCCTTGTAGGTGTACACCGGCTTGCCTTTGTAAGCCCACTGGCTGGTCTGGTCATCACGTGTAATAACCGTCCAATCGCCCGTCTTTGTATCTGTGGATTCAGCCTTCAGCGGTGGCCAGTTGGTCGCGCATTGGTCCTTGCACGCCGACTTGCCGTCGGCATCTTTGTCGAAGGTATAGAGCGTCATGCCCTTGTGATCCACCAACATCCCCTCTTTAGTCATCGCCGGCTCTGCAGCAAACGCCAGGCCTGGCAGTGTCATCACCGCCGATAGCAGCAGGGCTTTCCAGGAAACAGTGCTGTAAGTCATCGGAACCTTCCTTTTGTGGTTGTCAGGATTCGGACCCAAAGGGTAGTCCAGAGTGCCGTGAATTGCCCGAGCGACTAAATTACTGTCACACGACTGCAATAATTCCGTTATCTAATGCGGCGCAAGACAGTTAAATGACAAGAGGATTTTTGAGCATGGTTGGCAGGAGCATTCTGATTGTTGACGACGAAGCGCCCATTCGCGAGATGATCGCCGTTGCGTTGGAAATGGCCGGCTACGACTGCCTGGAGGCGGAGAACTCCCAGCAGGCCCATGCCATTATCGTCGACCGCAAGCCGGACCTGATCCTGCTCGACTGGATGCTGCCCGGCACCTCCGGCATCGAACTGGCCCGCCGCCTCAAGCGCGACGAGCTGACCGGGGACATTCCGATCATCATGCTCACCGCCAAGGGCGAAGAGGACAACAAGATCCAGGGCCTGGAAGTGGGCGCCGATGACTACATCACCAAGCCCTTTTCCCCACGCGAGCTGGTCGCGCGCCTCAAAGCCGTACTGCGCCGTGCCGGCCCGACGGATGGCGAAGCGCCGATCGAAGTCGGCGGCCTGTTGCTGGACCCGATCAGCCACCGCGTGACCATCGACGGCAAGCCTGCCGAGATGGGCCCTACCGAATACCGCCTGCTGCAGTTCTTCATGACCCACCAGGAGCGCGCCTACACCCGTGGCCAGTTGCTGGACCAGGTGTGGGGCGGCAACGTGTACGTGGAAGAGCGCACCGTGGACGTGCATATCCGCCGCCTGCGCAAAGCCTTGGGCGATGCCTATGAGAATCTGGTACAAACCGTGCGCGGCACCGGCTATCGCTTTTCCACCAAGGGCTGAGCCCGTCGCTTCGTGACTCAAGAGCCTGACTTAACAGCTGACAAGGACGCATGTTCAAGTGAACCAGAACTGGCATGGCACCCTGATCCGTCACATGCTTTTGTTGATTACTGGCTGCCTGTTGGTGGGGTTGATCAGTGGCTACTACGGGTGGAGCCTGGCTATCGGCATCGGCCTGTACCTGGGCTGGACCCTCAAGCAACTGTTGCGCCTGCATGAATGGCTGCGCCAGCACAAACCCGACGAAGCGCCACCCGACGGCTACGGCCTGTGGGGCGAGGTGTTCGACAGCATCTACCATCTGCAACGCCGCGACCAACGTGTGCGCGGGCGCCTGCAAGCGGTGATCGATCGGGTGCAGGAGTCGACCGCTGCGCTCAAGGACGCAGTGATCATGCTCGACAGCGACGGCAACCTGGAATGGTGGAACCGCGCGGCCGAAACCCTGCTGGGCCTCAAGACGCCCCAGGACAGCGGCCAACCCGTGACCAACCTGGTACGCCACCCGCGCTTCAAGGAGTACTTCGAGCAAGACAACTACGAAGAAGCCCTGGAGATCCCCTCGCCGACCAATGACCGCGTGCGCATCCAGCTCTACCTGACGCGCTACGGCAACAACGAACACCTGATGCTGGTGCGCGACGTGACCCGCATCCACCAGTTGGAACAGATGCGCAAAGACTTCGTCGCCAACGTTTCCCACGAGCTGCGCACGCCATTGACGGTGATCTGCGGTTACCTGGAGACCCTGTTGGATAACGTTGACGAGATCAACCCGCGCTGGAGCCGTGCCCTGCAACAGATGCAGCAACAAGGTTCGCGCATGCAGACCCTGCTCAACGACCTGCTGTTGCTGGCCAAGCTGGAAGCCACGGATTACCCGTCGGACAACCAACCGGTGGCCGTGCAAAGCCTGTTGCAGACCATCAAGAATGACGCCAAGGCCCTGTCCGGCGAGCGCGGGCAACAGATCAGCCTGGAGGCCGACCCGGCAGTGATGCTCAAGGGCAGTGAGGGTGAATTGCGCAGTGCGTTCTCCAACCTGGTGTTCAATGCCGTGAAATACACCCAGGACAAGGGCACTATCCGCATCCGCTGGTGGGCCGACGCTCAAGGCGCGCACCTGAGCGTGCAGGACTCCGGCATCGGTATCGACGCCAAGCATTTGCCGCGCCTGACCGAACGCTTCTACCGCGTCGATTCCAGCCGCAACTCCAACACCGGCGGCACCGGGCTGGGGCTGGCGATCGTCAAGCATGTGTTGCTGCGCCACCGCGCGCGCCTGGAAATCAGCAGCGTGCTGGGGCATGGCAGTACGTTTACCTGCCATTTCCCGGCGACGCAGGTGACCCGTGCGCGCCTCGTCGGGAATGACGAATAACTCGAAACAACGCAAGACCCAATGTGGGAGGGGGCCCCTCCCACAGTGGATTTGTGTCGTTTTGGAGGGTGTATTCCACACCCCACCCGGCAGCAACCACTAGGCAAGCGCCCCATCAGCGGCTACATTGGCCGACTTGCGCCTGCCTTTCAGGCCCACCCGCCATCCCTTATTGACACACGGAACCTGCAAAACCCCATCATGGACCCTTCCCCTGGTATCACCTTCGCCACACTCTTCGCCGACTTCGGCATGATCCTTTTTGCTCTGATCCTGGTACTGCTCAACGGCTTTTTCGTTGCGGCGGAATTTGCCATGGTCAAACTGCGTTCGACCAGGGTCGAAGCCATCGCCCACACCAACGGCTGGCGCGGGCAGATCCTGCGCACCGTCCACAGCCAGCTCGACGCCTACCTGTCGGCCTGCCAGCTGGGTATCACCCTCGCCTCCCTGGGCCTGGGCTGGGTCGGCGAGCCGGCCTTCGCGCACATCCTCGAACCGCTGTTGGGCGCCGTGGGCGTCGAATCGCCGGAAGTGATCAAGGGCGTGTCGTTCTTTGCGGCGTTCTTCGTGATTTCCTACCTGCACATCGTGGTCGGCGAACTGGCGCCCAAGTCCTGGGCCATTCGCAAGCCTGAGCTGTTGTCGCTGTGGACGGCGGTGCCGCTGTACCTGTTCTACTGGGCCATGTACCCGGCGATCTATCTGCTCAACGCCAGTGCCAACGCTATCTTGCGTATCGCCGGCCAAGGCGAGCCCGGCCCGCACCATGAACACCATTACAGCCGTGAAGAACTCAAGCTGATCCTGCACTCCAGCCGTGGCCAGGACCCGAGCGACCAAGGCATGCGCGTACTGGCTTCGGCGGTGGAAATGGGCGAGCTGGAAGTGGTGGATTGGGCCAACTCCCGGGAAGACCTGGTGACCCTGGACTTCAACGCCCCGCTCAAAGAGATCCTGGCGCTGTTCCGCCGCCACAAATTCAGCCGCTACCCGGTGTATGACGCGGTGCGCAACGAGTTCGTGGGGCTGCTGCACATCAAGGACCTGCTGTTGGAACTGGCAGCCCTGGACCACCTCCCCGAGTCGTTCAACCTGGCCGAACTGACCCGCCCACTGGAGCGTGTGTCGCGCCATATGCCGTTGTCGCAGTTGCTGGAGCAGTTCCGTAAGGGCGGCGCGCACTTCGCCCTGGTGGAAGAAGCCGACGGCAAGATCATCGGCTACCTGACCATGGAAGACGTGCTGGAAGTGTTGGTGGGCGATATCCAGGACGAACACCGCAAGGCCGAGCGCGGCGTCCTGGCCTACCAGCCGGGCAAGCTGCTGGTACGCGGCGATACGCCGTTGTTCAAGGTGGAGCGCCTGTTGGGTGTCGATCTGGACCACATCGAAGCGGAAACCCTGGCCGGGCTGATCTACGACACGCTCAAGCGCGTGCCAGAAGAAGAAGAAGTGCTGGAAGTCGAAGGCCTGCGCATCATCATCAAAAAGATGAAAGGGCCAAAAATCGTGCTGGCCAAGGTGCTGCTGCTGGACTGACCCTCAATTGCCCAACGCAAAGTTGGGCAATGCGCCGACGGGTTGGTTGAACTCATACGGGATCGACACCAACCCCGCCTCGGTGGCCCGCTGCACCACAAAGTGCAGGTGCGGCCCGCTGCTGTTGCCGGTATTGCCCGATAATGCCAGCGGGCTCCCCACCGCCACGCGCTGCCCCGCCCTCACACTGACCGACCCTTGCTTGAGATGCAGGTACACGCCTTGGGTGCCATCATCGTGCTGCACCCGCACAAAATTGCCCGAGGCATCATTGCCGCGCCCGGCCTGCTCGTTCTCGACCTTCACCACCACCCCGCTGCGCGCCGCAATGATCGGCGTGCCTTCGGGCATGGCAATGTCCATGGCGTAGCGGCTCTTGGCGTCGGTGTGGCTGAAGCTGCCGTTGGGGCCTTGGGTCAGGCGGAACGGGCCGCCGCGCCAGGGTAAGGGGTAACGGTAGGCTTGCGGTCGGTAGAGGGGTTTTGGCATGTCGAGCACCGGTCGTCTTACACGCTCGACTCGGCGCTCATGCAGCTCAAACGCTTGAGCGCCCGGGGTGTGCCGGTCGCTGAAAAACACCACGCCATTGGCGTCGGTGGATTTGTAGAGGGTCATGGCCAAGGTCGAGGTAGTGACCGAGGCCAGCCCGCAGCACAGTAAAAGGCGAAGGAGCATGGTGTGAACCTTCCGAAATGACTGAGCGGCAGGTTAGCAAGTGTGGATGACAGCTCTATGCTGGCAGCCCCTTAAAACAAATATCCACGTTCATCTGCGCGGCTGCCGACAAATTGACCAAAGCATCCAGCGAAAGTTTGTCGATCTTGCCGGTGAGTACGTCGTTGAGGCGGGGCTGACTGATACCCAGTCTGTGGGCGGCTTCTTTTTGAGAAAGCCCCCAGCCGCGGATGGTTTTGCACAGTTCCAACAACAGTTTTGAACGCAGCCGCATATTGGCGGCTTGCTGAGGGGTATCTTCCAACGCGTCCCAGACGGAGCTGAAACGTTCACCGTGAATGTTTTGATTTGTCATGGCTTAACCTATCTCCTGCAACCTGGCGCGAGCCAGTTCGATATCCCGCCCTTCGGTTTTCTGTGTGGTCTTGCGCAGTGCATGCAGCACATAAACAGCCTCAGGCCGGTTGACCACATAGAACACCCGAAACGCTCCCGACTCCTGAGTAACTCTAATCTCACTGACGCCCCGCCCCATGGTTCTCATCGGCTTGCAATCACAAGGCTGTTCGCCCTGCTGCAAGAGGTCCAACTGAAAACCCACGGCCCTACGGGCATCGAGCGGGAACGCTTTGAGATCCTTGAGCGAGCTTCCTAAAAACACTACGTCCTTGTGCCTTGGCATTGGCCTCTCCTTTCCTGGAAAGAAAAAGCCTAATCGACGATTCGGGCATAAGCGGTGGACGTTTGTTTCAAGGCATAGCAAAGGCTCGATAACGCTGAAGCGTTATCGAGAGACTATATCGAAACAGATATAAATCAAACCAGAAATGGGGAATCAGACAGCCGGTCGATTTCCGATATTCAGGCGCTTACGCACCCGGCACAAAATGCTTCTGCGCGGTGCCCCGTGCGATCAGGCGGGAGATGTAGTCGAGTTTCTGCGCGTCCTGGTCGATAAACCGGAAGGTCAGTTGCAGCCAATCGCTGTCGGGTTTGGGTTCGAAGGCGACGATTGCGTGCAGGTAGCCGTTGAGGCGCGCCACTTCGGCGTTGTCGCCTTGTTCCAGATCGAGCACGGCGCTTTCCAGTACCTGGGGCAACACGTCGCCGCGACGCACCACCAGCAGCGCTTCCTTGATACTCAATGCCTTGATCACGCATTGCTGGGTGCCGCTGGACAGGCGCAACTGGCCCTGGCCACGGCCGGCAGCCGGCGCGGCAGCTGGCGCTTGAACCGGTGGGCTGTTGAGCAGGCCTTTGCTCGGGGCCGAAGCCACCGCCGCAACCGGGGCCGAACGCACGGCCTCAGGCTTGCCGCCGGTCAGGGCGCTCAGGGAATCGTTGCCGAACGCCGAGTTCATCTTGGTCGGTGCGCTGGCGACCAGCGCGTCGAGACGGCCAACCTTGTGCAGGGCCTGCTTGACCTTGTTCAGCAGTTGCTCGTTGGTGAACGGCTTGCTGACGTAACCGGAAACCCCGGCCTGGATGGCCTGGACCACGTTCTCTTTGTCGCCACGGCTGGTCACCATCACGAACGGCATGGCCTTGAGGTGCGGCTGCTCGCGGCACCAGGTCAACAGCTCCAGGCCGGACATCTCCGGCATTTCCCAGTCGCACAGCACCAGGTCGAAAGACTCGCGCATCAGGATGGTCTGGGCCTTCTTGCCATTCACCGCATCTTCAAGCTTGATCCCGGGGAAGTAGTTGCGCAGGCACTTCTTCACCAGGTCGCGGATAAACGAGGCGTCATCCACCACCAATACACTGACTTTACTCATCGACCCTTCATCCTATAAATACTTCGGCACGCAAAACGCCTGACTGATGGCATTTTGCCAAAACTCTGCAGTCACGTTCGGAATTTCTTTTACCCGATTCGCAAAAATTAAGGTGCCACAAACGAAAACGCCCGACCAAAGGCCGGGCGTTAATTTCTCGGGCAACTTACTTATCGTCAGGTTCGCCCGGAACATTAGGGGTTTGATCGGCCGAACCTTCAACTTCAGCCTTCATGCGCTTGAGGCCCATGTGCCGTACGTCGGTGCCGCGCACCAGGTAGATCACCAGTTCCGAGATATTGCGCGCGTGGTCGCCGATCCGCTCCAGCGAGCGCAGCACCCAGATAATGCTCAAGACCCTTGAGATAGAGCGCGGGTCTTCCATCATGTAGGTGGCCAGCTCACGCAGGGCGGTCTTGTACTCGCGGTCGATGACCTTGTCGTACTGCGCCACCGACAGCGCCAAATCGGCGTCGAAGCGCGCAAACGCGTCGAGGGCATCGCGCACCATGTTGCGCACCTGGTCGCCGATGTGACGCACCTCTACGTAGCCGCGCGGCGCCTCGCCCTCTTCGCACAGCTGGATGGCGCGGCGGGCGATCTTGGTGGCTTCGTCGCCGATGCGCTCCAGGTCGATCACCGACTTGGAGATGCTGATGATCAAACGCAAATCCGAGGCCGCCGGCTGGCGACGGGCGAGAATGCGCAGGCATTCTTCGTCGATGTTGCGTTCCATCTGGTTGATCTGGTCATCGATCTCACGCACTTGCTGGGCCAGGCCCGAATCGGCCTCGATCAGCGCGGTGACCGCATCGTTGACTTGCTTCTCCACCAGCCCGCCCATCGCCAGGAGGTGGCTGCGCACTTCCTCAAGCTCGGCGTTGAACTGCGCGGAGATGTGATGGGTAAGGCCTTCTTTGCTAATCATGTTGGCGTCCTTGGAGCGTCCGGTAAGGTGCGGAGAACCGCAGCGTCAGTGCAATCAGAACCACAGCTTCCTAGCCGTAGCGACCGGTGATGTAGTCTTCGGTCTGCTTCTTCGCCGGATTGGTGAACAGGGTATCGGTATCGCCGAATTCCACCAGTTTGCCCATGTACATGAACGCGGTGTAGTCGGAAACCCGCGCTGCTTGTTGCATGTTGTGGGTCACGATGACGATGGTGAACTTGGACTTGAGCTCGTAGATCAGCTCTTCGACTTTCAGGGTTGAGATCGGGTCCAGCGCCGAGCAGGGTTCGTCGAGCAGCAATACTTCCGGCTCTACCGCGATGGTACGGGCGATGACCAGACGCTGCTGCTGGCCGCCGGACAGGCCAAGGGCCGATTCGTGCAGGCGGTCCTTGACCTCATCCCACAGCGCCGCGCCTTTAAGGGCCCACTCGACGGCTTCATCGAGAATGCGCTTTTTGTTGATGCCCTGGATGCGCAGGCCATAGACCACGTTTTCGTAGATGGTCTTGGGGAACGGGTTCGGCTTCTGGAACACCATGCCCACCCGGCGACGCAGCTCGGCCACGTCTTCGCCCTTGCGGTAGATGTTAGTGCCGTAGAGGTTGATGGCGCCGTCCACGCGGCAACCGTCCACCAGGTCGTTCATGCGGTTGAAGGTGCGCAGCAGCGTGGATTTACCGCAGCCCGACGGGCCGATAAACGCGGTCACGCGCTGCTTGGGGATATTCATGCTGACGTCGAACAGCGCCTGTTTTTCACCGTAGTACAGGCTCAGGCCCGGTACTTCGATGGCCACGGTTTCTTCGGCCAGGCTCAGGCTCTGCTTGTCGCGACCCAGGGCAGACATGTTGATGCCGTGGGAATGGGTTTCGTGTTGCATGGGATGCTCCCTGTGCTACCAATTCATTGTGTGAAACCGCCGCAGCGGTTGACTCAAATTCTGCGTATTACGCGGCCCCGTGCGGGAGGGGGCTTGCTCCCTCCCACATGGGGTCCAATTAACTGTCCAGCGCTTTGTATTTTTCGCGCAGGTGGTTACGAATCCACACCGCCGACAGGTTGAGCGTGGCGATCACCAGTACCAGCAACAACGCGGTGGCATAGACCAGCGGTCGTGCGGCTTCGACGTTGGGGCTCTGGAAGCCGACGTCATAGATATGGAAGCCCAGGTGCATGATCTTCTGGTCCAGGTGCAGGTACGGGTAGTTGCCGTCCAGCGGCAGCGACGGGGCCAGTTTCACCACGCCTACCAGCATCAGCGGCGCCACTTCACCGGCGGCACGGGCCACGGCGAGGATCATGCCGGTCATCATGGCCGGGCTGGCCATCGGCAGCACGATCTTCCACAGCGTTTCCGCCTTGGTCGCGCCCAGCGCCAGCGAACCTTCACGTACGGTGCGAGGAATCCGCGCCAGGCCTTCTTCGGTGGCCACGATCACCACCGGCACCGCCAGCAGCGCCAGGGTCAGCGACGCCCAGAGCAGGCCCGGGGTACCGAAAGTCGGCGCCGGCAGGGCTTCGGCGAAGAACAGGCGGTCAACCGAGCCACCCAATACATACACGAAGAAGCCCAGGCCGAACACGCCGTAGACGATGGCCGGTACGCCGGCCAGGTTGTTCACGGCAATACGGATGATGCGGGTCAGGGTGTTCTGCTTGGCGTATTCACGCAGATACACCGCAGCCAGTACACCAAACGGTGTCACGATCATCGCCATGATCAGGGTCATCATCACGGTGCCGAAGATGGCCGGGAAAATCCCGCCTTCAGTGTTGGCTTCCCGTGGGTCATCGCTCAAAAATTCCCAGACCTTGCTGAAGTAGAAGCCGATCTTAGTCATCGTGCCCATGGCGTTCGGCTGGTAAGCGTGCACCACTTTGCCGATGCCGATTTCCACTTCCTTGCCGTTGCCGTCACGGGCGGTCAGCGCGTCGCGGTTGAACTGGGCGTGCAGGTCGGCCAGGCGTGCTTCGATGTCCTGGTAGCGCGCGTTCAGCTCAGCACGGTCGGCATCCATATCGGCCTGGGCAGCGGCGTCGAGCTTGCCTTCCAGTTCCAGTTTGCGACCGTGCAGGCGGATGCGTTCCAGGCCGGCGTTGATCGCGCCGATATCGGTTTTTTCCAGGCTCTTGAGCTGCGCGGCCAGCTTGTTGACGCGCTCGACCCGGGCTTGCAGCTCCGGCCACGCGGCCTCGCCTTCAGCAATGACCTTGCCATCCTGCTTGACGTTGACCAGGGTGCCGTAGAAGTTGCCCCACTCACGACGCTCGATGGCCATCAACTGCACAGGCTTGGTCTGGTCCTTCAACCATTCGCCGACAATCCATGTGAAGTCGTTGCCGTTCAGGTCGCGGTTGCCGACCTTGATCAGCTCACGCGTCATGAATTCCGGACCTTGGTCCGGCACGGGCAGGCCCGCGCTTTTGAGGCGCTCGCGCGGCACTTCTTCCTTCTGCACCACTTCGCCGATGACGATATGGTTTTCCTGGCCCGGTACGTTGTAGTTGGCCTGGATCAGGTCAGCCGGCCAGAAGTGGCCCAAACCACGCACCGCAATCACAGCCAGCAAACCAATAGTCATGATGACCGCGATGGCCACCGCGCCACCGCTGATCCAGACGCCTGGGGCGCCGCTCTTGAACCATCCATTCAGGGAGTTCTGTTTCACAGACTTCTACCTTTCTTAAAGCGACGAGTATTTCTTGCGCAGACGCTGACGAATCAGCTCGGCGAGGGTGTTCATGATGAAGGTGAACAGCAGCAGCACCAGCGCCGAGAGGAACAGCACGCGGTAATGACTGCCGCCCACTTCCGACTCGGGCATTTCCACCGCGACGTTGGCCGCCAGAGTGCGCAGGCCTTCGAACAGGTTCATCTCCATCACCGGTGTGTTACCGGTGGCCATCAGCACGATCATGGTCTCGCCCACGGCGCGGCCCATGCCGATCATCAGCGCGGAGAAGATGCCCGGGCTGGCGGTCAGGATCACCACGCGAGTCATGGTCTGCCACGGCGTGGCGCCCAGGGCCAGGGAGCCCAGGGTCAGGCCGCGCGGCACGCTGAACACGGCGTCTTCGGCGATGGAGTAGATGTTCGGGATCACCGCAAAGCCCATGGCCAGGCCCACGACCAGGGCGTTGCGCTGGTCGTAGGTGATGCCCAGGTCGTGGGAGATCCACATGCGCATGTCACCGCCGAAGAACCAGGTTTCCAGGTACGGGCTCATGTACAGCGAAAGCCAGCCCACAAACAGGATCACCGGGATCAGGATCGCACTTTCCCAGCCATCGGGAACGCGCAGGCGCAGGGATTCAGGCAGGCGGCTGAACGCGAAACCGGCGACCAGGATGCCAATCGGCAACAGCATCAGCAGGCTGAATATCCCGGGTAAATGCCCTTCCACATACGGCGCCAGGAACAGGCCGGCGAAGAAGCCCAGGATCACGGTCGGCATGGCTTCCATCAGCTCGATCACCGGCTTGACCTTGCGGCGCAGGCTCGGAGCCATGAAGTAAGCGGTGTAGATCGCGGCGGCAACCGCCAGCGGCGCAGCCAGCAGCATGGCGTAGAACGCGGCCTTCAAGGTACCGAAGGTCAGCGGGGCCAGGCTCATTTTGGGTTCGAAGTCGGTGTTGGCGGCGGTCGACTGCCAGACGTACTTAGGCTCGTCGTAGTTTTCGTACCAGACCTTGCTCCACAGCGCGCTCCACGACACTTCCGGGTGCGGGTTGTCGAGCAGCAGCGGTTGCAGCTTGCCACCGGCTTCCACGATCACACGGTTGGCCCGTGGCGACAGGCCGAACACGCCCTGGCCATCGACCACCGGGTCTACCAGCAAGGTGCGGTGGGCGGTGCTGTGAAACACGCCGAATTTGCCGGAGGCATCGAGGGCGGTGAAGCCTTTGCGGCGCTCTTCAGCGGTGATTTCGACGATTGGCGCAGTGCCCATCTGGAACGTGCGAATCTGCTTCAGGCGCTGTTCGCCATCCGGGTCACGGGCCATGAACCATTGGGCCAGGCCACCTTTGGAGTTACCGACGATCAGCGAGATACCGCCCACCAGCTGGGTGCTGGCGGTGATTTCAGCGCTGCCGTCTTCCAACAGTTTGTAGCGACCGTTGAGGCTCTTGTCGCGCAGGCTGAATACGTCGGCCAGGGCTCGGCCGTTGACCACATACAACCACTGCTGGCGCGGGTCGATGAAGATCGCCTTTACCGGCTCGGTCATTTGCGGCAGCTCGACACGCTTCTGCTCGCTGGTGACTTCACCAGTCATCATGTTTTCTTCGCGGCTCAGGGTCAGCACGTTCAGGTACGAACCCGCCGAACCGGCCACCACCAGGGAGGTGTCGGTGGCATTGAGCGCTACGTGCTCCAACGGACGACCGGCCTCATCCAGCACAATCGGCGTTTCACCGTAGGGGTATTCAATCGCCGGGGTGATGGTCTTCTTGCCGTCCGGGTAGGACACCTTGTAGGTGTGGCGGAACACCAGCGACTGGCCATTGGACAAACCGAGGATGACCAGCGGGCTGCCCGGCTGGTCTTCCCCGATGGACGCCACGCGGCTACCGGCCGGCAGCGGCAGGTCGACGCGCTTGAGTTCGGCGCCGGTGTCGATGTCAAAGAACAGCGCCTGGCCCTTGTCGGAAACCCGCATGGCGACCTGGTTCTGTTCTTCGAGGGAGATCATCAACGGCTTGCCGGCATCCTGGATCCAGGCCGGGGTGAGCGCGTCTTCCTTGGTCAACGAGGCCCCTTGGAACAGCGGCGCGACCACGTAGGCGAGGAAGAAGAAGATCAGGGTGATAGCGCCGAGGACGGCAAGGCCGCCCACCAGCACGTACCAACGGGTCAGGCGGTCCTTGAGCGCGCGAATGCGGCGCTTGCGTTGCAGCTCAGGCGTATTGAAATCAATGCGCTTGGGAGGAGAAGTCGTCGTCATGGTGGAATTGGCCAGATCATTCATGCGCACACCCTAGCGATCCTGTATGACAGAAAGATGACAATGCAGTGACGCAAGAAATCCGCCGCGTAGCAGGGCTGGCAGCGGACTGAAAAATTAGGAGGCGAGGTCCAGGTCCTGCAGACCCGCCTTGACCTTGAGCCCGCGCAGATAGCCGGCTCAAGGCGGTTCTACCGGTGGCTTACTTGCCGCCTTCTTTCAAACCCAGGTCAGCCAGGGCCTTGGCGGCCACTTTGGCTGGCAGCGGGATGTAGCCGTCTTTCACGACAACTTCCTGGCCCTGTTTGGACAGCACCAGTTTCACGAACTCAGCTTCCAGCGGGGCCAGAGGCTTGTTCGGGGCTTTGTTGACGTAAACGTAGAGGAAGCGCGACAGCGGGTACTTGCCGTTCAGGGCGTTCTCTTCGGTATCTTCGATGAAGTCGGTGCTGCCTTTCTTGGCCAGGGCCACGGTCTTCACGCTTGCAGTCTTGTAGCCGATGCCCGAGTAACCGACGCCGTTCAGCGAAGAGCTGATCGACTGCACGACCGAAGCCGAGCCAGGTTGTTCGTTCACGTTAGGCTTGTAGTCGCCTTTGCACAGGGCTTCTTCTTTGAAGTAACCGTAGGTGCCGGATACCGAGTTACGACCGAACAATTGCACAGGCTTGTTGGCCAGGTCACCGGTCACACCCAGGTCGCCCCAGGTTTTTACGTCAGCTTTGCCACCGCACAGGCGAGTCGAGGAGAAGATCGCGTCGACTTGTTCCATGGTCAGGTGCTGGATCGGGTTGTCCTTGTGCACGAACACGGCCAGGGCATCCACGGCAACCGGGATAGCGGTTGGCTTGTAGCCGTACTTCTGCTCGAAGGCAGCCAGTTCGGTGTCCTTCATCTTGCGGCTCATCGGGCCCAGGTTAGAGGTGCCTTCCGTCAGCGCAGGTGGCGCGGTCGCCGAGCCGGCAGCCTGGATCTGGATGTTGACGTTCGGGTATTCCTTTTTGTAACCCTCAGCCCACAGGGTCATCAGGTTAGCCAGGGTATCGGAACCGACGCTGGACAAGTTGCCGGACACACCGGTGGTCTTAACGTAAGCCGGGATTGCCGGGTCAACACCAGCGGCCACCGCGTTGGCAGTCGCAACGCCAGCAGCGACAAAAGTCATTGCCGCCATCAAACGCTTCAGTTTCATGCCTTACTCCTAGCAGATAGGGATAGTTGGATCGGGGCCAAGTATCGGTAGGCCGTGTGAACACTCTATGTCCGGAATATGACAATTAGATGAAAGGCCAGCATTGGAAGAAAGGACAGGCGCGCGCGCAAAGGCGAGGAAACACGGGTTGATGCGCAGGTAACGCGATAATTTAGAAATACGCTGCAATCATTGAAGGAACATCTTGATTGCGGAGAGGGACTTGCTCCCTCTCCACAGGGGCATCGGGCCAGTGTTAACGCCCGCGCTTCCACAGGTACCCACCCACCACGATCCCCATCACACATAGGGCCGCCACGTAGTAGGACGGGCCCATGGCGCTTTCCTTCATCAGCAGCGACACCGCGAGCGGCGTCAGCCCGCCGAACACGGCGTAGGCCACGTTGTAGGAAAACGACAGACCACTGAAACGCACCACCGGCGGGAAGGCCTTGACCATGACATACGGCACTACGCCGATGGTGCCGACAAACAGGCCGGTCAACGCGTACAGCGGAAAGAGCCAATCGGGGTGGCTCAGAAGGCTGTGATAGAGCGTCCAGGACGTCGCCAGCAACAGCGCGCAACCGGCCGTGAGTACGCGGCCGGCCCCAAAACGGTCGGCCAACGCGCCGGAGGCGATGCAACCCAGGCTCAGGGTGACGATGGCCAGGCTGTTGGCTTGCAGCGCAACAGTCGGGCTGAAGTGGTAGACGGTTTGCAACACGGTAGGAGTCATCAAGATAACCACCACCACACCGGCCGACAGCAACCAGGTCAGTAGCATCGACAGCACGATGGCGCCCCGGTGGTCACGCAGCACCGCGCGTAACGGCAACTCGGCGGCCAGGGTCTTGCGCTGCTGCATTTCGGCGAAGATCGGCGTTTCATGCAGCCAGCGGCGCAGGTACACCGACAGCAGGCCAAACACACCGCCGAGCAGGAATGGAATGCGCCAGGCGTAATCCGAGACCTGCTGCGGGCTATAAATAGTGTTGATGGCCGTGGCCACCAGCGAGCCCAGCAGGATCCCGGCGGTCAGGCCACTGGTCAGGGTGCCGCAGGCGTAGCCGATGTGGCGCGGCGGTACGTGCTCAGAGACGAACACCCAGGCGCCAGGTACTTCGCCGCCAATCGCCGCGCCTTGGATGACGCGCATCAGCAGCAGCAGGATCGGCGCCCACAGGCCGATCTGAGCGTAGGTTGGCAGCAGGCCCATGATCAGGGTCGGCACGGCCATCATGAAGATGCTCAGGGTGAACATCTTCTTGCGGCCCAGAAGGTCGCCGAAGTGCGCCATGATGATGCCGCCCAGCGGGCGCGCCAGGTAACCGGCGGCGAAGATACCGAAGGTCTGCATCATGCGCAGCCATTCGGGCATGTCGGCCGGGAAAAACAGTTTTCCGACCACGGTGGCGAAAAACACGAAAATGATGAAATCATAAAACTCCAACGCCCCGCCCAAGGCAGACAGCGACAGGGTTTTATAGTCGTTGCGGGTCAGCGGGCGCGACGATTGCGCACTGCTTGCGGGCACGGAGGACATGGCAAGGCTTCTCTTATAGTAATCAGCGTAATAAAGACGGCACGCCCGTGATTGGCGGCGGGCTTGGCAAGATAGCAAATCGCTTGTAAAAGCACAGCGCCAGGAGAACAGTTGCTTGCAAAAGCCCCGATACAGCGTCTATTTACCGACCAAATGAGCCTCGGAAGGTCGTCGTGGCGCCAGGGTCCCGATATACTCGGCCCTTGCAAGCGCAGAACCCGCAGTCTTGAGGGGCTGCTGTGCCAAAACGTCGTTGGGTGCCATCCAGCCGATTTGGCAGAGCTTCCCTTTTTAGTACGCCTTACGAGAAACGCATCGAGCGGTGTAGGTTGGTGCTGAAACGTTTTTCTACAAGACGGCTATCCACTTGAAATACCCATGAAGCGTCACGGGTCAGAGGCCCCCCGGCATGATCGAACTCGAACAAGAAGACCCTATCCCGCAAGGCGATCTCGCCCTGCAAATCACCGCGCTCCCGCGTGAAACCAACGGCTTTGGCGATATCTTCGGCGGCTGGCTGGTGGCGCAGATGGACTTGGCCGGTACAGCCATGGCCAGCAAAGTCGCGGGTGGCCGCGTGGCGACCGTGGCCATTGATCGCATGGCGTTCCTGGTACCGGTAGCGGTGGGCGCGCAGCTGTCCTTTTATACCCAGGCCCTGGAAATCGGCCGCAGCTCGATCCAGATGATGGTCGAAGTGTGGAGCGACGACCCGTTGTCCAGCGAATGGCGCAAGGTGACCGAGGCGGTGTTTGTCTTCGTCGCCATCGACGGCAGCGGCCGTACACGTTCGGTACCGTCGCGCGCGCGTTAAACCTCGCCGGGTTTTGACGGTCCATTGCCCCATTGCCTGTCATTGAGAGTGCTGTGTATGCCTATGCCTCACGTTGAAACCGTGAAAATCGACGAGTTGGACTGCTGGCTCATCCACCACAACGGTGCCGAACTGAAGGTAGCCCAACAGGGCGCGCATATCTTCAGTTACCAGCGCGAGGGCGAGCAGCCGCTGATCTGGCCGAACCCTGAAGCGGTGTTCAAGAAAGGCAAGGGCATCCGCACCGGCGTACCGGTGTGCTGGCCGTGGTTTGGTGTGTTCGACCGCAACCCGCAAAGCGTGAAGGCAATGCGCCAAAGTGATCAGCCTGCGGGCGCGCACGGTTTCGTGCGTACCGCGATGTGGAGGCTGGTGGAGACCAAGATTGAAGGTCAAGCGCTGCGGGTGGAGCTGGAACTACCGGTCCCGGCCGGCGGCTTCCCCGGATGGCCTCATCAGGTCGACCTGAAGTTGAGCCTGTTACTGGACAGCCACCTGCATATCCGCCTGACCAGCCATAACCGTGGTGCCGACACCGTCACGCTCAGCCAGGCACTGCACACCTACTTCGCCGTGAGCGACGTACGCAACGTGCAGGTCGAGGGGCTGGACGGCACGACGTATATCGATACCGCCGATGGCTGGAGCGAGAAAATGCAATCGGGCCTGCTGCACTTCAGCGCCGAAACCGACCGCATCTACCTCAATACGCCCTCTGCTTTGCACATCGTCGATAAGGAGTGGCAGCGCCGCATTCAGCTCACCAGCCAAGGCTCGAAATCGACCGTGATCTGGAACCCCTGGACTGAACGCGCCAAGGCGTTTGACGACATGGCCGACGATGGCTGGCAGGGCATGCTGTGCATCGAGACCGCAAATGTGCTGGATGACGTGGTGGCCTTGGCTCCCGGCGAAAGCCACACCCTGGGCGTGAGCATTACCGCGATCGCCCTGTAGATAACGTTCTAACTGTGGGAGGGCAAGCCCCCTCCCACATTTGTTTTGCGCAAGAGCTTAGAGATCGGACTCCTTCACCACCCGCACTTTCCCCGCATCCAGCGCATACGCCGCGTCCGCCAGGTCGTTATTCACCTTCTCCACCTTCAACGTTCCCGTCACCCACAGCGGCGTGTAGATATCATCGAGCTTCAACCCCTTGGGATAACGCACCAGTACCAGTTGGTTAGGCGGCGGCGGCGGCACGTGGATGCATGCGCCGGGGTACGGCACCAGGAAGAACAACGTGCTGCGACCCTTCGCATCGGTCTCCAGCGGCACCGGGTAGCCGCCGATGCGGATGTTCTTACCGTTCATGGCCGCCACGGTCTTGGTCGAATACATCACCGCCGGCAAGCCTTTGCTCTGCTTCAGGCCGCCCTTATCGGTAAAGGTGCCTTGGGCTTCGGGGGAGTTGTGGTCGATTTCGGGCATGGCCTCGAGGGCTTTTTGGTCCGACAGCGGCATCAGGTCGAGCCAGTCGGTTTCCGGCAGTTCACCGGCGTGTGCCAGGCCACAGCCCAGCAGGAGAAGAGTTAACAGAAGACGGCGCATGGAGAGGCTCGGCAAGTACAAGTGCCGAGCATTCTAGCCCTCTGCGCCTGCGCAGCGCAGAGGACTTTGTCGGCTGATCACTTCTTTTTGATCAGACCGTAGATCACCAGCAACACAATGGCGCCTACCAGTGCACCGATGAAGCCTGCGCCTTGGCCGGCCTGGTAGATGCCCAGTGCCTGACCACCGTAGGTCGCCGCCAGGGAGCCGGCGATACCCAGCAGGATGGTCATGATCCAACCCATGCTGTCGTCGCCAGGCTTGAGGAAACGCGCGAGCAGACCGACGATCAAGCCGATAAAGATGGTTCCGATGATACCCATGGCATTTCCCTCTGATTAGTGTGAGCTATGCCAAAGCCTAGTCAGGCTTTGGCATCCTGCAATCAGAGGATGGCGGCGACCGAATGGTTCCCGCCATTGCCAGGCATATTATTGCTCGGCGATCAGCGCTTCGACCTTGAGGATCTGCGCCTGCAGCGTCGCGCGGTCCTTGCAACGCAGGTTGGCGTGGCCGACCTTGCGCCCGGCCTTGAAGGCCTTGCCGTAGTGGTGCACATGGCAATCGTCGATTGCCATCACCCGCTCAACCGGCGGCACCGAGCCGATGAAGTTGAGCATGGCGCTCTCGCCGACCTTGGCCGTGGAGCCCAGCGGCAAGCCCGCCACCGCCCGCAGGTGGTTTTCGAACTGGCTGCACTCGGCGCCTTCGGTGGTCCAGTGCCCGGAGTTGTGCACGCGCGGGGCGATTTCGTTGGCCTTGAGGCCACCGTCGACTTCAAAGAACTCGAACGCCATCACGCCGACGTAATCCAGTTGCTTGAGCACGCGGCTGGAATAGTCTTCGGCCAGGGCCTGCAACGGGTGATCGGTGCTGGCCACGGACAGCTTGAGGATGCCGTTGACATGCGTGTTGTGCACCAACGGGTAGAAGCGGATCTCACCATCACGGGCACGCACGGCGATCAGCGAGACTTCACCGGTGAACGGCACGAAGCCTTCCAGCAGACAGGCGACGCTGCCCAGCTCGGCGAAGGTGCCGGCCACATCAGCGGCGGTGCGCAGGACTTTCTGACCCTTGCCGTCGTAACCCAGGGTGCGGGTTTTCAGCACGGCCGGCAGGCCAATGCTGACGACGGCCGCGTCTAGGTCTGCCTGGGACTGGATGTCGGCGAAGGCCGGGGTCGGAATGCCCAGGTCCTTGAACATGCTCTTCTCGAACCAACGATCACGCGCGATGCGCAGGGCTTCGGCGCTCGGGTACACCGGCACGAACTGGGAGAGGAATGCGACGGTTTCGGCAGGGACACTTTCGAATTCGAAGGTCACCAGGTCGACTTCGTCGGCCAGTTGGCGCAAGTGGTCCGGGTCGCTGTAGTCAGCGCGCAGGTGTTCACCCAGGGCGGCCGCACAGGCGTCCGGCGCCGGGTCCAGGAAAGCGAAGTTCATCCCCAGCGGGGTTCCCGCCAGCGCCAGCATGCGGCCCAGTTGGCCGCCACCGATTACACCGATTTTCATCGTCAACAACCTCAGGCGATACGTGGGTCTGGATTGTCCAGCACGCTGTCTGTTTGCTCAGCACGGAATTTTTTCAGCACCGCATGAAACTGCGGGTGCTTGGCGCCCAGGATACTGGCGGACAACAACGCGGCGTTGATCGCGCCGGCCTTGCCGATCGCCAGGGTCGCCACCGGAATGCCAGCCGGCATCTGCACGATGGACAACAGCGAGTCCACGCCCGAGAGCATCGCCGACTGCACCGGTACGCCCAGCACGGGCAGGTGAGTCTTGGCCGCGCACATGCCTGGCAAATGTGCTGCACCGCCGGCACCGGCGATGATCACCTCGATGCCGCGGGATTCTGCTTCATCGGCATACTGGAACAGCAAATCCGGGGTGCGGTGGGCAGAGACCACTTTCACTTCATACGGAATGCCGAGTTTTTCCAGCATATCGGCGGTGTGGCTAAGGGTGGACCAATCGGACTTGGAGCCCATGATCACGCCAACCAATGCACTCATCGTCGTGCCTCTTCTCTCTGGGCGCCCGCAGGCGCGTCAAAAAACAACAAGCCACGCGGGAAATCCGGCGTGGCTTGGTGTACGAATTAAGGCCGGTTGGACCGGCCGAAGGCCGCGCAGTATACCGTAATAACGCAGATAAACAGCCCCTGGGATGACCATCTGTCTTACCGCGCAAACCGGCAGTTTTATTGACTTAAGAGTCAGCGAAACAGCGCAATAACCTGTGGCAGGGGGCTGGCTCCCGATAGCGCTGGTTCAGTGTCCTAATCATCGCCTGACACACCGCTATCGGGATGCAAGCCTCTCCCGCATTTGCCCTGCATTCGGCCCAAGATTGGGCTCAGGTACTGTGCGCCGCGCCACCTTCCAGCTTTCGCCACAACAACCGCACATTCGCCTTGCGCACCAACGCACAGCGATACAGGCGAATCTCCAGCGGCACATGCCATTGCGGGCCGCCGCACACCACCAGCTCACCGCGCGCCAGTTCGGCGCGCACGCTCAGTTGCGGCACCCAGGCAATGCCCAGGCCTTCGAGGGCCATGCTTTTGAGGCTGTCGGCCATCGCGGTTTCGTACACGGTGGTAAAGCGCAACGCGCGCTGGCGCAGCAACAGGTGTACCGAACGGCCAAGAAACGCACCGGCGCTGTAGGCCAGCAGCGGCACACTGCCCTCGCCTTCCAGGTCGAACAGCGGCTTGCCGGCGG
Source organism: Pseudomonas asgharzadehiana (assembly GCF_019139815.1). Taxonomy (NCBI): domain Bacteria; kingdom Pseudomonadati; phylum Pseudomonadota; class Gammaproteobacteria; order Pseudomonadales; family Pseudomonadaceae; genus Pseudomonas; species Pseudomonas asgharzadehiana. The sequence continues at coordinate 103,919 of NZ_CP077079.1, forward strand.
CGTCGGCGGCGCACACCGGGAGCATCTCAGTGTTGCCCAAGTGCAGCGAAGGGAAGATTTCGGCGTCCATCTGCATCGCCGCATCCGGGTCGTAGAAGGCCAGCATCAAGTCGCAGCCGCCTTCGCGCAGGGCGTGCACGGCGTCGCCGACGTTGGTGGCGACCAGCCGCGTGGCGATGTTCAGGCCTTCGTTGCGCAATTGCGCGATCCAGCGTGGGAAGAAACCCAGCGCCAGGGAGTGGGCGGCGGCCACTTGCATGACTTCGCCCTGCCCGCCTTCCAAATGATGCAAATGGCGCAGCACTTCACCCAGTTGCTCGACCACCGTGCGTGCGGTGACCAAAAACAGCTGCCCCGCCGCCGTCAACTCCACTGGCGTGCGCGAGCGGTTGACCAGGGTCAGGCCCAACGCGGCTTCCAGGCTGCGGATACGCCTGCTGAACGCCGGCTGGGTGACAAAGCGCCGCTCGGCCGCCTGGGAAAAACTTCGGGTCGCGGCCAAGGCACTGAAGTCTTCCAGCCATTTGCTCTCAAGGTTCATCACTGCCTCCCACGGGTACGCACCATTTTGGCACACACGCCCGCCATGATAGCCGGGTCACACTTGCATTATGCCGTTTATGCATAGGCCAGTGTTTAACAGCATTGGCCCAAAAATTCGTACAAGCCTAGCATTCGCAGCGTTCCGGCCAGTTCCGGGTCCTTATCGAGATGATTTCCGTCATGTCCTCTGCTGCATCTTTCCGTACAGAAAAAGACCTGCTTGGCGTACTCGAAGTACCGGCTCAAGCGTATTACGGCATCCAGACCCTGCGAGCGGTGAACAACTTCCGCCTCTCGGGCGTTCCGATTTCGCATTACCCGAAATTGGTGGTCGGCCTGGCAATGGTCAAGCAAGCAGCGGCTGACGCCAACCGCGAGTTGGGCCAGCTCAGCGAAGCCAAGCACGCGGCCATCAGCGAAGCCTGCGCTCGCCTGATCCGCGGCGACTTCCACGAAGAGTTCGTGGTGGACATGATTCAAGGCGGCGCCGGCACTTCAACCAACATGAATGCCAACGAAGTCATCGCCAACATCGCGCTGGAGGCCATGGGCCACCAGAAGGGCGAATACCAATACCTGCACCCCAACAACGACGTGAACATGGCGCAGTCGACCAACGACGCCTACCCGACCGCGATCCGCCTGGGTCTGCTGCTGGGCCATGACGCGCTGCTGGCCAGCCTCGACAGCCTGATCCAAGCCTTCGCCGCCAAGGGCGTCGAGTTCGGCCACGTGCTGAAAATGGGCCGCACCCAATTGCAAGACGCCGTGCCGATGACCCTCGGCCAGGAATTCCGTGCCTTCGCCACCACCCTGGGTGAAGACCTGGCGCGCCTGAAAACCCTGGCGCCGGAGCTGCTCACCGAAGTGAACCTGGGCGGCACCGCCATCGGTACCGGCATCAACGCCGACCCACGCTACCAGGCCCTGGCCGTACAGCGCCTGGCGGTCATCAGCGGCCAGCCGGTGGTTCCGGCAGCCGACCTGATCGAAGCCACCTCCGACATGGGCGCCTTCGTGCTGTTCTCCGGCATGCTCAAGCGTACCGCCGTGAAGCTGTCGAAGATCTGCAACGACCTGCGCCTGCTATCCAGCGGCCCACGCACCGGCATCAACGAGATCAACCTGCCGGCACGCCAGCCAGGCAGTTCGATCATGCCCGGCAAGGTCAACCCGGTGATCCCGGAAGCCGTGAACCAGGTAGCGTTCCAGGTCATCGGTAACGACCTGGCCCTGACCATGGCCGCCGAAGGTGGCCAACTGCAACTGAACGTGATGGAGCCGCTGATTGCCTTCAAGATCTTCGACTCGATCCGCCTGCTGCAACGCGCCATGGACATGCTGCGCGAACACTGCATCGTCGGCATCACCGCCAACGAAGCGCGCTGCCGCGAACTGGTGGAGCATTCCATCGGCCTGGTCACTGCGCTGAACCCGTACATCGGCTATGAAAACGCCACCCGTATCGCACGTATCGCTCTCGAAAGCGGCCGTGGGGTACTGGAACTGGTGCGCGAAGAAGGCTTGCTCGACGACGCCATGCTCGACGACATCCTGCGCCCCGAAAACATGATTGCTCCACGTTTGGTCCCGCTGAAGGCCTAAGCGTTTGTTGCACCGCTCACCAGGTTGAGGGACTAGACACCTCTCACCTTTTGAGGGCCTGAAGGCTCGTTCTTCAGGCCCTTTTTTTTGCTTCGAGGTTGTGAAATGACGCCCATAAAAAATCCAATATCGCCCTGCAAACCCACCTCCCCTGTAACAGCTTGGCTGAAACCTTTAATCGGCACGGGCAGACGGATCACGTTCGCCTAGGTATAGTGCCGCCCCTCTTCGCGTCTGCGGCCGTCGACCAAGCGGCCAGCACGCAGCGAAAGCGCATGAATAACAACACCCGCAAAAGGATTGGCATCGAAACGTCGTGCACTGCCTGGTGCTGAGCGATGCGTCGACCCGTCCTGCGTTTGCCATTAAAAAATCAGCGAGGAACACTCCATGCTCGAAGTCATCAACGACTTCCTCTCAGGGAAAGTACTGATCGCGCTCATTGTCGGGCTCGGCGGTTATTTCACGATCCGCTCGCGTTTCGTTCAACTGCGTCACTTTTTTCACATGTTCTCGGTGTTTCGCGACAGCCTCAAGAACAGCTCCGATCAGCTCAGTTCGTTCCAGGCGCTGATGCTCAGCCTGGCCGGCCGCGTCGGTGCCGGTAACATCGCCGGTGTCGGCATTGCCGTGACCCTGGGTGGCCCTGGTGCCGTGTTCTGGATGTGGGTCACCGCGTTGGTGGGCATGTCTTCGAGCTTTATCGAGTGCTCCCTGGGCCAGTTGTACAAGCGCACCGACGCGGAAGGCACTTACCGTGGCGGCCCGGCCTATTACATCCAGCACGGTTTGCACAAACGCTGGCTGGGCATGGTCATGGCGTTCCTGCTGCTGGTGACCTTCGGCTTCGCCTTCAACGGCCTGCAGGCCCACGCCGTGACCCACTCGCTGAACAACGCCTTCGGCCTGGACACCACCTACACCGGCCTGGCCCTGGCGGTATTGCTGGGTCTGGTGTTCATCGGCGGGATCAAGCGCATCGCCTCGATCGCCGACCTGCTGGTGCCGGTCAAGACCCTGGTGTACATCGCCGTGACCCTCTACGTGATCGTGCTGCAATTCGACCACGTACCGGCCATGCTCGCGACCATCGTCAAAAGCGCCTTCGGCCTCGACCAAGCCTTCGGTGGCCTGGTGGGCAGCGCGATCATCATGGGTGTCAAGCGCGGCGTGTTCGCCAACGAAGCCGGTTTGGGCAGTGCGCCTAACGTGGCAGCGGTGGCCTCGGTAGAACACCCGGTCGCCCAAGGCGTGGTGCAGGCGTTCAGCGTGTTCCTCGATACCTTCGTGATCTGCACCTGTACCGCGTTGCTGATCCTGCTTTCGGGTTTCTACACCCCGGGTTTTGAAGGCGACGGCATTGCCCTGACCCAGAACTCCCTGGCGGCGGTAGTCGGTGACTGGGGCCGCATGTTTATCTCGGTGGCCCTGGCGTTATTCGTGTTCACCTCGATCATGTACAACTACTACCTGGGCGAGAGCAACCTGCGCTTCCTGGTGGGCAACAACCGCAAGGTGCTGATCGGCTACCGCACGCTGGTGCTGGTGCTGATCTTCTGGGGCTCCATCGAGAACCTGAGCACCGTGTTCGCCTTTGCCGACATCACCATGACCCTGCTGGCCTTCGTCAACCTGTTCGCCCTGGCGTTCCTGTTCAAGATTGCCATGCGCATCCTGAACGACTACGACAACCAGCGCGCAGCGGGCATCAAGACACCGGTATTCGATTCCAGCCAGTTCCCTGACCTGGACCTGGATCGCAAGGCCTGGCCTGCCAACCCAGTGAAGCCGGATACCGTTGCAACCGCTGAACTGAACGCTCAAGTACAACGCTGAGTGTAGATAGATGACACGCCGCCCGGCCTTGGGCATGCTCTGGGCCCGGCGGCGTTTTTCGTTCAGGAGATTCTTTGATGCAATCAGCCAACAACGTGATGGTGCTCTACACCGGCGGCACTATAGGCATGCAGGCCAGCGCCAACGGCCTGGCCCCCGCATCCGGTTTTGAAGCGCGCATGCGCGAACAGCTTGCCGATGTGACCGTGCCGACCTGGCGCTTTCGGGAAATGTCGCCACTGATCGACAGCGCCAACATGAACCCAGCCTATTGGCAGCAACTGCGCACCGCCGTGGTTGAAGCCGTGGACGACGGCTGCGACGCCGTGCTGATCCTGCACGGCACCGACACCCTGGCCTACAGCGCGGCGGCCTTGGCTTTCCAACTGCTGGGCCTGCCGGCGCCGGTGGTGTTCACAGGTTCGATGCTACCGGCCGGCGTGCCCGACAGCGATGCCTGGGAAAACGTCACCGGCGCGCTGCAAGCACTGGGTGAAGGCCTCGCGGCCGGCGTACATCTGTACTTCCACGGCGCGCTGATGGCGCCGACCCGTTGCGCAAAAATCCGTAGTTTCGGGCGCAACCCGTTCGCAGCGCTGCAACGCAGCAGCCGCGCGGCCAAGGCCGATCAAATCCCCGAGGCCCTGAATTACCGCCAGCCCAAAGCCCTGGCCAACATCGGTGTGCTGCCGCTGGTGCCGGGCATCGCCGCCGCGCAACTGGATGCGCTGATCGCCAGCGGCATCCAGGCGCTGATCCTGGAATGCTATGGCAGCGGTACCGGCCCCAGCGATAACCCCGCGTTCCTCGCCAGCCTCAAGCATGCGCAGGACAAGGGCGTGGTGGTCGTGGCGATTACCCAATGCCATGAAGGTGGTGTGGAGCTGGATGTGTATGAGGCGGGTAGTCGCCTGCGGGACGTGGGCGTGTTGTCCGGTGGCGGCATGACCCGCGAAGCGGCGTTCGGCAAGCTCAACGCCTTGCTCGGCGCGGGCCTTGCCAGCACGCAAGTGCGCCGCCTGGTGGAACTGGACCTGGGCACCGAACAGCCCGCTACATAAGCACCGCCTGCCCTGTCTTGCCCTTTCCTAGCATCGAGCCCCCCCGAGCGTATGCCTCGGGGCGTTTCCATCAACTGGCAAGACAGGCCTGCACCATGACCGATCTACGCTCTACCCCGCCGAACGCACAAGAAAACGAATTGACTCTGGAACTGGTGACCCAGTTATGCGTCGGCCCCTCCCTCAGCGAAGTCGCCGCCGACCTGCTGCGCCAGTCACTGGACGAAAAATACCCTGACCTGAACATCAACCCGGACACGGCGCTGATGGGCACTGCGACGTGGAAGCTCGTCGACAACCGGATCGTTGCCGGCGCACCGCAGTATCAAACCCTCAGCAACATATTGGCCCGGCAAGCCATCACTCAGTTGCCGACCCTATGCATCGAAGGCGAGCACTTTCTCACGCAGCAACCGCTCACCGACCCGGCCACTCACCCGCCCCCGCGAACCGGCGCAATAACCGCTTCGAGAGCCGCGCCTGCCTGATCGATGTCGACTTGGTGAGCGGCGATACAATCACCCATACCCACCAAGTGTTCATCGCCGTACTGGTGGGAAAATCCGCCGGGAAAACCGTCATCCTCTGCCACTCGTTGCTCAACGGTTACCAGAAGTTCGACACCATGGCGCAACTGGGCGCGTCACTGCCGACGCTGATGTACCGCCTCGATCCGTATTAACGCCTGCTGTGGCGCTTGTACGAACCAACCGACGACTTCTTCGCGCACCAGGCCTGCGCCATGATCACGTTGCCAATCGAGGCCCATACGCGCTTCGACGTCTCCGCCAGCACGCCCATCGTGAAGCCGGTACCAGGAGGCTCTGCCGGATTGGCTGACCCAGGAGGCCTCTACCTCGGACCTGGAGTTTTATGCACGCCATCTCAAAGACCTGGCCTCACTCAACAACCTGAACGTCGGCAAAACCTATCAGGACGATATCCCTGACATCCGCCAGGACGCCCTGAACCAGCTCAAGACCGAGCTGATAAAAGACCACCCCGAGGCGAAGTACCTGGACCTCGCCAGCCTGCGCATTCAAGTCAGAAGCCAGGTGTTCTGGGGCACCTTCAGCGTGCCCGGCCAAGTCGAAACCACCACGTTCACCCTCGCCGACCTGGCCCTGCAAAGTGCCTTTTGTATCGCCCGCTGTTCGACCCGGCACTGGTTCAATACCCGTCACCGGCAAACCTGCTGTATGCAATCAGGCAAACGCCCGAGCTGCGTGAATCGGTGGTCGCCTGGCTGCCGGACGCAGTGCGCGCGGACTACACCAATTATGTATTCCCCGGTGAACTGCCGTCGCCATGGGCCGTCGCCGACTTTCTGGTGGAGCCGGCCAAACTGCGCGAGTTCAGCGGCCCGGTGCTACAGGCGGAATTTCTCAAGCTTGAGCCTTCACGGCGTTAGGCTTCTCATCACGCCTTGGTTCGTGGCGCGTGTGATTATTCAACCTGCCACGCCGTGCGCAGCCGGGCCAATGCCTCAGCGGCCGCCGCCTCGGGTACGGCGGCGAAGCCCAGCACCAGCCCCGCACGCTGGTCGGCCGGGGTGAGCGAGCCCGGTAGCCAATAGCTGCTCAACCCGGTGATCTCGACCTGCGCTTCACGCGCTTGCGCCAGCAACCATTGCTCACGCGCCAGGCTGTCGACGCGTACGGTCAGGTGCAACCCCGCCGTGACACCGGGCAGGCTGCCCATGCCCGGCACGTCGGCGGGCCAGCCGGCCAGCAACGCGTTACGCCGACTCAACGCCGCCCGGCGCATACGGCGGATGTGACGCTGGAAATGCCCCGCAGCCATAAACTCGGCCATCACCGCCTGGGTGCTGACTTCCGAATGCCGCACATCCACCGCCCGGCGCCGCGTGAACGCCTGGACACTGCCCTGCGGCAGCACCAGATAACCCAGGCGCAACGCGGGAAAGGCGACCTTGCCGAAGGTGCCGACGTACAGCACGCGCCCGCTGCGGTCGAGCGCCGCCAAGGGGGCCAACGGCGCACCGCTGTAGCGGTACTCACCGTCGTAGTCGTCTTCAATGATCCAGCCGCCACTGCGCTCGGCCCAGGCCAGCAACTCCAGGCGCCGGGCCAGGCTCATGACCACGCCCGTCGGGTACTGATGCGAGGGAGTGACGTAGGCCAGGCGGCAATCGGTGAGCGCGTTGAGCGCAGTGCAGTCGATGCCTTCACTGTCCAGCGCCACACCCTGGAGTTTCGCGCCGGCAATCGCGAACGCGTGCCCGGCCGCACGATAGCCTGGGTTTTCGATCGCCACCGTGTCGCCCGGCGCGACCAGCAGCTGTGCACAAAGGCTGATTGCCTGCTGTGCGCCGCTGGTGATCACTATTTGCTCAGCCGTGCATTGCATCCCTCGCGAGCTGCGCAAGTAAGCCGCGATCAAACCACGCAGCCGCTCATCCCCCGCCGGGTTGCCGTAGCACAGCTGCTGCAGGTTCGGTTTACGCCAAAAAGCCGCATTCAGCTTGGCCCACACCTCAAAGGGGAACAGGTCGAAGGCCGGTACGCCCACCCTGAAAGCCCGTGGCGGACCGGTGGGAGGCAGCGGCAAATGATGGCTTTCCAGGCGCTCCAGCGCCGCGCTGTGGATAACTTTTTCTGCGTCGGATGGCGAAGAACTCCTGCAAATTGTGGATAAGGCTGGGGATAAGCCTGTTGAAAACCCTGTGGACAATTTTGTGGATAATTTTTTTGGCGCATCACGGCTTGTCGGTAGCTGCGCCACATAGGTGCCATCGCCCACCCGCCCTTCGATAAAGCCTTCGGCATAGAGCTGGTCATAGGCCCGCACTACGCTGTTGCGCGAGATCGACAACGCGGTTGCCAGGTCGCGGGTTGCCGGTAAACGGGTGCCACTGGCGAGCCGCCCGTCCAGCACACGCTGGCGCAGGGCCTGGTATAGCTGACGCGTCAGGCCCTGGCTGCGGTCCAGCTCGATGCCGGCGGGGTTGAACGACAAAGGTGCGTGTAAAGAGGGCATGAAATTGGACCTATGAAATGAGCCACAGATGGCTCTTACAACGAACCAATAGCCTGCCTAGGATGCTGGCATTCGCCAAGGAAAATATTTATGTACACACCACGCGCCTTCGCCCTCGACGACTTGCCTGAAATTCAGCAACTGATCCAGCACACGCGCCTGGCGCAGGTGGTGACCTTTGGCGAACAAGGCCTGCAGGCCAGCCACTTGCCGTTGCTACTGAACCCGGATGAAGGCCCCAATGGCACGCTCTACGGGCACCTGGCCAAGGCCAACCCGCAGTGGCGCGATTTACACAACGGCAGTGATGCCCTGGTGATCTTCGCCGGTGCCGATGCCTATATCAGCCCGGCGTTTTACCCGGCCAAGGCCGAGCACGGCAAAGTGGTGCCAACCTGGAACTACATCGCCGTGCATGCCTACGGCAAAGCCGAGGTGTTCACCGACGCCGAACGCCTGCTCAAGCTGGTCAGCGCCCTGACCGAGCGCCACGAAAGCGGCCGCGCCCAACCTTGGGCCGTGAGCGACGCACCGGCCGACTACATCGACGGCATGCTCAAGGCCATCGTCGGCTTCGCCCTGCCGATCGACCGCTTGATCGGCAAACGCAAACTCAGCCAGAACCGCAGCGCGGCGGATATGGCCGGCGTGCGCGAAGGCCTGACCGCCAGCCAAGACGTGCGTGACCAGACGCTCGCGCGTTTCATTCCCAAGGAGCCCGTATGAACCCGATTGAAATTCGCCAGGTCAGCGCCGCTGATTACGCCGCCTGGCTGCCGCTGTGGCAGGCCTACTTGGCCTTCTACAACACCGAACTGCCGGACGCCGTGACCCAGAGCACCTGGCAACGCCTGGTCGAGGCCAACGAACCGACCCATTCGGCGCTGGCCTGGCAAGCCGGCAAGGCGGTGGGCATGGTCAACTTCATCTACCACCGCTCCAATTGGAGCATCGAGAATTCCTGTTACCTGCAAGACCTGTTCGTGGGCCCGACGCAACGCGGCACCGGCGTGGGCCGCAAACTGATCGAGTTCGTCTACGCCACCGCCAAGGCCGACGGCTGCTGTAAGGTGCATTGGCTGACCCACGAGACCAACGCCACCGCGATCCAACTGTATGAGCGCATCGCCGAACGCCCGGGTTTCATCCAATTTCGCAAAGGTCTTTAAGGAGCGCAGCATGTCCACTTCCCTCGCCCACTGGAAAGGTGCCCCGGCGCCTTCGGCCCTTCTGCTCGAAGGGCGCTTTATCCGCCTGGAAAAACTCGACCCCGCGCGCCACGCCGATCAACTGTGGCAAGCCCTCGAAGGCCCCGGCGCCGACCCTAAATTGTGGGACTACTTGCCTTACGGGCCGTTTGCCGAGCGTGCCGCGTTCGATGCGTGGCTCAATAACCATGCCGCCAACAGCGATCCGTATTTCTTCAGCGTGGTCGACCGCGCCAGCGGCGAGGTGCAGGGCATCCTCAGCCTGATGTCCATTGTTGCGGCCCAGGGTCGGATCGAAATCGGCCACGTCACCTTCGGCGCGCCGATGCAGCGCTCGCCCAAAAGCACCGAAGCGGTGTACCTGCTGGCCAAGTACGCATTCGATCAGGGCTACCGCCGCCTGGAATGGAAATGCAACAACGGCAACGCCCGCTCCAAATATGCGGCCGAGCGCTTGGGGTTCAGTTTTGAGGGGGTGTTCCGCCAGCACATGGTGGTCAAGGGGCAGAACCGCGACACCGCTTGGTATTCGATTCTGGATTCGGAATGGCCAGCGGTGGGGGCGGGGTTTGAGAAGTGGCTGTCGGAGGCGAACCAGGCAGGCTCAGGGCAGCTGAAAACGCTGGCCGAGTGCCGTACCCCGATTTAACACCCCACCAAACCATTGTGGGAGGGAGCAAGCCCTCTCCCATATGATCGGCGGTGAATCATTGGCTCAGATGCTGGGCCAGCACCGCAATGTGCTCTGGCCCGATGCCGCAGCAGCCGCCCAAATGACTGGCGCCGCGGGCTTTCCAGTCGGCGGCCCAGTGCAGGTAGCCGGGCGGGTCGAGGTCGTCGCGCAGCGGGTCCAGACCATCGTTGGCCGTGGCTTCCTTGGGTTGCGGCGGGAAAGCATTGGCGTAGGCGCCGATCTGGATCGCCACGCCCAGGCGTTCGAAGGTTTCGCGCGCGGCATCGATGGCAGCGCCGATCACTTCCGGCTGGCTGCAGTTGAACAGCAGCACGTGCACGCCCAACTGCGCTGCCGCCTCGGCCGCGTCCGCCACCGGCTCGCCGGAGCGCAGGCGCGGGACCTCGTCGGTGTCTTCGTCTTTCAAGGTAAACGACAGCCAGAACGGCTTGCCATCCTCTGGTAAACCGGCCTTGATCGCTCGCGCCTCGACGATTGAACTCTGGGTTTCGGCCAGCCACAGGTCGACATGCGGCGCCAGGCCCCGCACCAGGGGCGTGAGCAACTCAGACACACGCTGCGCTTCAAACAAATCCGGACGATAAGAGCCAAACAACGGCGGTAATGAGCCGGCCACCCGCACGCTTTTGCCTGAGGCAGTCACCGCACGACGCGCCAACTCACCCGCCAACGCAGCCAGCGCTTGGCCTTCGGCGGCAAACCGCGCCTCACCGATATGAAACGGCACCACCGCGTAACTGTTGCTGGTGATCACATCGGCACCGCTGTCGATATAGGCCGCGTGCACCGCCTCCACCGCCTGCGGCGCCTCGCTCAAGGCCAACGCCGACCATTCCGGCTGACGGAACGGCGCGCCACGGCGTTGCAGTTCACGGCCCATGCCGCCATCGAGAATTACGGTTTTTTCGTCCATATGCCTTTTACTCATAAGCTTATGAAAATAACTCACTATGAGAGTCGTTCTTATAACTATTTAATACGTTCGATCCGCTTCATACCAACTCTTTTTTCTAAAGGTGTCACCGTGAAACTTAAATCCCTGTTGGCCCTGGGCCTGATGACACTGGCGGCCTCTACCCAGGCCTTCGCCGGCGCGACCCTGGACCGCATCGAACAGAAAAAAGAGCTGGTGGGCGTGCTGATGGAAAGCTACCCACCGTTCTCGTTTCTCAATGAGCAGAACCAACTCGACGGCTTCGACGTTGATGTGGCCAAGGCCGTTGCGCAGAAGCTGGGCGTTAAGCTGCGCCTGGAAACGCCCTCGTGGGACGTGATCGCCGCTGGCCGCTGGAGCGGGCGCTACGATATTTGTATCTGCTCGATGACCCCAAGCAAGGCACGCGCCGAGGTGTTTGATTTCCCGGTGGAGTATTACGCTTCCCCGGCGGTGATCGTGGTCAATGCCAAGGACGATCGCATCCACAGCGCCAAGGACCTGAGCGGCAAGAAAGTCGGCCTTACCAGCGCCTCCAGCTATGAAAGCTACCTGAACAAGAACCTGGTGATCGAGGGCGCCGAAGACACGCAGTTGCAGTACCCGTTCGAGGACGTGCAAATCGCCCCGTACGATACCGACAACGTAGCGTTCCAGGACTTGGGCCTGGGCGCCGGCGTGCGCCTGGATGCAATCCTCACCAACCTGGTCACCGCCCAACCGCGCCTGAACCAGGACAAACGCTTCAAGCTGGCCGGCGAACCGCTGTACTCCGAGCCCAACTCGGTGGCCATCGAAAAAGGCGACCCGCAGTGGGACAGCAAGGTGCGTGAAGTCTTCGCCCAGCTGAAACAGGACGGCACGTTGAGCAAGCTGTCGCAAAAATGGATCGGCGCCGATATCAGCCGATGAGCTTTCGCATACGGCTGTACCTGACCTGGGCGACGCTGTTCGCCCTGTTTGCCGGTTTCTTCCTGAGCTTTGACCTGAAGTTCTCGATCATCCTCGACAAGCTGCCCAACCTGGTCGGCCTGCACTTGGCGCCCAACGGTTTTCTGCAAGGCGCGGCACTGACGGTGTTTTTGTGCCTGTGCTCGATTGCCGCGTCGTCGGTGCTGGGCTTTATCACCGCCCTGGGGCGCCTGTCGAAAAGTGCCGTGGCGTTCGGTATCGCCAGTTTCTACGCCTCGTTCTTTCGCGGCACGCCGCTGCTGATCCAGATCCTGTTGATCTACCTGGGCCTGCCGCAACTGGGCCTGGTGCCGGGCGCCATCGTCGCGGGGATCATCGCGCTGTCGCTGAACTATGGCGCTTACCTGAGCGAAATTTTCCGCGCCGGTATCCTGGGCGTTCCCCACGGCCAACGCGAAGCCGCCCTGGCCCTGGGCATGCGCGACAGTGCGATCTTCTGGCACGTCACCCTGCCCCAGGCCATGCGCACCATCATTCCGCCCGCGACCAACCAGTTCATCTCCATGCTCAAGGACTCGTCCCTGATCTCGGTGATGGGCGTGTGGGAAGTGATGTTCCTGGCGCAGTCCTATGGCCGCTCCAGCTACCGCTACATTGAAATGCTCACCACGGCCGCGATCATCTACTGGGTGATGTCGCTCGGGTTGGAACTGATCCAGGCGCGCATGGAGCGTCATTATGGCAAGGGCTATGTAAAGCGCGGGTGACCGGCCGCCAAACAACGAGCGTGACCCGCCCTATCGCTGATTGTTTTTAATCGCGCCAGACCAGAGACATCTCCCGCAAACGAGCGGCTCGCAGGCTGACATTTATCCCCCCGGTACGCCGCTAAATTCCCCGCCTCATATATCAAGAGGTGGGTTTACATGCCGCTCATAAAGAAACAACTCGCAATGGCCATCACCCTGACGCTCGGCGCGCTCAGCGCTCAACACGCGCAGGCACGAGGCGACATCGAGCCAGACAGCGAATGGCTTGAGCCGGCTGCGGTGAGCAGTGGAAGGCACCATTTCGAACCGGCTTTGCCGACACCCGAAGACTTCTACTTCGCCAACACCGCCACCAGCCGGAACGGTTTGAGCGTCGCCAAAGTGGTGGACTCCGCGGTGCAAACCCTGCTGGCCTCGGACGAACTGCATGAATGGGAAAAAAACCGCCTTGAGAATTACGGCCTGTACCTGGGCACCTTGGAGCCAGGTCGGATAGGTGCCGTGCTTGAGCAACTGGCAGGCACCCAGAACGCCAACCTGGGCACCGCCACTCAAAACAGCATGAATCAATTGAACGCCAGCCTGTTGTCGGCCCTGCGCCTGCTGGACAACCACGCCAGCGAGACAGGACGCGTATGGGTCCAAGGCCTGGGCCATAGCGGCAAGCTCGATGCCCAGCACGGCAGTGCCGGCTTGAAACAACGCAGCCAGGGCCTGCTGCTGGGTGCCGACTGGTCAATCGACCCTGCATGGCGACTCGGCGTGGTGGCCGGCAAGTCCGGCAGCGAACTGAACGCCACGCGTTTCAAAGGTGATCTGGACAGTTGGCACCTGGGGGCTTACGCCGTGCGCCAGGACGGACCACTGGCCTTGCGCCTGGGGGCGCTTTACAGCGCCCATACCGGGAAAAACAAGCGTACGGTCGATTTCGATTTTATTAACCGCCGCGAAAATCTCACGGGCCAGTACAACGCCCAGAGCCAAAACGTATTCGCAGAGTTGGGCTATCAATTGGACCTGGGCGGTTTGCACGCCGAGCCCTTTGCCGGCGCTGGTTTTCAGCGCTATCAGCGTGACCGTTTTCGGGAAAAAGGCGGCTACAGCGCACTGGACGTGGGTGCACAAACCCAGCAAAACCTCAGCACTACCTTGGGCCTTCGCTTGAGCCACGGTTTTGCACTGGGCAACCAAATGACCCTCAAACCGCACCTGAGCACCCAATGGAAACACCTGTATGGCGACGTCAACAGTCGCGTTCGCCAGTCATTTGCCTGGAACAAACGTCAGGACTTCAACAGTGAGTTCACCATCGACGGCACCGCTCTGGACCGCGACAGTCTGGCGCTGCGTACCGGCCTGGACATGGCGCTGTCGGCTGAACACCGTGTGGGCCTGGCCTACACCGCCGAGTTCGGCAGCCATAGTCGTAACCAGGGGTTGATGGGGCAATGGGCGATGGCGTTCTAAGGCGGCATTGCCTGAACAACAGACAAAAAAAGGGGGCACATGCCCCCCGAGGTTTAAACGGTAGTGTCGAAGGCTGGGTAATCAGCCTTCGATTTCGATCAGGATTTCGCCAGGGTTGACCCGGTCGCCCTTGGCCACGTGCACAGCGACCACCTTGCCGGCAATCGAGGCCTGGACTTCGGTTTCCATCTTCATGGCTTCGGTAATCAGCACAGCCTGGCCGGCCTTGACCACGTCGCCTTCCTTGACCAGCACGTCGACGATATTGCCCGGCATCGCGGTGCTCACATGGCCCGGCTCGGTGGCCTGCTTGCGCTTGCTACCGCCGCCGCCGACAAACTCGTTGAGTGGCTCGAACACCACTTCTTCCGGCATGCCGTCGATGGACAGATAGAAGTGACGCTTGCCTTCGGCTTTCACGCCGACACCGGTGATATCCACGCGGTAGCTTTCGCCGTGCACGTCGATCACGAACTCGGTCGGCACACCCTCGCCGCCGGCGCGCGCCACACCGCCCGCTTCCGGGATAGGCAGCAGCACTTCCGGCGCCAGGGTGCCGGCGTCACGCTCTTCGAGGAATTTGCGCCCGATGTCCGGGAACATGGCGTAGGTCAGCACGTCTTCTTCAGACTTGGCCAACGCGCCGATTTCGCCGCGCAGCTTGGTCATTTCCGGCTTGAGCAGGTCAGCAGGGCGTACATCGATCACGTCTTCGCTGCCGATGGCCTGGCGACGCAGTTTTTCGTTCACAGTGCCCGGCGCCTTGCCGTAGCCGCCTTGCAAGTAGAGCTTCACTTCGTTGGTGATGGTCTTGTAGCGCTCGCCGGCCAGCACGTTGAAAAACGCCTGGGTGCCGACGATCTGCGAGGTTGGGGTGACCAGCGGCGGGAAGCCGAGGTCTTCACGCACGCGCGGAATTTCAGCCAGCACTTCGCTCATGCGGTTGAGCGCGCCCTGCTCCTTGAGCTGGTTGGCCAGGTTGGAAATCATCCCGCCCGGTACCTGGTTGACTTGCACGCGGGTGTCGACCGCGGTGAATTCGCTTTCGAACTGGTGGTACTTCTTGCGCACGGCGTAGAAGTACAGGCCGATCTCTTGCAGCAGTTCCAGGTCCAGGCCAGTGTCGAACTCGCTGCCTTTGAGGGCGGCGACCATCGACTCGGTACCGGGGTGGCTGGTGCCCCAGGCGAAGCTGGAGATAGCGGTGTCGATATGGTCGGCACCGTTTTCGATGGCCTTGAGTTGGCACATCGCGGCCAGGCCGGCGGTGTCGTGGGAGTGAATAAAGATCGGCAGGTTCTGCTCGGCTTTCAGCGCCTTGACCAGCTCACCGGTGGCGTACGGGGTCAGCAGGCCGGCCATGTCCTTGATCGCGATCGAGTCGCAACCCATGGATTCCAGTTGCTTGGCCTGGGCCACGAAGGCCTCGACGGTGTGCACCGGGCTGGTGGTGTAGGCGATGGTGCCCTGGGCATGTTTGCCCGCTGCCTTCACCGCTTCGATAGCCACGCGCAGGTTACGCACATCGTTCATGGCGTCGAAGATGCGGAACACATCGATGCCGTTCACGGCGGCCTTGGCGACGAAGGCTTTGACCACGTCGTCGCTGTAGTGGCGGTAGCCCAACAGGTTCTGGCCGCGCAGCAGCATTTGCAGGCGAGTATTGGGCAACGCGGCGCGCAATTGGCGCAGGCGCTCCCATGGGTCTTCTTTCAAAAAGCGCACGCAGGCGTCGAAGGTCGCGCCGCCCCAGACTTCCAGGGACCAGTAGCCGACTTTGTCGAGCTTGTCGCAGATCGGCAGCATGTCATCGGTGCGCATGCGGGTGGCCAGCAACGATTGGTGAGCGTCGCGCAGGATGGTGTCGGTGACAAAAATCTTCTTGCTCATTCTTATAGTCCTCACAGGCCTGCGTGGGCGGCGATGGCGGCGGCGATGGCCAGGGCCAGCTCTTCGGGTTTGCGCTTGATCGAGTAGTTGGTCAGCTCAGGGTGGCTTTCCACAAAGCTTGTATTGAACTGGCCGCTACGGAATTCCGGGTTGCGCAGGATTTCCTGGTAGTAGGCGGCGGTGGTCTTCACGCCTTGCAGGCGCATGTCGTCCAGGGCACGTAGGCCACGGTCCATGGCCTCTTCCCAGGTCAACGCCCACACCACCAGTTTCAGGCACATGGAGTCATAGAACGGTGGGATGGTGTAGCCGGTGTAGATCGCCGTGTCGGTACGCACGCCGGGGCCGCCGGGCGCGTAATAACGGGTAATTTTGCCGAAGCTGGGCAGGAAGTTGTTCTTCGGGTCTTCGGCGTTGATACGGAACTGCAACGCAAAACCACGGTGCTGGATGTCTTCCTGTTTCACCGACAGCGGCAGGCCGGAAGCGATGCGGATCTGCTCGCGGACGATGTCGATCCCGGTGATTTCTTCGGTGATGGTGTGTTCCACCTGCACCCGGGTGTTCATCTCCATGAAGTACACCTCGCCCTCGGCGAGCAGGAACTCCACGGTGCCGGCGTTCTCGTAGCCCACGGCCTTGGCGGCGCGCACCGACAGGTCGCCGATGTAGGCGCGCTGTTCCGGGGTCAGCTGCGGGCTGGGGGCGATTTCGATGAGCTTCTGGTTGCGGCGCTGAATCGAACAATCGCGTTCGAACAGGTGCACCACGTTGCCAAAGCTGTCACCGAGAATCTGCGCCTCGATGTGCTTGGGATTGACGATGCATTTTTCCAGGAACACTTCCGCCGAACCGAAGGCCTTGGTGGCTTCGGAAATCACGCGAGGGAAGGCTTGCTCGAGTTCTTCGCGGCTGTTGCACCGGCGAATACCGCGACCGCCGCCACCGGAGGTCGCCTTGAGCATCACCGGGTAACCGATACGGTCGCCCTCGGTGAGAGCCTCGGCGATGTCGGCGACGTTGCCTTCGGTGCCTGGGGTCACCGGTACACCGGCCTTGATCATGCTGCGACGGGCTTCGGTCTTGTCGCCCATGCGGCGGATCACTTCAGCGGCCGGGCCGATGAATTTGATCCCGCGTTCGGCGCAGATGTCCGCCAGCTCGGCGTTTTCCGACAGGAAACCGTAGCCGGGGTGCAACGCATCACAACCGGTTTCCACGGCCAGGTTCACCAGCTTGCGCGGGTTCAGGTAGCCGGCCAACGGCTCGGCACCAATGCTGTGGGCTTCGTCGGCACGTTTGACGTGCAACGCGTGGCGGTCGGCATCGGAATACACCGCGACCGAGCGAATGCCCATCTCGGCGCAAGCACGCACGATTCGTACGGCAATCTCACCACGGTTGGCGATCAGGATCTTTTTTATCACTTGGAAATTCCCTTGAGCCAATTGCTGCGTTCTTCGACCCGCTGAAGCCGGGTCGGCGCGTGACCAAATGTTTCATGACAGTCGCGAGACACACACTAAGCCCCAGCAGGGATTAACAAAAATCAATAATTATTGGGCTGTGTATAAGTAAAGACTTATAGTTGGCCGAATGGGCCGGGAGAGAGGATTCAAATAATGCGTAAGTCATTGATGCGCATGACATTGCGTCAATTGCAGATCTTCAATGAAGTGTGCGATTTGCGCTCCTACAGCCGGGCGGCCGAGGAAATGTCCCTGACACAACCCGCCGTGAGCCTGCAGATTCGCCAGCTGGAAGAGCTGATCGGCCAGCCGCTGTTCGATTACGTCGGCAAAAAACTCTACATGACTGAGGCCGCCGAAGCCTTGCAGCGAGCCAGCCGCGATATTTTCGGGCGCCTGGAAAACCTCGATATGCAGCTCTCGGACATGCAGGGCTCGCTGCAAGGCCAGTTGAAACTGGCCATTGAATCCAGCGCCAAGTACTTCGTGCCGCACCTATTTGCCGCCTTCAAGCGCCAACATCCGGAGGTGCAGTTGCAACTGACGGTGGTGAACCGCGCCCAGGTGATTCGCAGGCTTTCCGACAACCGAGATGATCTGGTGATTATGTCCATGGTGCCCCAGGACATGGGCCTGGAGTTCCTGCCATTTCTCAACAACCCCATCGTCGCCGTGGCGCCACTCGATCATCCCTTGAGCCTGCAAGGCCCGCTGCGCCTGCAGGACCTGGAGCCCTACACCCTGCTCATCCGCGAACCGGGCTCCGGCACGCGGCTGGCGTGCGAGGAGTATTTCAAGGAAAAACGTGTGCACTTCACCCAGACGGTGGAAGTGGCCTCGGCCGAGGCGCAGCGCGAATGCGTATGCGCCGGCCTGGGCGTGGCGTTGTTGACACGCCACGCGGTCAACATGGAATTGGCCACCGGCGGGCTCAAGGAGCTGCCGGTGGAAGAGCTGCCGCTGTACCGCAGTTGGTGCCTGGTGCAGGCCAAGGCCAAGCGTCTGTCACCGGTGGCCCATGCGTTCCTGGGCTTTATCCGCAGCGAACGCGTGCAGATCAGCGCGTTGGCTGAGCGCTTCGCTGGGCAGCCGCGGGTGCCTGCCAGTGCAGTTCCGGATAGTCACTGATGCTTTGGAGCAATTGGCGCTGATCGCAGCGGTCTTCGATTGCGCGACGGAACGCCATGCGGCGCTGGTCTTCCTGCTGACGACGGGTTTTGACGCAGCTGTTGCTGTCTTCGTAGGGCCGGGCCATTTGGAGTCTCCCAATGCGATTACGGGAGTTCAGGATGGCCTGGGGGGATGACGCGGCGATGACAGCCTGATGAAGATTCTGGGCACGCTGGAGAACCCAGTGTGGGAGGGGGCTTGCTCCCGATTACGGTGTGCCAGTATCGGGTAGTCGACTGATCCACCGCTATCGGGAGCAAGCCCCCACATTTTGACCGTATCAGTCGTCCAGGGCTTTGACCGATTTTGGCGACAACCGCAGGCTGCGCAAACTGCGCTTCACGCTCTTGAGGTGGTTGACCAGGCTCGGCCCGCGCGCCATGGCCACGCCCATCGCCAGCACGTCGATCACCACCAGATGGGCGATTCGCGAGGTCAACGGCGTGTAGATCTCAGTGTCTTCGTGCACATCGATCGCCAGGTTGACCGTGGACAGTTCCGCCAGCGGCGTCTGGCTCGGGCACAAGGTGATCAGCGACGCGCCGCTTTCGCGCACCAGGTTGGCGGTGATCAGCAGGTCTTTGGAGCGGCCCGACTGGGAAATGCAGATGGCCACGTCGGTGGGCTTGAGCGTCACCGCCGACATGGCCTGCATATGTGGGTCGCTGTAAGCCGCCGCCGTGAGCAGCAGGCGGAAGAATTTGTGCTGCGCATCCGCCGCCACCGCGCCGGAGGCACCAAACCCATAGAACTCGACGCGCTGGGCCTGGGACATGGCCGTCACAGCCTTTTGCAACTCCACCGGATCGAGCTTCTCGCGCACTTCCATCAGGGTGTGCAAGGTGGTGTCGAAAATTTTCAGGCTGTAATCGGCGACGGAATCATCTTCGTGAATCGCAAACTGGCCGAAGCTGGCGCCGGCGGCCAGGCTCTGGGCCAGTTTGAGTTTGAGGTCCTGGAAACCGGAGCAGCCGATGGCGCGACAAAAGCGCACGATGGTCGGCTCGCTGATGCCCACGCTGTGAGCCAGGTCGGCCATGGAACTGTGCATCACAGCCGCGGGGTCAAGCAGCACGTGATCGGCAACCTTGAGCTCCGATTTGCGTAACAGGTGGCGCGACTGGGCGATATGTTGCAACAGGTTCAAAGGGCAGGACTCTTGTTATTGGCAGGGCCAGGGGATGTAGCAAGCTTGTAGTTATACTACAAGAATTGCCGTTTTGCCCGTGCGACGCATCACTAAATCGCCCTGCTGCCCTCTGATTCAAAGGGCAGGCGCTTTGTAGCCACAAAGGCGGCCGTGGCACCACTAGGGAAAATCTGCATTTTTACGTAACAAATCCGCCAACCCATCCGCCTGCATCGGCCGGCTGATCAGGTAGCCCTGCACTTCGTCACAGCGCTCCACCCGCAGGAAATCCAACTGCTGCAGATCCTCCACACCTTCAGCCACGACCTTGAGCGCCAAACCGTGGGCCATGGCAATAATCGCCCGGGTGATGGCCGCGTCTTCGCGCCCCTGCCCCAACCCACGAATAAAGGTCTGGTCGATCTTCACGTAGTCCACGGGAATGCGCTTGAGGTAGCTGAGGGACGAATAGCCGGTGCCGAAATCATCGATGGCCAGCTTTACCCCCAGGTCGCGCAATTGCTGGAAGGTCGCGATGATATGTTCGACGCTGTCGAGCAATTGGCTTTCGGTCAGTTCAAGTTCGAGGTACTGCGGGTCCAGGCCGGTTTCTTCCAGCACTTGGCGCACCAGGCTGACCAGCTTGCCCTGGCGCAATTGATGCACCGACAGGTTCACCGACACCCGAATGGGCGCCAAGCCCTGGCGCTGCCATTCACAGGCCTGCCAGCAGGCCTCCCGCAGCACGAATTCGCCCAGCGGTACGATCAGGCCGGTTTCTTCGGCCAGGCCGATAAAGTCTGCCGGCGGCACCATGCCCCACTGCGGATGCTCCCACCGGATCAGCGCTTCGGCCGCATTGAGTTTGCCGGTGGCCAGGCACAGTTTCGGCTGGTAGAACACCGCCAACTGACGCTCGTCGATAGCCTTGCGCAGGTGGTTTTCCAGCTGCAGTCGCTCCAGGGTGCTGGCTTGCAAACTGTCGGTGTAGAACTGGAAATTATTGCCGCCAAGGTGCTTGGCGTGTTGCATGGCCATGTTCGATTGGCTGACCAGCGCGGAAATTTCCCGTGCGTTATCCGGCAACAGACTTACGCCCATTGAAGCGCTGACCACCAATTCATGCCCCTCCACGGTGACCGGCACCCGCAGCTTGGCCAGCAGGCGCGTGGCCACCCGCGCCAGACTCGACAGGTTGCCATAGGCGTCGAACAGTACGGCGAATTCATCAGCGGACAAGCGCGCAATGGTGTCCGCCTCCGGCAAGGCATTGATCAAGCGGCGGGCCATTTTTTGCAGCAATTGGTCGGCCACTTCATGGCCCAGGCTGTCGTTGAGCAATTTGAAACGATCGAGGTTGATATGCAGCAGCGCCAGGCTGCGCCCGCCCAGCCGGACGCGCTGGTGAGCCTCGCGCAGCCGTTCGCGGAACAGCGAGCGGTTGGCCAGGCCGGTCAATTCGTCGTAGTGGGTGAGGTAGCGCATGCGCTCCTCGGATTCGCGCCGCGCCGACAGATCAGCGAAAAAGCCCACTATATGGCTGACGTTTCCGCGAAAATCGCGCACCACATTCAACTGAAGCCACTGTGGGTACAGCTCGCCGTTCTTGCGTGTTTCCACCAACTCGCCCTGCCACGTGCCATGGCTGAGCAACGCTTGGCGGATCACCGGAAAATGGCGCCGAGCGTCGCGACTGCTGGGCAGTTCCACCACGTTGCGTCCCAGCATGTCGTCGATTTCAAAGCCGGTGACGCGACTGAAGGCCTGGTTGACCGCGATCAGCGCGTAATCCGGGTCAAGTATCACGATGCCTTCACTGGCGGCCTCGAATACCGTCGACGCCAACCGCTGCTGTTCTTCCAGCGCTTTACCCGCGCTGATGTCACGGCGGGTGCCAAGCATGCGGATCACACGCCCGCTCGGCGCGCGCTCCACGGCGCGCCCGCGATCTTCGATCCATACCCAGTGCCCGTCGCCATGGCGCACGCGGTATTCCACCAGGTAATCCTCGGTACGCCCCTTAAGGTGCTCCACCAACGCGCGCTTGAGCAGCGGCAAGTCGTCGGGGTGCAGGCGCGGCTTGAGGTGGCCGAGCATGGCGGTGACGTATTCCGGCTCCAGGCCGAACAGCTCTTTGAGTTGAGTGTGGTGGACTTCGTCGGTTTGCAGGTTCCAGTCCCACAGCCCGAGTTCGCTGGCTTGCAGGGCCATGGCCAGGCGCGCTTCGCTTTTATTCAGGGCCAGGCTGGCGGCGTCCAGCTCTTGGCTGCGTTGCGCAACACGGTCCTGCAAGCCGATTTGTGCATTGCGCAGCTCTTGCTCGACCTGACGGCGCTGCTCGACCTCACGCACCAGGTCCTGATTCAACTGCTCGCTACGCTGTTGCGCCTGTTGCAGGTTTTCAATCAGCGCCTGGTTCTGGAAACGCCGTAACAGTTCACGCTGGATCAGGCGGTTGACCTGCCAGGCCACCAGGTTCAGCGACACCAACAGGATCAGGCCAAGCACGCCCCAGCCTTGTTGCTGCGGGTCGCCATTCCATAACAGGTAGACAATGGACGGCACCAGGCACGGCACGGCAAAGGACAGAAAGGCCGGCAGGCTCACCGCGTAGGCCACACTGGCCGACAACGTCGCCGCGCCGATCAGGCCGAACACCCAGGCTTGCTGCATGAAGCTGTTCACCGGGGCCAGGGCTATCGCGGCGGTGGCCAGGGTCAGCCCGCTGACCGCCGAGCCGAGCATGAACATACGCCGCCAGACCGGCTGGGCCTGGCGGCTGGGCATGGCTGAATCGAAGGCCGCCACCTGAATGACGCGCATCGCCACCAAGGCCAGCAGCCACACCAGCCAGATGCTGTCCAACACGTATTGCTGGGGGGTCCAGAGCAGCCAGGCGCAGACCAGGCCGTTTACCAGCATTAATAAGGTGGGCAGCAGCGAGCCTTGATACAGCAGGCGTGTACGCTCGACCGCCATCTCAGTGGCGTAGTGTTTACGAATAACCTGCGCGGGCGCCATGGAGGGGCCGTGCAGGTCGGTGTTAAGGGTCATAGGCAGTGTTCTTATAATGGTGAGCCCGAACGTCGACGGAGCATACACAAGCAAGTGCCCGGGCCAAACTGCTCCACATCATAAAAACTACCCGGTCACACCGCGCAAAGCTTGGGGCCAGACCGCTTGAGCGAGACCCGGCGCGGGCTGCGTCCCTTGACCGACCGGTCATCACCCGAAGCAGAATGTCGACCGGCACAGAGCGCGCCGGATATTTTGCGCCTACCACCCGGCATTGGGATTTGCCCGACACCCCCCGGCACCCTAGAATGCGCCGATGCGCGATGATCTCTCTCTTTTGCTGAACTCCCTCAACGATGCCCAACGCCAGGCCGTAGCGGCCCCCGTTGGCCGTCAGTTGGTCCTGGCCGGTGCTGGCTCCGGTAAAACCCGAGTGCTGGTGCACCGTATCGCCTGGTTGATCCAGGTCGAGAACGCGTCCCCGCATTCCATCCTGTCGGTAACCTTCACCAACAAGGCCGCCGCCGAGATGCGCCACCGCATCGAGCAGTTGATGGGCATCAGCCCGGCCGGCATGTGGGTGGGCACCTTCCACGGCCTGGCGCACCGCCTGTTGCGGGCGCATTGGCAGGAAGCAGGCCTGGCCCAGACGTTCCAGATCCTTGACAGCGATGACCAGCAACGCCTGGTCAAGCGGGTGATCCGTGAGCTGGGGCTGGATGAACAGCGCTGGCCGGCGCGCCAGGCGCAGTGGTTTATCAACGGCCAGAAGGACGAGGGCCTGCGCCCGCAACATATCCAGGCCAGCGGCGACCTGTTCCTGGCCACCATGCGCAGCATTTATGAAGCCTACGAGGCTGCCTGCGTACGCGCCGGTGTGATCGACTTCTCCGAACTGCTGTTGCGCGCCCTCGACCTGTGGCGCGACAACCCCGGTTTGCTGGCCCATTACCAGAAGCGCTTCCGCCACATTCTGGTGGACGAATTCCAGGACACCAACGCCGTGCAGTACGCCTGGTTGCGCCTGCTGGCCAAGGGCGGCGACAGCCTGATGGTGGTGGGTGACGACGACCAGTCGATTTACGGCTGGCGTGGCGCGAAAATCGAGAACATCTACCAGTACTCCGAAGACTTCCCGGACGCGGTGACCATCCGCCTGGAGCAGAACTACCGTTCAACCGCCGGTATCCTCAAGGCCGCCAACGCCTTGATCGCCAACAACACCGGGCGCCTGGGCAAAGAGCTGTGGACCGACGGCGGCGAAGGCGAAGCGATCAACCTCTACGCCGCGTTCAACGAGCACGACGAGGCGCGCTATGTGGTGGAAACCATTGAAAGCGCGCTGAAGACCGGCCTCGCGCGCAGCGATATCGCCATTTTGTACCGTTCCAACGCCCAATCGCGGGTGTTGGAAGAAGCCTTGCTGCGCGAGCGCATCCCCTACCGCATCTATGGCGGTCAGCGCTTCTTCGAGCGTGCCGAAATCAAGAACGCCATGGCCTACCTGCGCTTGCTGGAAGGCCGCGGCAACGATGCGGCACTGGAGCGGGTCATCAACATCCCCGCGCGCGGCATCGGTGAGAAAACCGTTGAAGCGATCCGCGACCACGCGCGCCATGCCGATGTGTCGATGTGGGAAGCCATGCGCCTGCTGATCGCCAACAAAGGCCTGACCGGCCGTGCCGCCGGGGCGCTGGGTGTGTTTGTCGAGTTGATCGAGAACCTCGCCGCCAAATGTGCGGACATGCCGCTGCACTTGATGACCCAGACGGTGATTGAGCAATCCGGGCTGATTGCCTACCACGAAGCGGAAAAAGGCGAAAAAGGCCAGGCCCGGGTAGAAAACCTTGAGGAACTGGTCAGCGCCGCGCGCGCGTTCGAAAACACCGAGGAAGACGAAGAGCTGACCCCGCTTGCGGCGTTCCTGGGCCACGCGTCGCTGGAAGCCGGTGATACCCAGGCCGATGAGCATGAAGACAGCATCCAGCTGATGACCTTGCACAGCGCCAAGGGCCTGGAGTTTCCGTATGTGTTCTTGGTGGGCATGGAAGAAGGCCTGTTCCCGCACAAGATGAGCCTGGAAGAGCCCGGCCGCCTTGAGGAGGAACGTCGCCTGGCCTACGTTGGCATCACCCGCGCAATGCAGAACCTGGTGATGACCTACGCCGAAACCCGACGCCTTTACGGCAGCGAGACCTACAACAAGGTTTCGCGTTTCGTACGTGAAGTGCCTAAAGGCCTGATCCAGGAAGTGCGCCTCTCCAACAGCGTCAGCCGCCCGTTCGGCGGGGGCCAGCAGCAGCACTCCAGCCACCTGTTCGCCGGTTCCGAGATTCCGCAAACCCCGTTCAGCCTCGGCCAGCAGGTCAAGCATTCGGTGTTTGGCGAGGGCGTGATCCTTAACTTCGAAGGTGCCGGCGCCCAGGCTCGCGTGCAGGTGAACTTCGCCGAAGGCAGCAAGTGGCTGATGATGGGTTACGCCAAACTTGAGGCTGTCTGACCTGTGGTGAGGGTGCACGCTCGCTCGCCATCATGAAACACTGCGTAACATGAAGATTATCGGCCCACCCTTGTTTTAGAGCAGCGTGGGCCTATATCTGTAATTCGTCCTACAGACCCTTCGGATTTGGTCTTACGCAAAAGCCCGAAACATTATGTCGCTAGCCACTGTCATTACACCTGTGCAACATGGCGCGCGTGCAATCCACAAATGGGAATTCCCTTTATGAAACGTTTTCTTAGCATCGCCATGGCGTTGTGCATCGGCCTGACGATGAGCCTTGACGCCAACGCCAAACGCTTCGGTGGCGGCAAAAGCTCGGGCGCGGCACCGACTCACCAGACCAGCCAAATGGCTCCATCCACCGCTGCCGGCGGTGCTGCCGCTACCGCAGGCGCAGCCGGTGCTGCTGGCGCCGCGGCCAAGGCCGGCGGGGCTTCGCGCTGGTTGGGCCCTCTGGCCGGTATCGCAGCCGGTGGCCTGCTCGCGTCCATGTTCATGGGCGGCGGCTTCCAGGGTATGCAAATCTTCGACATCCTGATCATGGCCGTCATTGCCTTCCTGGTCTTCCGCTTTATCGCCGCCCGTCGTCGCAAGCAGCAGGAGCACATGGCTCCAGCCGGCGCGCCGATGCAGCGTGAAGTGTTCGAGCAAAAACCGGCCATGGGTTCGATCTTCGGTGGTTCGTCAGCGCCTGCCGCAGCCCGCCCGGTGATCAACGCACCGGCCTGGTTCAACGAAGAGCGTTTCGTCGAAGCGGCCCGCAGCCACTTCCAGTCCCTGCAGCAGCACTGGGACGCCAACGAAATGGACAAGATCTCCGAGTTCGTGACTCCACAACTGCTGGAGTTCCTCAAGCGCGAACGCGCCGACCTGGGCGACGGCTTCCAGTCGACCTACATCGACGACCTGCGCGTACAGCTGGAAGGCGTGGATGATCGCGCCGACAAGACTATCGCCACCCTGACCTTCAGCGGCGTGTCGAAGACTTCGCGCTTCGACCAGGGCGAAGTGTTCAGCGAGAGCTGGAATATGGAACGCGCCCAAGGCGACAACCAGCCATGGCTGGTCGCAGGTATCCGCCAGAACGGCTGATGCGTCGCTTGAGCAAGTGCTGACAAAACCCCGGACCTGTTCCGGGGTTTTCTATTTCACGGTTGCACTTATAGCGAGCTACTGTATAAAACGCCCCTATTAACCGCGCCATCTAGCAAGAGGATCCCGGCCGTGGAAGAAATCATCGAACAACTGCGTGAAGCCAACGAACCGGTCCCGGTTCCCCTGGAGCTACCTGACGAAGATCAACTGGTAGAAATCGAAGAACAGCTGTTCATCGATATCCCGTTTGTCTTCCGCGAATTCCTGCTGACCGTCAGTGACGTGGTCTACGGCAGCCTGGAGCCGGTGACCATCACCGACCCGCAATCCCACACCTACCTGCCGGATGTGGCCGCCAATGCCTGGGATGCCGGCGTTGATCGCAGCATGATCCCGATCTGCCAGGACGGCGACGACTACTACTGCGTAGAAGAAGACGGCACCGTGGTGTTGTGGTCCGGCGAGGAAGAACTCGTTACCGAAGAAACCTGGGAATCGGTGTGGCACTGGGCGCGGGACGTCTGGCTGGAAAGCTGATAACGGCCCCCATCCGCTCCCATTAGTGCTCCGGCGTGTCCTTGTGGTTATCCAATGTTTCCAACAAGGCGACCTGCATCCGCGTATGCACGCGGATGAACCAGCGCCAGAGCACGGCCGCTACTGCTGCCGCGACCACCGTAATCAGCATCAGTAACTTGTTGGTCGGCAGAATACTGGCCGACAAGGCCGCCAATAGCAGGAAGATCACCAGCAACGACAAAATGGGGATCAGCTCCGCGATCACTCGGCGCACACGCTGGGTATGCCGCCCGGCCATTTCCGGCTTCACGCTCAACTCCGCCAGTAACATCGACAGAGCCTTGAGCTTGCGGTACGCGGCGATCAAAAACGGCAGCGACAACAGCAATGCCCCACCCCAGATCAATGCCTTCTGCCAGCTTGGATCGCTGATCCAGCCCTGCAGATAGCCGCCGATACGCGCCGCGAAAAAGCTGCCGGTGAAGAAGATCGCAATCACCAGCGCCAAGTTGACCCCCACCTGCAGGATGATCTTGCGGATCATCGACGCCAGCATTGCGCCCTCGCCTTGCGGCTGAATACTGCGCAGCCATTCGCCATACAGGCCGAACACCCGGCTCATTCGCTGGGGCATCACGGCGGCAATCTTCAATGACAACGGGTCGGCACCGCGAATCAGGTACGGTGTGAGCAGCGTCGTAATCGCCGAAACCGCGACCGCCACCGGATATAGAAAATCGCTGGTGACCTGCAAGGTCATCCCCAGCGCGGCGATGATGAAAGAAAATTCGCCAATCTGCGACAGCCCCATGCCTACGCGCAGTGAGGTGCGCCCGTCATTGCCGGCGATAAACGCCCCCAGGCCGCAGGACAGCATCTTGCCCAACACCACGGCCACGGTGATGACCGCGATTGGCCAGGCGTATTGCAGCAGGATCTGCGGGTCGATCATCAAGCCGATCGCCACAAAAAAGATGGCACTGAACATGTCGCGAACCGGCTCGATCAGGCGCTCGATCTTAATCAACTGACGGGACTCGGCCATGATCGCGCCGATCAGGAACGCCCCCAGCACCATGCTGTATTCCAGCTTGACCACCAGCAGGCAAAAACCGAAGCACAGGCCCAGTACAGTGATCAGCAGCATCTCGTTGCTGTCGAACTTGGCCACATAGGCCAGCAAACGTGGCACCAGCAAAATACCGATGACCAGGGCAACGATCATGAACAGCGACAGCTTGCCGACGGTGGAGAACACCTCGCCGGAACTCACCGTACCGCTGACGGCGATGCTCGACAGCAAGGCGATGATGCCGATGCCCAGGATGTCCTCGACGATCAGCACGCCGAAAATCAGTTGGGCGAAGCGCTGGTTTTTCATCTTCAGGTCATTGAGTGCCTTGACGATGATGGTGGTCGAAGAGATTGCCAGGATGGCGCCCAGGAACAGCGAGTCCATGGTGTTCCAGTCGAACCACTGGCCGATCTCGTAACCGATCCAGATCATCAGAATGATTTCCAGGAAGGCTGCGATAAATGCCGTGGCACCCACCTTGAACAACTTGCGCAGGCTGAACTCCAGGCCCAGGCAGAACATCAGGAAGATCACCCCCAACTCGGCCAGGGTCTTGATGGTGTCTTCGTCGTGGATCAGGCCGAACGGCGGGGTATGGGGGCCAATGATGAAGCCCGCGACGATGTAACCCAGCACCACCGGCTGCTTGAGACGGTGAAACAGGACGGTGACCACCCCTGCCACCAGCATGATCACGGCCAAGTCCTGGATAAAGCTGATGGCGTGCATGGCGAGGGCTCCTTGCTGGTACTGGCGCTTTTGCCAAGTCCACCCGCGCATGAACAGTCGCAAAGAGCGGAAGGAAAAGTCTGCCTTGATCGTAAGAAATACCCTGCGATGGGCTTTTGAAGGTTAACACCGCGACTTCTACCGAAAAGCCAGTGCAATATATGGAAACAGATCGGCCCAGGCGTGACGGCAAGCCGCCCACTGGCGTCCCGTAAGGGATGGCGCCGCAAAGATTCCAGCATCCGCAGAGGTGCGCCCCCAACCAATGCCTACAACCCGTGAGTGTGCTATGGAACCCGGAAACGCCCAGCTGTCGATGACGGTATTGATGACCCCTGATATGGCCAACTTCTCAGGCAATGTCCACGGCGGCACCTTGCTCAAGTACCTCGACGAAGTGGCCTACGCCTGCGCGAGCCGTTATGCCGGTCGTTATGTAGTGACGTTGTCGGTGGACCAGGTGATTTTTCGCGAGCCTATCCACGTCGGCGAGCTGGTGACGTTCCTGGCATCGGTCAACTACACCGGCAATACCTCGATGGAAGTGGGTATCAAGGTGGTGACCGAGAACATCCGCGAGCGCTCGGTACGCCATACCAACAGCTGTTTTTTCACCATGGTCGCCGTGGACGACCAGCGCAAACCGGCCGCCGTGCCGCCGCTGCAACCCCAGCACAGCGAAGACAAGCGCCGGTTCGTACAGGCCCAACAGCGTCGGCAGATCCGCCAGGAGCTGGAAAAGCGCTACCAGGAAATCAAGGCAGACGCGCTGTAAGGCTCAATCTGTAAACCGCATCAAAATGTGGGAGGGGGCTTGCTCCCGATTGCTGAGTGTCAGTCACTGCATCTGGTGTCTGACCCATCGCTATCGGGAGCAAGCCGCCTCCCACATTGGTTTCTGTGTACTTACAGGCCGATCGGCGTGGCTTCAAAACGAACGCGCGGATGGGCGATGCGATCCTGGGCCCGCACCAGTTCCAGCTCGTAACTGGCGCAGGCCTGGGTTTCCAGCAGCACTTCGTGCACGGCCGCGGCGGTGAACTCAAAAGCGGCCAGCAGGCTGTCGCCCAGTAACACCCGCGCCAGGAACAGCCCCGAGGTCAGGTCGCCCACCCCCACCGGCTGGCGCGCAAATGCCAGCAGCGGCCGACGCAGGTGCCAACTGCCATCGGCGGTCACCAGCAGCATCTCAAAGCCATCCGGCAGCTTGCCGGGGTAATCCAAGTGCTTGACCAGTACCGCCTTGGGCCCGCGCGCCAGCAGCGCCTTGGCCATGGCCAGGCAATCGAACAGCGACTGCGGCTTGCGCCCGGCAAAGCTGTCCAGTTCCAGCTGGTTGGGGCATAGGAAGTCGGCCATGGCAGCCGCTTCGTCGAGTAGGAAGTCACTGACTTCCTGGGGCACGATGCAGCCTTTTTCCGGATGGCCCATCACCGGGTCACACAGGTACAGGGCCCTGGGGTTGATGGCTTTGATCCGTGCCACACCCGTGAGAATCGCCCGCCCCTGGTCTGCGCTGCCCAGGTAGCCCGACAGCACCGCATCACAGTTACCCAGTTCACCAATGGCGGCAATGCCTTCCACCAGCGCGGGAATTTGCTGCGGTGCCAGCACTTCGCCCGCCCACTGGCCATACTGGGTGTGGTTGGAGAACTGCACCGTGTTCAGCGGCCAGACGTTCACCCCGATCCGCTGCATGGGGAACACGGCGGCGCTGTTTCCGGCATGGCCAAAAACCACATGAGACTGGATCGCAAGCAGATGAGGTGTGCGTTTCATGCAGGATATTCCGTAAAACCATTGAAATTCTGGCCGCGCAGTATGCGACTAAACGCAGCCTGTACGACAGACCGACGACACAGTTAAGCTGCGCTCACTTTGTTGGAGTTTTTCACATGCTGACCCTGGGAAACATCTTCGTGTTGATGCTGCTGGCAACCGGCGCCGCCTGGGTGTGGCATAACCACGGTTTGCGCGAGCGAGCGCTGGCGCGGGTCAAGCAACATTGCAGCAAGCTCGATATCGAGTTGCTCGACGGCGCGGTGGCGCTCAAGCGCATTGGCTTTGTGAAGGACGCCAACGGTCGGCGGCGCCTGGCGCGCGTCTATAACTTTGAGTTCACCGTCACGGGCGAGTCCCGTCACAGTGGCACTATCACTCAATTCGGCGCCCACAGCGCGCAGATCGAGCTGGCGCCCTACCCGTTCGAAGCCAAGGAAGCGCTGCCCAGCGCCGAAGTGATCGAGCTGAGCCAGTGGCGTCAGGATCACGCCACCAAGAACCGTCAGTAACGGCAGGCGACCAGCGCGGCCTGCAACGCCACCACATCCTGTGGCGCATTGAAGATCAGTTCGATACGGGAATCGCGACGCCACTCGCTGGGCTGCCAGGCGAGCGAGCGGTTATCCACAGCGTTGGCGCAGAGCCACACGCCACGGCTGTGGATAACCAGCTTGGCGCGGCACCACGCAAGGGTCTTGAGCCACGACGTTATACGCTGCGGATCGAATGACTGGCTTGGGTGCCAGCGCCAGCCAATACTCCAGCCTCCTTCCTGAGCCTGGCTCAAACAAATCGGCAACGCGGGATCGCTCCACACGGCCGGCATCTGCGCCAGACCGATGGGCACGTCAAGGTTATCCACAGCGGCGCCCGCTTTCACATCCAGGCCTGGGAGCCGGGCCAACGGCAGCTGCGCCTGGCGGGTCCAGTAATGTGGGCGATCGGGTAACTGCCGTTCGATCGCCTGGCGCTGCGCGGCATCCAGCGCTTCATCCTTGTTCAATACCAGCAACCCGGCGCTTTCCAGCGCCTGCTGCTGTGCCGGCGGCAAGGGTTTGCCCGCCGCCAGCGCTTGGGCATCCAACACCAGCACACACGGCTGAATCGCTAGCACTTTCTGCCAAGGCGCTTGGCGTAATTGCTTGAGCAATTGCGCGGGATGGCCCAGGCCCGACGGTTCGATAAACAGCCGATCCGGCTTGGCCTTACGCAACAGGCGGCCCAGACCTACCTGGAACGGTGCACCATTCACACAGCACAGGCAGCCACCCGCGACTTCACCCATGGCGATGCCGTCGTCGTCCTGCGTCAGCAGTGCGGCGTCCAGGCCAATTTGGCCGAACTCGTTGATCAGCACCGCCCAGCGCTCGTTGGCCGGGCGCTGGGCCAGCAAGTGCTTGATCAGGCTGGTCTTGCCGGCGCCCAAGGGCCCGGCAATCACATGGGTGGGAATATTCTGCAGCATCAGGGACATCATTCAGATCGTGTAGAGCGTTTGATCCTACGCGGTTACGCCAACCAATCCAGCGTCAGAATCAATCGGCGCTCATCGGCTTTCAAGGCGGGCGAGCGGTGGATCAGGCCGTGGTTTTCGTTGCCGTGCCATTTGGTGCCCTTGAGCAGGGCCACTTCACCACACTGGATCTGCTCGATGCGCTCACTGGGTTCGGCGTCCGGTTGGCTGAGCGTGCGGCGGTCCATGACGCCTTCACGCAACCATTGGCTGCCGATGCCGGCATAGGTGGTGATCAGCCGCACCGGCACATGGTCGACATGAAAGCGCGGGCACATGGCTTTATCCAGCAAGCGCAGGCGCACGCCGATACGTTTGGCACCGAGCAGACAGGCAAAGGCACTGACCAGCCAGGCAACATCGGCGATGAACCCTTCGTAACCGTCAAGATCGCGGCAGCTGGACGCTAAACCCTGCAAGTTCGGCGCGGCGTCCTCGCTATTGAGTTCGATAACCATCGAATCGGCCAACGGCTCGTTAAGTGCCACCAGCAAGGCGCCGAATTCGGCGATATGCAGCGGCAACTGGCGCTGCCACAACGCCAGGTTTACGCCGTCTTCGAGGATGTCTGACAGCGCCAGTGGGCTGTCACCGCGGGTCTGTCGCACCACCGGGCGCAAGGGGAAAACGGGCGCAAGCATCAGGCTGCCTCTTCATACCAGGGGCCAAATGGGTCAGCCAACAGGCGCCAACCTTCAACACCCTGGGCCATTTCTTCATCGGTGAGCAAGCAGGCGTCCAACTCCTCGCGCATGTGGGCAAAATCAATGTTCTGTCCGATAAACACCAGTTCCTGGCGGCAGTCGCCAGTGCTCAGTTGCCAATTGCCCATGATCGCCGCGACGCTTTCTTCATCCTGCGGCCATTGGCTTTTCGGCACGAAACGCCACCAACGTCCCGCAAACCCATGACGCATCAGGCCACCGGCCTGGGACCAACTGCCAGCATCCTGATGCTTGCTGGCCAACCAGAAAAAACCCTTGGAGCGCAACAACTTACCGTTGACCCAGGGGCGGTCGATAAAGTCGAAGAAGCGTTGCGGGTGGAAGGGTCGACGGGCGCGATAGGCGGTGGAGGCAATACCGTATTCCTCGGTTTCCGGCACATGTTCACCGCGCAATTGCTGCAACCAACCCGGCGCTTGCGCGGCGCGCTCGAAGTCGAAGCGGCCGGTGTTGAGGATCTTGTTCAGTGGCACTTCGCCCATGACCATCGGGATGATTTCCGCCTGGGCATTGAGGCGTTCGAGAATCGCCATCAACTCTTCGCGCTCGTGGCTGCTGATCAAGTCGATCTTGCTGATCAGGATGACGTCGGCGAATTCGATCTGCTCGATCAACAGATCAGTGATGGAGCGCTCATCCTCTTCGCCCAGGGTTTCGCCCCGTGACGCCAGGCTTTCGGCGGCCTGGTAGTCGAGCAGGAAATGCAGGCCGTCGACCACGGTGACCATGGTGTCCAGGCGGGCGATATCGGCCAGGCTTTGCTCGTTTTCATCGCGAAAGGTGAAGGTTTCGGCCACCGGCAAGGGTTCGGAAATGCCGGTGGATTCGATCAATAAGTAATCGAATCGACCTTCCTTGGCGAGTTTTCCGACCTCTTCGAGTAAGTCTTCGCGCAAGGTGCAGCAGATGCAGCCGTTGCTCATTTCCACCAGTTTTTCTTCCGAACGATTGAGCGTGACGTCGCGCTGCACCTCGCTGCCGTCGATGTTGATTTCGCTCATGTCGTTGACGATCACCGCCACGCGCAGGTTTTCGCGGTTGCGCAAAATATAGTTGAGCAGCGTGCTTTTACCGGCGCCGAGAAAGCCGGACAACACGGTAACGGGGAGACGATTGGGCATCAGGTGGTCCTCATCAGGGTTGGCCGGTCAAACCGCCCGTTTATGGCGTTCGCGCAGCTCTTCACGTTCTTTGGCTTTGATAAACGGTTCACGGGTCAGGCTGGCCTTTAATGTTATAGTATAACAACACAAATAAGCCAATCCGCTTGCTCCTTACGACGAAGGGCGCAATGCTTGAACGCTTCCCTACCCCGAGAAACACTATGAAACGCCTGTTGTGCGTCGTATTACTGACAGCAGCCTGGCCTGTCTGCGCTCAAGTGCCGAGCCCGCTGGCCAACTGCACGCGCAGCGCCAACCTGCTCGCCTGTGTAGACCCGCAAGGCAATGCCTACAGCGTGGCGACGGTGGGTACCACCACGTATTTGCGCGGTGTTGAGGTGATCGGCAAACGCTACTGGGCCCAGACCAACAGCCGCTATGGCCAGCTGACGTTCTTTACCGGGTTGGCATCGGATGGCGAGGCGTGGGTGGGTTATACCCGGCGTGTGGGCTGGACCACGATCAACCGGTTTTCCAGCTCGGGCGGGGCCAGCGCCAAATTCACCTGCAGCCGCATCACCGGCTGTTAGACCTGACTGTTCTTCTGCTCCTGAACCCAGGCCATATAGCTGTTCATCGGCGGATTCTTCTGGAAGTAGTTTTTCAGGCCGTCGAACAAGCCATCCGCCACCGCCTGTTGGTGACGTGCGGTAACCAGTCGCTGGGCGTCTTGGGCATTGGAAATAAAACCGGTCTCCACCAGGATCGACGGCACATCCGGCGACTTGAGCACCGCAAACCCGGCCTGCTCCACGCGTTTCTGGTGCAGGCTGGTGATGTTTTGCAGGCTACCCAACACTGAACTGCCCAATTGCAGGCTGGAGGCAATGGTGGCGTTCATCGACATGTCGAGAATCACCCCGGCCAACATCGGGTCCTTGTCTTTGAGATTGAGCAACGTGGTAGCCCCCAGCAAATCCGCGCCGTTTTCACGTTGTGCCATGAAGCGTGCGGTGGCCGACGTTGCGCCGCCTTCGGACAATGCATACACCGACGCCCCCGAGGCCGTAAGCCGTGGCGCCGCATCGGCGTGCACCGAGATGAACATGTCGGCCTTGTGCTGGCGCGCAATGTCCACGCGTTTGCGCAGCGGCACGAAGAAATCATCGTTGCGCACCAGTTTCACGTCAAAACCCTTCTCGCGTTTCAAGCGTTTGGCCAGCAATTGGGCGATGGACAGCACCACGTCTTTTTCACGCTGGCCCTTGGAGCCGACGGCGCCCGGGTCTTTACCGCCGTGCCCGGGGTCGACCACCACAATGATGTCGCGCTTGGGGTGGGCTTTCTCCACCAATGGGCTGGGTGCAGACGCAATCTGACGCGGCGCCTGGGTGGCGCTGGTGAGGTCGAGCACCAGGCGGTGCCCCTGCCCGTCCTGAGGTGGCAATACAAAGCTGTTGAGCTGCATCGGCGCGGCCAGGTCGAGCACGATGCGCGTGTCCGCCGTGCCGAAATGTCCCGATCGGATCGAAGTGATGCCGCTGTTTTTCAGTTCCAGTTGAGAAAAATCGCCACTGAGGCCTGCACCGCTCAGATCGATGATCAGTCGTTCCGGTGCGGTCAAGGAGAAGGTCTTGTAGTGCACCGGGCCACTGAGGTCGAACACCAACCGCAGCCTGTCGTCCGAGCGCCACAAACGAGCGTTGCGAATCTGCGTGGCGTGGGCTGCGAACGGCAAAGCAAACAAAGGGCTGACCAGGAGCAGATTAAGAAGCTGACGTCTGTGCATGACAAATACCGCAAATATAAGGAGCGTCCGTACTCGACATGACCGAAAAAGAGCCGGGGCAGAAAATTCATCGTCGACTCTATTGTTATACTATAACATGTCGAATTATTTCCAACGATGGACCTGCTTATGAATGCGCTGACTCTGCCGGATATCGCCGGGCAGGCTTTACGCCAAGCCTTGCCACTCGACTGGGTGGGCATGTGCGGCGTTGCCCTGCCAATCCTGATCGACGGTCAGCGCCTGACCGCCACCGCCGACGCGGGCGTCAGCCTGGACGATGGCAGCGCCCGTGGCATTCATATGTCACGCCTGTACCTGGCGCTGGAGATGCTCGACGAGCAACCCCTCACACCGGCACTTCTGCGCAATGTACTGCAGCGCTTTCTCGACAGTCATGAAGATTTATCTAAGAACGCCTACCTGCGTCTCCATACCCATTTGCTATTGAAGCGGCCTGCGCTGGTGAGCCCTTTGGCCGGCTGGAAGCGCTACCCGGTGAGCATCGAAGCGCGCCTGGAAAACCAGATGTTCCACGTGGAACAAAAAATTGACGTGACGTATTCCTCGACGTGCCCCTGCTCCGCTGCGCTTGCCAGGCAACTGATTCAACAACAATTTCTCGACGACTTCGCCAACACGCCGTTGCAGCATGAAGACGTCCTCACGTGGCTTGGCAGCGCCAACGGTATCGTCGCCACACCCCACAGCCAGCGCAGCAGCGCGCAATTGCATGTGTACCTGCAAGGCGAGCACCTGGCCCTGACCGACCTGATCAACGACGCCGAAGCCGCCCTCGGCACTGCCGTACAAACCGCAGTGAAACGTGCGGACGAACAAGCCTTCGCCCTGGCCAACGGGCAGAACCTGATGTTCTGCGAAGACGCCGCCCGCCGTCTGAACCTCGCCTTGAAGCGCTCGGATGCGGTCAAAGCCTTCCACCTCAAAGTGGTCCACGCCGAAAGCCTGCACGCGCACGATGCCGTGGCTGAAAGCCGCTGGACGAGAGACCCTGCATGATCACCTGCACCGCTTTACGCTGGGGCGCCCCCGGCCAACCGCTTACACCCGCTGTGGATTTCACCCTGCAACAAGGCAGCCTCACCGGCGTGATCGGCCCCAATGGCTGTGGCAAAAGCAGCCTGCTCAAAGTCATCGCCGGCCTGCAAAAGCCATTGGCGGGTAAAGTCGCCGTGAATGTTCCACGCCGTGGTGGCTTGGCGTTCCTGCCCCAGCAACAACACCTCGACCGTCAGTTTCCGATCAGCCTGCAAGAGTTGGTTGCCGCAGGCTTCTGGGGCACCCAACTCGCCCCGCCGCAACGCCGCGAACGCCTGGAGGCGGTGCTGGAAGACTGGTGCCTCGGCGGCCTGGAACAGCGCCCGTTGATGGCCTTGTCCGGCGGGCAGTTGCAACGCGCCCTGCTCGCCCGCATGAGCCTGGCAGATTCGCCGGTGTTGCTGCTGGATGAGCCCCATGCCGCCCTCGACGAGGACGGCCAGGCGCTGTGCTGGAAACACATTCACGCCTGGCATGACCAAGGCCGCACGCTGGTCATCGTCTGCCACGACCTGGCATCCGTGCGCCAACACACCCACCAAGTGCTGCAAATCAAAAACACGGGCTGCATATTCGGCGCCAGTAAAGAACTGATCCGCCCACAGCCCCAGATGCAGGTGGCCTGATGCACTTCGCCGCCCACCTGTGGATGCCCTTCGCCGACTTCGTCTTTATGCGCCGCGCCCTGATCGGCGGGCTGGTGCTGGCATGCAGCACCGCGCCGCTGGGCGTATTCCTCATCCTGCGGCGCATGAGCCTGATCGGTGACGCTGTGGCCCACGGCATCCTGCCCGGCGCCGCCCTGGGCTTCTGGTTCGCCGGGCTCAGCCTGCCCGCGCTGACCATCGGCGGCCTCGGCGCCGGCCTGAGCATGGCTGGGCTGTCGGCGTGGATCACCCGTCGCACCGGCCTGCGCGAGGACGCCAGCCTCGCCGCCATCTATCCCATCTCCCTCGCCGCCGGCGTGCTCATCCTTGGCATCGCCGGCAAACGCCTGGACCTTCTGCACCTGCTGTTCGGCTCGGCCCTGGCGGTGGATGAAACCACCCTCACCGGCATGCTCTGGGTCTCGGGGTTCAGCCTGATCGCCATGGGGCTGATCTACAAACCGCTGTTGCTGGACACCCTCGACCCGCTGTTCCTGCAAACCGTCAGCCGCCTGGGCCCGCTGGCCCACGGGCTGTTTCTGACGCTGGTGGTGCTGAACCTGGTGATCGGCTTCCAGGCCATCGGCGCATTGATGGTGGTGGGTTTGATGATGTTGCCGGCCATCGCTTCACGTTTCTGGAGCCGGCGCCTGCCGGTGTTGATCGCCGTATCGGCGGTGCTGGGATGCCTGTCGGTGTGGCTTGGCTTGTTGCTCTCGTTTTACTACTCACTGCCCAGCGGCCCGGCGATTGTGCTGGTGGCCGGCGGTGGGTACCTGCTGTCCGTGGTCTTCGGGCCGGTGCACGGTTTGCTGCGCCGCCCGCCCTTGCTGTCATCCCAATGAGGTGTTTCCCGATGCGCGCTCTACTCGTGCTGTTCAGTCTGCTGCTGCCGCTGTCGATGGCCCAGGCCGCCGACAAACTCCAGGTGGTTACCAGCTTCAGTATTCTCGATGACATGACCCACCAGATTGGTGGCGATCACATCCAGATCAGCAACATGGTCGGCCCCGACGCCGATGCCCACACCTACGAACCTTCACCGGACGACGCCAAGGCGCTGCTCAAGGCAAACGTCATCATCAAAAACGGCCTGGGCTTCGAGCCCTGGCTGGACCGCCTGGTGACCAGCACCGAAACCAAGGCCACGGTCGTCACCGCCAGCAAGGGCGTGATCTCGCACACCATGGACGAAGACGGCGAAACCATCCCAGACCCACACGCCTGGCATAACCTGGCCAATGCCGAAATCTATGTGAACAACATCACCAAAGCGCTGATCGCCGCCGACCCGTCCAACACCGCCGACTACCAGCGCAACAGCCAGGCCTACCTCGAAGAAATCTACCGCCTGCTGGCTGAAGCCAAGGCCAAGTTCGGCGCCCTGCCGGCGGGCAACCGTCGCATCGTCACTTCCCATGATGCCTTCGGCTACCTCGGCCAGGCCTATGGCATTCAGTTCCTGGCGCCCCAGGGCCTGTCCACCGAACGCGAGCCTTCGGCTGCCGAAGTCGCCGCGCTGATCACCCAGATCCGCAAAGACAAGGTCAAGGCCGTGTTCATGGAAAACATCAAAGACTCGCGCCTGCTCAAGCAGATCGCTGATGAAAGCGGCGCGCAGATCGGCGGCACGCTGTACTCCGATGCCCTCGCCGCCGAAGGCCCGGCCAGCACCTTTACCGGCCTGTTCGAATACAACCTCAACACCCTGTGCGCCGCGCTGAGCAAGCCATGAACCTGAGCATGCTCGACCTGGAAAGCGCTGCCCTCGGCAGCCGCTTTCCACTCGACGCCGTGCTCGACGCCCTGCCGTGGAACAGCGATGGCCTGATCGCCGCCATCGCCCAGCAACATGGTAACGGCCAGGTGTTGATGCTGGCCTGGATGAACCGCCAGGCCCTCAACGAGACCCTGGCCACCGGGCACGTCTGCTATTGGTCACGCTCGCGCCGGCAGCTGTGGCGCAAAGGCGAGACTTCCGGCCACTGGCAACAATTGGTCGAAGCACGCCTGGATTGCGACGGCGATGCGGTGCTGCTGATCGTCAACCAATTGGGCCCTGCCTGTCATACCGGCCGCCCGACCTGTTTCTACAACGCCATCGACGGCGACCACGTACACATCATTACGGAGCCTGCTGAATGATCCGCAAGAACCCTTCCGGCGATCTGCCGGTGATTGCCGAATCGGCCTATGTCGACAAGACCGCCATCATCTGCGGCAAAGTCATCATCGGCGAGAACGTTTTCGTCGGGCCCTACGCCGTGATCCGTGCCGACGAAGTCGACGCCAGCGGCGCCATGGACCCCATCACCATCGGCGCCAACTCCAATATCCAGGACGGCGTGGTCATCCACTCCAAATCCGGCGCGGCGGTGACGATCGGCGAATTCACCTCCATCGCCCACCGTTCCATCGTCCACGGCCCCTGCACCGTGGGTGACCGTGTGTTCATCGGGTTCAACAGCGTGCTGTTCAACTGCGTGGTGGGCGACGGCTGCGTGGTGCGCCACAACTCAGTGGTCGACGGCCGCGACTTGCCGGATGCGTTCTACGTGCCCTCCACCACCCGCATCGGCCCCAACACCGACCTGTCGCAATTCCCGCCAGTGAGCGTCAGCGCTTCGGAGTT
This sequence comes from Pseudomonas asgharzadehiana, assembly GCF_019139815.1. Classification (NCBI taxonomy): domain Bacteria; kingdom Pseudomonadati; phylum Pseudomonadota; class Gammaproteobacteria; order Pseudomonadales; family Pseudomonadaceae; genus Pseudomonas; species Pseudomonas asgharzadehiana. The sequence goes on from NZ_CP077079.1 coordinate 143,793, forward strand.
TTCCGAAGACGTAGCGCGCACCAATGTCGACCTGGTGCGCGGTTACAAAGCCCTGCAAAACGAGTTCTGAGCCATGAGTCGCCTGCTGATCCGCAATGCCCGCCTGGTCAACGAAGGCCGGATGTTCGACGCCGACGTCCTGATCGCCAATGGCCGTATCGAGAAGATCGCGAGCAGCATCCAGGGCTGTAACGCCCCGCTGTCCATCGATGCCAAAGGCCAGTGGCTGTTACCGGGCATGATCGATGACCAAGTGCACTTTCGCGAGCCCGGCGCACCGGAAAAAGGCAGCTTCTACAGTGAGTCCCGGGCGGCGGTGGCGGGCGGGATCACCAGTTTCATGGACATGCCCAACACCCACCCGGCCACGCTGAACCTGCAAGAGCTGGCCGACAAAAAGCGCCGCGCGGCCCTGCATTCGGTGGCCAATTATGGTTTTCACTTCGGGGTGAGCAACGACAACCTCGACACCGTCGCCGCGCTCGACCCTCGGGAGGTGGCCGGAGTCAAAGTGTTCATGGGCGCCTCCACCGGCAACATGCTGGTGGACGACCCACGCATCCTGGAGCGCCTGTTCGCGCAAGTGCCGACCATCCTGCTGGCCCACTGCGAGCACACGCCAAGCATCCAGGCCAACGAAGCGCGTCTGCGCGAGCGCTTTGGCGACCAGATCCCCGCCGTCGCCCATCCGCTGATCCGTGACGCCGAAGCGTGCTATCGCTCATCGTCTTTCGCGGTGGAATTGGCCAAGCGTCACGGCACGCGCCTGCATGTGCTGCACCTCACCAGCGCCCGCGAGCTGGCGCTGTTCGACGACAAACCCCTGGCCGAAAAACGCATCACCGCCGAGGTCTGCGTGCACCACCTGCTGTTCGATGACCGCGACTATCACCGCCTGGGCCACCAGATCAAATGCAACCCGGCGATCAAGACACGCGCCGACCGCGACGCGCTGCGCCTGGCGTTATTGAGTGATCGTCTGGACGTGATCGGCACTGACCATGCGCCGCATACCTGGGCGCAAAAACAGCTGGCCTATCGCGAAGCACCGTCCGGTTTACCGCTGGTGCAACACGCGCTGCCGGCACTGTTGGAACTGGTGGCGGACGGGCATTTACCGCTGACCACGCTGGCGGCCAAAACCAGCCACCGTGTCGCCGACCTGTTTGCGATCGCGGACCGCGGTTACCTGCGCGAAGGCTATTGGGCCGATCTTGTGCTGATCAACCCCGAGCCTGAAGGCAAGCCGGTGTGCGATGAACCGGTCCTGGCCCGCTGCGGTTGGACGCCGTTCGCCGAACGCCGCTTTCGCCACAGCGTCAGCACCACCCTGGTGTCGGGCCACCTGGCGTGGCACAACGGCCAGGTGGTCGAAAGCTGCCAGGGCCTGCCGCTGCAGTTTGCGCGTTAAGCGCGCGGTTTGACTGTACCGCAGTCGTTGCCCAGCCACTGGGCGTGGGTATCCAGGCTGCCCTTCTGCTGAATGCCAGTGGCATTGAAGGTGCCGTTCACAGTGGTGGTGAACTCCTTCTGGCTTTGGAAAGTGGCGACGCCGGTGCCCTGGGCTTTCGGGCAACTGAAGCGGAATTTCCACTGGTTGCCGGTCTTGTCGGTCACTTGCTGTTTGCAACCCGATTGCGGGTCGGTCAGGGGGATCGAGTCCGAAGCCACCTGCGCCGGCGTGAGGCACACCTGCACGCCTTTGCCGGCCATGGTGATGCCTTGTTTTTCCAGCATGGCGCGCTGTTCGGGGGTCATCTGTTGCTTGAGCTGACCGAGGATCAGGGACAAGTCCGGCAGGTCCTGGTTATCGACCTTCATATTGCTGGTGGTCAATTCCCACAAGCCCGGCGCCAACATCTGCGCCTGTGCTGCCACCGGCAGCGACAAACCAACAACCATGGCTAAACCAAGCAGACGAGCATTCATCGGGTAACTCCTGGGTAATTGTGGGCGTTAGACGCTGCAAACGGGCCAGCGTTGCATGGCAAATAAAATAGCGACATTCAAGGCCGAACATGGTCTGTTAGGCAATGGACTGCCTGGAGTGATGTTGTTCATGGATTTCTTCGGCCCGCACCTGCTCGCCTACTTCATCGCCACGCTGCACTTTTTCGGGACCCTTGCCGCGATCCATGCGGTGCTGACCGTCAGGACCGCTCAAGGCTCGATCGCCTGGGCCTTGTCACTGATGTTCATGCCCTATCTCACGCTGATCCCCTATCTGATTTTCGGCCGCAGCACGTTCGACGCGTATATCCAGGCCCGCCGTCAGGCCAACCAGGAAATGCACACCGCTATCACCGAGCTGAACTGGCGCCCCTGGGTCGAAGAAGCCCTGGCCGCACGCAACTCCAGCGCCTACGCCTCGCTGCGCGCCATGCCAAAATTGGGGCGCATGCCGTGCCTGGCAAACAATCAAGTACGCCTGCTGGTGAATGGCGATGCCACCTTCAGCGCGATTTTCGAAGCCATCCGCACTGCCAAAACGGCAGTGCTGTTTCAGTTTTTCATCATTCATGACGATGACCTCGGCCGCCGTTTGCATGCCCTGCTCAAGGAAAAAGCCGAGCAAGGCGTCAGCATCTACGTGCTGTATGACCGTATCGGCAGCCACGCCCTGCCCCATCGCTATGTGCAGTCGCTGCGCGACGCCGGGGTCCGCGTCAAGGCATTCGCCACCCGCAGCGGCTGGCTGAACCGCTTCCAGGTCAACTTCCGCAACCACCGAAAAATCGTGGTAGTGGATGGCATCACCGGTTTTGTCGGCGGGCATAACGTGGGCGATGAATACCTGGGCAAAAAACCGCCGCTGGCGCCCTGGCGCGATACGCATGTGCAAGTCACCGGCCCGGTGGTGGCGTGCCTGCAGGAGTCATTTGCCGAAGACTGGTTCTGGGCGGCCCGGGAACTGCCGCCGCTGATCCTGCCCGACGCCTACCCCGAAGACGGCGTGCTCTGCCAATTGCTCGCCAGCGGCCCGGCGGACTCCTATGAAACCTGCTCGCTGTTTTTTGTCGAGGCCATCCACGCGGCGACCGAGCGCGTGTGGATCACCAGCCCGTATTTCGTCCCCGATGAGGCGGTGTTTGCCGCCCTGCGCCTGGCGGTGCTGCGCGGTGTCGATGTGCGCCTGCTACTGCCGTCGCGGCCCGACCACCGCATCGTGTATGCCGCCTCCAGTCTGTATGCGATCGAAGCCGTGCGCGCCGGGGTGCGGGTGTTCCGCTACATGCCAGGGTTCCTGCATCAGAAGGTGGTGCTGGTGGACAGCGAAATCAGCGCCATCGGCAGTGCGAACATGGACAACCGTTCGTTCCGATTGAATTTCGAAGTGATGCTGCTGACCGTCGATGAAGCCTTCGCCAAAGAGGTCGAGCACATGCTGCTGGATGACTTCGCCCACGCCCATGAAGTCAGCCAGGAAGAAAGCCGTGAGACGCGGCGTTTGCAACAACTGGGCATGCGCGTGGCGCGCTTGATCTCACCGATTCTCTAACAAACAACACGGGACAACATGTGGAAGGGGGCTTGCTCCCGATAGCAGTGGCTCAGTCACAGATGCAGTGCCTGACACCCTGCTATCGGGAGCAAGCCCCCTCCCACATTTGAAACACCACCGTTCTTCGGTTATCGGTAGATGTCTTCCCGTGTCCACGGCAGTTCATGGCTGCCATCGGCATGCGGCTTCACCGCCAGGATCTGGTGCAGGTTGATCCAACCCCGCGCAAACGCGTAAGCGCAGCCGGCCAGGTACAGCCGCCAGATACGCAGCGCCTGCTCCGGCACCATGTTCGCCGCCGCTTCCAGGTTGTCTTCCAGGCGCTCGCTCCAGTGGTCCAGTGTGCGCGCGTAATGCAGGCGCAGGCTTTCGACATCGACCACTTCAAGCCCTACTTCGCTGATTTCGGCGGTCATCATTGCCAGGTGCGGCAACTCGCCGTTGGGAAAGACATAACGTTCGATAAACTCGCCGGCGCCACGGCCCACCGGGCGGCCGTCGGTATGCTTGGCGGTAATGCCATGGTTCATCACCAGGCCGCCCTCGCGCACCGCGCCGAATAACGTCTGGCAGTACTGCGCCAGGTTGGCGTGGCCGACGTGTTCGAACATGCCCACGCTCACCACTTTGTCGAAGCGGCCGTCCTGGGGCAGGTCGCGGTAGTCGAGCAATTGCAGGTCGACCTGGCCGTCCAGGCCCTCGGCTTTCACCCGCTCCCGAGCCAGTGCCAGCTGTTCTTTACTTAGGGTGATGCCAAATACTTTCACCCCAAACTCCCGCGCCGCGTAACGCGCCAGCCCGCCCCAGCCGCAGCCCACATCAAGCAAATACTCCCCCGGCTGCAAGCGCAGCTTGCGGCACAGGTGGCGAAATTTGTCTTGTTGGGCTTGGTCGATGGACTCGCTGCCGGTTTCGAAATAACCGCAGGAGTACGCCATGTCCTGGTCCAGCCACAGCTGGTAGAACTCGTTGGACAGGTCGTAATGGTAGGAAATCGCCGCTGCGTCAGTTGCCTTGTCGTGGATCGAGCGCACCGGTCGACTGCCCTCGTCGTCCTCGACCAGGGCGTGACTCAGCTCGTCACACACCCGGATCACTTCGCTGATGGAGCCTTCCAGCTCCAGTTTGCCCTCGACGAAAGCCTCGCCCAATGTATCGAGCGTCGGATGGGTCAGTTGCGTCACAACCGTGGGGTCCTTCACCACGATGGTCACACTGGGCTCGGGGCCCAAGTTGAATTCATGGCCATCCCAGAGTCGAAGACGCAGCGGTAGCTGTAGATTCTGTAAGGCCGGTGGAAGTTGCGCGAGCATGAGTAGTCCCCCCTTGTTTCAGACGTCTGCTGAGAGGGTAGACCATCCCCAGAAAAAGTAGGAGGCTATCGATTTGATAGCGCTCTTCTATAAGACTCGCCGCTGCAGCAAGCCCTCCTGGATCCATTGCTTGAGCCACGTAACCGCCTGCAATGGCGCACCCTCTGAATAAGTGACTGCCAGTTGCTCGCACAGTTCTGCGAAGGTCCAACCAGTCGTCACCATGCCCGCGATGGCGCATGCCTCGGCGGGCTCAAGGCTGCGGTAGTTGCACACATGCTGATGGCGCCACACCAGGCAGATCTGCGCGGGGTCCAGGGCGTGGCTGCCAGGGAAATCCGCTTGATCTTTACTCGCGCGCCAGATCGCCAGCGAGTTGAAACGGCACAGCAGCGTCTGCACCGACGGCGTCAGCTCAACCTGCAAACCCGGCCAATCCTCAGGTGGCAGCAGCGCCATATCGTCCAGGGCCAGTGGCAAGCCCTGCGGCGCATCGAATGCCAGGGTAAAGGCCCATTCCAACCGCGCCAGCTCCGCCAGCGGCGCGCTGTGCTCGGCCACAAAATGCTCGAGGATAAACGCCGGCAACCGCTCACCCAGCCAGCGCAGGCTGTAATGGGCCGACGGGTAGCGACGCACATAGGCTTCGGCCAGCGCGGCAAATTCCTCATCACCCAGCCAATACAGCACGGCGCCGAAGTCATGGCGCAACACTTCCTGCAACCGCGCCATGTAAGCGTTGTGGTAGATCGCCAGGCCCGTGTCCACATCCAGCGTCGGCCCACCGAGCAAGGTGGCGGCAAAGCCACTGTTGGCCTCAGGCGCTTGCGTTAATAGATGCTGTTCGAAAGCCAACTGCCAATCGATCAGGCGCATAAAGCCCTCCTGGCCAGGGCGCCGGCGCCCAATTCGCGGGCCTTGCTCAGTTCACCGAGCAACTCCTGGAACGGCGGAAAATGGTCATCGCGCTCCAGCAGCGTCGAGACCGGCCCCACATACTCCAGGGTCTGTTGATACAGAGCCCACACCGGATCGCACACCGGATGGTCATGGGTATCGACCACGTAGTCGCCGTAGTCCATATGCCCTGCCAGGTGCAATTGACGAATGCTCTGGGGCGGCACATTGCGAATGAAGGTCCAGGCGTCGAACCCGTGGTTGCGCGAGCTGACATATACGTTGTTCACGTCCAGCAACAACTGGCACCCCGTGAGGTGGGTCAGGGCGTTGAGGAACTCCCACTCGGTGAACTCATCCGCCCTGGCGCGCACATAACTGGAGACGTTTTCCAGCACCAGCGGGCGCTGCAACACATCCTGCACTTGGCGAACGCGGCCGGCCACGTGGTACAGGCTTTCTTCGGTGTACGGCAGCGGCAGCAGGTCATGCAACTGGTGCGCGCTGCCACGGCTCCAGCACAGGTGATCGGAAACCCACGCCGGCTGGATACGCTCGGCGAGCTGTTTGATCTGTTTCAGGTAGTCGGTATCGAGGGCATGGGGCCCGCCGATGGACAAGGACACCCCGTGCATCACCAGCGGGTAGCGCTCGGCGATGGCATCCAGGAAGTACAAGGCCTTACCGCCCTGCACCAGGTAATTCTCGGAGATCACTTCGAACCAATCCACGGCCGGCGACTGTTCAAGGATCTGCTGGTAATACTCACTGCGTAAGCCCAGGCCGTAACCCAGGCTTGGAAGGCAAGCGGACATGACTCGCTCCTTTGAAACGTGCCCGCAGCGCTGGGGCTGCGCTGCGGTTACACGCGTTGGCCGATTACTCGCCGACTTTGCCGCCCGCCTTGGCGCACTCAGCCTTGGTCATGGCCTTGAAGCCGTGGCCTTTGCAGACTGCCTGGCCTTTGCAGGCGTTTTCAGCGGTCTTGCAATCGTTCATGCCTTTGCACGAAGTCACGCCGTAGCAATGCACTGGCGCATCTGCCGCTTGTACCTGAGTGGCAACACCGGCAAACAGGGTAGCGGCGGCCATCGCGAGCGCGGCACCAGCAGCAGCGGATTTAATCTTCATGGTTGTCTTCCTCATGATCGGTAGGGGTGTCGGACTGAACGGATTGTTCAGTCTCGACACACCCCTAGAGTGAGGCGCCTCACCGGCGTTACAGCCCTGGGCAAAAATTTCTGGAATTTATTCGTCGAGCTTCAACAGCGGCTCTTGAAACCGCAGCAAACGCCCGGCGTTGCCCAGTACCAGCAACGTACTGAGGTTGTGCAACACCGCCGCGATCATCGCCCCCGCCGCCCCCAACCACCCGAATGCGGCAAACACCACGATCGCCAACGTCCAACCCAGGCCAATGATCACATTGACCTGCAAGGTATGCCGACACTGACGACTCAAGCGCACACACGTGCCCAATCGGCGCAGGTCGCTGCCGATCAACACCACATCCGCCGATGCCAGCGCGATATCCGCACCGCCCGCGCCCATGGCGATGCCGACCACACCGGCCTTGAGCGCCAGGGAATCGTTGATCCCATCCCCCACCACCATCGGCCGGAAACCGCTGCCGATTTCCCCCAGCACACGATTGAGTTTGTCCTCGGGCAACGCCTGGGCTTCGACATCGCTGATGCCCACGTCCAGCGCCAGGCTGTCGGCCACGCTTTGACGGTCGCCGGTCAGCAACAGTTGGCGGCCCAGGCCCAGGTCGCGCAGTTCCTGCAAGGCCTGACGCGCTTCCGGCTTGACGCTGTCGGCCAGCAGCAGCCAGGCAAGGAATTGCCCGTCGAGCGCCAGCCCGGCAATCGGGCCGTCATGGGTGGGGACCGTGGTGGTGACAATGCCCAACTGGTCGAACAATTCCGGCCGTCCGAGCGCCGCTTCGCCCTGCCCGGTCTGCGCCACCACGCCCAGACCCTGGCGTTCGCGAATGTCGGTCAACGCCAGCAGGTGTTCCTGAACCGCCAACCCGGCCAACGCGCGGCTGACGGGGTGGCTGCTGGCCGAACCCAGGCTGGCCGCCAGGTTGAGCAGCGCCTGGCGATCCGGAAACGAGGTTTGAATGGACTGTAAACGCAGGGTGCCGAAGGTGAGGGTGCCGGTCTTGTCGACCACCAACGAGGTCAAGTCCGCCAGCTCTTCAAGGAACGCCGAGCTGCGGATCAGGATCCCGTGGCGCGCCGCTACGGCGATCCCGGCAATTGCCGTGGCCGGCGCCGACAACACCAACGCACAGGGGCACGCCGCTACCAGCACGGCGAGCATTGCCTGGGCATCGTTAGTCACAAACCAGGTCACCGCCGCCAGCAACAACACCAACACCATGTAACTGCCCGCATAGCGCTCCAACAGCCGCGTGATCGGCGGCTTGGAACGTTCAGCGTTCTGCATCAATGCGATGACTTTGCCCAGGGTCGACTCATCGCCGGTGCGCGTCACTTGCAGGCGCAACAGCCCGTCGAGGTTGATCGCCCCGCCAAATACCTGCATACCGGCGCTGGCTTCCAACGGTACCGATTCCCCGGTGATCGGCGCCGTGTCCAGGCTCGCCTGGCCGGACAGCACCACGCCATCGGCCGGCACGCGGTCACCGGCGCGCACTTCGACGATATCGCCGGTGTTCAACGTGCCGTTGTCCACTTCGACAATGCTGCCGTCGGCCTGCACCAAGCGTGCGTGGCTGCGGGTCAGCTTGCCCAGGGCATGGATCGCCTCCTGGGAGCCGATCACGCTGCGCTCCTCCAGCACATGGCCGAAGATCATGATGATCGGCAACAACGCAGCGGTCAGCAGATCGCCCGTGGCCCAGGCACCGAGCATGGCCAGGGCGATCAGTTGGTCGGTAATGCCATGCAGGCTGGGGAAGCGCAGGCTGAACCAGGCCGAGCGCATCACCGGCACGGCCACCAGCAACGAGGCGACGCCCAGCAGCAATTGGCTCACACCGCTCTGATCCGGCGCCAGCCAGCGCCACACCAGGCCCAGCATCAGCAAGCCCAGCGCCAACATCGCCAGGGTCAATTGCCGGGCGGCGCTGCGCTGCTCGACGGAGGTCAGCATGGGTGCGCTCATTGCTCGGCTCCCTGGATGATCAAGCGGGAGTCGTCTTTAGGGTCGACCGTGGTCACAGAGCCGGCCTGGCCGAGAATCTTCGGCAGGCGCTCGCGGTACAACCGCAACAGCAGGCCTGGGTCTTTGACCTGGGCGAGGCTGGTGACGGTGGCGGTTTGCGCCTGAGCATTGGCCAGACGCTCGCTGGCCTGGGCGTGGGCCACCTGCACCAGGCGGTCGGCCGCCTGGGTCGCGGTCTGGGTGAGTTTTTCTGCGTCGGTGCGGGCGTTGGCCACCGCTTTGTCAGCCTGCTGGCTGGCAGTGAGCACCGCGTTGAACGCATTCACCGCCGGGCTTGGCAAGCTCGACTGCACGTCCACACGCGTCACTTCGATGCCCAGGCCCAGGCCGCTGGAGGTCAGCTCCCCCAAGCGTTTGTTGATGCCTTGTACCAAGTCACCGCGCAAGCGCTCGCGACGTTCGGCGGCGCCGTTGTCGCTGCCGATCAGTTCGGGTCGCGCCACCAGGATGGTGTCCAGGTCCCGCGCCGCCGTGAGGGCCACGGCACTGCGCGTCACCAAGCGGTCCAGGGCCGGCAAAACGTGGTCGCCCTGCAATACAAAGAAATACGGCTCGGTGACCTTGTAGAACACCCGCACATCCAGTTGCACCACCCCGGCATCGCCGGTCAGCAGGTAACCGGAACCGGCCAGGGCATCGCTCAGGGGTGTGGCGAAACTGGCCACGCGGTCGGCCTGGATCGCGGCATCGGAACGCAGCAGGTTCTCCACTCGCCGCTCGATCACACGGTCGGCCGCCGGCAACAGCACCACCTGCTCGAACGGTTGCGGCCAAGCCAATAAAAGCCCGGCGTTCTGGATGCGGTCCAAGGCGCCGAAGTGCAACACCACCGCACGGTTTTGCGGGTCGATCTGGCGCACATTGGAAAACGCCCAGGCCAACGCCGCCAACACCGTCACCGCGTAGAGCGCCATGAACGTCAGGCGTCCGGCCTGGATCCAGGGGCTGTCCGGGCTGTCACGCTCGGTCATGGCTGAATGTCCTTGGGCCCATCCACCAGCGCACGGAACGGCGCGGCATCGGTGCGCAGGATTATTTTGGTACCCGGCGTGACCACCGTGCCCAGGGTATCCAGCGAACGCAGCAGGTTATACAACTGCGGGTTGCCGGCGTAGGCGCGCCCATAGATCTGCGCCGCCTCGACCCGCGATTGCGCTTCGATATCGGCGGCTTTCACCGTGGCGTCGGCCTGCACGATGCGCGCATCGCGCTCGGCGGCGGAACGGATCTGCGCCGCTTCACGCTTGCCTACGGCGGTGCGCTCGGTGGCGATGGTTTCGCGCTCGGCACGCATGCGATCCACGGTGGCGGTGAGAGTCACCGAGGGCAGCGTCAGACGCTCGACGCCCACTTGGGCCACGCGCACGCCGTAGGTGGTGAGCAATTGTTGGTCGATCTGCTGGCGCAACTGCGCTTCAAAATCAGCAATGCGTACTTGGCTGGCGTCGGTATTGATCAGGCTGGACAGGTCGAAGCTGGCCGCCGTGGTTTCCAGCGCCGAACCGACAAACGTGCGAATCTGCCGCGCCGCTTCATCCGGCTGGTTCTGCACGGCGCGCATAAAGCGCTGCACGTTGTCGGCGTCGCCCTGCACCTGCCACGCCACATAGGCCTGCACGATGATACGCAGGCCATCGCGGGTGCCCACGTCCTGCAAGCCGCTGGAGGTGGTGCGCAGGCGCAGGTCCACCGGGATCGCCGCTTCGAACGGAGCCGGCCAACGCCAGCCCAGGCCCGGCTCAAGCAGTACTCGCGAGGGGTTGCCGAAGCGCGTGATGACCGTGGCTTCGCCGGAGCGCACCTGCACCAGGCTGGCCGCCGCGACCGCAAACAGCACCAGCAACACGGCCCAGGCCATGCGCCGCCAAGGAAAGGGGCCGGCCGCGTGTTCATCGCCGTGGTGGTGATGGTGGTGGCCGTGATGATGGTGATGACCGTGATCGTGAGAATGAGCGCTCAACAGACAGACTCCTTATTGAACGGCTTTACGCGGCACCGAAGGGTCGGCCGGCAAGGTAAAAGAACGCAGATCGATCGTCGGTGCGCCGTCGGCGCCCAGGCGGTGATCCAGAATCAGCAGCTTGGCATTGGCCAGGCCTTGGCTCAGTTGGCCAAGGTATTGCTCCAGCACGAAGGCTTGGCCCGCGCTGGCGTAGGCTTTTTGTTCGGCGGCAAAGCGCAGATTCGCCGCCTGGGCGCCGGCATTCACTTCACGCGCGGTGGCCAGGGCCCGGTCGCGGGCGGTACTGGCTTGCAGCAGCGCCTGGTTGGTGTGCTCACTGGCGGCGCCGCGCTCGCGGGCGATCAGCGCCTGGGCGCCGATCTGCGCGGCTTGCACGCCGTGGTAGGCATTCGCGGCACCGGCCGGAGGGTGGATGGCCTCCACCACGGTGGCGAGAATTTCCACGCCGCTGTCGAGCTTTTGCAGGTCGGCCTGCACGGCGCGGCCGATTTCGTCAGCCAAGAGGGTGCGCTGCTCACCGAGCAATTCGTCGAGGGTGCGCGAGGCGAAGTCATGCACCAGGATGCGGCTGGCGGTGCTGCGAATCAGGCTCGGCACATTCGCGCTGTGATAGGTCGCGGCCAGCGCGGCCTGGTCGGTCAGGCCGATGCGGTAGACGAAACGCACGTCCATATTGACGATCTGGAAGCCCTGCTTGTCGCCACGGCTGCTGGCGATCACCTGGGACTTGTCATTCACATGGCTGGCGTCCCACAAGCGGTTGGCGATGGCGGGCGGCGGGCCTTCGGCCGGGGCCAGCTCAGGCGCGGCGGCTTCGCTGGCGCTGGTAGCCAGTTCATGCACCACGCCGTTTTCCACGCTGATCACGCGGCCCAGCGGCCACGGCAAACCGGCATGCAAGCCCGGGCCGAACACCTGCACGGGTTTGCCAAAGCGCTCATAGATCCCACGGCCTTGCAGCGGCACTTCATGCACGCCGGTCAGCGCCCATCCCACCGTGAGCACTACCAGCAGCACCGGCAAAAATGCGCGGCGCATGTAGGTAAAGGCCCAGATCTGACGCAGGTCGATGCCGAAGCGATTGTGCAATTCATGCTGCAACGCCAGCAGCGGCTGTGGCGGCCAGCGCAGCAGCCCGGCGATAAAACTCTGCGCCATCAGACGCGGTTCGAGGCGCGGTTGGCGCGGGCTGAACAGCGACAACGCGCCCCTCAGCAGAAACTCCACCGCCACCAGCGCCGGCAGCAGGCCGATCAGCACCACCAGGCGCAACGGCCACACCGATTCGGCACCGGCAAACAGCAGGCAAACCGCGCTGACCAGCAGACAGGTAATCGCCACGCGGCTCAACTGGGCCAGTTGCGAAGCTTCCGGCCATTGCGCGGCGGTTTCCTGGGCCAGGCGCCGCTCAAATACCAGCAAGCCAAACGCCAATGCCAACGCCAGCGCAGCGCCAACGCTGGCGGACTGGCCGACCACCGCGGCCGGCAGCGCCAGGTTCCAGAATTCGATAATGCTGATCAGCGCCAGCAGCGACCAACCCGCGAGCCACAACACCGGCGTGCCGATCTGCGCCAGCAAGCCACTGCCCAGACGACCGACCAGGCGTGCATAGACGCCAGGGTCTTCAGCCGGCGCAGGGATCAGCTCAACCGTCGGTTCTTCCAACGCCTGGGCGCGCCAGTCCGCCACCCACCAGGCCGACTGCAACCCCGCCACCAGCACCAGCAATGCCGACGCACAGTTGATCAACACCACCGGCCAGATCGACAACGGGGCAAACAACGCGACAAACAACGCCAACACCCAACCGCCGACGGCCAGCACCGTCAGGCTGGCACCGGCCTGGCGCAATCGACGGGCATGGAACAACCCCTGCTGAAAACGCGGAAGGCCTTCCACCGAAGCGCCGTCAGCTTCTAAATCCACTTGCATCGACTTAACGCCCGCTCACACACAGTTCGTTACGATATAACACGGGGCGTGAAATTTTTGTTCGTTGAATACACCACAGACCCCCTGTGGGAGGGGGCTTGCTCCCGATGGCGGTATGTCGGCCAGGCCTGTAGTGACTGACCCACCGCGAGCGGGAGCAAGCCCCCTCCCACATTTGCTCCCGTGCGCGTTCGAAATCGTGATTAACCCCCCATAAACACGAGCCATCACTGGTGCATGCTGCGTTTAATCGGCACACTCCCAACCAGTTTTTCGCGGGCCCACGGACAAGGAAGCGTCACCTCCCCATGATTTCGATCTATCAGCTCAAACCGCGTTTTCAAAACCTGCTGCGGCCCCTCGTGCAGCGTCTGTATGACAACGGCACCACCGCCAACCAGATCACGGTGCTGGCCGGCGTGGTTTCGCTGCTGGTGGGCCTGCTGATCGCCAGCTTCGCCCAGCATGTGTGGCTGTTTGCGCTGATCCCGCTGTGGATGATCCTGCGCATGGCCCTCAACGCCATCGACGGTATGCTCGCCCGGGAGTTCGGCCAGCAGTCACGCCTGGGCGCCTACCTCAATGAACTGTGTGACGTGATCGCCGACAGCGCGCTGATCCTGCCGTTTGCGCTGATCCCCGGGGTAAGCCTGGCGCCGGTGCTGCTGGTGGCGCTGCTCGCGGTATTCAGCGAATACGCCGGCGTGCTCGGGCCCATGGTCGGCGCTTCGCGACGCTACGACGGGCCGATGGGCAAGAGTGATCGGGCCTTTGTACTCGGCGTGCTGGCCACCGGCGTCGCGCTGGGCTGGCTCGGCGCCGGCTGGGTCGACACGGTGATGTGGCTGGTCGCGGCCCTGCTCGCCTACACCCTGGTCAACCGGGTGCGTCAGGGTCTCAAAGAAGAACACTCCATTTCCCCTTCTGCATAAGGATTTTGCGATGCGCGAACAGCAGCAGCACACCTTCAGTACCCATGATGGCGTCGAGCTTTTCTATCGGCACTGGCCAGCCACCGCCTCAGCGGACGGCGCGCCACGCCAAGCCATTGTGCTGTTCCATCGCGGCCATGAGCACTCGGGGCGTATCGCCCACCTGGTCGATGAACTGAACCTGCCGCAATTCGACTTCTTCGCCTGGGACGCGCGCGGCCATGGCCAGTCCCCCGGCGAGCGCGGTGACAGCCCCAGCTTCGCCACCAGCGCCCGCGACGTGCAGACCTTCTGCGACCATATCGGCGCCACGTATGGCATCGAGGAAGAAAACTTCGCAGTGATCGCGCAAAGCGTGGGCGCGGTCATCGCGGCCACCTGGGTGCACGATTATGCCCCCAGGATCCGCGCGCTGGTGCTTGCCTCCCCGGCGTTCAAGGTCAAGCTGTACGTGCCCTTCGCTCGCCCGGGCCTGGCGCTGATGCGCAAGTTTCGCGGCAATTTTTTCGTCAACAGCTACGTCAAGGCCAAGTTCCTCAGCCATGACCCCGAGCGCGTGGCGTCCTACGACAGCGACCCGCTGATCACCAAGGCGATTTCGGTAAATGTGCTGCTGGGCCTGTACGAAGCCGCCGACCGAGTGGTGGCCGATGCCCAGGCGATCCAGGTGCCGACCCAATTGCTCGTCTCCGGTTCGGATTTTGTGGTGCACCGCAAACCCCAGCAGCAATTTTTCGATCGCCTCGGCAGCCTGAAAAAAGAACTGCACGTCCTCCCCGGCTTCTTCCACGACACCCTCGGCGAACGCGACCGTGCGGTGGCCGTGAGCAGCGCCCGACGCTTTATCCTGCAGAATTTCGAGCACCCGCTGGACCGCGCCTCGCTGCTGGACGCCGACAAACTCGGCGCCACCTGCGCCGAATCCGAATCCCTCGCCGCGCCGCTGCCGCGCAATTCCCTGCGCGACCTGTACTGGCGCATGACCCGCGCCAGCATGGGCCTGGGCAAGAACCTGTCGGACGGCGTGAAACTGGGCTTCGACACCGGCTTCGACTCCGGCAGTACCCTGGACTACGTCTACCGCAACACGCCCACCGGCAAGGGCAGGCTGGGGCGGATGATCGACACCAACTACCTCAACTCCATCGGCTGGCGCGGCATTCGCCAGCGCAAGCTGAACGTCGAAGAACTGCTGCGCCTGGCCATGGCCAAGCTGCGCGCGGATGAGCGTGAAGTGCGTATCGTCGACATCGCCGCCGGCCACGGGCGTTACATCCTGGAAGCCTTGCAGGGCGTGTCGCCGCTGCCGGAGTCGATTCTGTTGCGTGACTACAGCGACATCAACGTGCGCGACGGTGGCGCGTTGATTCGTGAGAAGGGCCTGGGGGACATCGCGCAGTTCGTCAAAGGCGATGCGTTCGACCGCCTGGACTTGGCCGCCCTGGACCCCAAGCCGACGCTGGCCGTGGTGTCCGGGCTGTATGAACTGTTTGCCGACAACGGCATGGTTGGCGGTTCGCTGGCCGGCCTGGCCGAAGCCGTCGAACCGGGTGGCTATCTGGTGTACACCGGCCAACCGTGGCATCCGCAGCTGGAGCTGATCGCGCGCGCCCTTACCAGCCATCGCCAGGGCCAGGCCTGGGTAATGCGCCGACGCAGCCAGGCGGAAATGGATCAACTGGTAGAAGCCGCCGGTTTCCGCAAAATCACCCAGCGCGTGGATGAGTGGGGCATCTTTACCGTGTCCCTGGCACAGAAGATCTGAGCATGCGCGAAGCCGGTCTATTAAAACCAGCAGTCTTGTGGCTGCTGCTGTTGGCGCCGCTGTTCTTCAGCACCTACGGCTTTGCCACCTGGGTTACCAGCCAGCGCAGCGACGTGGGCACGCTGGTGTTCGGCTGGGAAACCTATATGCCATTCTGGGCGTGGACCATCGTGCCCTATTGGTCCATTGACCTGCTCTACGGTTTCTCCCTGCTGCTGCCCAACACTCGCCACGAACTCAAGCAACATGCATTGCGCCTGCTCAGCGCGCAGGTGATTGCGGTGAGCTGCTTCCTGATCTGGCCGCTGCGTTTCACGTTCGAACGGCCGGAGCTCGATGGCGTGTTTGGCTGGCTGTTTGCGGTGCTGGCGGGCTTCGATAAGCCGTTCAACCAGGCGCCGTCGCTGCATATCGCGTTGCTGGTGATTCTATGGGTCATGTTCCAACGCCACAGCCAAGGGGTCTGGCGTTGGCTGGTGCACGGCTGGTTCGCGCTGATCGGTATTTCGGTACTGACCACTTATCAACACCACTTTATCGACTTGCCCACAGGTGCCCTCGCCGGTTGGCTGTGCGTGTGGTTGTGGCCGGTGGAACACCCGAGCCCGCTGCTGAATGCGCGACTCAGCCGCGACCCGAAGCGCTGGCGGCTGGGTATGCGCTACGGGATAGGCGCGCTGGCGTTGGCCCTTCTGGCGCTCAGCCTGCGTGGGGGGTGGTTGTGGTTACTGTGGCTGGCGACGTCACTCGGCCTGGTCATGGCCAATTACTGTGTGCTCGGCGCGGCAGGCTTCCAAAAGCGTGCCGATGGCCGGCTCACGCCCGCCGCGCGCTGGCTATATGCACCTTACCTGGCGGCCGCGTGGATCAATTCACGGCTGTGGACGCACAGGCATCCACAGCCCGATCTGATTGTGGATAACGTTTGGCTTGGGCGAATTCCTACCTCTAAAGAGCAGGGTTCATTCAGCGCTATCGTCGACCTCTGCGCCGAACTGCCGATTAATCCACAGGCCCGAGCGTATCAATGTATTCCCGTGCTGGACTTGATCGCACCGACTTCAGCCGAATGCCGGCACGCGGCCGAGGCCATCGAACGCTTGCGCGCAAGCGGCCCGTTGCTGGTGTGCTGCGCCCTCGGCTACTCGCGCAGCGCCACCGCCGTCGCCGCCTGGCTGCTACACAGCGGGCGTGCCCCGACGGTGGAACAGGCGCTGGCTATCATTCGTACAGCGCGGGCCAACGTGGTCTTGCATCCCGCTCACCGTGAAGCACTGGAGGGTTTGCCCCATGCCCGCTGATATGGAACTGCAAGTGGTTGCCAGCCTGCTGCGCCGTGGTCGCGCGCTGGATCAGTTATCCACAGGCCTCACCGTCGCCGGCGTGTTATTCGGCCTGGCGCAATTGCTGATGCCGAGTATTACGCCTATTTGCCTGCTGCTCAGCCTGTGGATGATCATCCTCGGGCTGCTGCAAAAATACTGGGCGCTGCGGGTGGCTTTCGATGCCGACCTGTTCGCCCTGCTGGCGCGTGACACCGGGCGTACCGCCGACCTCGACCAAGCCCTGCAGACCCTCGGCCTGCAATCGCCCAAACGTGCCGGCCGGCCTTGGGCCGAGCGTCGTCGCGGCGCCCTCAAACTGCTGCGCAAACAAGCCTGGCTGCTCGGTGCACAAGCGCTGCTGACCCTGGGCATGATCCTCGCCAGCCCTTGGCTGCCTTTCGCCGGATAAGGAACCCCCCATGTTCGAACCTGTGGTTGCCACGCTCATTACCTCCATGGCCCGCACTGTCACGGGTGCTCGCAGCCTGTGGCTGGGTTGCGCGCCAGTGCCGGTGCAACGCATCTACTTCGCCAACCACAGTAGCCACGGCGACTTCGTACTGCTGTGGGCCTCGCTGCCGCAAAACCTGCGCAAATTCACACGCCCGGTGGCCGGCAGCGATTACTGGAACAAAAGCGCGCTGCGCCGCTACATCATCAACCGCGTGTTCAATGGCGTGCTGATCGATCGCGAGCGCAAAGAGCCTGTGGATAACCCACTGCAACCGATGCTCGCCGCGTTGGAAGGGGGCGATTCGCTGATCATCTTTCCCGAAGGCACGCGCAATCTGGAAGACGGCTTGCTGCCGTTCAAAAGCGGTTTGTATCACTTGGCCAAAAGTTACCCACAGGCGGAGCTGATCCCGGTGTGGATCGCCAACCTCAACCGCGTCATGCCCAAGGGCCGCGTACTGCCGCTGCCGTTGTTATGCACCACCAGCTTCGGCGCGCCGCTGCAACTGACAGACGGTGAAGACAAGGCGCTGTTTCTCGCCCGCACCCGCGACGCCCTGCTCGCCCTTGCCCCGGAGCATTCCTGACATGGATAGCCAAACCCTGATGTTGTTCGGCGGGATCGGCGCGATCCTGGTGCTGGCCTCGCTGATCGGCCTGATCCTCAAACTGCGCACCCGTGGCACGCCGAACGCGGTGATCGACAACCTCAACGCGCGCATCAACGCCTGGTGGGTCATGGTGGTGGTGATCGGCATCGCCTTCTGGCTCGGCACCGGCGCGGTGATCCTGTTGTTCTACGCGGTGTCGTTCTACGCCCTGCGCGAATTTCTCACCCTCACCCCCACGCGCCGCAGCGACTACCCGGCACTGGTGGCCGCGTTCTATCTGGCCCTGCCGCTGCAATACTTGCTGATCTATTCCGATTGGTACGGGCTGTTCTCGATCTTCATCCCGGTGTACGTGTTTTTGCTGCTGCCCATCCTCGCCTCGCTGGGCGGCGACAGCACGCACTTCCTGGAGCGCGCCTCCAAGGTGCAATGGGGCCTGATGATCGCGGTGTTCTGCGTGTCGTTCGTGCCGGCGCTGCTGACACTGGACATTCCCGGCTACGAAGGGCGCAACCTGCTGCTGATCGCCTATCTGGTGATCGTGGTGCAGCTGTCGGACGTGCTGCAATACGTGTGCGGCAAGCTGTTCGGCAAACACAAGATCGCGCCCAACCTGTCGCCCTCTAAAACCGTGGAAGGCTTTGTCGGCGGGATTTTGCTGTCATCCCTCATCGGCGCCGCGCTGTGGTGGACCACGCCGTTCAACCCATGGCAGTCGTTTTTGATTGCGCTGTTGATCAACCTGCTGGGGTTTGCCGGTGGCATTGTGATGTCGGCGATCAAGCGCGACCGGGGCGTGAAGGACTGGGGCCATATGATCGAAGGGCACGGCGGCATGCTGGATCGCCTGGATTCGGTGTGTTTTGCGGCGCCGATTTTCTTTCATCTGGTGCGGTACTGGTGGACCTGACCCACACCGCCCCAAAACCCAATGAAGATCAAAATGTGGGAGGGGCTTGCCCTGGGCAAGCCCGCTCACTACAAGAGCATTTGTCCCGGTAGATGCCCCAGCGGCATCGGACCTGGGGTTTTCACCGTCTGAATCGCAAAATTGCTGCGAATGTCGCGCCCCCCGGCAGCTTCAACAAACTGCCGGTCACAAACCGCTCATACCCGCGCAGATCCGGCACCACCACCTGCAACAGAAAATCCGACTCCCCCGACACCAGGAAGTATCGGCGACATCTTTTGTAGCAAAGACGCGTGTAAGATACGCCGCACTTAGCCAGGGATGCTCGCCATGTTCGATTCGCTCAAAGCCATCAGCCGTCGTGTTGTCGGTGTGTTTTTGACCGTGGGGAGGGCCGTTTTCGGACAGTGGCAGCCGCCAAAGTGGCTGCGCGCCGTCGGCCGTGGCATGGCGACCCTGGGGGGCAAAGCCCGCGCTTATCCGCGCCAGACCGGTGCCGGAGTGCTCGGCCTGGTGCTGCTCGCCGCTGCGGGTTTCTACGGCTGGCACTGGTATTCCAACCTGCCGCAACCGCACACCGCGAGTTATTCGCTGCACAAACCGAACCTGACCGACTACACCCAGCCAACGCCGGTTGTGGATAACTTGCAGGTGCGTTTCGGCGAGTCCGTGGCGCCACTGGCGGCCATCGGCAAACCGGTGACCGAGGGCATTACCCTCAAACCCGAGGTTGCCGGCACCTGGCGCTGGGCGGATGACCGCAGCCTGTTGTTCGTGCCGGACAAAGACTGGCCTGTCGACGCGCATTACACCCTGGACCTGGCAAAGAAAAACCTGCTCGCCGACGGCGTCTTGCTCGACCAATACAGTGCGCAATTTTCCACCCAGCCGTTCCGCGCCACCCTGGCGCAAAACGAGCTGTACCAGGACCCGTCCAATCCAACGCTGAAACAGCTGGTGGCGACCTTCCATTTTTCCCACCCGGTAGATGAAGACAACCTACGCAAACGCGTAACGGTCAGCCTCGGCAAAGGCTTGGCCTACCGCGACGCCCAGTTGCCCAACCGTGCGGAAATCACCTTCGACGAGAAAAAACTCAACGCCTACGTACGCTCCGCCGCCCTGGCCACGCCGCTGGAAAGCACCCCGGTCAGCGCCAGGCTCGATGAGGGCATCAAGGCGCGTGACGGTGGCAATGCCAGCACCGCACCGTTGGTAGCGGAAGTTACCGTGCCCGGCCGCTATCGCCTGACCTTTACTGGCGCCGAAGTCAGCTTCGTGGACAACGAGCGCGGCGAGCCCGAGCCGGTGCTGATGTTCAGCAGCTCCAGCGCCGTGGCCGATGAGACCATCGCCGGTAAGGTGCAAGCCTGGCTGTTGCCGGAAAAAGCCCAGGACGACACCCGCCCCTATAACACCAACGAGATCGACGACGCGCTGCTGGCCCGCAGCACCAAGGTCACGCTGACCCACGTGCCCAGCGTCGAACCGCTGAACACCCTGCACGCCTTCAAGTTCAAGGCTCCGGCCGGTCGTGCGCTGTATGTACGTGTGCCCGCCAACCTGGAAGCTATCGGTGGCTATCTGGCGAAGAATCCTACGGCGTCGCTGGTGAGCATGCCGGCGTATCCGCGCACATTGCAGTTCTTGTCTGACGGCGCGTTGCTCAGCCTCAATGGCGAAAAACGCCTGGGTTTCATGGCCCGTGGCGTACCGGGTGCCCATGTGGAAATCGCCCGCCTGTTGCCCAACCAGTTACAACACCTGGTGGACCAGAGCAGCGGCAGCTTTGCCCGGCCCAACTTCGGTAACGAATACTTCGATCGCATGGTCGAGCGTCAGACGTTGGACATCCCGCTGTCGTCCAACGACCCAGCCAAAACTGTCTACGACAACGTGGACCTGAGCCACTACCTCACCGCCAACGGCGGCCGGCGCGGTATTTTCGTGCTTAAGCTCAGCCCCCAGGATGAACCGGCCGAACGCACATTCGACTACAACCGCAGCAGCACCAGCGACCTGCGGTTTATCGTGGTGACTGACCTGGGCATCATCGCCAAACGCTCCAGTGACGGCAGCCACGACGTGTATGTGCAGTCCATCGGCAACGGTTCGCCGGTGGCCGACGCACAGGTCGACATCATTGGTCGTAACGGTTTGCCGGTGAGCAGTGGGCACACTGACGGCGAAGGCCATGTGCATTTCGCCAAACTGGATGAACTGCGCCGTGAGAAAACGCCGCTGATGTATGTGGTCAGTCGCGGTAATGACCAGTCGTTCCTGCCGATTGCCCGTCAGTCCCAACAGCTGGATTTGTCGCGCTTCGATGTAGGCGGTTTGGAAGAAGACGGCGCGATTGATCGTCTCAGTGCCTACCTGTTCAGCGACCGTGGCCTGTACCGGCCCGGCGAAACCGCGCATTTGGGCATGATCGTGCGCAGCGGCAACTGGAAAGGCGCCTTGCAAGGCCTGCCGGTGGAGCTGCAAATCACTGATCCGCGCGGCCTGGAGGTCATTCGCCAACCGCTGAAATTGTCGGCCAGCGGTTTTGAGACCTTTGATTTCCCGAGCAGCGAAGTCAGCCCCGCCGGGGAATACACCGCGACCTTGCAGTTGATTGGCCAGAAGCAGACCCGTACCGACCTGGGCAGTGTCAGCTTCAAGGTCCGCGATTTCGAGCCGGACCGCATGAAGGTCAGCCTGAGCCTGCACGACACACCGGTGCAAGGCTGGATCCCGCCGGACCAGGTGGTGGCCAAAGTCACTGCGATGCACCTGTTCGGCGCCCCGGCGACAGGCCGCCGCGTCACAGCGAAGATGGCCCTGAGCCCGACCCTCGCGGCCTTCGAGCGCTACCCCGATTACCGCTTCCGCCTCAACGACTCCCTGGAAGACGCCAGCACTGAAGACTTGGCTGAAACCACTGTCGACGATAACGGCCAGGCCGTGCTCGACCTCAACCTGCAACGCTTCGCCAACAGCACTTATCGCCTGCAAGTGATGACTCAGGTGTTCGAGGCCGAAGGTGGGCGTAACGTGGCCGCGCAAAGTGCGTTACTGATGTCGTCCGCGCCCTACCTGGTGGGTGTGAAAAGTCAGGATTCACTGTCGTACGTCGCCAAGGACGCCCCGCGCCAAGTGCACTGGCTGGCTGTAGCGCCGGACCTGACACCGCTGGCGGTGGAAGGCCTGACCAGCGAAGTGGTCGAGCACCGTTATGTGTCGGTACTGGTGAAACAGTCCAATGGCACCTACAAGTACGAGTCGCGCATCAAGAACATCAGCCAACCGGCTACGCCGCTGGTGATGACCAAAGACGGCGCCAGGCAGAGCCTGAACACCGGCACGCCGGGGGATTTCACCCTGCAACTGAAGGATGCCAACGGCAACCTGCTCAACCAGATCGATTACAGCGTGGCCGGGCGCGGCAACACCTCGCGTTCGCTGGAGCGCAACGCCGAGCTGCAATTGCGCCTGGATAAACGCAGCTACGCCAGCGGTGACGAGATCGCCATCAGCATTCGCGCGCCGTACACCGGCGCGGGCTTGATCACCATCGAGCGGGACAAGGTCTACACCCAGCAGTGGTTCAAGGCCGACAGCACCAACAGCGTGCAGCATATCCGCGTGCCGGCAGGGCTTGAGGGCAATGCCTACGTCAACGTGCAATTCGTGCGCGACATCGGCTCGTCCGAGGTTTACATGAGCCCGCTGTCCTACGGCGTGGTGCCCTTCAGCATCAACCTGGATGCGCGGCGCATGGCGCTGAAGGTCGAAGGCCCGGCGAAGGTCGAGCCGGGGCAGACCCTGGATATCAAGGTCAATGCCGACCGTCCGGGCCGTGCGGTGGTGTATGCCGTGGACGAGGGCATTTTGCAGGTGGCGCGCTACCAGACGCCGGACCCGTTGGGCTTCTTCTTCCAGAAACGTGCGCTGGAAGTAGGCACCAGCCAGATTCTTGACCTGATCCTGCCGGAATTTTCCCGCCTGCTCAGTGGGGCAGCGCCCGGCGGCGATACCGACGGCGCACTGGCCAATCATCTCAACCCGTTCAAACGCAAACATAAGCCGCCAGTGGCGTGGTGGTCCGGGCTGGTGGACTTACCGGCCGGCGAAACCACTCTGCATTACGAGGTGCCGGACAGCTTCAACGGCAAGTTGCGCCTGTTTGCGGTGGCGGTGGATACCGACAGCGTGGGCGTCAGCGATGCCACGACCGACGTGCGCGGGCCCATCGTGATCACGCCAAACGTACCGGCCTTCGTCGCGCCGGGGGACGTGTTCAACGTCAGCGCCGGGGTGTTCAGTAACCTCGACGCGGCGGCGGATGTGAAGTTCGAAGTGCAGACCAGCGCCGGCCTGGTGGTGCAGGGCGACAAGGGCAGCACCCTGTCGCTGCAACCGCGCAAGGAAGGCACTGCCGAGTTCAAGATCAAGGTCGGCGACACCCTCGGCTCGGCAGACCTGCGATTTATCGCGGTATTGCCGGGCGGCAAGCGCATCCAGGTGGCGGAAACCACCTCGATCCGCCCCTTGAGCGAACACCGCGTGGCCCTGAGCCT
Organism: Pseudomonas asgharzadehiana; assembly: GCF_019139815.1. NCBI lineage: Bacteria > Pseudomonadati > Pseudomonadota > Gammaproteobacteria > Pseudomonadales > Pseudomonadaceae > Pseudomonas > Pseudomonas asgharzadehiana. Next base: position 167,156 of record NZ_CP077079.1, read on the forward strand.
GGGCCGTTTCGATAGCGCCAGCAAAGAGCTTAAACCGACGCGTGAGCTGTTCAGCCAACTGCGCGACGTGCAGTTGGGCGTGGCCGCTTCGCCGCTGGTATGGGCCAACGGCCTCAAGCATTACCTGGATGACTATGGCTACGCGTGCACCGAACAATTGGTGTCCAAGGCCATGCCGGCGTTGATCTGGGGCGGCACCGCACCCGAGGCCGAACAGGCCTTCGCCGGCGCGGTGCGCATGCTGCGCCAACGCCAGAACCAGGCCGGCGGTTTCGGTTTGTGGGCCGCCAACCCGGACGTGGCGCCCTACGCCAGCCTGTACGCCACCGACTTCCTGATCGAAGCCAGGGAACGCGGGCTGCCGGTACCGGAAGATGTGTTGGTACGCGCCAATACCTATCTGACGGACCTGGCCAATGGCCCCAGCGAAGGCCTGTCGGAATTGCGTAACCGTGCCTACGCCAGTTACCTGCTGAGCCGTCAGGGGATTCTGGTAAGCGGCGCCTTGAGCGATATCCGCGAACGCTACGAAAGCTACTTCAAAGACAGCTGGCAGAACGACCTGGGCGCCGCTTACCTGGCCGCCAGCTACAAGCTGCTCAAGCAGGATCGCCAGGCCGACTCCTTGTTCCGCAAAATCCCGTGGCGTTCGCTTGTGGATAAGTGGGACAGCGACGGCCTGTACTACGACCCGCTGGTGCACGATGCCGAACACTTGCACCTGTTGGCGCGCCACTTCCCTGAGTTGCTGGACGATGTGCCCACGGCGCTGCTGGACAAGCTTGGCAAACGTCTCAACGAGCAACGCTACAACTCGCTGTCGGCGGCCCTGCTGCTGCGTGCCCTGGACAACTACGGCCAGCGCGCGCAAAGCGACATGACCCTCAAGGCCACCGCCTGGTTGGGCGACAAGCAGCAACAACTGCTGGAAATGGCCGGCCAGCCGCCGCGAGCCGCCGTACCGGGCACCACGCAAAAGCTGGTGATGGAAAAATCCGACGGCCCGGCGGCGTTCTACATGCTCAGCGAAGCCGGTTTTGATAAAGGCGCCAAGCTCAAGGCCATCAACAACGGCCTGGAAATCATCCACGAATACCTCGACCTCAAAGGCGAGCCGGTAAGCAAAGTCGCGGTGGGCGATGAGTTCCTGGTACGTCTGCGCCTGCGCGCTACCGACCGTGACCAGGTGCAGCAAGTGGCGGTCGTCGACCTGCTGCCCGGTGGCGTCGAGCCTGTGTATAACTTGCCGCCGGAGCCGGACCCGCAAGCCGACAGCAGCGAGGAAAGCGAAGGCGAGGAATCCGAGTACGTGCAAGCCAGCGAAGAAGAAGCCGACACCTGGCAAGCGCCAATCGGTGAAACCGAGCTGAGCAACTGGCAGCCGGACTACGTGGATGTACGTGATGATCGGGTGGTGCTGTACGGCACCGCGCTGCGCGATGTAGGTACTTTCGTTTACCGCGTACGTGCTACCAACGCCGGCACGTTCAATACGCCACCGGCCTACGCCGAAGGCATGTACGAAACCACCCTGCAAGGGCGCGGCAAAGTAGGCCAGCTTGAAATTACCAAGCCTTAAACGTCTGACACCGCTGCTGGCAGCAGCGGCGGTGCTGGCGGGGTTGCGGTGGTGGCCCCATGCGCCGCTGGAACAAGCCGTCACCTCCTCCAGGGTGGTGCTGGCTGACGATGGCTCGCTGTTGCGCATGACCCTCGCGGATGACGGCCAATACCGCCTGTGGCTACCGCTGGAGCGGATTTCGCCGACATTGGTCGAGGCGTTGCTCCTCAAGGAAGACCGCAATTTCTACTGGCACCCAGGGGTCAATCCTGCGGCGTTGCTGCGTGCGGCCATGGCCACTTACAGCGGCGGCCAACGCCAGGGCGGCTCGACCTTGAGCATGCAACTGGCACGACGCCTGTGGGACCTGAACACCCGCCAGATCCCCGGCAAAGTGCAGCAGATGGCGTTGGCGCTGTGGCTGGAGGCGCGCTACAGCAAGCACGACATTCTTGAGGCCTACCTGAACCTGGCCCCCATGGGCGGCAATATCGAAGGCGCCGAGGCGGCGAGCCGCATCTACTTTGGCAAATCGTCGGCGCAGTTGTCGTTGTCCGAAGCCTTGGCATTGGCGGTTATCCCACAACAGCCGGGGCGGCGCGCGCGCTTCGGCCCCTCGCTGCAAACCGCGCGGCTGCGCCTGATGAATGACTGGCGCGAAACTTATCCACACGACCCGCGCAATGACAGTTTGCTGGACTTGCCGCTGGAGGCGCGCAACCGCCAGCAGATCCCGTTTCTGGCGCCGCACCTGAGCGAACAACTGTTGGCGTCCCAGGCCGGCAATGAATTGAATAGCACCCTTAACCTGCCCTTGCAGCAGTTGCTCGAACGCCTGATCACCGGCTTTATTGCCGAGCGGCGCAGCACCGGCGTGGAAAACGCCACGGCGATCCTGATCGACAGCCGCGACCAGAGCGTCAAGGCCCTGGTGGGTTCGGCGGATTACTTATCCACAGGCATCCACGGGCAAGTGAATGGCGTGCTGTCGCGCCGCTCGCCAGGGTCGACGCTCAAGCCGTTTCTCTATGGGCTGGCGCTGGACCAGGGGGTGATTCACCCCATGAGTATCCTTAAGGACTTGCCGAGTAACTTCGGCTACTTCCAACCGGAAAACTTCGACGGCAGTTTTGTCGGGCCGCTGACCGCGCGAGATGCCTTGATCCGTAGTCGCAATATCCCGGCGGTGTGGCTGGCCAGCCAGGTTAAATCGCCTTCGCTGTATGGGTTGCTGCAACGCGCCGGTATCAAGGGCCTGCGCGACGAAAGCCATTACGGCCTGGCCTTGGCGCTTGGCGGCGGCGAGATGACCCCCGAGGAGCTGGCGCGGCTGTATGTGATGCTGGCTGGCGACGGGCACCTGCGGCCGTTGCGCTACTTGCAGGAGCAACCGCAGGCCACTGGTGCGCAACTGCTCACGCCCCAGGCAGCCTTTATGGTGCGCGACATGCTGCGCCGCAACCCGCGCCCGGATGGCCTGCCCGCCCGACAGTGGCGCACCGCATGGAAAACCGGCACCTCGTGGGGCTTTCACGATGCGTGGAGCGCCGGCCTGGTCGGCCCCTACGTGCTGGTGGTGTGGGTGGGCAACTTCGATGGCCGGCCGAACCCGGCGTTTATCGGCGCCAAGACCGCCGCGCCGCTGTTCTTTCGCATCGCTGACGCCCTGCCGCTGGCCTTGCCGACGGTGGCGATCAAAGCCGATAAACCACCCGCCGGTCTGGTGCGCATCGACGTCTGCGCGGCGTCGGGCGAGCTGCCCAATCGCTGGTGCCCGCAAACCCGCAAGACCTGGTATATCCCTGGCGTCTCACCGATTCGCGTGTCCAACCTGCATCGCCCGGTGCTAATCGACACCCGCACCGGCAAGGCCGCCTGCCCGCCGTTCGACCCGCAGTACACCCGCGAAGAAATCTTCGAATTCTGGCCCAGCGACGTGCAACGCCTGTACCGCGCCGCAGGCCTGCCTCGCCGCACGCCGCCGAACGTGATGAAAAATTGCCGGCCCAACCGCATCAGCGACCAGAGCGAGGCGCCGCAGATCCGCTCACCGCTGACTCAAGTAAGTTATCAGTTGCGCCTGTCCCAGCCCCAGGAAAGCATCCCGTTGAACGCGAATGCGGCCAGCGATGCGGCGACGCTGTATTGGTTTGCTGATCAAACCTTGATCGGCCAGGGCCCGCCGCAAACAACACTGAACTGGCGGCCGGGCAAGTCCGGGGAGTATCGGTTGCGGGTGAGCGATGATCAGGGGCGCACTGCGAGTCGCGGGTTGAGGGTGGAGTTTGTGCCTTGAGTGCCTCAATACCTTTGGAAGGCTGGTGAGCCGAGGAGGCTACTCAACCAGTTCACGATAATCGGACTCCCCTCCCCCCACCGCACCCGACAACCACCCCCAAACAAAACTCAGGGTAGTGCGCCCAGACTTATCCACAGCCACCGTGCCGCGCGACCAACCGGACAGCAGTTCACCGTCCAGCGTCAGGCACTGGAAAAGCAGCTCGATGGTATCGGCGCCAGTTACGCGTCCGACTTGCGTGCCCAAGCGAATTCGACCGCCCTGGTAGGTACTGGAAATAGCGTCACCCTCGACCCGGTAGTGAAACACCGTGCCGGCGCCGGATAGCCCGTGGGTATTGTGGCTGACCGCAAATCGGCGATTGTGCAAACGCTCGCCGAGTTGGGAAAAGACAGGTGTCATCACTGTCGCATCCTTGCGTGGGCGCCTGGAGATCCAACGGGGCCTCCAGGCGCAGGGCGGGTTATTCCACGGTCACCGACTTGGCCAGGTTGCGCGGCTGGTCGACGTCGGTGCCCTTCAACACCGCCACGTAGTACGACAACAACTGCAGCGGGATGGTGTAGAGGATCGGCGACAGGGTGTCGTTGATATGCGGCATGTTGATGACGTGGGTACCTTCGCCATTAGTCATGCCGGCCTTCTCGTCAGCGAAGACCACCAGTTGGCCGCCACGTGCGCGCACTTCCTGCAGGTTGGATTTGAGCTTTTCCAGCAGTTCGTTGTTCGGCGCGACGGTGACCACCGGCATGTCGTCATCCACCAGGGCCAATGGGCCGTGTTTGAGCTCACCGGCCGGGTAGGCTTCGGCGTGAATGTAAGAGATTTCCTTGAGCTTGAGGGAACCTTCCATCGCCACCGGGTATTGCGCGCCACGGCCGAGGAACAGGGTGTGGTTTTTGTCGGCGAACAACTCGGCGACTTTTTCCACAACGCTGTCCATGGCCAGGGCTTCGCCCAGGCGGGTCGGCAGGCGGCGCAGTTCTTCCACCAGGGTGGCTTCGACGCCGTCGGCCAGGGTACCGCGCACTTGGCCCAGGGACAGGGTCAACAGCAGCAGGCCCACCAGTTGGGTAGTGAAGGCTTTGGTAGAGGCCACGCCGATTTCGCGACCGGCCTGGGTCAGCAGGGTCAGGTCTGACTCACGCACCAATGAGCTGATGCTGACGTTGCAGATCGCCAGGCTGGCGAGGAAGCCCAGCTCTTTGGCATTACGCAGGGCGGCCAGGGTGTCGGCGGTTTCGCCGGACTGGGAGATGGTCACGAACAGGGTATCGGGCTGCACCACCACTTTGCGGTAGCGGAACTCGCTGGCCACTTCGACCTGGCACGGGATGCCGGCCAGTTCTTCCAGCCAGTAACGGGCAACCATGCCGGCGTGGTAGCTGGTGCCACAAGCGACGATCTGCACATTGCGCACTTTGGCGAACAACTCGGCGGCTTGTGGGCCGAACGCGTTGACCAGCACTTGCTTGTCACCCAGACGACCTTCCAGGGTGCGTTGCACCACGGCCGGTTGCTCGTGGATTTCCTTGAGCATGAAGTGGCGGTATTCGCCTTTGTCGGCCGCTTCGGCGCCGTCGCGGTATTGCACGGCTTCGCGCTCGACGGAGTTGCCGTTCACGTCCCAGATCTGCACGCTTTCGCGGCGAATGTCGGCGATATCGCCTTCTTCCAGGTACATGAAGCGGTCAGTAACCTGGCGCAGGGCCAGTTGGTCGGAGGCAAGGAAGTTTTCCCCCAGGCCCAGGCCGATCACCAGCGGGCTGCCACTGCGGGCGGCGACCACACGGTCAGGCTGGCTGGCGCTGATTACCGCCAGGCCGTAGGCGCCATGCAGTTCCTTGACCGTAGCCTTGAGCGCGGTGGTCAGGTCGCTGTGGTCCTTGAGTTTGTGGTTGAGCAGGTGGGCGATGACTTCGGTGTCGGTGTCGGAGGTGAACACGTAGCCCAGGCTTTTGAGTTGTTCGCGCAGCGCTTCGTGGTTTTCGATGATGCCGTTGTGCACCACCGCCAGGTCGCCGGAGAAGTGGGGGTGGGCGTTACGTTCACACGGCGCACCGTGGGTTGCCCAGCGGGTGTGGGCAATGCCCAGGCGGCCAACCAGCGGCTCGCCGGCCAGGGCCTGGTCCAACTCACTGACCTTGCCCGGGCGACGCACACGCTCAAGCTTGCCGGCGTTGGTGAAAACCGCCACGCCCGCGCTGTCGTAGCCGCGGTATTCCAGGCGCTTGAGGCCTTCGATCAGGATGGCGGTAACGTTACGTTCGGCAACTGCGCCAACAATTCCACACATGGTGCTTCTCCTAGATGATTGCCGCGCATATCAGCGTAATGCCGCGGGCTTGGATCTGGTCGCGGGCCTCAAGCGGCAGGCGATCATCGGTAATGAGGGTATGGACGCTGCTCCAGGGCAGCTCCAGGTTGGGAATCTTGCGGCCGATCTTGTCGGACTCGACCATCACCACCACTTCACGGGCGACCTCGGCCATCACACGGCTCAGGCCCAGCAGTTCGTTGAAGGTGGTAGTACCGCGCTCCAGATCGATGCCATCGGCGCCAATGAACAGTTGATCAAAGTCGTAGGAGCGCAGTACCTGCTCGGCGACCTGACCCTGGAATGAATCCGAATGCGGGTCCCAGGTGCCGCCGGTCATCAGCAATACCGGCTCGTGTTCCAGTTCGCTCAACGCGCTGGCCACGTGCAAGGAATTGGTCATCACCACCAGGCCGGGTTGGTGCCCGAGTTCGGGGATCATGGCGGCGGTGGTGCTGCCGCTGTCGATGATGATGCGGGCGTGTTCGCGCAAGCGCTTCACGGCAGCACGGGCGATGGCACGTTTGTAGGTTGAGATGGGTTGGGCAGGGTCGCCGACCAGTTCCTGGGGCATGGTGATCGCGCCACCGTAGCGGCGCAACAGCAAGCCATTGCTTTCCAGCGCGGCTAAATCCTTGCGGATGGTGACTTCTGACGTTTCGAAACGCTTGGCCAATTCGTCCACGCTGACTTCGCCTTGTTCGTTGAGCAAGGTCAGGATGTTGTGGCGTCGTTGGGGTGTATTTCGTTTCGACATGGCAGTGATAAGTTTCGTTTCGAAAGATAACGAAGGCAATCAAAACCTATTAGCGAAAGATCGTCAAGCGCCGGACCGCATTTTTTGTTAACGACGCAGAGCAGATGTGGGAGGGGGCTTGCTCCCGATAGCGGTGTATCAGTGGCATATAAGTGCCTGACACACTGCTATCGGGAGCAAACCCCCTCCCACATTGGAGTTATGTGGCCGGTGAGGCTGTGGATAACTCAGGTCTTTTTGATTTTGACCGGGCGTTTCCAACCGTCGATGTTGCGTTGGCGGGCGCGGGCGACGGCCAACTGGGACTTATCCACATTCTGGTTGATGGTTGAGCCTGCTGCGGTGCTGGCGCCATCGTCGAGAGTAACGGGGGCGACCAACGAATTGTTGGAGCCAATAAAGACGTCTGCACCGATGGTGGTCTGGTGCTTATTGGCGCCATCGTAATTGCACGTGATAGTGCCAGCGCCAATGTTGGTACGCGCCCCCACCGTGGCATCACCCAAATAGGTCAAATGGCCGACTTTAGCCTCGTCACCCAATTGGGCATTTTTCATTTCAACAAAGTTACCCACATGTGCCTTGGCTCCCAGCATGCTACCGGGACGCAAACGTGCGAACGGGCCGGCATCGCTGCCCTCGCCCATCACGGCACCGTCGATATGGCTGTTGGCTTTCACCACCACGCCCTTGCGCAGGGTGCTGTCCTTGATCACGCAGTTCGGGCCAATCACCACGTCGTCTTCGATGATCACGCGGCCTTCGAGGACCACGTTGATATCGATCAATACGTCGCGGCCTACCGTGACCTCACCGCGTACATCGAAGCGAGCCGGGTCGCGCAGGGTGACGCCCTGGGCCATCAGGCGGCGGCCTTCGCGCAGTTGGTAGTGGCGCTCCAGCTCTGCAAGCTGCTTGCGGTCGTTGGCGCCCTGCACTTCCATCGGGTCGTGGGGCTGCTCGGTGGCGACCACCAGGCCGTCACTCACCGCCATCTCGATGACGTCGGTGAGGTAGTACTCGCCTTGGGCGTTGTTGTTCGACAGGCGGCTCATCCAGTCGGCGAGCTTGTTGGCCGGGACGGCGAGGATGCCGGTATTGCCTTCGGTGATGGCGCGTTGGGCTTCGCTGGCGTCCTTGTGTTCCACGATGGCGGCGACCTTGCCGTCGGCATTACGCACGATGCGTCCGTAACCGGTGGGGTCTTCCAGTTCGACGGTGAGCAGGCCCATCTGACCAGGCACTACGTGCTTGAGCAGACGTTGCAAGGTTTCCACTTCAATCAGCGGCACGTCGCCATAGAGGATCAGCACCGTGTCGGCGCTGATGAACGGCACGGCTTGCGCGGTGGCGTGGCCGGTGCCCAGTTGCTTGTCTTGCAGTACGAAATTCAGGTCATCGGCGGCCAGACGTTCACGTACCACATCGGCACCGTGGCCGATGACCACGTGGATACGTTGCGGACTCAGCTGCCGGGCGCTGTGGATAACATGGCCAAGCATGGAATTACCGGCCACCGGGTGCAGCACCTTGGGCAGGGCCGAACGCATACGGGTGCCCTGGCCTGCGGCGAGAATGACGATTTCAAGAGACATGAATGGCTACCAATCCTGGGCGGTCCGGCTTCAGACCAGAGAAGTGTTTTGCAAAAAAAGAAAAAGGGTAGCCGAGGCTACCCTTTTTAATCAATCGCGCATGAAGCATGACGGCGTGGCCGCTTACTTCTTGCGGATCTGCTGGAGAGTACGCAGCTGGGCTGCGGCCTCGGCCAGACGGACTGCAGCAGCGCTGTAGTCGAAGTCTGCGCCTTTTTCGTTCAGCGCCTTCTCGGCAGCCTTGACGGCTTCCTGAGCGGAGGCTTCATCCAGGTCGCCAGCACGTTGCACGGTGTCGGCAAGTACCTTGACCATGTTCGGCTGAACTTCGAGGAAACCACCGGAGATGTAAAACACCTCCTTTTCCCCGCCTTGCTTGGTCAACGTGATCGGACCTGGCTTCAAGCTGGTAATCAACGGGGCGTGACCCATGGCGATACCAAGATCACCCAGGTCGCCGTGCGCTGTTACAAACTCGACCAGACCGGAGAAAATTTCTCCTTCCGCGCTGACGATATCGCAATGGACTGTCATAGCCATCTGATTGCCTCAACCTGATGAGCGCCCGTTTCCGGGCGCTTGGATTACAGTTTCTTGGCTTTCTCGATCGCTTCTTCGATGCCGCCGACCATGTAGAACGCTTGTTCTGGCAGGTGGTCGTAGTCACCGTTGAGGATGCCTTTGAAGCCAGCAATGGTGTCTTTCAGGGAAACGTATTTACCCGAAGCACCGGTGAAGACTTCAGCCACGAAGAACGGCTGCGACAAGAAGCGCTGGATCTTACGAGCACGGTTTACCAACTGCTTGTCGGCTTCCGACAGCTCGTCCATACCCAGGATCGCAATGATGTCCTTCAGTTCTTTGTAACGCTGCAGCACGTACTGAACGCCGCGAGCGGTGTCGTAGTGCTCCTGGCCGATCACGTTCGGGTCCAGCTGGCGCGAAGTCGAGTCGAGTGGATCGACCGCTGGGTAGATACCCAGGGAAGCGATGTCACGGGACAGAACGACAGTGGCGTCCAAGTGGGCGAAGGTGGTGGCTGGCGATGGGTCGGTCAAGTCATCCGCAGGTACGTATACCGCTTGGATCGAAGTGATCGAACCTTCCTTGGTCGAAGTGATACGTTCTTGCAGAACGCCCATCTCTTCAGCCAGGGTCGGCTGGTAACCTACTGCAGAAGGCATACGGCCCAGCAGTGCGGATACTTCAGTACCGGCCAGGGTGTAACGGTAGATGTTGTCGACGAACAGCAGAACGTCGTTACCTTCGTCACGGAACTTCTCGGCCATGGTCAGGCCGGTCAGTGCTACGCGCAGACGGTTTCCCGGCGGCTCGTTCATCTGACCGTAAACCAGTGCCACTTTGTCCAGAACGTTGGAGTCCTTCATCTCGTGGTAGAAGTCGTTACCCTCACGAGTACGCTCACCCACACCGGCGAACACGGAATAACCGCTGTGCTCGATGGCGATGTTACGGATCAGTTCCATCATGTTTACGGTTTTGCCTACACCGGCACCACCGAACAGACCGACTTTACCGCCCTTGGCGAACGGGCAAACCAGGTCGATAACCTTGATGCCGGTTTCCAGCAGGTCGTTGCCGCCCGCTTGCTCGGCGAACGAAGGTGCTGGACGGTGAATGCCCCAGCGCTCTTCGGTGTCGATCGGACCAGCTTCGTCAATCGGGTTGCCCAGTACGTCCATGATCCGGCCCAGGGTCGCTTTACCGACCGGTACGGAGATGGCTGCGCCAGAGTCGATAACGTCCAGACCGCGCTTCAAGCCTTCGGTGGAACCCATCGCAATGGTACGAACTACGCCGTCGCCCAGCTGCTGCTGAACTTCCAGAGTAGTTTCCGCGCCTTGTACTTTCAGCGCGTTGTAGATGCTCGGTACGCTGTCGCGTGGGAATTCCACGTCGATAACGGCGCCGATGATTTGAACGATACGTCCGCTACTCATAGCTGGATCCTCTGAATATTTGAACCGTTAAACCGCGGCAGCGCCGCCGACGATTTCCGAGATCTCTTGGGTGATCGCAGCCTGACGCGCCTTGTTGTAGATCAGCTGCAAATCGCTGATCAGATCACCGGCGTTATCGGTAGCGTTTTTCATCGCGATCATCCGCGCCGCTTGTTCAGCTGCGTTGTTCTCGACCACCGCCTGGTACACCTGCGACTCCACGTAGCGCACCATCAAGCCGTCAAGCAGCTCTTTGGCGTCTGGTTCGTAGAGGTAGTCCCAGTGGTGCTTGAGTTCCTGATCCGGGGTCGCCACCAGTGGAATCAACTGCTCCACGGTTGGCTGCTGGGTCATGGTGTTGATGAACTTGTTGGATACCACGGACAGGCGGTCAATCCGGCCTTCCAGGTACGCATCCAGCATCACCTTCACACTGCCGATCAAATCATTGATCGACGGCTCTTCACCCAGGTGGCTGATAGCTGCAACGACGTTACCGCCGAAGTTGCGGAAAAAGGCCGCACCCTTGCTACCAACAACACACAGATCGATCTCGACGCCGTTTTCGCGGTTTACCGCCATGTCCTTGACCAGGGCCTTGAACAGGTTGGTATTCAAACCACCGCACAAACCACGGTCACTGCTCACTACCACATAACCCGCACGCTTAACTTCGCGGCCGATCATGAACGGGTGGCGGTATTCCGGGTTGGCGTTGGCCAGATGCCCAATTACCTGGCGGATACGCTCCGCATAAGGACGGCTAGCAGCCATGCGCATTTGTGCCTTGCGCATTTTGCTGACCGCCACTTTTTCCATGGCGCTGGTAATTTTTTGCGTGCTTTTGATGCTCGCAATCTTACTGCGAATCTCTTTTGCGCCTGCCATGTAACACCTATCAGGTTAGCAAGCGGGAGCCTTGCGGCTCCCGCTGCGGCTTACCAGGTTTGGGTGGCCTTGAACTTCTCGATACCGGCTTTCATGCCAGCGTCGATATCGTCATTGAAGTCACCCTTCACGTTGATCTTCGCCATCAATTCGGCGTGATCGCGGTTGAAGTAAGCAATCAGCGCTTGTTCAAAGCTGCCGACCTTGGCGATTTCAACGTCGGTCAGGAACCCACGCTCAGCGGCATACAGCGACAACGCCATGTCAGCGATCGACATTGGGGCGTATTGCTTCTGCTTCATCAGCTCGGTAACGCGCTGACCATGCTCAAGTTGCTTACGGGTCGCTTCGTCCAGGTCAGATGCGAACTGGGCGAATGCCGCCAGTTCACGGTACTGAGCCAGAGCGGTACGGATACCACCGGAGAGCTTCTTGATGATCTTGGTCTGAGCGGCACCACCCACACGGGATACCGAAACACCGGCGTTCACTGCAGGACGGATGCCTGAGTTGAACATGGCCGATTCCAGGAAGATCTGACCGTCGGTGATGGAAATCACGTTGGTCGGAACGAACGCGGAAACGTCGCCAGCCTGGGTTTCGATGATCGGCAGTGCGGTCAGGGAACCGGTTTTTCCGGTCACTGCGCCGTTGGTGAACTTCTCTACATACTCTTCCGAAACGCGGGATGCGCGCTCCAGCAGACGGGAGTGGAGATAGAACACGTCGCCTGGGTAAGCTTCACGGCCTGGTGGACGGCGCAACAGCAGGGAGATCTGGCGATAAGCCACTGCCTGCTTGGACAGATCGTCATAAACGATCAGCGCGTCTTCACCGCGGTCGCGGAAGAATTCACCCATGGTGCAACCGGAGTACGGTGCCAGGAATTGCAGCGCAGGAGATTCCGAAGCACTGGCAGCCACGATGATCGTGTTGGCCAGGGCGCCGTTTTCTTCCAGCTTGCGAACCACGTTGGCGATGGTCGATTGCTTCTGACCAATAGCGACGTAGACGCAGAAAATGCCGCTGTTCTTCTGGTTGATGATCGCGTCGATGGCCAGAGCGGTTTTACCGATCTGACGGTCACCGATGATCAGCTCACGCTGGCCACGGCCGACAGGAATCATGGCATCGACAGCCTTGTAGCCAGTCTGTACAGGCTGGTCTACCGACTTACGCCAGATCACGCCTGGAGCAACTTTCTCGACCGCGTCGGTCTCGGTGTTGCCCAGTGGACCTTTACCGTCAACAGGGTTACCCAGTGCGTCGACTACGCGACCCAGCAGTTCCTTACCAACCGGAACTTCGAGGATGCGGCCTGTGCACTTGGCGCTCATGCCTTCAGCCAGACTGGTGTATGCGCCCAATACAACGGCACCTACGGAGTCTTGCTCCAGGTTGAGGGCCATACCGTAGACGCCGCCCGGAAACTCGATCATCTCGCCGTACATAACGTCGGCCAGACCGTGAATCCGCACGATGCCGTCAGATACGCTGACGACAGTGCCTTCGTTACGGGCTTGGGAGGTCACATCGAGCTTGTCGATGCGGCCCTTGATAATTTCACTTATTTCGGAAGGATTGAGTTGCTGCATTGCTCTGCTGCCCCTTCAAACTCAAGATTTCAATGCTTCGGCAAGATTCGCGAGTTTGCCGCGAATCGAGCCATCGATAACCAGGTCGCCGGCGCGAATGACAACACCCCCAATGAGGGATGGGTCTTCCGCAACTTGCAGGCGCACTTCCCGGTCGAGTCGTGCACTGAGAACCTTGGCGAGTTTGTCTTGCTGTTCTTGGTTCAATGCAAAAGCACTGGTGACTTCAACGTCTACCGACTTCTCTTGCTCAGCCTTGTACAGGTCGAACAGAGCGGCAATCTCCGGCAGAAGCAGGAGACGGTCGTTTTCGGCAATGACGTTGATGAAGTTCTGTGCCTTCACATCAAACTTGTCGCCGCACACTTCAATAAAAGTGGCGGCCTTGTCTGCGCTCGTCAGTCGCGGGGCCTTGAGCACGCGCTGCATGGTGTCGTCTTGCGACACTGCTGCAGCCAGGCCGAGCATGGCTGACCAAGAGGCCAGCTGCTGGTGGGCCTGGGCGTGCTCGAAGGCTGCCTTAGCGTAAGGTCGGGCCAACGTGGTCAATTCTGCCATGATCGCCCTCGCTTAAATTTCAGCAGCCAGTTTGTTAACCAGCTCCGCGTGCGCGTTTTGATCGATTGTGGCACCCAGGATCTTCTCAGCACCGCCGACGGCCAGAGCACCCAGTTGGGCACGCAGCGCATCTTTGACACCATTGAGTTCCTGCTCGATCTCGGCCTGAGCCTGAACCTTCACACGGTCAGCGTCGATACGGGCTTTTTCAACAGCCTCTTCAACAATCTGGTTACCGCGTTTCTTGGCTTGCTCAATGATTTCGGCTGCCTGGGCTTTCGCTTCGCGCAGTTGCTGACCCGCTTTATCTTGGGCCAACTCCAGGTCGCGAGCTGCTCGGGCGGCAGCGTCCAGTCCATCCGCGATCTTCTTCTGACGTTCGTGCAAAGCCGCGATGACCGGAGGCCATACGAACTTCATGCAGAAAACTACAAAAATCAAGAACGCTAAGGACTGACCAATAATGGTTGCATTAATGTTCACGCCAATACCTCGCTCGTTCGTTGCACAACACACCAATCACTCAAAAAAATGAGTGATTAACCGGCGAGTTGACCAACGAAGGGGTTCGCGAAGGTGAAGAACAGAGCGATACCAACACCGATCATGGTCACGGCGTCGAGCAGGCCGGCGACGATGAACATTTTAACTTGCAGCATTGGAACCATTTCTGGCTGACGCGCTGCGCCTTCCAGGAATTTGCCGCCCAGCAGGCCGAAACCAATGGCAGTACCCAGAGCGCCCAGGCCGATCAACAGTGCAACAGCGATAGCGGTTAGACCAACTACAGTTTCCATCTTTCCTCCCGACTTTTACGTCGTATGGTTTAGGTTTTTTAGATTTTAAAGCGGTAAAACAAATCGTTTCATAGCCCTGGTGGGCCACCTTCCCGTTTCACCGGGAAGGACATCAGACTAGTCGAGACTGGCCTTAATGGTTCTCTTCGTGCGCCATCGACAGGTAGACGATGGTCAGCATCATGAAGATGAAGGCCTGCAGGGTGATGATCAGGATGTGGAACACGGCCCACGCCCACTGCAGAACAATGCCCAGGCCGCTAAGCCAGAGCAGACCGCTACCGAACATCACAGCGATCAGAATGAACACCAGCTCGCCGGCATACATGTTGCCGAACAGTCGCAGCGCCAGGGAAATCGGCTTGGCGACCAGGGTGACGAATTCCAGCAGGAAGTTCACCGGGATCAGCAGGGCTTGAACGAAAACGTTCTTGCTGCCGAACGGGTGCAGGGTCAGTTCGCCGATGAAGCCGCCGATGCCCTTGATCTTGATGCTGTAGAAAATGATCAACGCGAACACCGACAGGGCCATGCCCAGGGTAGCGTTCGGGTCAGTGGTCGATACCGCGCGGAATGGAATGTGCGGGTCGCCGGAGATGAGGATGGCCAGTTGAGGAATCCAGTCAACCGGAATCAGGTCGACGGCGTTCATCAGGAACACCCAGACGAAGATGGTCAGTGCCAGCGGTGCAATCACGGCGCTGCGGCCATGGAAGCTGTCTCTCACGCTGCCATCGACGAATTCGACCAGTACTTCGACGAAGTTCTGCAGGGCACCCGGTTGACCGGAAGTCGCCTTTTTTGCCGCCATGCGGAAAATCAGGACGAAGATCAGACCCAGTGCGACCGACCAACCCAGAGTGTCCAGGTGGAAAGCCCAGAAGCCCATTTCTTTGGCTTCTGCTGCGGAGTGGGCAAAGCCCCAGCCGCCGTTGGGAAGCTGACCGAAGGTCAGGTTCTGCAAGTGGTGCTGGATATAGCCCGAAGCGGTTGTTTCTGCCATGGTTGCCTCAAACGCCCTAAGGTTTCGAAAGTCTTGTTTTCATTAGCAGGGGAGCGAACCAGCTGACCAGTTGGGTCAACACGAAGACGCCGAATACAGCCAGCGGCGCCAATGGCTTCACACCTGCAAAGGTCAGTGCAAACAGCACTGCCGTCAAAATCAGTTTCCCTGCCTCGCCGGCATAAAAAGACCGGACGATAGCCTGGGCTGCTCGGGCGCCGGAAAACCGAAAGGCCCTATGAGCAAAATACATATTGGGCAGCAAGGCTATCAGGCCTCCGCAGAGTCCTGAATATCCGGCTACGACTCCGTGCCAGTACCAAAGCGCCAATGCGGCGATCAGCAAAATGACAAATTGAGCCAATAGGACCGGGAAAACGGCCAAGCGATGGAACGGCAACGTGTTTGGCGTGCGGGTTTCCATCACTCTTGCTCCTCAATGGTCGGCTGCCGGAAATCAATAACTTGGCATAATTTGTGCCGACAAAATGCGCGCAGAGTATAGGGGCGGTTCTGCCCCTATTCAACTGCCGGGTAGTGATTTCCGATCACGCGCTACATAAGCAAATGTTTCAGCGGATGTGGGCAAGGACGCCCTGCAGCTCATCAAGGGAGTTATATCCGATGACCAATTGGCCTTTGCCTTTCTTGCCATGGCGAATTTGCACCGCAGCGCCCAGGCGCTCGGCCAGGCGCTGCTCAAGACGCGCGATATCCGGATCAGGTTTGGCGGTTTCGACCGGTGCAGGTTTGCCGCTGAGCCACTGGCGAACCAGGGCTTCGGTCTGACGAACGGTGAGCCCCCGTGCGACAACGTGTCGCGCCCCCTCAACCTGTTGATTTTCAGGCAATCCGAGCAATGCACGGGCGTGGCCCATTTCCAGGTCACCATGGGACAACATGGTCTTGATGACTTCCGGCAACGCGATCAGGCGCAGCAGGTTGGACACGGTTACGCGGGATTTACCCACCGCCTCGGCCACTTGTTGCTGGGTCAGCTGGAATTCCTGTTGCAAACGCTGCAAGGCGATCGCTTCTTCGATCGGGTTGAGGTCTTCACGCTGAATGTTCTCGATCAACGCCATGGCAATGGCCGTTTCATCCGGCACATCGCGCACCATCGCCGGAATGGTCTCTTTGCCGGCCTGCTGACTGGCGCGCCAGCGGCGTTCGCCCGCAATGATTTCAAAGCGCCCGGCGCCGATCGGGCGAACCACGATCGGCTGCATCACGCCCTGGGCCTTGATCGAGTTGGCCAGTTCTTCCAGCGCCTGCGGGTCCATGTCCCGGCGTGGCTGGTACTTGCCGCGCTGGATAAGGTCCAGAGGCAGGTGCTGCAGCTCACGTTCGTCAGCCTGCACCGCTTGTTCTTCAAGCGATGTGACGGTCGGACCACTCAACAGTGCATCCAGTCCACGTCCGAGACCTCGTTTCTTGACGGCCATGGGGATTCCTTAAGTTGGCTGGGCTGCAGCGGTGCGGGAGTTGCGGCGTTGACGGCGAACCATCTCGCCAGCCAAAGCCAGGTAGGCAATGGCGCCACGCGAAGTCTTGTCATACGCCAACGCCGGCATGCCATAGCTCGGCGCTTCGGCCAAGCGGATGTTACGTGGGATTACGGTGTCGTATAGCTGCTCGCCAAAGTGTTCCTTGAGCTGGGCCGACACATCGTTCATCAGGCTCAGGCGCGGGTCGAACATGGTGCGCAACAGGCCTTCGATCTGCAGGTTCGGGTTGAGCAACTCGGCGATGCGCTTGATGTTATCCACAAGGTCACTGAGCCCTTCCAGCGCGTAGTACTCGCACTGCATGGGGATAATCACCCCATCGGCGGCGACCAACGCGTTGAGCGTGAGCATCGACAGCGAGGGTGGACAGTCGATCAGAATGTAGTCGTAGTTATCACGGATCGGCGCCAGGGCGCTGCGCAGACGGCTTTCTTTCATCTGCATTTCCAGCAGCACCACTTCCGCCGCGGTCAAATCGCGGTTGGCCGGCAGCAGTTGATAACCACCGTGCTCGGAATAGTGCATGGCCTGTGCGAGGTCGCACTCGCCGATCAGCAAATCGTAGACCGAGTTTTCCAGGCCGTGTTTATCCACACCGCTACCCATGGTGGCGTTGCCCTGTGGATCGAGATCGATCAACAGCACCCGGCGCTTGGTCGCGACCAGGGATGCTGCGAGGTTGATGCAGGTGGTGGTTTTACCCACGCCACCTTTTTGGTTCGCTATCGCGAATACCTTAGCCATTCTTGCTTGTGTTCCCAATCATGCCGTGCGGCGCAGTATCAGCAGATGGCGTTGGCCTTGGCAACCGGGTACGGCCAGGGCGTGTTCGCTATCGAGGTGGAAGTCTGCCGGCAATGCTAACAGCTCATCGCTTGGATGGACGCCCTTCATTGCCAGCCAGCGAGTATCGAGGTCGCCCAAGTGACGGGTCCAGTTGCTGAAGTTCTCCATGCTGCTGAACGCTCGGGACACAATCCCGTTGAAAGGCTGTTCAGGGATGAGCTCTTCGACGCGACTGTGGATAACTTGCAGGTTATCCAGCTTGAGTTCGAGTTTGACCTGGGTCAGGAAGCGGGTTTTCTTGCCGTTGCTGTCCAGGCAGGTCACTTGCGACTCGGGAAACAGGATGGCCAAGGGAATGCCCGGCATGCCGCCGCCACTGCCCACATCCAGCCAGCGACCGTTTTCGATGAACGGCATAACGCTCAGACTGTCGAGCAAATGCCGGGACACCATCTCGTCGGGATTACGCACCGCCGTGAGGTTGTAAGCCTTGTTCCATTTGATCAACAGGGCCAGGTAGCCGAGCAGCAATTGCTGCTGGACGGGGCTCAGGTCAACGCCCAACTGGCGGGCACCTGTGGATAACTCTTCGGCGTGTTGCGAGGTAACCAACGAACTCAAGCGCTTTGCTCCAACTGACGGCCCGCGCCGCGTTTTTTCAAATGAATCATCAACAGCGAAATGGCTGCCGGGGTGACGCCGGGGATGCGTGACGCCTGGCCCAGGGTTTCCGGCCGAGTTATCCCCAGCTTGCTTTGAATCTCTTTCGACAGCCCGGAGATACCGGTGTAGTCGATATCCACAGGCAGCTTGGTGTTTTCACTGGCACGCAGACGGGCGATTTCGTCCTGCTGGCGGTCAATGTAACCGGCGTATTTGGTTTTGATTTCAACCTGTTCGGCGACCTGTGGATCTTCTGCGCCACCGCCCGTTACTTCGACCAGGCCCGCGTAGTCGATTTCAGGACGGGACAGCAAGTTCAGCAGGTTGTATTCGTGGGTCAGCGGCGTCCCGAATTTTTCGGCGAGCGCGTCGCCCTGTTCGGTACCCGGACGAACCCACGTGCTTTTCAGACGCTGTTCTTCGAGTGCAATGCTCTCGCGTTTTTTGCAGAACGCGGCCCAACGCGCGTCATCGACCAGGCCCAGTTCGCGACCTTTTTCGGTCAGGCGCAAGTCGGCGTTGTCTTCGCGCAGGATCAGGCGATATTCGGCCCGGGATGTAAACATCCGGTACGGTTCCTGGGTACCCAGGGTAATCAGGTCGTCAACCAACACGCCGATGTACGCTTCATCACGACGCGGGCACCAACTGTCTTTGCCCTGTGCACGCAGCGCCGCGTTGGTCCCGGCCAACAAACCTTGGGCTCCGGCTTCTTCGTAACCGGTGGTGCCGTTGATTTGCCCGGCAAAGAACAGGCCGCCGATCACTTTGGTTTCGAGGCTGTACTTCAGGTCGCGCGGGTCGAAGTAGTCGTACTCGATGGCATAGCCTGGACGCACGATGTGTGCGTTTTCCATGCCGCGAATCGACTGCACGATCTGGATTTGCACATCGAACGGCAGCGAAGTGGAAATCCCGTTCGGGTACAACTCGTGCGTCGTCAGGCCTTCGGGCTCGATGAAGACCTGGTGGCTTTCCTTGTCGGCAAAGCGGTGGATCTTGTCTTCGATCGAGGGGCAATAACGCGGGCCAATGCCTTCGATAACCCCGGAATACATCGGCGAACGGTCGAGGTTCGCGGCAATGATCTCGTGGGTACGCGCATTGGTGTGGGTAATCCAGCAGCTCACCTGTGTTGGGTGCTGTTCTTTGGAACCCATGAACGACATGACCGGAATCGGGGTATCACCGGCTTGTTCGGTCATCACCGAAAAATCCACCGAACGCCCGTCGATACGTGGTGGGGTACCGGTTTTCAGACGGCCGACACGCAGGGGCAACTCACGCAGGCGCTTTGCCAGGGCAATCGACGGCGGATCACCAGCACGGCCACCGGAATAGTTCTGCATGCCAATGTGGATAAGTCCGCCGAGGAAGGTACCGGTGGTCAACACCACGGATTGCGCGAAGAAACGCAGACCCATTTGGGTGACAACGCCCTTCACCACGTCCTGTTCGACGATCAAGTCATCCGCCGCCTGTTGAAATATCCACAGGTTCGGCTGGTTTTCCAGGGTTTCGCGTACTGCCGCCTTGTACAGAATACGGTCAGCTTGTGCCCGAGTAGCACGCACGGCCGGGCCTTTGCGGCTGTTGAGCACGCGAAATTGAATGCCACCCTTATCGGTAGCCATGGCCATGACGCCGCCAAGGGCGTCGATTTCCTTGACCAGATGGCTTTTGCCAATTCCGCCAATGGCAGGGTTGCAACTCATTGCACCGAGGGTCTCCACGTTATGCGTGAGCAGCAGGGTTTTTACGCCCATGCGTGCTGACGCCAGTGCTGCCTCGGTACCGGCATGACCGCCGCCGATGACGATCACTTCAAAACGGGAAGGGAAATCCACCACGCACCTCGTGCCTGCTTATGTAGGTAATCAGGAATTGTTTGTTGAAAGGGTTTTAGAGCTTTGGCGGCAAGTATAGGGACTTAGCCCTTCCTAAAGAACCCTTTGCACAAAATTTAACCAGCTGTGGATGAATCACAGACAATAGAAATTAAAAAGAAAGAAATTTATAAGATCTTTGTTTTTATGTTTATTTCTACTGAGCACCTTTTCTGTGGATAGATCTCTACAAGCCTTTATTTACGGTGTGTACAGAGATTCAAAAGTCTGTGGTCATGTGCCAATGAGGCCCTTGGATAAGTGCTTTAAGCCTGTGGATTAAAGTATTGGTTATCCACAGAGGGGTTTTTACTCAGGTTTTACGCCCTGTTATCAACTGGGCACAGGCGCGGTTATTCACAGGGCTTAATCCACACAAAAGCGTAGTTGGCGGCACATTTCGCCCACGGCAAGGCCGCCTCGATGCGAGGGATTAATCAGAAAATCAAAAGAGCTGCCCTGAAACGGGCAAAACAGGCACGCACGAATGGCCTGCCTGTGAACAACGAAGGGTTATTTACCGATGCAGAAGCTGGAAAAAATCCGACCCAGCAAATCATCCGAGCTGAATGCGCCAGTGATCTCGCCCAGGAGTTGCTGTGCCTGACGCAAGTCCTCAGCCAACAGCTCCCCAGCACCCGCCAGGGTCAGCTGAGCCCGTCCATGCTCGAGGGCCGCGCTGGCATGACGCAGCGCCTCCAGGTGCCTGCGACGCGCACTGAAACTGCTTTCGGACGTCTGCTTATAGCCCATGCAGGCTTTGAGATGGTCTCGCAGCAATTCAAGCCCATCACCCGCCGACTTGGCGCTCAAGCTGATAGTGACATGGCCATCCTCGCTGGTTTCCAGAACGATGGCTTCGCCTGTCAGGTCGGCCTTGTTGCGGATCAGGGTAACGTTGGCCGGGTCAGGTCGCTGCTCTAGAAATTCCGGCCACAAGGCAAAGGGATCCGCAGCCTCCGGCGCAGTGGCATCGACCACCAGCAACACGCGATCCGCTTCGCTGATGGCCTTGAGGGCGCGCTCCACGCCGATCTTTTCCACTTGGTCGTCGGTATCGCGCAAGCC
The DNA here is from genome assembly GCF_019139815.1 of Pseudomonas asgharzadehiana. NCBI lineage: Bacteria > Pseudomonadati > Pseudomonadota > Gammaproteobacteria > Pseudomonadales > Pseudomonadaceae > Pseudomonas > Pseudomonas asgharzadehiana. The sequence goes on from NZ_CP077079.1 coordinate 188,398, forward strand.
TGCGGTGTCGACCACGTGCAGTGGCATGCCGTCGATGTGGATATGTTCGCGCAGGATGTCCCGGGTGGTGCCGGCAATTTCGGTGACGATAGCCGCTTCACGGCCGGCTAATGCGTTGAGGAGGCTGGATTTACCGGCATTGGGTCGACCCGCAATCACCACGGTCATCCCATCGCGCAGTAAAGCGCCCTGCCCGGCTTCGTGCAGAACGGTGGATAACTCCTCACGGACTTTATCCAGCATCGCCAAGACGTGGCCATCGGCGAGGAAGTCGATTTCTTCCTCAGGAAAATCAATCGCCGCCTCAACGTAGATACGCAGGCTAATCAATTGCTCGGTCAAGTTATGCACACGCACCGAAAATGCCCCCTGCAAAGAACGCAACGCGTTGCGCGCCGCCTGTGCAGAACTGGCCTCAATCAAGTCGGCGATGGCTTCGGCCTGTGCCAGGTCGAGCTTATCGTTAAGGAATGCCCGCTCACTGAACTCACCTGGACGGGCCAGACGGCAACCCAATTGCAGACAGCGTTGCAACAGCATATCCAGGACCACGGGGCCGCCGTGGCCCTGTAGCTCCAGGACATCTTCACCGGTGAAGGAGTTGGGGCCTGGGAAATAGAGCGCCAGGCCTTCGTCCAACACGCTTTCGTCGGCGGCCAGAAATTGGCCGTAATGGGCGTAACGCGGCTTCAACTCCCGACCGCTGATCGCCTTGGCGGCAGGACCTGCGAGCGGTCCGGAAATACGCACAATACCGACGCCGCCGCGACCTTGAGCGGTTGCAACAGCAGCGATGGTTTCACGAGGAGCGCTCATCGGCAGGTTCCAGGACAAAAGTGACGGAAAGCAAAACGCCCCACTAGGGGGCGTCTTGAGTGGTTATCCACAGAGTAAATTACGCCTCGGCTTTTTTGGTAGCCGCTTCGATTTTACGTGTGATGTACCACTGTTGAGAGATCGACAATACGTTGTTGACCACCCAGTACAGCACCAGACCAGCTGGGAACCACAAGAAGAAGAAGGTGAAGATGATCGGCATCATTTTCATCACTTTGGCCTGCATCGGGTCCGGCGGAGTCGGGTTCAAGCGTTGCTGGATAAACATGGTCGCGCCCATGATGATCGGCAGGATAAAGAACGGGTCTTTGATCGACAGGTCGGTTATCCACAGCATGAACGGAGCCTGACGCATTTCTACGCTTTCCAGGAGTACCCAGTACAGCGACAGGAACACCGGCATCTGCACCAGAATCGGCAAGCATCCACCCAGCGGGTTGATCTTCTCTTTCTTGTACAGCTCCATCATGGCTTGCGACATTTTCTGCCGATCATCGCCATGCTGTTCTTTCAGTGCAGCCAACTTTGGCGCCACTGCACGCATACGCGCCATCGACTTGTAGCTGGCTGCCGACAGAGGGAAGAAAAGCCCTTTGATCAGCATGGTCAGGAAGATGATCGACCAGCCCCAGTTACCGACGATGCTGTGGATATGTTGCAACAGCCAGAAGATCGGCTGGGCAATGAACCACAGGAAGCCATAATCCACAGTCAGTTCCAGACCTGGGGACAACTCTTTCAATACGGCCTGGCTTTTAGGGCCGGCGTACAGGGTAGCGCTGGTTTCAGCCTTGGCGCCTGGAGCGACGGTCAACGCCGGGCCAGTGAAGCCAATGATGTAGTTGCCCTGGCTGTCCTTGCGGGTTTGAACCAGGTTCGCGTCACCCTTGTTCGGGATCCAGGCGGTCACGAAATAGTGCTGCAGCCACGCTACCCAGCCACCTTGGACGGTTTCTTTCAGCGTGCCCTTGTCGATATCTTTCATCGACACTTTTTTGTACGGCTCGTTACTTGTCCACAGGGCGGCGCCCAGGTAAGTCGCGGTGCCGGTGGCGGTGCTGGAAGACGGATCGGAGCTGGCGTCACGCTTGAGCTGGGCAAACAGGTTGCCGCTCCAGGCTTTGTCGCTGGTGTTGTCGATCAGGTAAGTGACCTTCAAATCGTACAAACCGCGGGTAAAGCTGAAACGCTTGATGTAGTTGACGCCGTCGAGGCTGAATTTCAGGTCGACGTTCAACTGGTTCTGGCCGTCTGCCAGTTGATAAGTCTTCTGTTCGGTCGAATAAACCGGACGACCGGTAGCACGTGCATCCGGACCATTGGTGCCGGTCAGGCCGCTTTGCGCCAGATAAGTACGTTCACCGCCGTTATCGAACAGTTGGAACGGCACATCCGGATGGTCTTGGCGACGTGGATAAAGCGGCAGCTTCAGCTGTGCGATATCACCACCCTGTGGGTCGATAGCCAGGTCGAGCACATCCGTTTTCACGTGGATGAGGTCTTTGTTGGTGACCACTGGCGTTTCTAACGGGGCACTTGTCTCGCCATTCGCGCTGGGAACATCGGCACTCGCGGACGCATTGTTACCCAGCGGGGTGTCCGCAATTGCCGGCGCAGCCTGATTGGTAGCAACATTCTGAGTCGGCAGGGCAGCCTGACCGTAGTCCTGGTTCCATTTAAGGACCATGACATAGGACACGATTGCCAGGGCGACGATCAGGATTGTGCGTTTAATATCCATGATTACTCGGCCATCGAAGAAGAACGGGAGGTAGGGATAGGTGGAACCGGGTCATAACCACCGGGATTCCACGGATGACAGCGACCTAAACGACGAAAGGTCAGCCAGCCACCGCGCAGAAGACCATGATTTTCTATGGCCTCTAACGCGTAGCAGGAACAACTGGGGTAGAAACGACAGTGGCTGGCCATCAGGGGACTAATGGCATAGCGATAAAACTGGATCGGAACGATTGCCAGTTTACGCATCAAGGCTGTCTACCCCTACAGTTTCGGTGCTGACTGCTGGTGCTGGCTTGTGGGTACGCGCCAAACGTTTCCAGAGCTTGCCGAAATGCTGAATCAATTCGGGGTTTTCTACATCACCCAAGCCTTTGCGCGCGACGATAACAATATCCCAACCAACCAGAGTGTCCTGGTGGAGGCGAAACGATTCGCGCATCAGACGCTTGAGGCGATTGCGCTCAACGGAGAGCTTTACGCTCTTCTTGCCGATCACTAACCCGAGACGGGGGTGATCAAGATCGTTGTTACGCGCAAGGAGCAGGAGATTTTTCCCCGGAACCTTGCCGGTGGGGGAGTCAAAGACTGCCTTGAAATGCCGGGGGGTTAGCAGACGCTTTTCCCGACTGAAGTCCTGACTCACCACCAGTACCGGATTATCAAACTGCCAGACGCGCACGACCTTTGGCGCGGCGACGCGACAGGACAGCACGGCCGTTCTTGGTAGCCATGCGAGCACGGAAGCCGTGAGTACGGGCGCGTTTGATGGTGCTTGGTTGGAAAGTACGTTTCATGGCGTTGTTACCTGGTTCGTCCACAACGGGCCGGAATGGCCCCCGTTTTAAGAGACCGGCGATTCTAGAGAAAGCAAGCCTCTAGGTCAATTTCCAACCAGCTTTTCCTTCAATTAGATCGCTAAGGGCCAAAGCGGCCTTTTCCATGCGCTCGCCTTTGGAGTGCAGAGCCATAGATATAAAAATAAAGAAGGAAGGTATTTAAAGCTTTTTTGTAAAGCTTATAAAAGCTAGAGAGGCCATCGCCTGTGGATAACTGCCTTTAGGCCTTATTCCACCTGCTGTACAGAGAATGACAACACGGGGGAGAAACGGTGCTCTGCCTGTGCTGCGCTGTCGGATAAGCTGTGTGTGGAATAGGGTTTTATCCACAGGCCAGTTACCCACAGACTTTCGACCCCACTTGTACAACGAGCTCAGGGGCGCTTATCCACAGAGCTTATGCACAGACCATTGGTCGCCTTTTTTAGGCATAAGGCGTTGATTTTGGCCGGTCTGTGAGCAACCTACATGTGGATAAGTGGACGGCTGGCCGCTACAATGGCGGCTGTTTTTGCCTCACCGGCTTTCAACTTAGGGGATATCCGTGTCAGTGGAACTTTGGCAGCAGTGCGTGGAGCTTTTGCGCGATGAACTGCCTGCCCAGCAATTCAACACCTGGATCCGTCCGCTACAGGTCGAAGCCGAAGGCGACGAGTTGCGTGTCTACGCACCCAATCGTTTTGTTCTCGACTGGGTCAACGAGAAGTACCTGAGCCGCGTTCTCGAATTGCTCGATGAACACGGCAACGGCCTCGCGCCCGTGCTCTCCTTATTAATAGGCAGCAAACGTAGCTCGGCACCGCGTGCTGCGCCGAATGCTCCGTTGGCTGCCGCCGCGTCTCAGGCCCAGGCGGTTTCGGCACCGGTCAGCAACACGCCGGTTACCGCGCCCACAGCTGCTACATCGTCGACACAAAAGAACGCGCCTGAGCACGAAGAGCCGTCCCGCGACAGCTTTGATCCGATGGCCGGTGCCAGCTCTCAGCAAGCCCCGGTACGCGCCGAACAGCGCACCGTGCAGGTAGAAGGCGCGCTTAAGCACACCAGCTACCTGAACCGCACCTTTACCTTCGAGAACTTTGTCGAAGGTAAGTCCAACCAGTTGGCTCGCGCCGCTGCCTGGCAAGTCGCGGATAACCCCAAACATGGTTACAACCCGCTCTTCCTTTACGGGGGGGTCGGTTTGGGTAAGACCCACTTGATGCACGCTGTGGGTAACCATCTGTTAAAGAAGAACCCGAATGCCAAGGTCGTGTACCTGCACTCGGAGCGCTTCGTGGCTGACATGGTCAAAGCCTTGCAGCTCAATGCAATCAACGAGTTCAAGCGGTTCTACCGCTCCGTGGATGCCTTGCTCATCGATGACATTCAATTCTTCGCCCGCAAGGAACGTTCCCAGGAAGAGTTTTTCCACACCTTCAACGCCCTGCTCGAAGGTGGCCAGCAGGTCATCTTGACGAGCGACCGTTATCCGAAGGAAATCGAAGGCCTGGAAGAACGCTTGAAATCTCGTTTCGGCTGGGGACTCACCGTTGCCGTAGAGCCGCCGGAGTTGGAAACCCGAGTTGCGATCCTGATGAAAAAGGCCGACCAGGCCAAGGTCGATCTGCCGCACGACGCCGCCTTCTTCATCGCCCAACGCATTCGTTCCAACGTGCGTGAGCTGGAGGGCGCGCTCAAGCGGGTCATCGCACACTCGCACTTCATGGGCCGCGACATCACCATCGAGTTGATTCGTGAGTCCCTCAAGGACCTGCTGGCACTGCAAGACAAGCTGGTGAGTGTGGATAACATCCAGCGCACCGTGGCCGAGTACTACAAGATCAAGATTTCCGACCTGTTGTCCAAGCGCCGTTCGCGCTCGGTAGCACGTCCACGGCAGGTGGCCATGGCCCTTTCCAAGGAGCTGACCAACCACAGCCTGCCGGAAATCGGTGATGTGTTTGGCGGTCGCGACCACACCACGGTCTTGCACGCCTGCCGCAAGATCAACGAACTTAAGGAATCCGACGCGGATATTCGCGAGGACTACAAGAACCTGCTGCGTACACTGACTACGTGATGACACCAGCGCAGCTTATTAAGGCAAGGGACTAGACCATGCATTTCACCATTCAACGCGAAGCCCTGTTGAAACCCCTGCAACTGGTCGCAGGCGTCGTCGAGCGCCGACAGACCTTGCCGGTGCTTTCCAACGTATTGCTGGTTGTAGAAGGCCAGCAATTGTCCTTGACCGGTACCGACCTTGAAGTCGAGCTGGTTGGCCGTGTGCAGCTGGAAGAGCCCGCCGAACCTGGCGAGATCACCGTGCCGGCGCGCAAGCTGATGGATATCTGCAAAAGCCTGCCGAACGATGCGCTGATCGACATCAAGGTTGATGAGCAGAAGTTGGTGGTCAAGGCCGGGCGCAGTCGGTTCACCCTGTCGACTTTGCCGGCCAATGATTTCCCAACCGTCGAAGAAGGCCCGGGATCGCTGACCTGCAGCCTGGAGCAAAGCAAGCTGCGCCGTTTGATCGAGCGCACCAGTTTCGCCATGGCTCAACAGGACGTACGTTACTACCTCAACGGTATGCTGCTGGAAGTCTCCGAAGGCGTTATCCGCGCCGTTGCAACCGACGGTCACCGTCTGGCGATGTGCTCGATGCGTGCCGATATTGGCCAGCCGGATCGCCACCAGGTGATCGTGCCGCGCAAGGGTATCCTCGAATTGGCGCGCCTGCTGACCGAGCCCGACGGCAACGTCAGCATCGTGCTGGGTCAGCATCACATTCGCGCCACCACTGGCGAGTTCACCTTTACGTCCAAGCTGGTTGACGGCAAGTTCCCGGATTACGAACGCGTGTTGCCTAAAGGCGGTGACAAACTGGTGATCGGTGATCGTCAAGCCTTGCGCGAAGCGTTCAGCCGTACGGCGATCCTTTCCAACGAAAAGTACCGTGGCATTCGTCTGCAACTGGCCAACGGTCAGCTTAAAATCCAGGCCAATAACCCGGAGCAGGAAGAGGCGGAAGAAGAAGTGGGCGTCGACTACAACGGCGGCTCGCTGGAAATCGGCTTCAATGTGAGCTACTTGCTGGACGTACTGGGAGTCATGACCACCGAGCAGGTTCGCCTGATTCTGTCGGACTCCAACAGCAGTGCCTTGGTACAGGAATCCGATAACGACGACTCGGCTTACGTTGTTATGCCGATGCGCCTGTAATCATGCTCAGCAGAAGCTAGATGTCCCTCAGTCGCGTCTCGGTCACCGCGGTGCGCAATCTGCACCCGGTGACCTTCTCCCCCTCCCCCCGCATCAATATCCTCCACGGCGCCAATGGCAGTGGCAAAACCAGCGTGCTGGAAGCCATCCATTTGCTGGGGCTCGCTCGTTCCTTTCGCAGTGCACGGCTGTTACCGGTTATCCAGTACGAGCAATTGGCGTGCACGGTATTTGGTCAAGTTGAGCTGGCTGAGGGTGGGCACAGCAGCTTGGGGATATCCCGTGACCGTGGCGGAGAGTTCCAAATTCGCATCGATGGGCAAAATGCTCGTAGTGCTGCGCAACTGGCAGAAATCCTGCCGCTGCAACTGATCAACCCTGACAGCTTTCGTCTGTTGGAAGGTGCGCCGAAAATCCGCAGGCAATTCCTCGATTGGGGTGTGTTCCACGTGGAACCACGTTTCATGGCTACCTGGCAGCGCCTGCAGAAGGCCCTTCGGCAGCGGAACTCGTGGCTGCGGCATGGTACACTTGACGCCGCTTCGCAGGCGGCCTGGGACCGAGAGCTGTGCCTGGCCAGCGACGAAATAGATGAATACCGCCGCGCCTACATCAAAGCCTTGAAACCAGTCTTTGAACAGACCTTGAGTGAGTTGCTGGATCTCGAGGGCCTTACGCTGAGCTACTACCGTGGTTGGGACAAAGAGCGTGAACTGAGTGCAGTGCTCGCCACTTCCTTGCAACGGGATCAGCAAATTGGGCATACCCAGGCCGGCCCCCAACGTGCCGATTTGCGTCTTAGGTTAGGCGCTCATAACGCCGCGGATATCTTGTCCCGTGGCCAGCAAAAGTTGGTGGTGTGCGCATTGCGTATTGCCCAGGGCCACTTGGTGAGTCTGGCCCGACGCGGTCAGTGTATTTATCTGGTGGATGACTTGCCGTCCGAACTCGACGAGCAACACCGCCGCGCGTTATGCCGCTTGTTGGAAGACTTACGCTGCCAGGTGTTTATCACCTGTGTAGACCACGAATTATTGAGGGAAGGCTGGCAGACGGAAACGCCAGTCGCTTTGTTCCACGTGGAACAAGGCCGTATCACCCAGACCCACGACCATCGGGAGTGAAGGCATGAGCGAAGAAAACACGTACGACTCGACCAGCATTAAAGTGCTGAAAGGTTTGGATGCCGTACGCAAACGTCCCGGTATGTACATTGGCGACACTGATGACGGTAGCGGTCTGCACCACATGGTGTTCGAGGTGGTCGACAACTCCATCGACGAAGCTCTGGCCGGTCACTGCGACGACATCAGCATCATCATCCACCCGGACGAATCCATTACTGTTCGTGACAACGGTCGCGGCATCCCGGTAGATGTGCATAAAGAGGAAGGCGTTTCGGCGGCAGAGGTCATCATGACCGTGCTCCACGCCGGCGGTAAGTTCGACGACAACTCCTATAAAGTCTCCGGCGGTTTGCACGGCGTGGGTGTGTCGGTGGTGAACGCACTGTCGGAAGAGCTGATCCTGACCGTGCGCCGTAGCGGCAAAATCTGGGAACAGACCTATGTTCACGGTGTTCCACAAGAACCGATGAAGATCGTCGGTGACAGTGAAACCACCGGTACCCAGATCCACTTCAAGCCCTCGGCTGAAACCTTCAAGAATATTCACTTCAGCTGGGACATCCTGGCCAAGCGCATTCGTGAACTGTCGTTCCTCAACTCCGGTGTGGGTATCGTCCTCAAGGACGAGCGCAGCGGCAAGGAGGAACTGTTCAAGTACGAAGGTGGCCTGCGTGCGTTCGTTGAATACCTGAACACCAACAAGACAGCGGTCAACCAGGTGTTCCACTTCAACATCCAGCGTGAAGACGGCATCGGCGTCGAAATCGCCCTGCAGTGGAACGACAGCTTCAACGAGAACCTGTTGTGCTTCACCAACAACATTCCTCAGCGTGACGGCGGTACTCACCTAGTGGGTTTCCGTTCCGCACTGACGCGTAACCTGAACACCTATATCGAAGCTGAAGGCTTGGCCAAGAAGCACAAAGTCGCGACCACCGGTGACGATGCACGCGAAGGCCTCACCGCGATTATCTCGGTGAAAGTGCCGGATCCTAAGTTCAGTTCCCAGACCAAAGACAAGCTGGTGTCCTCCGAAGTGAAGACCGCAGTGGAACAGGAGATGGGCAAGTACTTCTCCGACTTCCTGCTGGAGAACCCGAACGAAGCCAAGCTGGTTGTCGGCAAGATGATCGACGCGGCGCGCGCCCGTGAAGCAGCGCGTAAAGCCCGTGAAATGACCCGACGTAAAGGCGCTTTGGATATCGCTGGCCTGCCGGGCAAACTGGCCGACTGCCAGGAGAAGGACCCTGCCCTCTCCGAACTGTACCTGGTGGAAGGTGACTCTGCAGGCGGTTCCGCCAAGCAAGGTCGTAACCGTCGCACCCAGGCTATCCTGCCGTTGAAGGGTAAGATTCTCAACGTCGAGAAGGCACGCTTCGACAAGATGATTTCGTCCCAGGAAGTCGGCACCTTGATCACGGCGTTGGGCTGCGGTATCGGCCGTGACGAGTACAACATCGATAAGCTGCGCTATCACAACATCATCATCATGACCGATGCTGACGTCGACGGTTCGCACATCCGTACCCTGCTGCTGACCTTTTTCTTCCGTCAGTTGCCGGAGCTGATCGAGCGTGGCTACATCTACATCGCTCAGCCGCCGTTGTACAAAGTGAAAAAGGGCAAGCAAGAGCAATACATCAAAGACGACGACGCCATGGAAGAGTACATGACGCAGTCGGCCCTGGAAGATGCCAGCCTGCACTTGAACGATGAAGCCCCCGGCATTTCCGGTGAGTCGCTGGAGCGTCTGGTCAACGATTTCCGCATGGTGATGAAGACCCTCAAGCGTCTGTCGCGTCTATACCCTCAGGAGCTGACCGAGCACTTCATCTACCTGCCGGCCGTAAGCCTGGAGCAACTGGGCGATCACGCTGCGATGCAGGATTGGCTGGCCCAGTACGAAGTACGCCTGCGCACCGTCGAAAAATCCGGCCTGGTTTACAAAGCCAGCTTGCGTGAAGACCGTGAACGTAACGTGTGGCTGCCAGAGGTCGAACTGATCTCCCACGGCCTGTCGAACTACGTCACCTTCAACCGCGACTTCTTCGGCAGTAATGACTACAAGACCGTCGTAACCCTGGGCGCCCAACTGAGCACCTTGCTGGACGACGGCGCTTATATTCAACGGGGCGAGCGCAAGAAGCAGGTCAAGGAATTCAAGGAAGCCCTCGACTGGCTGATGGCTGAAAGCACCAAGCGCCATACCATTCAACGATACAAAGGGCTGGGTGAAATGAACCCGGATCAATTGTGGGAAACCACCATGGATCCCGCGCAGCGTCGCATGCTTCGCGTGACTATCGAGGATGCCATTGGCGCAGACCAGATCTTCAACACCCTGATGGGTGATGCGGTCGAGCCTCGCCGTGACTTCATTGAAAGCAATGCCCTGGCGGTTTCTAACCTGGACTTCTGATCAGTCGCAACCTGCCACAACAAAAAGGCCAACGCTTAGCGTTGGCCTTTTTTATTACATAAAAAACGCGGGTTATTAGAATGCTCCACGTGGAACATCTGCCCGTTTTTAGCCATTGGTTCCCGTCGCGACGCTCTCCAATCGGTACCCGTACCCATAGATCGTCAACAACTGCCAACCTCTATCTGCGGTGAGGCCAAGCTTGTTGCGCAAGCGATAGATGTGGGTGTCCAACGGCCTGGACGACACCATTTCTTCGTGCGTCCAGAACCGCTCGTACAGATATTCGCGGGACAGCGGCCGAGCCAGGTTGGCAAACAGGCAGCTGGCAAGGCGGTACTCGCGCTCAGTAAGGTTGATGGGTTTACCAGCACGTGTGACGGTCAATTCCGCGTCGTCGAAGGTCAAGTCGTTGAAGCTCTGCACCTCATGGGTTGCTGATTTCTGCAGGCCGTGCCGACGCAGAACAGCGGTGACCCGGGCCTTCAGTTCATTCGGGCGAAAAGGCTTGCTGACGTAATCGTCGGCGCCGCTGTTCAGTGCGGTGACGATATCGCTCTCGGCATCGCGGCTGGTCAGCATGATCACCGCCGGTGGCGATTCCATGTGTTCACGGGTCCAGCGCAGTAGTGCAATGCCGGTGATATCAGGTAGTTGCCAATCGAGTATCAGCAGGTCGAAGGTTTCACGACGTAATTGGCGCAACAGGTCTTCACCGCGTTCGAAGCAATGCAGGGACCAAGGCTGTTCGGCGGTGCTGGGGATTTGTCGCAGTGTCTGTTCCACCCGGCGCAATTCCGCGGGTTCGTCATCCAGTATTGCGACACGCATGGGAGGGTCCTTTCTTTTTGAAGAGTCGGCAGTCATTGGCCTATTTCGATTGAAGGCGCTTACTGCATAGATGCCGGTCGGTGAATCTGAAGAATTGTGTTCGGATTCGTCGACCCCTCGGATCTCTCGGTACGCTGGATCAATACGCGATTAACCCATTAAAAGTCCTTGATACCTCGCAAGGAAAGATACCGGCTCCGGACCGTAAGGAAAAGGATCAGCCGACGCGTGCGCTGTCGTAAACTCCTGTGCCCTGTGAGTGGATGTCTATCGGAATTCCCGCTGTTCTGAACATCGAGCCGGATAGTTTTCCATCGTTTGAAAAATGAGCTTCACTTGGGCACAAAGCGTCGTTCTATGACATGGGGTGTCGGCTGACGGCGGTCACCGCCTTGAGGGGGAAACGGGTCTATGCCATTTACTACCATTCGCCAACAGCACAGGCGCACTGACCGATGATGCTTTGGGGCAAAGCCGAAAAACGTCAACCTACCCACGCCCAGCGTTTGTTCCGGGGCCTGGTACGTGAGTGGTTGTGGATAGGTTTGCTGCTGCTGCCGATCACTGCCTATCTCTCGATGAGCCCCGGCCTTGCCCTGAACAACCCGCTATACAACAGTCTTCGCCGTGTGGCCCCACTGCCGATGGACCCGCGCATCTTGCTGGTGACCATCGACGACTCCAGCTTGAAAAAGCTCGGCCAATGGCCCTGGCCCCGTAGCCTGCATGCCGACCTGATTGACCGCCTGAGCGCCGCGCAGCCAGCTGCAATTTTGTTCGATGTGATTTTCAGCGAACCCGGCGACCCTACTCGTGACAAACGCCTGGCCGACGCGGTATGCAACGCAGGTAATGTGCTGTTGCCTCTGGCCCGTGATGATTCCATCAGCTACGGCCAATCCGACGCACAGATGCTGCCGCTGCTCAAATGTGCCAAAGGGGTCGGGCATATCAATGTGGAGGCGGACAGCGATGGAGTGGTGCGCAGCCTGTACCTGCGCGAAGGTCCACCGGACGCCATGGCCCCTCAATTGGCGTGGCTGGCCTTTGCCATGAGCGGCCAACCGTCGCAGATGCCGGGGCAGTCCGAGCAGCCGAACGGCCAGGACTGGCACCGCGATCATGCCGTTCGAATCCCGTTTATCGACCCTGACACTCATTTTTCGAGTGTGTCGTATGTCAGCGTATTAAGCGGGGAGATCCCTCCAGAACAACTGCGCAACCGCCTGATTCTGGTGGGTGCAACAGCGTCGGGGATGGGCGAGCGCTTTGTCACACCGCTTTCGCCTTTGGCGGGTACTACGGCGGGGGTGGAAATCCAGGCCAACGTACTCAATGGTTTGCTGCAGGGGCGCAGCATCGTGGATCTGCCTAGGTGGCTCTCGGCCGTGATGGCAACGTCATGGGTGGCGTTGTTGCTGGGTCTGCTGCTGTACCGTGCACGCTATGCGCTGTGGATGACCATGGGATGCATGATTGCGGCGTTGGTCGTGTCCGCCCTGCTGTTGCGGTTGGGCCACTGGTGGCCGCCCGCGGCCTGCTTGATCGGCTTGCTGCTCAGCTACTTGATCTGGAATTGGCGCCGTCTCAGCGTAATCCTCGCCTACTTCGGCTGGGAATTGGCGCGTCTGGATGACGAGCCCAAGGTCTTGCCTGAACGCCGCCGCGCACCTGCGAGCAACGGGGATGTATTGCAGGACCGTATCTTTGCCCTTGAGCAAGCGGTCAGTCGTACGCGAGACACCCGACGCTTTATGGCCGATGGGCTGGAATGCCTGCCTGTCGCGACGCTGATCGCGGACACCCAAGGCAATATCCTGCTGGCTAACCGTATTGCGCGCGACGTGTTCGGCAATGAGCTGGTCAGTCAAAACCTCCTGGAGCAGTTGGTTGACCTCGGTTATCCACCCTTGCACAACGGCGTGCGCCCTGCCCTGTCGGCGTTGGCGCTCGTCGAGTTTCGCGATATCCACCAGCGCAGCCTGCGCATGGAGCTGGCTCCGTTATTGCCTGCCGAAGGTGATGTAGCGCTGGGATGGCTGTTGAGCCTCACTGACTTGAGTAAGGAACGCGAGGCGCAGCAACACCGCGAAACCATGTTGCGCTTTCTTTCCCACGACCTGCGTGCGCCGCATTCGGCGATCCTTGCGCTGCTGGATGTGCACAACGCTGAGTCGCCGGTATTTGCCCTGATCGAGCAGCAGGTACGTCGTGCCTTGAGCCTGACTGAGTCGTTCGTCCAACTGGCTAAAGCCGAAGCCGATGGCTACCAGTTTCAACCGACGCTGTTCGCCATGCTGGTGATGGATGCCTTTGACCAAGTGGCGCTGATCGCCCAGCTCAAGGGCATTCATCTGGTTCATGATCTGGATGAGGCTGATGAAGGGATGGTCTGTGCTGACCAATCGCTACTCACGCGCGCGTTGTTCAACGTGCTGGAAAATGCCATCAAATATTCCCCATCCGGTACTACCGTGAGGTTGCGGCACGGCAGCGCGCAAGGCTGGTTGGAATGTCGCATCAGCGATCAGGGGCCAGGGATAGCAGCCAAGGATTTACCGGAGTTGTTCAGCCAGTACAAGCGCTTCGATTCGGCCCAGGGCAGTGAAGGGCTGGGGTTGGGGCTGACCATGGTCAAGGCGGTCGTGGAACGTCACGGAGGGCGTGTGGAGTGTGAAAGCGCAGTGGGCAAAGGCACCACGTTCAGTCTGCAGTTGCCGTTGCTGGATGACTGCTGAAACGTGCTGTTCGGCTGTGTATAAAAAACCGGTCACAAGGACCGGTTTTTTTATGAGGAAAAAACTTATGCACGTTTTCCGGAATTTTATGACCTTGAGAAATATGTATGTAAATCAGCGCGTTATGAACAAAAAAAGCCAATTTGCCAACAAAGCGTACACAGGTTATCCACAGTTGCTCATACCACCGGTGTATCCACCACCACCGGTTCCGGCGGGAGGGAACCCATGGCCCGTTGCTGCGCTTCATTCCAGGCCTGGGCACGCTCATTCAGCGTGGCAATGGCGCGTGGGCCCTCGCCTTCTGCGTACATGGGTTCGCCAATCACCACGGTGATGGTGCCTTCGCGTTTTGCCCAGCCGGTTTTCGGCCAGAATTTACCGGCGTTATGCGCAATCGGTAACACCGGCAGGTGAGCGTTAACCGCCAACGCCGTACCGCCGCGGGAGAATTTGCCCACGGTACCAAAGGGCACCCGTGTACCTTCCGGGAAGATCAGTACCCACACGCCATCCTTGAGCAGCTCGTCACCCTTCTTGGCCACATGCTTGAGCGCCGCCTTGGGGTTGTCCCGGTCGATGGCGATAGGACGCAACATGGCCATGGCCCAGCCGAAGAACGGCACATACAGCAGCTCGCGCTTGAGCACCTGGCTCAGGGGCGAGAAGTACGCCGAGAGAAAGAATGTTTCCCAGGTGCTCTGGTGGTTCGACAGAATCACGCAGGGCTGGTCCGGGACGTTTTCAGCGCCCTTGATCTCGAAACGAATGTTCAGGAACACCTTGGTCAGCCACAACGCGCAGCGGCACCAATAAACGTTGATAAAGCGATAGCGCGCCTTGAACGGCAAAAACGGCGCAATAAAAAAGCTCAGGGTGCACCAGAGAAGCGAACTGGTGCCCAGCAGCAGGTAAAAGAAAAAGGTTCTGATGGCCTGCAAGATCGACATGGCGGCATTTACCGTTGCGGGACACGGCCCGCCTGTTGAAAAGCGCACTCCCGAACAATCCTTGATCAGGAAGTCGAGGGCAGCTAGTTGTTGATAAGTTCTGCGGCAACTGCCGCAAGATCGTCAAAAATCAATGTGCCTACCGGCAGGTTTTTCGCCTGGGTCTTCTCGCCTTTTCCGGTTTTTACCAAAACGGGTTGAGAGTCGACGGCGTTGGCCGCCTCCAGGTCACCGAGGCTGTCCCCGACGAACCATATCCCAGCTAGCGGCACGTTGTAATGTTCTGCAATGGTTTTCAACATGCCCGGTTTGGGCTTGCGGCAATCGCAGCCCTCATCCGGCCCGTGGGGGCAGTAAACCACCAGCCCCACCTCGCCGCCCTGCTCCGCCACTAACGTGCGCAAGCGCGCGTGCATGGCGTCCAGGGTGGCAATGTCGTAGTAGCCACGGGCAATGCCGGACTGGTTGGTGGCGATGGCCACGGTCCAGCCGGCCTTGCTCAACTGCGCGATGGCCTCGATCGAGCCGGGCAGTGGAATCCACTCCGCCACCGACTTGATGTAAGCGTCGGAGTCGTAATTGATCACCCCGTCCCGATCGAGAATCAGCAGTTTCAACATGGGTCAGCTCAGCGTCGAGATGTCAGCGATGTTGACGAACAAGCCACGCAGACGCGCCAGCATGGCGTAGCGGTTTTTCCGCACGCCGGCATCTTCGGCATTGATCATCACCGCTTCAAAGAACGCATCCACCGGCTCACGCAAGGTGGCCAGGCGCGCCAGGGCTTCGGCGTAGTTGCGTTCGGCAATCAGCGGCTTCACTGCGTTTTCTGCCTTGGCGATGGCCGAGTTCAGCGAGAACTCCTTGGCATCGGCAAACAGGCCTGGGTCTACGTCGGCATTGCCCAGGCCTTCGGCCTTGCTCAGCAGGTTCGACACACGTTTGTTCACGGCGGCCAGCGCATCGGCTTCCGGCAGTTTGCGGAACGCTTGCACGGCTTGCACACGCTGATCGAAATCCAGCGCCGAAGCCGGTTGCAGGGCACGTACCGACAGGTAGACGGAAACGTCCACGCCTTCGTCTTCATAACGCGCACGCAGGCGGTCGAACACAAACTCCAGCACTTGCTCAGCCAGGCCGGCTTGCTTGACCTTGGCGCCGAACTGGCCGACGGCGAACACCACGGCCTGGGTCAGGTCGAGGTCGAGTTTTTTGTCGATCAGGATACGCAGCACGCCCAAGGCCGCGCGACGCAGGGCATAGGGGTCTTTGCTGCCGGTAGGCAGCATGCCGATACCGAAGATGCCGACCAGGGTGTCCAGTTTGTCGGCGATGGCCACGGCCGCACCGGTGAGGGTGGTCGGCAGTTCGGCGCCGGCACCGCGCGGCATGTACTGCTCGTTAAGCGCCAGGGCGACATCCTCCGCCTCGCCGTCGTTGAGGGCGTAGTAGTAGCCGGCAACCCCTTGCATCTCAGGGAATTCGCCAACCATCTCGGTGGCCAGGTCGCACTTGGACAGCAAGCCCGCACGCGCGGCCCAGGCTGCGTCACCACCAATGCGCGGGGCAATGTAGGCCGCCAGCTTGGAAACACGTACGGCCTTGTCGTAGACGCTGCCGAGTTTTTCCTGGAACACCACGTTTTGCAGGCGCAGGTTGAAGTCTTCGAGCTTCTGCTTCTTGTCTTGCTTGAAGAAAAACTCGGCGTCGGTCAGGCGCGGGCGAACGACTTTCTCGTTACCGGCGATGATCTGCTGCGGGTCCTTGCTCTCGATGTTGGCCACGGTGATAAAGCGCGGCAGCAACTTGCCGTCCACGTCCAACAGGCAGAAGTACTTCTGGTTGTCCTGCATGGTGGTGATCAGGGCTTCCTGCGGCACGTCGAGGAAACGCTCTTCGAACGAGCACACCAGTGGCACCGGCCACTCGACCAGCGCGGTCACTTCGTCAAGCAGGCTTGGCGGCACGATGGCGGTGCCTTCCTGCAGACGGGCCAGCTCTTCGGTGCGCTTGCTGATCAGCTCGCGACGCTCGTTGGCGTCCGCCAGCACATAGGCTGCACGCAAATCGCTGAGGTAGTTGGCCGGCGAGGTAATACGCACGCTTTGCGGATGATGGAAGCGGTGACCACGGGAGTCACGGCCAGCCTTCTGGGCGAGGATGGTGCAATCGATGACCTGGTCACCGAGCAGCATCACCAGCCACTGGGTTGGGCGTACGAACTCTTCCTTGCGGGCACCCCAGCGCATGCGCTTGGGGATAGGCAGGTCATTCAGGGAATCTTCGACGATAGTCGGCAACAGGCTGGCGGTGGGCTTGCCGGTGATGACCTGGCTGAAGCGCAGTTTCGGACCGCTTTGGTCGATCTCGCTCAGCTCCACGCCACACTTCTTGGCAAAACCAAGGGCGGCCTGGGTTGGGTTGCCATCGGCGTCGAACGCGGCCTGGCGCGGTGGGCCGTCGAGGTTGATGCTGCGGTCCGGCTGCTGGGTTTCCAGCGCGGTCAGCAATACCGCCAGGCGGCGCGGCGCGGCGTAGACCTTCTTGGCTTCAAATTTCAGGCCGGCGGTGTGCAGGCCTTTTTCGATACCGGCCAGGAATGCCTCGGCCAAGGTATTGAGCGCCTTGGGTGGCAGCTCTTCAGTGCCCAGTTCAACCAGGAAATCTTGAGCACTCATTGTGCAGCCTCCAGCTTAGCCAACACTTCATCACGCAGGTCCGGGGTGGCCATCGGGAAGCCCAGCTTGGCGCGAGCCAGCAGGTAGGCTTGGGCGACGGAACGTGCCAGGGTGCGTACACGCAGGATGTATTGCTGGCGCGCGGTCACCGAGATGGCACGGCGAGCATCCAGCAGGTTGAAGGTATGGGACGCCTTCAACACCATTTCATAGCTCGGCAACGGCAGCGGCTGGTCGAGTTCGATCAGGCGCTTGGCTTCGCTTTCATAGAAATCGAACAGTTCGAACAGCTTGTCGACGTTGGTGTGTTCGAAGTTATAGGTCGATTGCTCCACTTCGTTCTGGTGGAACACGTCGCCGTAGGTCACTTTGCCGAACGGGCCGTCAGCCCACACCAGGTCGTAGACCGAGTCCACGCCTTGCAGGTACATGGCCAGGCGCTCCAGGCCGTAGGTGATTTCGCCGGTCACCGGGTAGCACTCGATGCCGCCCGCTTGCTGGAAGTAAGTGAATTGCGTCACTTCCATGCCATTGAGCCAGACCTCCCAGCCCAGGCCCCAGGCGCCCAGGGTTGGCGATTCCCAGTTGTCTTCGACGAAACGGATGTCGTGGACCAGTGGGTCCAGGCCGACATGTTTCAACGAGCCCAGGTACAGTTCCTGGAAGTTGTCCGGGTTCGGCTTCAGTACTACCTGGAACTGGTAGTAGTGCTGCAGACGGTTCGGGTTTTCGCCGTAGCGGCCGTCAGTCGGGCGGCGACTGGGTTGCACATAAGCGGCGTTCCAGGTTTCCGGGCCGATGGCCCGCAGGAAGGTAGCGGTGTGGAAAGTGCCGGCGCCTACTTCCATATCGTAGGGCTGAAGTACCACACAACCTTGCTCGGCCCAGTATTGCTGGAGGGCGAGGATCAAGTCTTGGAAGGTACGCACGGCTGGCGTAGGCTGGCTCACGAAATTCACCTGTTACTTGGGCTGCGATTTAAAGAGCGGGAGTATACCCGATTCGGCCCCGCCACCACTCCCTGGAGCCTTATGCCACGCTGCTTTTGGTGTTCTGAAGATCCGCTGTACATGGCTTATCACGATCAAGAGTGGGGAACGCCGCTGCGCGATGCGCAGGGTTTGTTCGAGTTGCTTTTACTCGAAGGGTTCCAGGCGGGCCTGTCCTGGATCACCGTTTTACGCAAACGCGAGCATTATCGAAAGGTCTTGTTCGGGTTCGATGCGCACCGCCTGGCGCGCTTGAGCGATGCCGAGATCGAAGCTCTGATGCTCGATCCGGGCATCGTGCGTAACCGTCTCAAGCTCAACGCCACCCGGCGCAACGCCGCCGCCTGGCTGGCGTTGGAAGATCCGGTGGGCTTGCTCTGGTCGTTCGTCGGCGGGGTGCCCAAGGTCAACCACTTCAAGGACCGCAGCGAAGTCCCGGCGATTACGCCAGAGGCTGAAGCGATGAGCAAAGCGCTGAAAAAAGCCGGCTTCACCTTCGTTGGGCCCACCATCTGCTACGCGTTCATGCAGGCTTCGGGCATGGTCATGGACCACACTCAGGACTGCGACCGTTACGCGGACTTGGCCAACGCCGGTTAGAATGCGCGTTTTGCGCACCACACACGATCAGGAGTGACCTGTGGAAAAGTTAAAAGGCGCCTTGCTGGTAGGCGCTCTGCGGTTGTTTGCGCTGCTGCCCTGGCGGGCCGTCCAAGCCGTCGGCACGGCCATCGGCTGGGTCATGTGGAAAACCCCCAACCGCTCCCGCGACACCGTGCGGATCAACCTTTCCAAATGCTTCCCGAACATGGACTCGGCCGAGCGCGAACGTCTGGTGGGCCGCAGCCTGATGGACATCGGCAAGTCCCTGACCGAAAGCGCCTGCGCCTGGATCTGGCCGGCCCAGCGTTCCATCGACCTGGTGCGCGAAGTTGAAGGCCTGGAGGTGCTGCACGAAGCCCTGGCCTCGGGCAAGGGCGTGGTCGGCATCACCAGCCACCTGGGCAACTGGGAGGTGTTGAACCACTTCTATTGCAGCCAGTGCAAACCGATCATTTTCTACCGCCCGCCCAAGCTCAAGGCGGTGGATGAATTGCTGCGCAAGCAACGCGTGCAACTGGGTAACCGCGTGGCCGCGTCGACCAAGGAAGGCATCCTCAGTGTCATCAAGGAAGTGCGCAAAGGCGGCCAGGTGGGCATTCCAGCGGATCCTGAACCGGCCGAATCCGCCGGGATCTTCGTGCCGTTCTTTGCCACCCAGGCGCTCACCAGCAAGTTCGTGCCGAACATGCTCGCTGGCCACAAGGCCGTAGGCGTATTCCTGCACGCGCTGCGCCTGCCCGACGGTTCCGGCTACAAAGTGATCCTGGAGGCGGCACCGCAAGACATGTACAGCACCGACACCGCCACGTCCTGCGCGGCGATGAGCAAGGTGGTGGAGCGTTATGTCGGCGCCTACCCGAGCCAGTACATGTGGAGCATGAAACGCTTCAAGAAACGCCCGCCGGGTGAAGCGCGGTGGTACTGACCCACTGCTGACCCAAAGCCAATACAAAACCAAATGTGGGAGGGGGCAAGCCCCCTCCCACATTTTTCGATCTGCTTAGGCCTGGCGGTCGAGTTTCTTCAGGAACACCGTCATTTCTTTTTCGGCTTGTTTGTCGCCATGGGCCTGGGCCGCTTCGATACCCTTCTCCCACGCCTGTCGCGCTGCGGCGTTATCACCCTGCCCCAACTGCGCCTTGCCCAACAACTTCCACGCCGCCGAATACTTCGGATCAAACTCGACGCATTTGCTTAGATGCGCCGCCGCCTTGGCGTTGTCCTTCAGGTCCAGATAACCCTTGCCCAGCCCAAAGCGCAGCAGCGAGTTATCCACACCCTTGGCGAGCATTTTTTCCAGGGATTCGAGCATGTCGGTCACTCCGTTTGATCAGAAAAAGCTCAACCCCACGTGGAACAGTTTCTCCACATCGCGGATATGTTTCTTATCCACAAGGAAAAGGATCACGTGGTCACCGGTAGCGATCACGGTATCGTCGTGGGCAATGATCACTTCTTCATCACGAATGATCGCGCCGATGGTCGTGCCCGGTGGCAGGCCAATGTCACGGATGGCCTTGCCGATCACCTTGCTCGACTTTGAATCACCATGGGCGATCGCCTCGATGGCTTCCGCCGCGCCCCGGCGCAGGGAGTGCACGCTGACGATATCGCCACGGCGTACGTGGGCGAGCAAGGTGCCGATAGTCGCCAGTTGGGGGCTGATGGCGATGTCGATGTCGCCACCCTGGATCAAGTCGACGTACGCCGGGTTGTTGATGATGGTCATCACCTTCTTCGCCCCCATCCGCTTGGCCAGCAATGACGACATGATGTTGGCTTCGTCATCGTTGGTCAGGGCCAGGAAGATATCGGCGTCGGCGATGTTTTCTTCCATCAGCAGGTCGCGGTCCGAGGCACTGCCCTGCAATACGACGGTGCTGTCGAGGGTGTCGGACAAATGCCGGCAGCGCGCAGGGCTCATCTCGATGATCTTCACCTGGTAGCGGCTTTCGATCGCCTCGGCCAGGCGCTCGCCGATCTGCCCGCCACCGGCGATAACGATGCGTTTGTAGTTCTCGTCGAGGCGGCGCATTTCGCTCATCACCGCACGAATATTCGCCTTGGCGGCGATGAAAAATACTTCGTCGTCAGCCTCGATCACGGTATCGCCCTGGGGCAGGATCGGCCGGTCACGTCGGAAAATTGCCGCGACGCGGGTTTCCACATTTGGCATGTGTTCGCGCAGCTGGCGCAGTTGCTGGCCCACCAATGGGCCGCCGTAATAGGCCTTCACCGCCACCAGTTGCGCCTTGCCGCCGGCGAAGTCGATCACCTGCAAGGCGCCGGGGATTTCGATCAGGCGCTTGATGTAGTGAGTCACCACTTGTTCCGGGCTGATCAGCACGTCCACCGGAATCGCGTCGTTGTCGAACAGGCCGGCGCGGGTCAGGTAGGCCGCTTCGCGTACCCGGGCAATCTTGGTGGGGGTGTGGAACAGGGTGTGGGCGACCTGGCAGGCGACCATATTGGTTTCGTCGCTGTTGGTCACGGCGACCAGCATGTCGGCGTCGTCGGCACCAGCCTGGCGCAGCACCGTCGGGAACGATGCGCGGCCCTGCACGGTGCGGATATCCAGGCGGTCACCGAGGTCTCGCAGGCGCTCGCTGTCGGTGTCGACCACGGTAATGTCATTGGCCTCGCTGGCCAAATGTTCAGCCAGTGTGCCGCCAACCTGCCCTGCTCCAAGGATGATGATTTTCATCCGGTCACTCCCTTAAAACCATTCAGCCGCGCGCGGCGGCGATCTTGATCAGTTTGGCGTAGTAGAAGCCATCATGCCCGCCTTCCTGCGCCAGCAACTGGCGGCCGTGGGGCTGCTTGATGCCGGCGGCCGTGGCGAGGTCCAGTTCCCGCGCGCCGCTGGTGCGGGCGAGGAAGGCTTCGATCACCTCGGTGTTTTCGGTGGGCAAGGTCGAGCAGGTGGCGTAAAGCAGAATGCCGCCGACTTCCAGGGTCGGCCACAGCGCGTCGAGCAGTTCACCTTGCAGCACGGCCAGGGCGGCGATGTCGTCGGGCTGGCGCGTGAGTTTGATGTCCGGGTGGCGGCGGATCACACCGGTGGCGGAGCACGGTGCGTCGAGCAGGATGCGCTGGAAGGGTTTGCCGTCCCACCAGGTGGCCGTGTCGCGGCCATCGGCGGCAATTAGTTCGGCATCCAGGCCCAGGCGTGCGAGGTTTTCTCGCACACGCACCAGGCGTTTGGCTTCCAGATCGACGGCGACTACGCCGGCCAGGCCTTTTTCGAGCTCCAGGATGTGACACGTCTTACCGCCCGGGGCGCAGCAGGCATCGAGTACCCGCTGACCTGGGGCGAGATCGAGCAGGTCGGCGGCGAGCTGCGCGGCTTCGTCCTGCACACTGATCCAGCCTTCGGCAAAGCCCGGCAGGCTGCGTACATCAGCGGCGGCTTCGAGCACGATGCCGTCGGTGCTGAACACGCAAGGCGTGGCGTTGATACCGGCCGCGGTCAGCAATTGCAGGTACGCATCGCGGCTGTGATGGCGACGGTTGACCCGCAGAATCATTGGCGGGTGCGCATTGTTGGCCGCACAAATCGCTTCCCACTGCTCAGGCCAGAATGCCTTGAGAGATTTTTGCAGCCAGCGCGGGTGGGCGGTGCGCACCACCGGGTCATGCTCCAGCTCGGCCAGCAGTGCTTCGCTTTCGCGCTGGGCGCGGCGCAGCACGGCGTTGAGCAGGGCCTTGGCCCAGGGCTTTTTCAGCTTGTCGGCGCAACCGACGGTTTCGCCGATGGCGGCGTGAGCCGGCACGCGGGTGTAGAGCAACTGATACAGACCCACCAGCAGCAACGCTTCCACATCGGCGTCCGCCGCCTTGAACGGCTTTTGCAGCAGCTTGGCCGCCAGCGCCGACAAGCGCGGCTGCCAACGGGCGGTACCAAAGGCCAGGTCCTGGGTGAAGCCGCGATCACGGTCTTCAACCTTGTCCAACTGCGTGGGCAGCGA
This sequence comes from Pseudomonas asgharzadehiana, assembly GCF_019139815.1. NCBI lineage: Bacteria > Pseudomonadati > Pseudomonadota > Gammaproteobacteria > Pseudomonadales > Pseudomonadaceae > Pseudomonas > Pseudomonas asgharzadehiana. Next base: position 211,321 of record NZ_CP077079.1, read on the forward strand.
ACTGTTCAGCGAAGCTTTGCCATTGAGTACAGCGGCGAGAGCCTTGGCGGCAGCCAGACGTGGGTTCATTGCGCAGCCACCCCGAGTACGGTGCCAAGGGCAAATTTCTCACGACGGCTGTTGAACAAATCGCTGAAATTCAGCGCCTTGCCACCGGGCAATTGCAGGCGCGTCAGGCACAGTGCCTGTTCACCGCAGGCGACCAACAGGCCGTCCTTGCTGGCGCCAATGATCTCGCCGGGGGCGCCTTTGCCGTCGGCCAGGGTCGCGGTCAGTACTTTCAGGGCTTCGCCGTTCAGGGTGCTATGGCAGATCGGCCACGGGTTGAACGCGCGCACCAAACGCTCCAGCTCCACCGCCGGGCGGCTCCAGTCGAGGCGTGCTTCGTCTTTGTTCAATTTGTGGGCGTAGGTGGCCAGGCTGTCATCCTGCACTTCGCCTTCCAGGGTGCCGGCAGCGAGACCGGCGATGGCCTGGATCACGGCAGGTGGGCCCATTTCAGCCAGGCGGTCATGCAGGCTGCCGCCGGTGTCTTCGGCGGTGATCGCCGTGGCGACTTTGAGTAGCATCGGGCCAGTGTCCAAGCCCGCCTCCATGCGCATCACGGTCACACCGCTTTCGCTGTCACCCGCCTCCACCGCGCGCTGGATCGGCGCCGCACCGCGCCAGCGTGGCAGCAGCGAGGCATGGCTGTTGATGCAACCCAGGCGCGGGATGTCCAGCACCACCTGCGGCAGGATCAAACCGTAGGCCACCACCACCAGCAGGTCGGGCTTGAGCGCGGCCAGCTCGGCCTGGGCCTCGGCGTTGCGTAAGGTCGGTGGCTGCAGCACAGCAATGTTGTGTTCAAGCGCCAGTTGCTTGACCGGGCTCGGCATCAGTTTTTGCCCGCGACCGGCCGGGCGATCCGGCTGGGTGTACACCGCGACGATGTCATAAGGGCTGGCAAGCAGCGCCTTGAGGTGTTCGGCGGCAAATTCGGGTGTACCGGCAAAAACAATGCGCAGTGGCTCGGTCATGGGAGGTCTCGGTTAAAAGCAGTCACAAAAGAAAAAGGCTTGCCGCAGCAAGCCTTTGGAAGGAGGGCATCAAGCTTGCTGGCGATGCTTTTTTTCCAGCTTCTTCTTGATCCGGTCGCGCTTGAGTGTGGACAGGTAATCCACAAACAGCTTGCCGTTGAGGTGGTCGCATTCGTGCTGGATGCACACCGCCAGCAGGCCTTCGGCAATCAGCTCGAACGGCTTGCCGTCGCGGTCCAGCGCCTTGATCTTCACGCGCAACGGGCGCTCCACATTCTCGTAGAACTCCGGCACCGAAAGGCAACCTTCCTGGTACTCGCCCATCTCTTCGGTCAGTGGTTCGAACTCGGGGTTGATGTATACCCTCGGTTCGCTGCGATCCTCGGACAGGTCCATGACCACGACGCGCAAATGCACGTTGACCTGGGTGGCGGCGAGGCCGATGCCCGGCGCTTCATACATTGTTTCAAACATGTCATCGACCAACTGACGAACCTTGTCGTCCACTACGGCCACCGGTTTGGCGATCGTGCGCAGGCGCGAGTCGGGGAATTCGAGGATGTTCAAAATAGCCATAAGCGTAATTGCTGCACATGTGAGGTAGAGGCAAATCGGCGGTGGGATGGACCCACATGGCCGGTGTGAAACGCCCCAAAGCCGCGAAGGCTCTGGCATTTCACGCGAACGCACATAATAAAGGAGATTCACCCCATGAGGAAATCGCTACTCGTCTTGCTGCTGTGGGCGCCGTTCGCAATGGCCCTGCTGCCGCCGCCCGGCCAGCGTCTGGATCAACCGACGCAACAGGCCATCCAGCGCTTTTTACTGCATAACCGCATTCTCGATACACCGCAGGACCTGGACCGCGCGCCCTACATCGTCGCGGCGGGCGCCGGTCATGTGTTGGGCGCCAATGATGAGCGTGTGTACGCCAGGGGCAACCTGGACCCGACTCAGCCCAGCTATGGGATCTTTCGCCGAGGCAGGGTTTATACCGACCCGGAGACCCAGGAGCTGCTGGGCCTCAACGTCGACGATATCGGCAGCGCACGCTTTGTGAATGCCGGCGATCTGAGCACCCTGGCCGTGCAGCGGGCCACCCGGGAGATACGCCCCGGCGACCGTCTGCTCCATGCCCTGGCGCCCATTGAGTTGGCACATGTGCAAGCGCTCAAGCCTGCGCCCTTCGTCCAGGGGCAGATTATCGACATTCCCAAAGGCGTTACCCAAATCGGCGTGCTCGACGCCATCACCCTGAACAAAGGCCGGCGCGACGGTCTGGTCGAAGGCCAGCTGCTGACCGTTATCAAGACCGGCGCCACCGTGCGCGACACGCTCACGAATGCGCCCGTAACACTGCCCGACGAGCGCGCCGGCACTCTGCTGGTGTTCCGCACGTTTGAAAAGCTCAGCTACGGCCTGGTGCTCAGCGCATCGCATCCGCTGGCGGTGTTGGACCGTTTCGAGACGGTTCGTCAATCGCAATAAATAGCCTGCTAAATAAGTTACCAACAGAGTTATCCACAGCTTGTTCCGGTCAAGGATGATCCGATGTATCCGACAAACAGCCACCCAATTTCCCCGTCAGAACTGGAAGCACGGCTACGCCTGCACAGGCTCCCGGAACTGGGGCCCAAGCGTTTTCGCTTATTGATCGAAGCGTTCGGCAGCGCTTCAAAAGCCATCAGTGCCCCCGCCAGTGCCTGGCGTGCGCTGGGCTTGCCAACCCTCAGCGCCGAAGCTCGGCGCAGCCCTGAAATACGCGACGGTGCCAGCGAGGCATTGGCTTGGCTGGCGCGCCCGGCCCAGCATTTGTTGATGTGGGACCAACCTGAGTACCCCGCGCTGCTGGCGCAGATCGACGATGCACCGCCGCTGTTGTTCGTCGCCGGCGACCCCGCAATCCTGGAAAAACCGCAACTGGCGATGGTCGGCAGTCGCCGTGCCTCGCGCCCCGGCATGGACACCGCCGCGGCGTTTTCCCGCAGCCTGGCGAGTGCCGGTTTTGTCATCACCAGCGGCTTGGCCCTGGGCATTGATGGCGCGGCGCATCAAGCGGCGTTGGATGTGGGAGGCCACACAATCGGCGTACTGGGCACGGGGCTGGAAAATTTTTATCCACAGCGCCACCGACGGCTTGCTGCCGCGATGATTGCCCAAGGCAGCGCGGTGGTTTCCGAGTTCCCGTTGGACGCCCCGCCCCAGGCCAGTAACTTTCCCCGGCGTAATCGGATCATCAGTGGCCTGTCCCTGGGCGTATTGGTGGTGGAAGCCAGCATGGCCAGCGGCTCGTTGATCACCGCAAAACTGGCCGCCGAGCAGGGGCGTGAGGTGTATGCGATCCCAGGTTCGATTCATCATCCCGGTGCCAAGGGCTGTCACCAGTTGATCCGCGAGGGCGCGACGCTGGTGGAGACCATCGAGCACATTCTCGAAGGTTTACGCGGCTGGCAGGCCTTGTCGCGTCCGGCCCCGTTGCCGGTGACGCACCCGCTGGTGGCGCTGCTGCACGCCGCCCCCCACACCAGTGAAGCCTTGGCGATTGCCAGCGGGCGGCCGTTGTCTCAGGTGTTGGCGAACCTCACGGAGTTGGAGCTGGAAGGCCAGGTGATCTGCGAAAGCGGGCGCTGGGTTGCGCGCTGTCAGCTTTTGTAGCGACTCGTTTTATTGGAACTGGGTTTTGTAATGAAGATCGGTAAACTGCCCAGAGCTTAGTCTGGAGAGTTAAACCATGGTCAACAGGTGGCGTGTGCAAGAAGCCGCACGAGAAATTCGCGCAGGCGCGGTGATTGCCTATCCAACCGAGGCGGTCTGGGGCCTGGGCTGCGACCCTTGGAACGAAGAAGCGGTGGACCGGCTGCTGGCGATCAAAAATCGCTCGGTGGACAAGGGCCTGATCCTGGTTGCCGACAATATTCGCCAGTTCGATTTTCTGTTTGAAGACTTCCCCGATGCGTGGATCGAACGCATGGCGAGCACCTGGCCGGGGCCGAATACCTGGCTGGTGCCTCATCAGGATTTGTTGCCGGAATGGGTGACCGGCGTGCATGACACGGTGGCGCTGCGGGTCAGCGATCACCCATTGGTGCGGGATTTGTGTTCACTGGTGGGGCCGTTGATTTCCACCTCGGCCAACCCTCAGGGCCGCCCGGCTGCCCGCACGCGGATTCGCGTGGAGCAGTATTTCCGCGGCCAGGTGGACGTGGTCTTGGGTGGCGCCTTGGGCGGGCGCAAGAACCCCAGCCTGATCCGTGACCTGGTGACGGGCGATGTGGTGCGTCCGTCGTAGTGCTTTTGTGGCGAGGGCGCTTGCCCCCTCGCCACAACGGGCAGTCAAGGCAGCAAAATCGTCGAGCCCGTGGTACGGCGCGCCGACAGCTCCGTCTGCGCCTTCGCCGCGTCTGCCAGCGGATACCGCTGGTTGATATCAATGCGCACCTTGCCGCTTTTGATCATTGAAAACAGATCGTCCGCCATCATCTGCAGGTTTTCCGCATTGTTGGCGTACGTCGCCAGCGTGGGCCGGGTGACGTACAGCGAGCCTTTTGCCGACAGAATTCCCAGGTTCACCCCATCTACGGCGCCTGACGCATTGCCGAAGCTCACTACCAGCCCACGTGGCGCGACGCTGTCGAGGGAGGTCAGCCAGGTGTCCTTGCCGACGCCGTCGTACACCACCGGTACCTTTTTGCCGTCAGTCAATTCCAGCACGCGCTGTGCGACGTTTTCCTTGCTGTAGTCGATGGTTTCCCATGCGCCGAGGGATTTGGCCACGGCGGCTTTTTCCGCCGAGCTGACGGTGCCGATCAACTTCACGCCCAGGGCCTTGGCCCATTGGCAGGCCAGGGAACCCACGCCACCCGCTGCGGCATGGAACAGGATGGTTTCGCCACCCTTCAGTTCATACGTCTGGCGCAGCAGGTATTGCACGGTGAGGCCCTTGAGCATGGCACCGGCGGCTTGTTCGAAGCTGATGTCGTCCGGCAGGTGCACCAGGTTGGCGGCGGGCAGCACGTGGAATTGGCTGTAGGCACCCAGTGGGCCGCTGCCGTAGGCCACGCGGTCGCCGACCTTGAATTGGCTGACTTCGCTGCCGATGGCATCCACCACGCCGGCGCCTTCCGCCCCCAGGCCCGATGGCAAGGCCGGCGGTGCGTACAGCCCACTGCGAAAATAGGTGTCGATGAAGTTCAGGCCAATCGCCTCGTTACGCACTCGAACCTGTTGCGGGCCAGGCTCTGCCGGCGTGTAGTCCACATATTCAAGTACGTCGGGGCCACCATGGGCACTGAACTGGATACGTTTGGCCATCTTCCTTCTCCTTGGGTCGAATTCGCGTAGCCCCCTATCGGACTCCTAAGCTTGATCCTCGTCAACTGCGGTGAACCTGGGTGCAGTGCTATCCTGTGCGCCCATTTGCCGCCGAGGCCCCTGGCCTCGCGTAGCGCTGCCCGATTCAAGGTGATGTCATGACTACTCGCACCGAGGCTGTCAAAGCCTACCTGCTCGACCTGCAAGACCGCATTTGCAGCGCCCTGGAAACCTTCGAGACGGATACTCGCTTTATCGAAGACGCCTGGACCCGGCCTGCCGGCGGCGGCGGTCGCACCCGTGTGATCGCAGACGGCACGGTGATCGAAAAAGGCGGAGTTAACTTTTCCCACGTCTTTGGTAGCGGCCTCCCACCCTCCGCCAGCGCGCATCGTCCTGAACTGGCGGGTCGCGGCTTTGAAGCCCTTGGCGTGTCCCTGGTGATCCACCCGCACAACCCCCATGTACCGACTTCCCACGCCAACGTACGCTTTTTCATCGCCGAAAAAGAAGGCGAAGAGCCGGTATGGTGGTTCGGTGGCGGCTTCGACCTCACGCCCTACTACGGCAACGAAGAAGATTGCATCCACTGGCACCGCGTAGCCGAGCAGGCCTGTGCGCCGTTCGGCCCGGACGTGTACGCGCGCTACAAGGCGTGGTGCGACACGTATTTCCATATCAAGCACCGCAACGAGCCACGTGGCATCGGCGGCCTGTTCTTCGATGATTTGAACGAGTGGGGGTTCGACACCTGCTTCGCCTTCATCCGCGCCATCGGCGACGCTTACATCGACGCTTACCTGCCGATCGTGCAGCGCCGCAAAGCCATGGCCTATACCGCGCAGCAACGCGAATTCCAGGAATTTCGCCGTGGCCGCTATGTTGAATTCAACCTGGTCTACGACCGGGGCACCCTGTTCGGCCTGCAATCGGGCGGGCGTACCGAGTCGATCCTTATGTCGCTGCCGCCGCAAGTGCGCTGGAGCTACGACTGGAAGGCCGAAGCCGGCAGCGAAGAAGCACGCCTCACCGATTACTTCCTGCAAGACCGCGACTGGCTCGGCCTTGCCGCGCCCAAGGCGGCCGTCTGATGGATAAATATGTCGTCTTCGGCAACCCCATCGGTCACAGCAAGTCGCCGCTGATACACCGCCTGTTCGCCGAGCAGACCGGCGAACAACTGGACTACAGCACCTTGCTCGCGCCGCTGGAGGATTTCACCGGCTGCGCTCGTGAGTTCTTTGTGCAAGGCCGTGGCGCCAACGTCACCGTACCGTTCAAGGAAGACGCCTACCGGCTGGCCGACAGCCTCACCGAACGCGCTCAACGCGCTGGCGCGGTAAATACCTTGAGCAAGTTGGCCGACGGCACCTTGTTGGGCGATAACACCGACGGCGCGGGCCTGGTGCGTGACCTGACGGTAAACGCCGGGTTGAGTCTGCAAGGCAAACGCATCCTGTTGCTGGGCGCCGGTGGCGCGGTACGCGGGGCGCTGGAGCCGTTGCTGGCCGAGCGGCCTTCTTCGTTGATCATCGCCAACCGCACCGTGGAAAAGGCCGAGAGACTCGCCGAATTGTTCGATGACCTTGGCCCTGTGTCCGCCAGCGGTTTCGACTGGCTGCGTGAGCCGGTGGACGTGATCATCAACGCCACGTCCGCCAGCCTGTCAGGCGATGTACCGCCGATTGCCGGCAGCCTGATCGAACCGGGCAAGACGTTCTGCTACGACATGATGTACGCCAAGGAGCCGACTGCGTTTTGCCGCTGGGCCAGCAAGCAGGGGGCAGCGGTGGCGATGGACGGCCTGGGCATGCTGGTGGAACAGGCGGCTGAAGCTTTCTTCCTGTGGCGCGGTGTGCGCCCGGATTCGGCGCCTGTATTGGCGCAGATGCGCCGCCAGTTGGCCTAACGCCTATCCAGAGTGGGCACAGTCATCATGTGGGAGCGGTGTGTCAGTCAAAGAGATTTAGACTGGTCCACCTATATCGGGAGCAAGCCCCACATTTTTTAACCGCGTTCAGTCTTCAAAATGGATGGGGCACTTATCGGCCCCCTCCAGCTTCTTCAACTCATCCACCACCTGCGGCCTGGCTCGGCGCAATGTCAAACTGCGTCCAAGACCGCGCAACCGCCGTGCCTCCTGGTGCAGCATTTCCACCCCGGAATAGTCGATAAAGTTGATCTGCTGCGCCTCGATCACCACCCTTTCGCCCTGCAGGCTTTGCAGGCGCACCTGCAGATAGTGGCTGGCACCAAAAAAGATCGAACCGCCGACCCGCAGCACGTCTTCTTCTCCATCTCGCCATTGTTGAACCCGCGGCTGCGAGGTGCGCTTGAGGTAAAAAAACAGCGAGGCCAACACGCCGGCATAGATCGCTGTTTGCAGTTCCAGCAGCAAGGTGGCGACACAGGTGAGGCTCATCACCACAAACTCGGCGCGGCTGACCCGGAACAGCGCGCGGATGCCGCGATGGTCCACCAGGCCCCAGCAAATCAACAGGATGCTCGCCGCCATGCTCGGAATCGGGATATGCGCGATCAACGCCGCGCCAAACACTGCAAACAGCGCCACCCACAACGCCGAAAACACCCCGGCCAACGGCGAACAGGCCCCGGCTTCATAGCTCAGGCCTGAGCGGGTAAAGGAACCAGCCGACACGTAACCGGAGAAAAATCCGCCGACGATGTTGGATAAACCCTGCGCACGTACTTCTTGATTGGCGTCGAGCAATTGCTGTGAACGGGCCGACAGCGAGCGCGCAATCGACAGGCTGGTCACCAGCCCCAGCATGCCCACCGCCACGGCACTGGGTAGCAGGCGCAGGATCATGTCCAGGTCCATTGGCAACGGGCTGAACGGCGGCAGTTTGCCGATAAACGAACTGACCCGCGCCACGTGCCCGAATACCGCCGGCCACAGCCATGCGGCCAGGCTGCTCAATGCCAGGGCAATCAATAACGTCGGCCAGCGTGGCACCAGAGACTTAAGCAATGCACCCACCAGCAACGTGCCCAGGCCCAGGGCCAGTGAGGCGTGGTCCCACTCGCCGCTATGGTCGATCAGCGCCAGCAGGCTGTTGATCGCCGTGGCCTGGCTCGGCAAAACCAGGCCCAGCAGGTTGGGCAACTGCCCAAGGGCGATCACCACGGCGGCGCCGAGGGTGAACCCCAACACCACCGAATGGGAGACGAAGTTCACCAGCGCACCGAAGCGCAGCATGCCCAGCAACCACTGGAAAACGCCTGCGAGGAAGGTAAGCAACAGGATGAGCGTGATGTAGTCCTGTGACCCAGGGACGGCCAGCGGGCTGACGCTGGCGTAGAGCACGATGGAAATCGCCGCCGTGGGGCCGCAGATCAGGTGCCAGGACGAACCCCACAGACACGCGATCAGCACCGGGATGATGGCGGCGTACAGGCCATATTCCGGTGGGAGGCCGGCGATCAATGCGTAGGCAATCGACTGCGGCAACGCGAGCACGGCGCCGCTGAGGCCGACCATCGCGTCCCGGCCGACGCTGGCGCGGGTTTGGCGCGGCAGCCAACTCAGGAAAGGAAAGAGTGTGTGGCGGTTGGGCCGGGGCATTTATAACTCGGCTGAAAAGGTTTGACTCAAGGGTATCAGTACACGCCAATCCCTGTGGGAGGGGGCTTGCTCCCTCCCACATTGGGACAGTGTCAGGCCTTAGAGCTTGGCTTTGACCGCCGCCAGCGCATCCTGGCCATCCACGGTTTTTACGCCCTCCAGCCATTTGTCCAGCACCGCCGGGTTGGCCTTGATCCACGCCTTCGCCGCCTCGGCATTGCTGAGCTTATTGTTGGCCACCTGCGCCATGATGCTGTTCTCCATCTCCTGGGTGAAACTCAGGTTGGTCAGCAGTTTTCCTACGTTCGGGCAGGCCTGGGCGTACCCTTTGCGGGTCAGGGTGTACACGCTACCGGTAGCGCCAAAATATTTCTCGCCGCCCTTGAGGTAGTGCATTTTCAACTGCACGTTCATCGGGTGCGGCGTCCAGCCGAGGAAGGTGACAAAGCGCTGTTTCTTCACTGCCCGGGACACTTCGGCGAGCATCGCCTGTTCGCTGGACTCGATCAGCTTCCACTGGCCCAGGTCAAAGTCGTTCTTCTTGATGATCTCCTGCAACGAGATGTTCGCCGGCGCGCCGGAGCCAATGCCGTAGATCCTCTTGTCGAACTTGTCGGCGAATTTGTTCAGGTCGGCAAACTCATGCACACCGGCGTCCCACACGTAGTCCGGCACGGCGAGGGTGAACTCGGTGCCGTCGAGGTTCTTGGCCAATTGCACGACATCGCCATTGGCCACGAACTTGTCGTAGAACCCCTGCTGCGCCGGCATCCAATTGCCGAGGAACACATCCACCTGGCCGTCCTTGAGCCCGCCGAAGGTAATCGGCACCGCCAGGGTGTCGACCTTGGCCTTGTAGCCCATGCCCGTCAGCAGAAAACCGGTGATGGCGTTGGTCGCGGCGATGTCGCTCCAGCCGGGATCGGCCATTTTCACTGTTTCGCAGCTGGCGTCCGCGTACACGTTGGCGCTGCTTAACGCCAGAATGCCCAGCACTACCGTTAACTTTTGCATGGCCTTCCCTCTGTATTTATTGGTTTTGGCAGGGTTGTGGATAACGTGCCTTGCGCTCCAGGTCGTCGAGGTCGATATGGTTGCGCATGTATTGCTGACTGGCGTCCACCAGCGGCTGGTGGTCCCAGCTCTTCAGCTTGCCCAGGGTCAGCGCCTCGAATACCAGGCGACGGCGGCGTTGGCTGGCGAGTACCTGCTGATGGATCGCCGGGATGTCCCATTTGGCCCGCGCCTCGTTCAGGAAGGCTGCAAACAGCGCCCGATGCTGTGGCGACTGGCTGAGCTCTTCCTGCTCCCCTGGGTCGTTGTGTACGTCGAACAGTAGACACGGGTCGTCTTCGCTGTAGATGAATTTGTAGGCGCCCCGGCGAATCATCATCAGCGGGCTGATAGTGCCTTCGGCCATGTATTCGCCGAACACTTCGTCGTGCCCGCCCTGCCCTTGCAAATGCGCCACCAGCGAGCGCCCGTCCAGCGGCAGGCGTGGGTCCAACTCGCCGCCGGCCAGCTCCACCAGCGTGGGCAACAGGTCGGCGGTGGACACGGCTTTTGATACGCGCCCCGCCGCAAACTGCCCCGGCGCACTGACCAGCAGCGGCACGCGGGCGGCCATTTCAAACCAGTGCATTTTGTACCAGAGGCCACGCTCGCCGAGCATGTCGCCATGGTCGCCGGAGAACACAATGATGGTGTCGTCGGCAAGGCCGGTGTCTTCCAGGGTCTGCAACAGCCTGCCGACGTTGCTGTCGATGTAGCTGCAGGCACCGAAGTAGGCGCGGCGTGCATCGCGGATCTTATCCACAGGCAGCGGCTTGTCCCACAGGTCGTAGACCTTGAGCAGGCGCTGGGAATGGGGGTCGAGATCACACTGTGCCGGGGTTGCGGGCAAAGGGATGTCGCTCTCGTCGTACAGGTCCCAGAACGGCTTGGGAATGGTGTACGGGTCGTGGGGATGGGTCATCGACACGGTCAGGCAGAACGGTTGGTCGCCGTCCTCGCGAATATGGTCGAACAGATACTGCTGCGCCTTGAACACCACCTCTTCGTCGAAGTCCAGCTGGTTGGTGCGCAGGCATGGCCCGGCTTGCAGCACCGAGGACATGTTGTGGTACCAACTGGGGCGTACGTGCGGCTCATCCCAATTCACCGCCCAACCATAGTCGGCGGGGTAGATGTCACTGGTCAGGCGCTCCTCATAACCGTGCAACTGGTCGGGGCCGCAAAAATGCATCTTGCCCGACAGCGCGGTGCGGTAGCCGAGGCGTCGCAGGTAGTGCGCATAGGTGGGCACATCGGCGGGAAAATCCGCCGCGTTGTCATAGGCGCCGATCTTGCTCGGTAATTGCCCGCTGACCAGCGTGAAGCGCGACGGCGCGCACAACGGGCTGTTGCAATAGGCGGCGTCGAACACAACGCCCTGCTCGGCGAGGCGGCTCAGATTCGGCAGCTTGATGGGCGAAGAACCGTAGAACGGAAGCAGCGGCGCGGCCATTTGATCGGCCATGATGAAAAGAATGTTCTTGCGCTTCATGGGGGCTTGGCATTCCATAGGCGGTGTTTATGCCAGTGAGCATGCAGCCCATGGAAAATGGGGTAAAGCCCATGAAAAGCAATGTCTAGGATAAGCACAGCTTATGTATGAAGCCCTTGGCGATGTGTCCCTCGACCTGCTGCGCGCGTTTGAAGCCGCAGCCCGTCATCGCAGCTTTACAGCGGCGGCCATGGAGCTGGGCACCACCCAGCCGGCGATCAGCCAACAGATCAAGCGCCTCGAGGAACAACTGGCGATTCGCCTGTTTGATCGCATCTACCGCGGCATTGAGCTGACCGACGCCGGCGCCTTGCTGTTCGAGCATGTGCAAGGCGGTTTGCAAACCATCAACCAAGGTCTCAGCGCGATCATTCAGCAGGACCAGCACGAAGTGCTGCAAGTGGCCACCGACTTTGCCTTCGCCGCCTATTGGCTGATGCCGCGCCTGCATCGCTTCCACCAGGCCAACCCGCACGTGGATGTGAGCCTGGTCACCAGCGAGCGCAACCATGCCACCTTGCGCAGCGATATCGACGTAGCGGTGCTGTTTGGCGATGGCCGTTTCAAACAGGGCGACAGCCTGTGGCTGTTCAACGAAGAAGTATTCCCGGTGTGCAGCCCGCAGTGGCTCAAGGACCAGGCCACACCGCTGACCTTGCACAATTTGCACGATGTTCCTTTGCTGCACCTGCGCCAGGAAAACAACAGCCAATGGTTCGATTGGAGCGGCGTATTCCGCGAACTGGGTATCACCGCCGCCCCCACGCCTGGCCAACTGCGCTTCGATAACTACACCTTGCTGATCCAGGCGGCGATTGCCGGCCAGGGCGTGGCCATCGGCTGGCGGCATTTGGTGGATAACCTGCTGGAGCAGAACTGGCTCTGCCGACCGATCAGCAACACGGTCATCTCGCGTTTCGGCTATTACGTGGTGCAGCCCCAGCGCAAACGTCGCGGGCAGTTGGTTGAGCGTTTTGTCGATTGGCTGGTGGCGGAGCAGGCCAGCAGCGCGCAGTCATTGACCGGGCTGGCCCTGCCGTCGATTGCGGTCTAGCATCTGGCGCACAGTGGATCCGGAGTTCCTCATGCAACGTATCAAGGGCTATCACGCCCACATCTACTTCGATGCCAATACGATCGATCAGGCGCGCAGCCTGTGTGAAGACGCCGCAACACTGTTCCCGTTGCGCATGGGGCGCGTGCATGAGCGCCCCGTCGGCCCGCACCCGGACTGGAGCTGCCAGCTGGCGTTCGACGCCGAATACATCGGCGTGGTGCTGCCGTGGCTGGCGCTGCATCGCGATGGGCTGGTGGTGTTCCTGCACCCCGAAACCGGCGATGAGCTCAAGGACCACACCGATCACGCCATCTGGCTGGGCGCGATGCGTACGCTGGATCTGTCTGTTTTTTAACCCTCTTCTCGATGTGCAACCCCTCAACTTCTGTGAAGGAGAGCGGGATTTTTGCGGTCGTATCCCACTATATGAGATTGATATTTATATATTGAGATGTCGCCAGGCTTAGGTTTATATTCGCCCATCTGCTTTTTCAGCACCCACTCATTTCAGGTGAAGCGATGCAGGCGCAATTGATCGCGCTCGATTGGGGAACCAGCTCCCTTCGTGCTTACAAACTCGGCCCCGCAGGCGTGGTGCTGGAACAACGCTCACTGGCGTCAGGCATCATGCATCTGCCCACAGAAGCCCGGGAGATCGCCGGCGTGCTGTGCAGCGATGGCTTCGAATTGGCCTTTGATGCGGCCTGCGGGGATTGGCTCGACGCTGAACCTGGCTTGCCGGTGATCGCCTGCGGCATGGTTGGCAGTGCCCAGGGCTGGAGCGAGGCGGCGTATCGCACTACCCCAGTCGATGTCGCAAGCCTGGGCCAGGCACTGCACAACGTGCGCAGCCTGCGCGGTGTCGAGGTGCATATTGTGCCCGGTGTGATCGAGCAGGTCGGCTTGCCCAATGTGATGCGCGGCGAAGAAACCCAGGTGTTGGGTGTGTTGCAGGGGCTGGGGGCCGAAGTGTTGATTGGCCTGCCGGGCAGCCATTCCAAGTGGGTCGAGGTGGTGGGCGGCCGCATCACCCACTTCGACACCTTTATGACCGGCGAAGTGTTCGCGGTGTTGAGCAAGCACAGCCTGCTGGGCCGTACCCAAAAGCCTTCCGAGACATTCCAGGCCGCGGCCTTTGACCGGGGCGTGCAGGTGGCGCTGTCCGACGAGGGCGCGCGGGGTGTGCTGTCGACGCTGTTCAGTGCGCGCACCCTCGGCCTGACCGCCGCCCTCTCGCCGGAACAGCAGCCCGATTACCTGTCCGGCCTGTTGATCGGCCACGAACTCGCGGGCCTGCCGGGCCGCGCAAAACACATGCCGATCATCCTGGTCGGCGCCGCCCCCCTCTGCGCCCGCTATCAACGCGCCCTCGCCCTGTGCGGCTTCGCCCCTGTCAGCCTGGCGCAGGAAGCCACCGAGCGCGGCCTGTGGCAACTGGCCGTGGCGGCCGGGCTCATTCAACCTGTATCGGAGGCCTGACATGCTCAAGCAAGCACTCGCACAAAACGGTTTGATCGCGATCCTGCGCGGTGTACGCCCGGACGAAGCCAAGGCTGTCGGCCAGGTGCTGTACGACGCCGGTTTTCGCGTGATCGAAGTCCCGCTCAATTCGCCGGACCCTTACACCAGCATCCGCACCCTGCGTGACAGCCTGCCCGCCGATTGCCTGATCGGGGCCGGTACGGTGTTGACGCCTGAACAGGTTGAGCAGGTGAAAGCCGCTGGCGGCCAGGTGATCGTCATGCCCCACAGCGATGCCAAGGTACTGCGCGCGGCCAAGGCGGCGGGCCTGTACCTGTCGCCGGGTGTGGCCACGCCCACCGAAGCCTTCGCCGCATTGGCCGAAGGGGCCGATGTGTTGAAGCTGTTCCCGGCCGAGCAAATGGGGCCGGCGGTGATCAAGGCGTGGCTGGCGGTACTGCCGCAGGGCACGTTGCTGCTCCCGGTGGGCGGCATTAACCCGGACAACATGCAGGTGTTCACCGACGCCGGCGCCAAAGGGTTCGGACTGGGGTCCGGGTTGTTCAAGCCGGGCATGACCGTGGATCAGGTCGCGAGCCGCGCCCAGGCGTACGTCGCCGCCTGGAAAGCCCTGAGCCGAGATTAAATTCCGCGCCCACAGGCGCCGCATCGATAAGAGAGATAACAGATGAAAATCACCAAACTGACGACCTTTATCGTCCCGCCGCGCTGGTGCTTCCTCAAGGTCGAAACCGACCAGGGCGTGACCGGTTGGGGTGAGCCCGTGGTCGAAGGCCGCGCTCACACCGTGGCCGCTGCTGTTGAGGAACTGTCCGACTACCTGATCGGCAAAGACCCACGCAATATCGAAGACATCTGGACCGTGCTCTACCGGGGCGGTTTCTACCGCGGCGGCGCCGTGCACATGAGCGCGCTGGCCGGTATCGACCAGGCGCTGTGGGACATCAAGGGCAAGGCCCTCGGCGTTTCCGTCAGCGACCTGCTCGGTGGCCAGGTACGCGACAAGATCCGCGTGTATTCGTGGATCGGTGGCGACCGCCCGGCCGACACCGCCCGCGCGGCCAAAGAGGCGGTGGCCCGTGGCTTTACCGCCGTGAAAATGAACGGCACCGAAGAATTGCAGTTCGTCGACAGCTTCGAAAAAGTCGACCTGGCCCTGGCCAACGTGGCGGCCGTGCGTGATGCGGTCGGCCCTAACGTCGGCATCGGCGTCGACTTCCATGGCCGCGTGCACAAGCCCATGGCCAAGGTGCTGATGAAGGAGCTGGACCCGTACAAGCTGATGTTTATCGAAGAGCCCGTGCTCAGCGAAAACTACGAAGCCCTCAAGGAACTGGCGCCGCTGACCAGTACTCCGATCGCCCTGGGCGAGCGCCTGTTCTCGCGTTGGGACTTCAAGCGTGTGCTCAGCGAAGGCTATGTTGACATCATCCAGCCGGATGCTTCCCACGCCGGCGGCATCACCGAAACCCGCAAGATCGCCAACATGGCCGAAGCCTACGATGTGGCCCTGGCCCTGCACTGCCCACTGGGCCCGATTGCCTTGGCCGCTTGCCTGCAACTGGATGCGGTTTGCTACAACGCGTTTATCCAGGAGCAAAGCCTGGGCATTCACTACAACGAGAGCAACGACCTGCTCGACTACGTACGTGACCCCGGTGTGTTCGACTACGACCAGGGCTTTGTGAAGATCCCCAACGGGCCGGGCCTGGGCATCGAGATCAACGAGGAATACGTGATCGAGCGCGCCGCCATCGGCCACCGCTGGCGCAACCCGATCTGGCGCCATGCCGACGGCAGCTTTGCCGAGTGGTGATTCCCTCCTGAAGGAACACGGTTAAACATGTGGCAGGGGGCTTGCTCTCTTCCACATTTTGATTCGGTTTCATCAGTAAGTCCGTCCTCAATAAACATAAAAAGAGGCACTTCCCATGCACCCTGAATCCCTCACCGGACAGGCTTCTTTAGTCACGCCTAGCCGAAAGCGCTTTTTCATCATGGTGCTGCTGTTCATCACCGTGGTCATCAACTACCTCGACCGCAGCAACCTGTCGATTGCCGCCCCGGCGCTCACCAGCGAGTTGGGCATCGACCCGGTGCATGTCGGCCTGATTTTCTCGGCATTCGGCTGGACCTACGCTGCCATGCAGATCCCCGGCGGCTGGCTGGTCGACCGGGTGCCGCCGCGTATTCTCTACACCGCCGCCCTGCTGCTGTGGTCCATCGCCACCGTGATGCTGGGCTTTGCCGCCAGTTTCATCGCGCTGTTCGTGCTGCGCATGGCCGTCGGTGCGTTGGAAGCGCCGGCTTACCCGATCAACAGCCGTGTGGTCACCACCTGGTTTCCCGAGCGCGAGCGCGCAACGGCGATTGGCTTTTATACCTCCGGGCAATTCGTCGGGCTGGCGTTTCTCACGCCGGTGCTGGCGTGGCTGCAACATGAGTTCGGTTGGCACATGGTGTTTGTCACCACCGGCGGCGTCGGCATCCTGTGGGCGGTGATCTGGTACGCGGTGTACCGCGAGCCGAAGGACTTTAAAGGCGCCAACCAGGCTGAAATCCAGTTGATCCGCGACGGCGGCGGCCTGGTGGACATGCAGGCGCAAACCGCCAAGGCGCCGTTCAGTTGGGTGGACCTGGGTATCGTGCTGAGCAAGCGCAAACTCTGGGGTATCTACCTTGGGCAGTTCTGCCTGAACTCCACGCTGTGGTTTTTCCTGACGTGGTTTCCGACCTACCTGGTGAAGTATCGCGGCATGGACTTCATCAAGTCCGGCCTGCTGGCGTCGTTGCCGTTCCTGGCGGCGTTTGTCGGTGTGCTGTGTTCCGGGGTTTTTTCCGACTGGCTGATTCGCCGGGGCGCCTCGGTGGGCTTTGCGCGCAAGTTGCCGATCATTGGCGGGCTGTTGATTTCCACGGCGATCATCGGCGCCAACTACGTGGACTCGACGGCGTGGGTGATTGCGTTCCTGGCGGTGGCGTTCTTCGGGAACGGGCTGGCGTCGATTACCTGGTCGCTGGTATCGACCCTGGCACCGGCACGGTTGCTGGGCCTGACCGGCGGCGTGTTCAACTTCATCGGTAACCTGTCGGCGATTGCCACGCCGATCGTGATCGGCTTTCTGGCCAGCGGCGATTCGTTTGCGCCGGCGATCACCTACATCGCCGTGCTGGCGTTGTTGGGGGCGCTGTCCTACATATTGCTGGTGGGCAAGGTCGAGCGGATCAAGCTGGACCAATAAACGGCGGCGAGGGAGCAGGCTCCCTCGCCACGGCAAGCCTTACTTGCGTGCGTTGCGCACGCCTTCGGCCAGCGCCGCGCAATGGCTCAACACGCCATCAATCGCCTGCTGTTCGTTGCCGGCGTTGGCGATGTGATCGATCAGCGCCGAGCCCACCACCACGCCGTCGGCCAGGCGCGCGATGGCCGCCGCTTGTTCCGGCGTGCGGATACCAAAGCCGATGCTGATCGGCAGGTCGGTATGGCGGCGCAGGCGGGTCACGGCTTCTTCGACGTGTTCCAGGGTGGCGGCACCGGCGCCGGTCACACCGGCGACCGACACGTAGTACACAAAGCCGGAGCTGCCGTTGAGGACGGTCGGCAGACGCACGTCGTCGGTGGTCGGGGTGGTCAGGCGGATAAAGTCGATGCCGGCGGCCTGGGCCGGGTCGCACAGCTCGCCGTTGTGCTCGGGCGGCATGTCGACCACGATCAGGCCGTCGACGCCGGCCGCTTTGGCGTCAGCGATAAACGCCGGTACGCCGTATTTGTGGATCGGGTTGAAGTAGCCCATCAACACCAGCGGGGTGTCGTTGTTGTCTTTGCGGAACTCGCGGACCATCTGCAGGGTTTTCGCCAGGTTTTGCTTGGCTTCCAGCGCGCGGATGTTGGCGAGCTGGATGGCTGGGCCGTCGGCCATCGGGTCGGTGAAGGGCATGCCCAACTCGATCACGTCGGCGCCGGCGGCCGGCAAACCCTTGAGGATCGCCAGGGAGGCGTCGTACCCCGGGTCGCCGGCGGTAACGAAGGTCACCAGGGCGGCGCGGTTTTGTTCTTTAAGCTGGGCAAAGCGCGTTTGCAGGCGGCTCATCAGTGTTTCTCCTGCTTGGACTGTTCCATGTGGTGCATCACGGTCTGCATATCTTTGTCGCCACGGCCGGACAGGTTGACCACCATCAGGTGATCCTTGGGCAGGTTGGGTGCGCGTTTGAACACTTCGGCCAGGGCATGGGCGCTTTCCAGTGCAGGAATAATCCCTTCCAGGCGGCAGCATTTATGGAAGGCTTCCAGGGCTTCGTCATCGGTCACCGAGGTGTATTGGACGCGGCCGATATCATGCAACCAGGCGTGTTCCGGGCCGATACCTGGGTAATCGAGGCCGGCGGAAATCGAGTGGGCGTCGATGATCTGGCCATCGTCGTCTTGCAGCAGGAAGGTGCGGTTGCCGTGCAGCACGCCCGGTACGCCGCCGTTGAGGCTGGCGGCGTGCTTGCCGGTTTCGATGCCGTGGCCGGCGGCTTCAACGCCGATGATCTCTACGCTGGTGTCGTCCAGGAACGGGTGGAACAGGCCCATTGCGTTGGAACCGCCACCGATGCACGCCACCAGGCTGTCCGGCAGGCGGCCTTCCTGGGCTTGCAACTGAGTACGGGTTTCTTTGCCGATCACCGCCTGGAAGTCGCGCACCATCGCCGGGTACGGGTGCGGGCCGGCCACGGTGCCGATCAGGTAGAACGTGCTGTCGACGTTGGTCACCCAGTCACGCAGGGCTTCGTTCATTGCGTCCTTGAGGGTGCCGGTGCCGGCGACCACGGGGATCACTTCGGCGCCCAGCAGCTTCATGCGGAATACGTTGGCCTGTTGGCGCTCAATGTCGGTGGTGCCCATGTAGATCACGCATTGCAGGCCAAAGCGCGCCGCCACGGTGGCGGTGGCTACGCCGTGCATGCCGGCGCCGGTCTCGGCGATGATGCGTTTTTTGCCCATGCGCCGCGCCAGCAGGATCTGGCCGATGCAGTTGTTGATCTTGTGCGCGCCGGTGTGGTTGAGCTCTTCGCGCTTGAGGTAGATTTTGGCGCCACCACAGAACTCGGTCAGGCGCTCGGCGAAGTACAGCGGGCTCGGGCGACCTACGTAGTCGCGCTGGAAGTAGGCCAGCTCCTCGTTGAACGCCGGATCGATCTTGGCCGCTTCGTATTCGCGGGCCAGGTCGAGGATCAACGGCATCAGGGTTTCAGCGACATAACGGCCGCCAAACGCGCCAAACAGGCCGTTGGCGTCGGGGCCGTTGCGTAGATCGGTCTGGGACTGAGTCATGGGACGCTCCAGGGAAGAAGGGGTGTAGGAAACAATGAGGGCCACTCTACCCCTGACGCGCAAGGGTGAAAACCGATAAGATCGCCGCAACCCGTCAGGAAAACTCACAGATGAGCCGCGACCTTCCCCCCCTTAATGCCCTGCGTGCGTTTGAAGCCACCGCGCGGCTCAACAGCGTCAGCCAGGCTGCCGAGCAACTGCACGTGACCCACGGGGCAGTGAGCCGCCAGCTTAAAGTGCTGGAAGAACACCTGGGTGTCAGTCTGTTCAGCAAGGATGGGCGAGGCATTAAACTCACAGATGCCGGCGCTCGGCTGCGTGATGCCAGCTTCGAAGCGTTTGAGCGTTTAAGGGACGTGTGCGTTGAACTCACCCAACGCAGCGCGGATGCGCCGTTTGTGCTGGGTTGCTCGGGCAGTTTGCTGGCGCGCTGGCTGATCCCGCGCTTGGGCCGCTTGAACGCCGACCTGCCTGACTTGCGCCTGCACCTGTCGGCGGGCGATGGCGACCTGGACCCGCGCCGCCCTGGGCTGGACGCTTTGCTGGTCTTCGCCGAGCCGCCCTGGCCGACGGATATGCACGTGTATGAACTGGCCAGCGAGCGTATCGGCCCGGTGATGAGCCCGCGTTTTGCCGGTTATGAGCGCCTGCGCCGGGCGCCGGCATCAGCCTTGTGCGGCGAAGCGTTGTTGCACACCACCTCGCGCCCGCAGGCCTGGCCTATTTGGGCGCGGCAACACGATATGGCGCCCGATGCGTTGAAACACGGCCAGGGTTTTGAGCATTTGTATTATTTGCTGGAGGCAGCTGTCGCGGGCTTGGGCGTAGCAATTGCACCGCAGCCGCTGGTGGCAGAGGACCTGCGTGCGGGTCGCCTGGTGGCGCCGTGGGGTTTCAGTGAAACCCCGGCGCACCTGGCGCTGTGGCTGCCCAAGCGCGCCGCGGACGGGCGCGCTCGGCAGTTGGCGCAGTGGCTCAAGGCTGAGTTGATGCGCCAACCGACTTAGTCACCGCGTTTGCACAGCAGGTAAGCCGCCAGCAGGCCCAGCGCGCCAACAGCGACACCGGCTGTAGTCCATGGGTGCTCCTGGGCGTAGTCGCGAGTGGCAACGCCGGTTTCGCGGATTTTGACTTTGCTTTCTTCGTAGGCGTCGCTGATCAGGTGGCGCGAGTGCTTGAGGGCATTCTCGGCGTTGCTTTTCAAGGCCTTCAGGGTCTTGCGCGACTCATCGGACGCATCGTCCTTGAGGCTCTCAAGGGACTTGAGCAGGCTCGAAATCTCGGCTTCCATGCTTTCCAGCGATGCTTTGCGTAAAGAAGTATTGGCCATGTGGATCTCCTGAAGTGATTGAGTGGCGTGTGTAGATACCGACTCCAGCGGTCTCAGAAAGTGCAGTAAATCTGAACTTTCACGTAGGAACGGTCGCCAGAGGCAGTATGAGCTTTGACTGCTAGGCTTTATTGACGACCCTCAGGAGAAACGCTATGTCTGATCATCACACCTACAAGAAAGTCGAATTGGTCGGTTCCTCGACCACCAGCATCGAAGATGCGATCAACAATGCGATTGCCGAGGCCAACAAGAGCCTCAAGCATCTGGAATGGTTCGAAGTGACCGAAACCCGTGGCCATATCGAAAACGGCAAGGTCGCCCACTACCAAGTCACGCTCAAGGTGGGATTCCGAATTGCCAGCAGTTGATCCGCTGAGTTGAACTTGCTGGCTGGCCGATTGCCATAACCTGCGCTACAACGATGGGGCGCCGACACTCAGTGTGTCGGCATGTTGTTTTCTATCAGCGCAAGGAAAGTAACGGATGAAAAAGTTTCTGCTAGCGGTAGGTTTGTTGAGCGTTGCGGGCACGGCCCTGGCGGCGGGCAAGCCTTGTGAAGAGCTGAAAAGCGAGATTGCAGCGAAACTCGACGCCAAGGGCGTTTCGGGGTATTCGCTGGAAGCCGTGGACAAAGGCGCTGCTGCCGACGCAAAAGTGGTCGGTACCTGCGAAGGCGGCACCAAGGAAATCGTCTACAAGCGCGGTTGATCCGTGATGCAGACATAAAATCGACGCACTTGCCCACAGGTGCGTCGATTTTTTTCGCCTGGGGTTCAGCCCTTCATCAACTGCGCCAGCAGTTCGTAGGAATGAATCCGGTCGGCGTGTTCATACAGGTCGCAGGTAAAAATCAGCTCATCGGCGCCGGTTTGTTCGATCAGCACCTCCAGTTTGGCGCGGATCTTTGCCGGGCTGCCGACCATCGCCAGGCCGAGGAAGCTACCGACCGCGTCCTTTTCATGAGGCAACCATAAGCCGTCCATGGTGTTGACCGGCGGGCGCTGCACCAGGCTTTGGCCGCGCATCAGCGCGAGGATGCGCTGGTACACCGATGTAGCCAGGTAGTCGGCCTGCTCGTCGGTGTCGGCGGCCACCAGCGGAATACCGAGCATCACGTAGGGTTTATCCAACACAGCCGAAGGCTTGAAGTGGTTGCGATACACGCGAATCGCCTCGTGCATCAAGCGCGGTGCGAAATGCGAGGCAAAGGCGTAGGGCAAACCGCGCTCGCCGGCCAGTTGCGCACTGAACAGGCTGGAGCCCAGCAGCCACACCGGCACATTGGTGCCGGTGCCGGGCACGGCGATCACGCGTTGGTCCGGTGTGCGCGGGCCCAGGTAAGCCATTAGCTCGGCGACATCTTCGGGGAAATCATCGGCGCTGCCGGAGCGCTCGCGGCGCAGCGCGCGCGCGGTCATCTGGTCGGAACCGGGGGCGCGGCCCAGGCCCAGGTCGATGCGTCCGGGGTACAGGCTTTCCAGGGTGCCAAACTGCTCGGCGATGACCAACGGCGCATGGTTGGGCAACATCACACCGCCCGAGCCGACGCGAATCGTGGATGTGCCGCCGGCCAGATAGCCCAGCAACACCGAGGTGGCCGAGCTGGCGATGCCATCCATGTTGTGGTGCTCGGCTACCCAGAAACGGTTGTAGCCGAACTTTTCCACATGCTGGGCCAGGTCCAGAGAATTGCGCAACGATTGCGCCGGACTGCCGTTGGCCCGCACGGGCACCAGGTCGAGGGTCGAGAACTTCACGTCGGACAGCGATTTCATAAGCCTGCTTCTCCAAGGGGGCGCGCAGGCTTTTAAGACGAACCAAGACCTGCCGCTGCATGTGCATGTTCTATGCAATGAGGGCATATACCCGAGATTCAAGAGCCGGCAGGAAAATTTCCTACTGAATTGCTAGGTCTCTCCTACAGGGTGAACTTTGCCAGCGCTTCTATCCTCAGAACTCTACTGACGCAAAACCACCGTTCGAGGAGACCGCTATGAGCATCGTTAAAAAAGCATCTGCGCACTGGGAAGGCGACCTGAAGACTGGCCTGGGTTCCATCTCCACCGAAACCGGCGTACTGCGCGAAGCGCCTTACGGGTTCAAGGCGCGTTTTGAAGGTGGCAAGGGCACCAACCCTGAAGAATTGATCGGTGCGGCCCACGCGGGCTGCTTCTCCATGGCTTTTTCCATGATTCTGGGTGATGCAGGGCTTAAAGCTGACAGCATCGACACCCAGGCTGAAGTAACGCTGGACCAAGTGGATGGCGGCTTCGCGATTACCGCCGTGCATTTGATTCTCAAGGCCAAGATCCCCGGCGCCAGCCAGGCGCAGTTCGATGAACTGAGCAAAAAGGCCAAGGAAGGGTGCCCGGTATCCAAGGTGCTGAATGCGACCATCACCCTGGATGGCACGCTGGTTAACTGACACGCTTTAATGTGGGAGGGAGCAAGCCCCCTCCCGCATTTTAATGCTGCGTTAAATCAGAACTCGCGTTTCCAAACTGTGGTCGAATAGCCATATGCAGCCTAGGCGCACACCCGTGCGCAGTGCATTCAGGGAGCTTCACACATGAAACGTTTTACCTTGGCTATCATCTGCGCTGTGTTGGCCACTTCGGCCGTGGCCGCTCCAAAAGACTGTGAAGAACTCAGGAAAGAGATTGAAGTGAAGATCCAGGCCAAGGCGATTCCGTCCTACACCCTGGAAATCATCACCGCCGAAGAAGCCAAGAACCACGACAGCGCCATGATCGTCGGCTCGTGTGAAAACGGCACCAAGCGCATCATCTACCAAAAAAACAACGACTGATCAGAGGCAGTTCACGCTGCGTTCTTCGGCCAACAACTGACGGGCTGAGCCATACAGCCGGATATTGGGCGTGAACGCCAGCGAGCGGCCCTCCAGCACATAGCGCCGGCCGGCCTGGAAGTGGTCGTATTGCAAGGTCATGAAGCAGGTACGGTATTGGAGCGAGCTAAGACCGCCAAGGCCTCCGCCAGTGGGCACCTCAAAGTCAAAGCGCACCATCAGTTCGTGGGCCCCGGGCGGCATTTGGAAATAACGCCCATCATCGAGATTTTTGCCATCCAGACGCTGCGCCATCACCATCTTGGCGCCCGGTGTCGGCGTGATGAAATCGACCCAGGCCTGTTGCGGGTCAGCGGGCGGCACAGAGGTGGACGTACAGGCGCTGATGAGCAGGGCGGCGAGGCAAAGCAAGAGCTGGCGCATGACAGGCACTCGGCGATAGGAAGAGTATTTTTGTGAGTATAACCACGAACCTATTACCTAGGAGCCGTCAGGGCATGGTCAGGCGTTTTCTTGCAGGGTCGATGGTTGTGCTGCTCAGCGGTTGCTCCAGCGTCAGTTACTACGGCCAACTGGCGGGCGGCCAATGGCAGCTTTTGCGGGCGCGGGAGCCGGTTACGAAGGTGATCGCCGACCCCTCGCGCGCGCAGCCGTTGCGTGATCATCTCGCTCAATCCCAGAAAGCACGTACCTTCGCCAGCGAACATCTGCACCTGCCCGACAACCAGAGTTACCGGCTGTATGCCGATATTGGTCGGCCCTACGTGGTGTGGAATGTCTTCGCCACGCAGGAATTTTCCCTGTCTGCCGAGAACCATTGCTTCCCCATCGCCGGATGCGTGGCCTATCGCGGCTACTACAACCAGGGCGCGGCACGGGGCGAGGCGGCGTTATTGCGCCAGCAGGGCATGGATGTATCAATTGGCGGTGTCGAGGCCTATTCCACGTTAGGTTGGTTCAACGACCCGATCATGAGCTCGATGATGAATTGGGGCGATGAACGCCTGGCCACACTGATCTTTCATGAGTTGGCCCACCAGCGCTTCTACGTGAAGGACGACACGGAGTTCAACGAGTCATTCGCCACTTTCGTCGAGCAGGAAGGCACTCGCCAATGGCGCGCCGCCCGTGGTTTGGCGCCTCAAAGCGACACGATGTTGAAACAGCGCGACCAGTTTATCCAGCTGATCCTCGACACTCGCAAACGCCTGGAAAAACTCTACGCCCAGCCCTTGGCAGCGGGTGTGATGCGCCAGGCCAAGGCCGCCGAATTTGAGCGGTTGCGCAGTGACTATCGCCAAGTGCGCGATAGCCAATGGGGTGGCGATAAACGTTATGACGCCTGGATCAACCAGCCGATGAACAACGCGCGGTTGTTGCCGTTCGGGCTCTATGACCAGTGGGTGCCGGCGTTTGCGGCGTTGTTCAGGCGCGAAGGAGGGGATTGGGTGAAGTTCTATGCCGCGGTTGAGAAGCTGGGCGGATTGCCGATCGCGCAGCGCAAAGCGGCGTTGAAACAGTTGGAAGGTATTGATTTATAGGGCCTCATCGGGGGCAAGCCTCCCACAGTGGGAGGGGGCTTGCCCCCGATGACGACCTCAAGGCCGCCGCAAAAAAGCCTGATGCATCTCAGCCAACGTCTCAAAATGCCACGTCGGCGCCTCAGCATTCAATTCCTCATAGCTGCCAAACCCATACCCCACCGCCGCGCAATCGAGCCCATTGCTGCGCGCACCGATCAGGTCATGCTTGCGATCACCGATCATCAAGGTGGTGGTGGGGTCCAGGCCTTCTTCGCTGATCAAATGCGCAATCAGCTCGACCTTGTTGGTGCGCGTGCCATCCAACTCGCTGCCGTAAATCAGCTTGAAGTGCCTGGCAAAGTCGAAATGCCTGGCGATCTCGCGGGCAAACTCCCACGGCTTGGAGGTCGCCACGTACAAGTGGCGGCCCTGGCCGTTGAGTTCTTCCAGCAGCGGCAGCACGCCATCGAACACGCGGTTTTCATACAGCCCGGTGACCTTGAAGCGCTCGCGGTAGAAATTCACCGCTTCCCAGGCCTTGGTTTCATCGAAGCCGTAGAACTGCATGAAGGCCTGCAGCAACGGCGGGCCGATGAAGTGTTCGAGCTTGCCCAGGTCCGGTTCATCGATGCCCAGTTTGCCGAGGGCGTACTGGATCGAGCGGGTGATGCCCTCGCGAGGATCGGTGAGGGTGCCGTCCAGGTCGAACAGGACGGTTTGGTAAGGCAGGCTCATTGGTCGAACCCTTGGGCCAGGTGCAGGTCTTTGAGCTTCACGTAGTTCGCGGCGCTGTAGGTGAAAAAGGCGCGCTCTTTGTCAGTCAGCGCGCGGACTTGTTTAACCGGGCTGCCCACATACAAAAAGCCGCTGTCGAGTTTCTTGCCCGGTGGCACCAGGCTGCCGGCGCCAATGATCACGTCGTCTTGCACCACCGCGCCGTCCATCACGATGCTGCCCATGCCGATCAGGATGCGGTTGCCCACGGTGCAGCCATGCAGCATGACCTTGTGGGCGATGGTCACGTCGTCGCCGATCAGCAGGGGGAAACCATCAGGATTGAACGGCCCGGCGTGAGTAATGTGCAGCACGCAGCCGTCCTGGACGCTGGTGCGCTCACCGATGCGGATGCGGTGCATGTCGCCGCGAATCACGGTCAATGGCCAAACGGAGCTGTCGGTGCCGATTTCGACATCGCCGATCACCACCGCCGAAGCATCGACAAACGCCCCGGCGCCCAGGGTTGGCGTGTGGTTCTGATAGGTGCGAAGGGTCACGATAGGCTCTCTCTCTTCTGCTGATAGCTGCGGTGGGCGTTGATTGTAATTAAGATGGCCCCATCTTTGTCTTACCTGTTTCTTCAGCCAAGGTGCCAACCGTGAGCGCGAACAACCCTCTTCTGCAGTCCTACGACCTGCCGCCGTTCTCGGCGATCCGTGCCGAGCACGTCCAACCGGCCATCGAACAGATCCTCGCCGAAAACCGCGTGGCCATCGAAGGCATCCTGCAACGCCAGGGTAAAAATCCTACCTGGGCCGGCCTGGTGCTGGCCATGGACGAACTCAATGACCGCCTGGGCGCCGCCTGGAGCCCGGTCAGCCACCTCAACGCCGTGTGTAACAGTGCCGAACTGCGTGAAGCCTACGAGGCGTGTCTGCCTGCATTGAGCGCCTACTCCACCGAGATGGGCCAGAACCGCCAGTTGTTCCAGGCCTTCGAAGCCCTGGCCAACAGCCCGGAAGCCGCCGGTTTCGATGTGGCGCAAAAAACCATCCTTGAGCACTCCCTGCGTGATTTCCGCCTGTCGGGTATCGACCTGCCGCCGGAGCAACAGAAGCGCTACGCCGAAGTGCAGAGCAAACTCTCCGAGCTGGGCAGCAAGTTTTCCAACCAACTGTTGGACGCCACCCAAGCCTGGACCAAGCACGTCACCGATGAAGCCACCCTCGCCGGCCTGACCGACTCGGCCAAGGCGCAAATGGCCGCCGCTGCACAGGCCAAGGGCCTCGATGGCTGGCTGATCACCCTGGAATTCCCCAGCTACTACGCGGTGATGACCTACGCCCAGGACCGCGCCCTGCGTGAAGAAATCTACGCCGCCTACTGCACTCGAGCGTCGGACCAAGGCCCGAATGCCGGTCAGAACGATAACGGCCCTGTGATGGAGCAGATCCTCGACCTGCGTCAGGAGTTGGCCCAACTGCTCGGTTTCGCTTCCTTCGCCGAGCTGAGCCTGGCCACCAAGATGGCCGAATCCAGCGATCAGGTGCTGAGTTTCCTACGTGACCTGGCCAAGCGCAGCAAGCCGTTTGCCGCTCAGGATCTGCAACAGCTCAAGGCTTACGCCGCTGAACAAGGCTGTGCCGACCTGCAAAGCTGGGATAGCGGTTTTTACGGTGAAAAACTGCGTGAGCAGCGCTACAGCGTGTCCCAGGAAGCGTTGCGCGCCTACTTCCCGATCGACAAGGTGCTGGGCGGCCTGTTTGCCGTTGTGCAGCGCCTGTACGGCATCGAGATCGCCGAGCAAAAAGGCTTCGACACCTGGCACCCGGATGTTCGTCTGTTTGAAATCAAGGAAAACGGCGAGCACGTCGGGCGCTTCTTCTTCGATCTGTACGCCCGCGCCAACAAGCGCGGTGGCGCCTGGATGGACGGCGCCCGTGACCGTCGCCGCACCGTCGACGGCGTGCTGCAAAGCCCGGTGGCCAACCTGGTGTCCAACTTCACGCCGGCCGACAGCGGCAAACCTGCCCTGCTGACCCACGACGAAGTCACCACCCTGTTCCACGAATTCGGCCACGGCCTGCATCACCTGCTGACCCGCGTCGAACACGCCGGCGTGTCCGGCATCAACGGCGTGGCGTGGGATGCGGTGGAGTTGCCGAGCCAGTTCATGGAGAACTGGTGCTGGGAGCCGGAAGGTCTGGCGTTGATCTCCGGCCACTATGAAACCGGTGAGCCTCTGCCTCAGGACCTGCTGCAAAAAATGCTCGCGGCGAAGAATTTCCAGTCCGGCCTGATGATGGTGCGCCAGCTGGAGTTTTCGCTGTTCGACTTTGAAATGCACGCCACCCATGGCGATGGCCGCAGTGTGGCGCAGGTGCTCGAAGGCGTGCGTGACGAGGTGTCGGTGATGCGTCCGCCGGCCTACAACCGTTTCCCCAACAGCTTTGCGCACATCTTTGCCGGTGGTTACGCGGCGGGGTACTACAGCTACAAGTGGGCCGAAGTACTCTCGGCGGATGCCTTTTCCAAATTCGAGGAAGACGGCGTGCTCAATGCAGACACCGGTCGCGCCTTTCGCGAAGCGATCCTGGCGCGCGGCGGTTCCCAGGCGCCGATGGTGCTGTTCGTCGACTTCCGCGGACGCGAGCCGTCGATTGACGCACTCTTGCGCCATAGCGGCCTGAGTGAGGACGCGGCAGCATGAGCGAAGGGCCTGTGATCACCAAGAAGCAATTTATCGCCGGGGCGGTATGCCCGGCGTGCAGCGAACCGGACAAGCTGAAGATGTGGACCGAAGACAGCGTGCCGCACCGCGAGTGTGTGGCCTGCGGGTATACCGATACCTTGAATGACCAAGGGTTGTCGGTGCCCAAGGAGCTGGGTACGCGGGTCAATACCTCGGCACTGAAAGCGCCGGCCGACCCTAAGGTTCAGGCGGTGCAATTCTTCCCGAACCCGAAGCTTAAAAAAGACTAAAGGCCTTACGCAGGCCAATGTGGGAGGGGGCTTGCCCCCGATGGCGCAAGGTCAGCCAGCCTCGGTATAGGCTGACCCACCGCCATCGGGAGCAAGCCCCCTCCCACTTTTTTGCGCGTTGAAACCATTTCCCAATGCTTAGCCTGCTATCCTTTGTAACCATTGATTGCCAAAAATAGACGAGCCGTTCTCCAGAAACGGCCGAATAAACCCGTGACCCCATGATGAGGTGCCCCCATGTCTGATCAAGATCAAGACAACCCCCGGCGTGACTTTTTGCGCAAATCCTTGACCTTGATCCCGGTGGTCACGGTTGCCAGCACTGGCCTTGGCGGCTCCATGCTGATGGCGGCACCTGAACCTGCGCAGGCCGCGCCAGCCCAGCCTGCTGCGAGTGACAAGGCCTACGAACCGACCTATTTCACGGCCGAGGAATGGGCGTTTATCAACGCCGCCGTCGAGCGCCTGATCCCGGCCGATGCCCAAGGCCCTGGTGCGCTGGAAGCGGGCGCGCCGGAGTACATCGACCGCCAGATGAACACGCCGTATGCCAGTGGTGCGTTGTGGTTCATGCAAGGCCCGTTCAACGCCGACGCGGCGCCGGAGATGGGCTGGCAGAGCAAATTGGTACCCAAAGAGATCTACCGCCTGGGCATTGCCGCTACGGATGCTTGGTCCAAAGCGTTCAACGGTAAAGCTTTCGCTGAGCAAGACAGCGCTACCCGAGACGATATGTTGCGTCGCCTGGAGGCGGGCGGCAACGAACTGACCGCGCATTTTGACGCGGTGCCGCCGAAAATGTTCTTCAACCTGTTGCTGCAAAACACCAAGGAAGGGTTCTTTTGCGACCCGATCCACGGTGGCAACAAGGGCATGGTCGGCTGGACCATGATCGGCTTCCCCGGCGCCCGCGCCGACTTTATGGATTGGGTAGAGCGCAACGAGCAATACCCTTTCCCGGCCGTTTCCATGCGCGGCGAGAGGGCATAAACGTGGCGACCATCATGAAAAAAGTAGACGCGGTGATCGTCGGTTTTGGCTGGACCGGCGCGATCATGGCCAAGGAACTGACAGAAGCAGGCCTCAACGTGCTGGCGCTGGAGCGCGGGCCGATGCAGGACACCTACCCTGACGGCAACTACCCGCAGGTCATCGACGAATTGACCTACAGCGTGCGCAAGAAACTCTTCCAGGACATTTCCAAAGAGACCGTGACTATTCGCCATAGCGTGAATGACGTTGCCCTGCCCAATCGTCAGCTTGGCGCGTTTTTACCGGGCAATGGCGTCGGTGGCGCGGGCCTGCATTGGTCCGGGGTGCATTTTCGTGTCGATCCGATGGAGCTGCGCATGCGCAGCCATTACGAAGAGCGCTACGGGAAAAATTTTATTCCCAAGGACATGACCATCCAGGATTTCGGTGTCAGTTATGAGGAGCTGGAGCCGTTCTTCGACTATGCAGAAAAGGTCTTCGGCACCTCCGGCCAGGCCTGGACGGTGAAAGGGCAACTGGTGGGTGAAGGCCGTGGCGGCAACCCCTACGCGCCGGACCGTTCCAACCCGTTTCCACTGGCATCGCAGAAAAACACCGTCTCCGCGCAGCTGTTTCAGAAAGCGGCGGCCGAGGTTGGCTACAAACCCTACAACCTGCCGTCCGCCAATACTTCAAGGCCGTACACCAACCCCTACGGCGCGCAGATGGGGCCGTGCAACTTCTGCGGTTTTTGCAGTGGCTACGTGTGCTACATGTATTCCAAGGCGTCGCCGAACGTGAACATTTTGCCGGCGTTGCGCCAGGTGCCCAATTTTGAACTGCGGCCCAATAGCCACGTGCTCAAGGTCAACCTCGACAGCACCGGCAAAAAAGCCACCGGCGTGACCTATGTAGACGCCCAGGGCCGTGAAGTCGAGCAACCGGCTGACTTGGTGATCCTCGGCGCGTTCCAGTTCCACAATGTGCGCCTCATGCTGCTGTCGGGCATCGGCAAGCCGTACGACCCGATCACCAATGAGGGCGTGGTGGGTAGGAACTTCGCTTACCAGAATATGGCGACCATCAAGGCGTTCTTCGACAAGGACACCCACACCAACAATTTCATCGGTGCCGGCGGCAATGGCGTGGCCATCGATGACTTCAACGCGGATAACTTCGACCACGGGCCCCATGGCTTCGTGGGCGGCTCGCCGATGTGGGTCAACCAGGCCGGCAGCCGACCGATCGCCGGTACGTCAAACCCGCCGGGCACCCCAGCCTGGGGCAGTGCGTGGAAGCGCGCCACCGCCGATTACTACACCCATCAGGTGTCGATGGATGCCCACGGTGCGCATCAATCCTACCGGGGTAATTACCTGGATCTGGACCCGGTCTACCGCGATGCCTACGGCCTGCCGTTGTTGCGGATGACGTTCGACTGGCAAGAAAACGACATCAAGATGAACCGCTTCATGGTCGAGAAGATGGGCAAGGTTGCGCAAGCGATGAACCCCAAGGCCATCGCCGTGATCGGCAAAAAGGTCGGTGAGCACTTCAACACCGCGTCGTACCAGACCACCCACCTCAACGGCGGCGCGATCATGGGCACCGACCCGAAGACCAGCGCGTTGAACCGCTACCTGCAGAGCTGGGATGTACACAACGTGTTTGTCCCAGGTGCGTCCGCTTTCCCACAGGGCCTTGGCTATAACCCTACTGGCCTGGTGGCGGCGCTGACCTACTGGTCGGCGCGGGCGATTCGCGAGCAGTACCTGAAGAACCCCGGCCCACTGGTTCAGGCATAAGGAGCGATGACCATGAAAGCATTCGTTATCGCCTCTTTGGCACTGTTCAGCAGCTGTTCGGTAAGCGCGGCCGAGGCCGACCTGATCAAGCAGGGCGAATACCTGGCCCGCGCGGGTGACTGCGTGGCTTGCCACACCGCCAAGGGCGGCAAGCCCTTTGCCGGTGGCCTGCCGATGGAAACCCCGATCGGCGTGATCTATTCCACCAACATCACCCCGGACAAGAGCGGCCTGGGCGACTACAGCTTCGAAGACTTCGATAAGGCCGTGCGCCATGGCGTCGCCAAGAGCGGTAGTACGCTTTACCCGGCGATGCCCTACCCGTCTTACGCGCGTGTCAGCGACAGCGATATGCAGGCGTTGTATGCGTACTTCATGAAGGGCGTGGAACCGGTTGCGCAGGAGAACAAGAGCAGTGACATCCCTTGGCCCCTGAGCATGCGTTGGCCATTGGCGGCGTGGCGCTGGATGTTTGCGCCTGAGGTAGCGGAAAAACCGGCGGCGGCGGACGTCGACCCGGTGATCAGTCGTGGCGCTTACCTCGTGGAAGGCCTGGGCCATTGCGGCGCGTGCCACACACCGCGCGCCCTGACCATGCAGGAAAAAGCTCTGAGCGCCACGGACGGCAGTGCATTCTTGTCCGGCAGCGCGCCGCTGGAAGGCTGGATCGCCAAAAACCTGCGTGGCGACCATAAGGACGGCCTCGGCAGCTGGAACGAAGACCAGTTGGTGCAATTTCTCAAGACCGGTCGCAGTGATCGCAGCGCGGTGTTTGGCGGCATGAGTGACGTGGTTGTCCACAGCTTGCAATACATGTCGGAAGAAGACCTGACCGCTGTCGCCCGTTACCTCAAGAGCCTGCCGGCAGTGGATCCCGACGATCAACCGCATCAGTACGACAAACAGGTGGCCGAGGCCCTGTGGAAGGGCGACGACAGCAAGCCGGGCGCGTCGGTGTATATCGACAACTGCGCGGCTTGCCATCGCACCGATGGCCATGGCTACACCCGCGTATTCCCGGCGCTGGCGGGCAACCCGGTGTTGCAGACGGCGGATGCGACCTCGTTGATCAACATCGTGTTGAACGGCGGCACCTTGCCTGCCACCCACACGGCGCCGTCCACGTTCACCATGCCGGCGTTCGCCTGGCGTCTGTCGGACCAGGAAGTAGCGGATGTAGTCAGTTTTATCCGTGGCAGTTGGGGCAATAAAGGCGCGCCGGTCAGCGCAAGCGAGGTGGCCGACCTGCGCAAGCACGACATGCAGACTACCTCGGGCGATGACCTGGGCCAGGTCACACAAAAGCACTGACCGCCAAACGGCACTGGTCAGAAATCGTGCGCCTCGATACTGTATATAAAAACAGTATCGAGGCGCTTTATGTCTACTCCGCTGCCGCCCCGTGGCCGGGGCACCGCCACTAACCTGCACAATCGCTTTGCGCCCACGGTCAGCGTGGCCGAGGACGACGGCTGGTACCAGGAAGTGCCACCCACCCAGGGCACCGAAGTGCGCATCGAAACGGCCAAGACCATCATCACCCGCAACAACTCGCCGGATTTGCCGTTCGACCGTTCGATCAACCCTTATCGCGGTTGCGAGCATGGCTGTATCTACTGTTATGCACGGCCCAGCCATGCCTATTGGGACATGTCGCCAGGGCTGGATTTCGAAACCAAACTGATCGCCAAGAGCAACGCCGCCGATGTGCTGGAACAGCAGCTGTCCAAGCCGGGCTACGTATGCGCGCCGATCAACCTGGGTTCCAACACCGATCCGTACCAGCCTATCGAGCGTGAATACAGGATCACCCGGCAAACCCTCGAAGTGCTGCTGCGTTACCGGCACCCGGTGACCATCATCACCAAGGGCTCGCTGATCCTGCGCGACCTCGACCTGCTCACTGAGCTGGCGCGGCAACGGCTGGTGGCGGTGATGATCAGCCTTACCAGCCTGGATGATGAGCTCAAGCGCATCCTGGAGCCGCGTACGGCGGCGCCAAAGGCAAGGTTGCGCGCGATCCGGGTAATGCGCGAGGCGGGTATCCCGGTGGGTGTGCTGTGCTCTCCGATGATTCCGATGATCAACGACAGCGAGCTGGAAAGCCTGCTGACTGAAGCCCATGCCGCCGGTGCGCAAAGCGCGGCCTACATGATGCTGCGCCTGCCGCTGGAGGTGGCGCCGCTGTTCGAGGAGTGGCTGGCGGCGCATTATCCGCAGCGTGCGGCCCATGTGATGAGCCTGGTGCGGCAGGTACGCGGTGGCGAGGTATACGACAGCCGCTTCGGCGTGCGCATGCGTGGCGAAGGGCCCTTTGCCGATCTGTTGGCGCAGCGCTTCAGCAAGGCGATCAAGCGCCTGGGGCTCAATCGTCGGGAGGGTTTCAACCTGGACTGTACGGCGTTCTGCCCGCCGGGCAGGCAGATGGCATTGTTGTAGACTGCTGCGCGGGAACGCACCGTTCCTGTCGCGATGGTCGCGTTTTGATATCACTGAAACCCTCGATCTAGAGCGGTTCATTCAGTTTGAGTTAAGTTTCGACGGTTACCTTGTTCCGCGAGTGACTGATGAGTCGGCATTCGGGTCTTTGGAGTTTTACAACTATTCCACTGGCTGAGCGTCGAACTGTCCTGAACACTCCCCCTGCATTAATCAAGAGGATGAATCATGAGTGACCAGGATAAACAGCCGTTGGCTGCGTCGGCTTCAGCCCCTCAGGTGGCGGAAACTGCCGATGCAGCGCTGCAACACATTGTTGACGGCTTTTTGCATTTCCATCACGACGTCTTCCCTCAGCAGGAAGAACTCTTCAAGAAACTCGCCACGGCGCAGAGCCCGCGGGCGATGTTCATCACCTGCGCCGACTCGCGCATCGTGCCCGAGCTGATCACCCAAAGCTCCCCTGGCGACCTGTTCGTGACCCGTAACGTCGGCAATGTGGTGCCGCCCTACGGCCAGATGAACGGGGGTGTTTCCACCGCCATCGAGTACGCGGTACTCGCCCTGGGTGTGCAGCACATCATCGTCTGCGGGCACTCCGATTGCGGCGCCATGCGCGCGGTACTCAACCCCGACAGCCTGGAAAAGATGCCGACGGTCAAAGCCTGGTTGCGTCATGCCGAGGTCGCCAAGGCCATGGTTCATGACAACTGTGACTGCGCCAACGAAGGCGAGAGCATGAAGGTGCTGACCGAAGAAAACGTCATCGCCCAGCTGCAACACTTGCGCACCCACCCTTCCGTGGCGTCACGCATGGCCAATGGTCATTTGTTTATCCATGGCTGGATCTACAACATCGAGACCAGTGAAATCCGGGCCTACGATGCTGACAAGGCGGCGTTCCGACCGCTGAACGGCACCGAGCCGATTCCTTCAGCGACGCCTAAAGCGCGCTTCTAAAACACTTCCCTGCCGGGTAATGCGGTGGCTGCCATGGATGCAGCCAGGCTTTACCGCGCCCGGCGAATGCCTCGGGAGAGTCATCATGCGTGCTGCTCAATTGAAAGCTGTACTGCCACGGGAGCTGCTCGCCTCGGTGGTTGTGTTTCTGGTCGCCCTGCCGCTGTGCATGGGAATCGCCATCGCATCCGGCATGCCGCCTGCCAAAGGCTTGATAACCGGGATTATCGGTGGCCTGGTGGTGGGCTGGCTGGCGGGTTCGCCTTTGCAGGTCAGTGGGCCGGCGGCTGGCCTTGCGGTGTTGGTGTTCGAGTTGGTGCGCCAGCACGGCATGTCGATGCTCGGGCCGATCCTGCTGCTGGCGGGTTTCCTGCAATTGGTGGCAGGGCGTCTGCGCCTGGGTTGCTGGTTCCGCGTAACGGCGCCGGCGGTGGTGTACGGCATGCTGGCGGGGATCGGCGTACTGATTGTGCTCTCGCAGGTGCATGTGATGCTCGACGGCGCGCCCAAGCCGTCCGGGCTGGATAACCTGACGGGCTTCCCGGCGGCATTGGCCGAGGCCGTTCCCACCCTTGGCGGCGGGCTCGGCTGGCAGGCGGGCTTGTTGGGTTTGTCGACGATGCTGGTGATGTACCTGTGGGATAAATTGCGCCCACCGCGGTTGCGCTTCGTACCGGGTGCCCTGCTGGGCGTTGGCCTTGCAACCGTCACCAGCCTGGTGCTGGCGTTGCAGGTCAAGCGTGTGGACGTGCCGGAAAACCTCGCGGATGCCATCGACTGGCTACGTCCCAGCGACTTGTTGAACCTGGCCGACCCGCAGCTGTTGATCGCCGCGTTCGCCGTGGCGTTTATCGCCAGCGCCGAAACCCTGCTCTCCGCCGCCGCTGTTGACCGCATGCACAGCGGCCAGCGTTCCGATTTCGATAAGGAATTGTCCGCGCAAGGTGTCGGCAATATGCTCTGTGGCCTGGTCGGCGCCCTGCCGATGACCGGCGTGATCGTGCGCAGCTCGGCCAACGTCCAGGCGGGCGCCACGACGCGTTTGTCGGCGATGTTCCACGGCGTGTGGTTGTTGGGCTTTGTGTTGTTGCTGTCCAGCGTGCTGCAAAGCATTCCGGTGGCGAGCCTGGCCGGCGTGCTGGTGTACACCGGGATCAAGCTGGTCGATATCAAGGCGTTCAAAGCCTTGGGACGCTACGGGCGGATGCCGATGTTCACCTATGCGGCCACGGCGCTGGCAATCATCTTTACCGACCTGCTGACGGGCGTGCTGGTGGGCTTTGGTCTTACGTTGGTCAAGTTGGCGTTCAAGGCTTCACGCCTGAAAATCAGCCTCATCGACTTGCCCCAGGGCGGTGAGATGGAGCTGCGCCTGACCGGTGCCGCGACCTTCCTCAAAGTGCCGGCGTTGACCCAGGTGCTGTCGACAGTGCCTGCGGGTGCCACCGTGCATGTACCACTCAACAACCTGAGCTACATCGACCATTCCTGCCTGGAATTGCTGGAGGAATGGGGGCGGGCCAATGCGGCGAAAGGCTCGAAGTTGGTGATTGAGGCGCGGGGGTTGAAGCGCAGGCTCGAAGGGCGGATTCGCACGACGACGGGGATCGGCTCGGCACCGTCCGTCACCTGACAAAACCGGCACAAAAAAATGTGGGAGGGGGCTACACCCCTCCCACATTTGACCTGTGTACGGCGGAAGATTTAAGCCGGTTGATCCAGCGTCAACTCAACCCCCAACTGCCGCGACAGGCACGGCCAGCGCTTCCAGGCGGCCTCGGTGTTCGGGCTTTTCAATTGCTCGCGATACGCTTCCACCGACTCCAGCGCAAAACTCTCGTCGTTAAGCATCTCATCCACCGCCAGATGCACAGCTTCGTCCAATTGGTTGGCGAAGGCTTCACCGATCAACTGATGGGCTATCACGTTGGCCACGGTGGTATCCGCCGGAATCAGCGGCTGGCCGAAATGCTTGATATACACATCGTTGACTTCCTCCACCAGGCGATGGGCCAGGTAGGCCTCGTCCAGCAGGCCGTCCAACCCTTCATGACCTGCCAGAATCGCTGGTGGCTGCAGGAAGAAATGCTCGGCAATTTTCAGCACCGGCTTGATCTGGCTTTCGATCCCGGCCTCGCGAGCCACGTCATTGGCGGCATCGAGCAACTCGGGGACGAGGTCGATGTAGGCAGTGACAAAGCGAGTCATGACCACGTTGCGATCACCCTCAGCCAGGGAAATGGCTGCATGCAGGTGCGGCAATTGTTCTTTCAGTTGCAGGGCAAGCTGGCCCGTTGTGGCTTCGTGTTGATGGGCACGGGAAATCTGCTCGCGCAATGCGGCGGTGTTCATGGAGGCTCCAGTGTTGCAGCTGTAGGAATAGGGAGAAGACAAGGTAGCTCGTTTATACGAGCGCCTAAGACGCATTTGTCATAATTATTTCATGGTTATGCGCAGCCGTTATATCGAATTGCCATCGTTCGTCGGAAAATCGATTCCGCACCCGGTTTTATTGAGTTTTACCGATCATTTTCGCTCATTTGCCCCTACACATTGCGGGGTTGCAGAGCGTGTCTATACTCGGGTTTGTACGCGATTCGCTGATGACGCCAGACTGCATAAGCAGGTGAGGCTAAGCGGTTGTAAGCAGTATGGAAGCCGCTCCCTTCGACGCAGGTGCAAACCGGCGGGATAACAAGAACGATAAGGGGAACCCGCAATGATGCGACATCCACACGTTTGGATGGGCCTCCTGTTGTGGTCAGTATTCGGCCAGGCACATGCCGCCTGGACAACGAATATGGCGCCAGGGGCGACAGAAGTCAGTCACGCTGTGTTCGATCTGCACATGACCATTTTCTGGATCTGTGTGGTGATCGGCATCATCGTGTTTGGCGCTATGTTCTGGTCGATGATGGTGCACCGGCGCTCCACGGGCCAGGTGGCCGCCAAGTTCCACGAGAGCACTACCGTGGAAATTCTTTGGACCGTCGTGCCCTTGCTGATCCTGATCGCGATGGCTATTCCGGCGACCAGGACCCTGATCAACATCTACGACAGCAGTGAGTCGGATATCGATATCCAGGTCACCGGCTACCAGTGGAAGTGGCATTACAAATACCTGGGCCAGGACGTTGAGTTCTTCAGCAACCTGGCCACGCCCGCCGAGCAGATCCATAACCAGGCCACCAAAGGTGAGCACTACCTGCTGGAAGTCGACCAGCCGCTGGTGCTGCCGGTGGGTGCCAAGGTGCGGTTCCTGGTCACCGCCGCCGACGTGATCCACTCCTGGTGGGTGCCGGCGTTTGCGGTCAAGCGCGACGCTATCCCTGGGTTCGTCAACGAAGCCTGGACCCGTGTCGAAAAGCCCGGCATTTACCGTGGCCAGTGTGCGGAGCTGTGCGGCAAGGACCACGGCTTCATGCCGATCGTGGTCGAGGTCAAGTCCAAGGCCGACTACGAAACCTGGCTTGGCCAGCGCAAGGAAGAAGCGGCCAAGCTCAAGGAGCTGACCTCCAAAGAGTGGACGCTCCAAGAGTTGGTGGCGCGTGGTGACAAGGTCTATCACACCACTTGCGTGGCCTGTCACCAGGCCGAGGGCCAGGGCTTGCCGCCGATGTTCCCGGCGCTCAAGGGCTCGAAAATCGCCACCGGGCCCGCCGCCGACCACCTGAGCATTGTCTATCACGGCAAGCCTGGCACCGCGATGGCGGCATTCGGCAAGCAGCTCTCGGAAGTGGATATCGCCGCCGTGGTGACCTACGAGCGCAACGCCTGGGGCAACAACAAAGGCGACATGGTCACGCCTAAAGACGTGTTGGCCATCAAGCAGGCGGAAAGCAAATGACGTACTTCATTGCGATTGCGCTGACCCGCCCCGCCCATTTGTTTGCAGGAGAACGGCCATGAGCGCTGTGATCGATGACCATGGCCACGCCAGTGACCATGCCCACGGCCCCGCCAAGGGTTTGATGCGCTGGGTGCTGACCACCAACCATAAAGACATCGGCACGATGTACCTGTGGTTCGCCTTCGCCATGTTCCTGCTCGGCGGCTCGTTTGCGATGGTGATCCGCGCCGAGCTGTTCCAGCCCGGCCTGCAGATCGTCGAGCCGGCGTTCTTCAACCAGATGACCACCATGCATGGCCTGATCATGGTGTTCGGCGCGGTGATGCCGGCATTCGTCGGCCTGGCCAACTGGATGATCCCGTTGATGATCGGCGCGCCCGACATGGCCCTGCCGCGCATGAACAACTTCAGCTTCTGGCTGCTGCCGGCGGCATTCCTGTTATTGGTTTCAACGCTGTTCACCCCCGGCGGCGGGCCGAACTTCGGCTGGACCTTCTACGCCCCGCTTTCCACCACCTATGCGCCGGAAAGCGTGACGTTCTTCATCTTCGCCATTCACTTGATGGGCATCAGTTCGATCATGGGGGCGATCAATGTGGTCGCCACCATCCTCAACCTGCGTGCCCCCGGCATGACCTTGATGAAGATGCCGCTGTTTGTGTGGACGTGGCTGATCACCGCCTTCCTGCTGATCGCGGTGATGCCGGTGCTGGCCGGTTGCGTGACCATGATGCTGATGGACATCCACTTCGGCACCAGCTTCTTCAGTGCGGCCGGCGGCGGTGACCCGGTACTGTTCCAGCACGTGTTCTGGTTCTTCGGCCACCCCGAGGTGTACATCATGATCCTGCCGGCCTTCGGTGCCGTCAGCTCGATCATTCCGACCTTCTCGCGCAAGCCGCTGTTTGGCTACACGTCGATGGTGTACGCCACGGCGAGCATCGCGTTCCTGTCGTTTATCGTGTGGGCGCACCACATGTTCGTGGTCGGCATCCCGCTGGTGGGCGAGTTGTTCTTCATGTACGCCACGCTGCTGATCGCCGTGCCCACCGGGGTGAAGGTATTCAATTGGGTCAGCACCATGTGGCAAGGCTCGCTGACGTTCGAGACGCCGATGCTGTTCGCGGTGGCGTTCGTGATCCTGTTCACCATCGGCGGGTTCTCCGGGCTGATGCTGGCGATCGCGCCGGCGGACTTCCAGTACCACGACACCTACTTCGTGGTGGCGCACTTCCATTACGTACTGGTGCCCGGCGCGATTTTCGGGATCTTCGCCTCGGCCTACTACTGGCTGCCGAAATGGACCGGCCACATGTACGACGAAACCCTGGGCAAGCTGCACTTCTGGCTGTCTTTCGTGGGCATGAACATGGCGTTTTTCCCCATGCACTTCGTTGGGTTGGCCGGTATGCCGCGGCGGGTGCCGGACTACAACCTGCAGTTCGCCGATTTCAACATGGTGTCGTCGATTGGCGCATTCATGTTTGGCGCCACGCAGATCTTCTTCCTGTTCATCGTGATCAAGTGCATCCGGGGCGGCACGCCGGCGCCGGCCAAACCGTGGGACGGCGCCGAAGGGTTGGAGTGGAGCATCCCGTCGCCAGCGCCGTATCACACGTTCACTACGCCGCCGGAGGTCAAATGAACAGGCCCGCGCTGACCTCCCGTGGGAGGGGGCTTGCTCCCGATAGCTATCTCACAGGCAATGATGATGCGGACTGGCACACCGCGATCGGGAGCAAGTCGAATCGTCGCACCGCCCCTCCCACGCTGATTGTGCTCGTCTTGGGTGATCGCCATGGCTGAATCCGTGCCCCTCAAGCGCCTGGTCACCCGGCTGTTGATTCTGGTGCTGGCGATGTTCGCCTTTGGCTTTGCCCTGGTGCCGATCTACGACGTGATGTGCAAGGCGTTCGGCATCAACGGCAAGACCGCCGGGCAGTACGAAGGCTCGCAAGTGGTCGACCCGTCGCGTCAGGTGCGGGTGCAGTTCCTGTCTACCAATGCCATCGACATGGTCTGGGACTTTTACGCCAAGGCTGACGAGGTGGTGGTCAACCCCGGCGCGGTGACCGAGATGCTGTTTGTGGCGCACAACCCTACCGACAAGCCGATGACTGCCCAGGCAGTGCCCAGCATCTCCCCGGCGGAAGCGGCCATGTACTTCCACAAAACCGAGTGCTTCTGCTTCACCCAGCAAGTACTGCAGCCAGGCGAGCGTATCGAGATGCCGGTGCGCTTTATCGTCGACCGCGACATGCCCAGGGATGTGAAGCATTTGACCCTGGCGTACACGCTGTTTGACATCACTGCGCGCCAACCGCCCGTGGCTGCCCATACCGGCGGCTAGCTACTGTTTGCCCGCTCAATCAGGAGAGCGAATACATGTCGACTCATGATACGTACTACGTACCAGCGCAAAGCAAATGGCCAATAATTGCCACGTTTGGCCTGCTGATCACTGTGTATGGCCTGGGTGTGTGGTTCAACGATCTCAAGGCCGCACGCCCGGAATCCCACGGCCCGTGGATCTTTTTCGTCGGCGGGCTGTTGCTGGCCTACATGATGTTTGGCTGGTTCGGTGCCGTGATCAAAGAAAGCCGTGCCGGTTTGTACAGCTCGCAGATGGACCGCTCGTTTCGTTGGGGCATGACGTGGTTCATTTTTTCCGAAGTGATGTTCTTTATCGCGTTCTTCGGTGCGCTGTTTTATGTGCGGACGTGGTCTGGCCCCTGGTTGGCGGGCGAAGGGCCCAAGGGCATCGCACATATGCTGTGGCCCAATTTCGAGTTTGCCTGGCCCTTGCTCAACAACCCGGACCCCAAGCTCTACCCCGCACCCAAGGGCACCATCAGCCCGTGGGGCTTGCCGTTGGTCAACACCATCCTGCTGGTGAGTTCCAGCGTGACCATCACCATTGCCCACCATGCCTTGCGCAAAGGCCATCGCGGCGCGCTGAAAATCTGGCTGGCGATCACCGTGTTGCTGGGCCTGGCGTTCCTCGGCTTCCAGGCCGAGGAATACATCCACGCCTATAAAGAGCTGGGCCTGACCTTGGGCTCGGGCGTGTACGGTGCGACGTTCTTTATGCTCACGGGTTTCCACGGCGCCCACGTGACCATCGGCACGATCATCTTGTTTGTGATGTTGATGCGCATCCTGCGTGGGCATTTCAATGCCGAGCACCAATTCGGCTTCGAGGCGGCCAGTTGGTATTGGCACTTTGTGGATGTGGTGTGGATCGGCTTGTTTTTCTTCGTCTACGTACTGTGATGCGCCTCACCAAGGTGCATGCGATACCAGCTGGCCGCTGAAGAACCCCCAGGTGATCAACGCCAGGGTGATCACGGCCAGCACGACACGCACGGTCAAGGCTGTGACGAGGCGATTGGAGTGGCCTTCGTCCTTGACCAGAAAGAACAGGCCACTGAACAGGCTCACGACAGTCGCGATCAGCATCAGGGCAATGGCTGCTTTGAGCATGGTCTGGCTCCTGGGCTTTTACGGAGGGGGCGGGCAATGAAAACAAGTATAGCCAGCGCCATGAAACAGTTTCGTCCCGGCATCGCGCCGACCCTGGTGGTGTTGATACTGCTGCCGTTGATGGTGGGGTTGGGGTTCTGGCAGTTGTCGCGGGGGCATGAAAAACAGGTATTGCTCGACACCTATGCCGAGCGCCGTGCGTCGGCGCCAATGAGCAGCGAGCAACTCAATGGTTCCATGGACCCGGCCTTTCGCCGTGTACGTCTGCGTGGTCAATTCGATGCCGAGCACAGCGTATTGCTCGACAACCGCATGCGCGACGGCAAGGCCGGCGTCGAGTTGCTACAGCCCTTTCATGACCAGGCCAGCGGCCTGTGGCTGTGGCTCAATCGCGGCTGGTTGCCGTGGCCGGACCGCCGCGCCGCGCCCGCCTTCACCACCCCTGAACAACCGGTGAACCTCGATGCCTGGGTGTACGTCGCCCCCGGCGAAACCTTCCAACTGCATGCCGACCCCGCCGGTGCGCCATGGCCGCGCCTGCTGACCGCGCTGCACCCCGCCGCGTTATGGGCCGAGCTGGGCCGCAGCGGCTTCGCTTACGAGCTGCGCGCCGAAGCTGGGCCTGGTACGTACGAAACCACCTGGCCGGTGGTCGCCATGGGTCCGGAAAAACACCAGGCCTATGCCGTGCAATGGTTTGCCATGGCGCTGGCGTTGCTGGCGCTTTATGTCTATCTCGGACGGCACAACACAAAGGAGAAGCCCCATGAGAGCGGCCACGAATCGACTCAACATGTCTGAGCTGCCTGATCGACGCAAAGGCCGCTGGCAACTGTTGCTGATCCTGCTGATGGTGATCGGCCCGATGGTGCTCGCCACCTTTATGTACAAGCTGCAGTTTTGGGTGCCGGACAGCCGCAGCTATCACGGCGAAATGATCGGCAACGGCCAGACCCGCGCCGACATCGGCGTGCAGGCCGAGGAAACGCGCTGGCAACTGTTGGTCACCGCGCCCGCGGCCTGCGCCGCGGACTGCCAGCAACTGGTGTACCTCGCACGGCAGTTGCAGATCGGCCTGGGCCGCGATGCCTCTCGTGCCAGCCATGCCCTGGCCAGTGCGCAACCGGTGGGCGCCGACTACGACGCCAAGCTCAAGGCCGAGTACCCGCAATTGCAGCGTTACGCGCTGGACCTCTCGACCTTCACCAAGAACGCCGCCGCGCCGGGTGAGGCGCAGCTGTGGATTGTCGACCCTCACGGCAACCTGGTGCTGCGCTACGACGCCAAGGTCAAGGGCAAGGACTTGCTTAACGACCTGCGCCACCTGCTGAAACTATCGAACATCGGATAAGGGCATCGTCATGGCCAAACCTGGATTTCGCCTCGCGTTGTTTGCCACCTTGCTCGCATTGATCGTCGTGCTGCTGGGCGCCTATACCCGCCTGAGTCACGCAGGCCTTGGCTGCCCGGACTGGCCCGGCTGCTATGGTTTTATCGGCGTGCCGCAAAGCGAAGCCCAATTGGCCCA
Source organism: Pseudomonas asgharzadehiana (assembly GCF_019139815.1). Taxonomy (NCBI): domain Bacteria; kingdom Pseudomonadati; phylum Pseudomonadota; class Gammaproteobacteria; order Pseudomonadales; family Pseudomonadaceae; genus Pseudomonas; species Pseudomonas asgharzadehiana. Next base: position 255,039 of record NZ_CP077079.1, read on the forward strand.
TGCCCAATTGCATTTTCCCGACACGCCGGTGGAGGCCGACAAGGGCTGGGCCGAGATGACCCATCGCTACTTCGCCGGCAGCCTGGGTTTGCTGATTGCGCTGTTGGCGGCGCGTTCGTGGAGTCACCGGCGTGACCCTGGCCAGCCGGTGAAGTTGCCGCTGTTTGTGTTGGCGGTGGTGTTCGCCCAAGCGGCGTTCGGCATGTGGACGGTGACCTTGAAACTCTGGCCACAGGTGGTGACCGGCCATCTGTTGGGCGGCTTTGCGACCTTGAGCCTGTTGTTTTTGCTGACGTTGCGATTGTCCGGCGTACTGCCCGCACTGATCGTGCCCAAGCGCCTGCAATATTGGGCCACCGCCGGGCTGGCGCTGGTGATCGGTCAGATCGCGCTTGGCGGTTGGGTCAGCTCCAATTACGCGGCCGTGGCGTGTGTGGACTTGCCCACCTGCCATGGTCAATGGTGGCCTACGGCGGACTTTGCCAATGGCTTTCACCTGACCCAACACATTGGCCCCAACTACCTGGGCGGCCAACTCGACAGCGAGGCGCGCACGGCCATCCACCTGACCCATCGCATCGGCGCGGTGCTGGTCACCCTGGTGCTGCTGGGCCTGGCCTGGCAATTGCGCGCGGTGGGCATGACCCGGCTCGCGGGGCTGCTGCTGATCGCCCTGGCCGCGCAAATCGGCCTGGGCCTGAGCAATGTGGCGTTCGGTCTGCCGTTGCCGGTGGCGGTCGGGCATAACGCTGGCGGTGCAGCCTTATTGCTGACGCTGGTGCTGGTCAATTACCACGCCCGCACCAGCCTGGTTCGGGTGCGTCATCAGTTGCCGTTCGGCTGGCGTTTCAGCCCGCGCAAACACGTAGCGGGCCTTGTCACCCTTAAAGGAGAGATGCCATGGCGACCTTGATCGGCACGCGTCACGGCCAGGCAATCTGGCGCGACTATTTGGAGCTGACCAAGCCAAAAGTGGTAGTGCTGATGCTCATCACCTCGCTGGTGGGCATGTTCCTCGCCACCCGTGCCGGGGTGCCGTGGACGGTGCTGGTGTTCGGCAACATGGGGATCGCCCTGTGCGCGGGCGGCGCGGCGGCGGTCAACCACGTGGTGGACCGCCGGATCGATGCCGTGATGGCGCGCACCCACAAGCGGCCGCTGGCGGAAGGCCGCGTATCGCCGGTCGCGGCGCTGGCATTTGCGTTGTTTCTGGCTATTGCGGGGCTGGCGTTGCTGCTGGCATTCACCAACCCGCTGGCGGCCTGGCTGACGCTGGCTTCGCTGCTCGGCTATGCAGTGATCTACACCGGTTTTCTCAAGCGCGCGACGCCGCAGAATATCGTCATCGGCGGGTTGGCCGGCGCTGCGCCACCGCTGCTGGGCTGGGTCGCGGTCACCGGACACATCAGCGCCGAACCGCTGTTGCTGGTGCTGATCATCTTTGCCTGGACCCCGCCGCACTTCTGGGCCCTGGCCATCCACCGCAAGGAGGAATACGCCAAGGCCGATATCCCGATGCTGCCGGTCACCCATGGCGAGCACTACACCAAGGTGCATATCCTGCTGTACACCTTTGCCCTGCTGGCGGTGAGCCTGATGCCCTATGTCATCCATATGAGCGGCGCGCTGTATCTGGTGTGCGCATTGGTATTGGGCGGGCGCTTTCTGCAATGGGCCTGGGTGTTGTACCGTGGCGGTCGGCCGCACGCGGCGATCAACACGTTCAAGTACTCTATCTGGTACCTGTTCTTACTGTTTATCGCCCTGCTCGTAGACCACTACCTATTGTTGAACCTATGACTCGAACTCAAAAAACTGTCTTCATCCTGGTGGCCCTGGTGGCCTTGATCATGGGCCTGACCGTTAACAAAGTGCTGTCGGGCAAAGGCCAGGGCGACCCCACTGCGCTAATCGACGCCGGCATTATCCTGCTGCCGCAAAGCCGTCAGTTGCCGCCGGTGACCATGGCCAACCAGGACGGCCAGCCGGTGGTGGTCAACGAATTGAAAGGCAAGTGGAGCCTGCTGTTCTTCGGCTACACCTTCTGCCCGGACATCTGCCCCACCACCCTTGCGCAACTGCGCCAGATCAAGAGCGAACTGCCCAAAGAGGCGGTGGATAACTTGCAAGTGATCCTGGTCAGCGTCGACCCGAACCGCGACACCCCTGCCCAGCTCAAGCAGTACCTGGGCTACTTCGACCCGCAATTTGCAGGCCTCACCGGCGCGAATGTAGGCGACGTACAGAAGGTCTCGAATGCGGTGAGCATCCCGTTCATCCCGGCCGATACCAGCAAGCCGAACTACACCGTCGACCACAGCGGCAACCTCGCGCTGATCGGGCCGGATGGGACGCAGCGTGGGTTTATTCGGGCGCCGTTGAACAACCAGAAGCTGGTGGCGCAGTTGCCAGGGTTGCTACAGCGCAAGTAAAGACAACACAAAGCAAATGTGGGAGGGAGCAAGCCCCCTCCCACATTTTTTGATCTTTGGTGTGTTTGGGATCAGAACGCCGGCTTGATCGCGCCTTTGTACTTCTCTTCGATAAATGCCTTCACTTCTGGTGTGTGCAGCGCTGCAACCAGCTTCTTCACCGCGTCCGAATCCTTGTTGTCTTCGCGGGTGACCAGGATATTCACGTAAGGCGAGTCGCTGCCTTCGATCACCAGGGCGTCCTTGGACGGGTCCAGCTTGGCTTCCAGGGCGTAGTTGGTGTTGATCAGTGCCAGGTCGACCTGTGTGAGCACGCGCGGCAGGGTGGCGGCTTCCAGTTCACGGAACTTCAGGTTTTTGCTGTTACCGGTGATGTCCTTGATGGTCGACAGGATGTTGGTCGGGTCCTTCAGGGTGATCAGACCGTTGTTGGCCAGAAGCAGCAGGGCGCGGCCGCCGTTGGTGGCGTCGTTCGGGATCACCACGTTGGCGCCGCTTGGCAGCTCGTCCAGTTTTTTGTACTTGCTGGAGTAGGCGCCCAGGGGTTCCAGATGCACAGCGCCGACGCTCACCAGGTGAGTGCCCTTCGCTTTGTTGAATTCATCCAGGTATGGCTGGTGCTGGAAGAAGTTGGCGTCCAGGCGTTTTTCGGCCACTTGGACGTTGGGCTGTACGTAATCGGTGAAGACTTTGATCTGCAGGTCCACGCCTTCCTTGGCCAGGGCAGGTTTCACGAACTCCAGGATTTGCGCATGCGGTACTGGCGAAGCAGCGACCTTGAGGGTCTCGGCGTGGGCGGAAAACGCGGCAACGGCGGCGAAAGCAACCAGTAGTTTTTTCATCCAACAAGCTCCTTGTTCGGGCATGTGCCGGCGTTGGGCCGGCAATGGCCGTTATTTTCGAGAAAAGTGCACCACCAGCTTGTCGCCGACGGTTTGCAGAATTTGTACCAGGATCATCAGCATCACCACGGTAACCACCATTACATTGTCCTGGAAACGCTGGTAACCGAAACGGATCGCCAAGTCGCCCAGCCCACCGGCACCGACCACGCCGGCCATCGCCGTGTAGGAAACCAGTGTAATCGCGGTCACGGTAATTGCCGCGAAAATGCCGGGGCGTGCTTCGGGCAGCAAGGCGCTGGTGATGATCTGGCGCGTGCTGGCACCCATCGACTGAGTGGCCTCGATGATGCCGCGGTCCACTTCACGCAGGGCGGTTTCCACCAGGCGCGCAAAGAATGGTGTGGCGCCGATAACGAGCGGCGGAATCGCGCCCGCAACGCCCAGCGTGGTGGCCTCGTCCATGTATATGCCAGTGATCAGTTTGGTTAATGGGAGCATCACGATCAGCAGGATGATGAACGGCAGCGAACGCAGCATGTTCACGACCAGCGACAGAAAGGCGTACAAGCCTTTCTGCTCGAACAGCTGACGAGGGCTGGTCAAGAACAGCAGCACGCCCAGGGGCAGGCCCAGCACGACCGTGAAGAACAGCGAGCCGAACAGCATGGTCATGGTATCGCCGGTGGCGAGCCAGATTTCGGACCAGTCGATATCGGCGAAAAAATTCAGGAACAGGTCCATTAGCGCAGCACCTCCATGTGAACGTCTGCGGCGGTGAAGCGGGCAAACGCCGCTTCCATGTCACCGCCGGTGACGGCCAGGGTCAGTTGCCCGTAGGGGATGTCTTTGATGCGGTCGATGCGACCGGCGAGGATGCTGTAGTCCACCCCCGTTTCGCGGGCGACGGTACCCAGCAATGGCGCGTAGGTTGCGTCGCCTTGGAACGTCAGGCGCACGATACGGCCGGGTACGTGGGCGAAGTCATCGCGCTGTTCGCCTTCGTCGACCTGCTCGGCTTCTTGTACGAAACGTTTGGTGGTCGGGTGCTGCGGGTGCAGGAACACGTCGGCCACCGAGCCTTGCTCGACGATCACGCCGGCGTCCATCACGGCCACCTGGTCGCATACGCGGCGGATCACGTCCATTTCATGGGTGATCAGCACGATGGTCAGTTTCAGCTCACGGTTGATCTCGGCCAGCAGTTGCAGCACCGAGGCGGTGGTCTGCGGGTCGAGGGCGCTGGTGGCTTCGTCGCACAGCAAAATCTTCGGCTTGGTCGCCAGGGCGCGGGCGATGCCGACGCGCTGCTTCTGGCCGCCGGATAATTGCGCCGGGTACTTTTTGGCGTGGTCCGACAGGCCGACGCGGGCCAGCAGTTCAGCCACGCGCAGGTTGATGTCCTTGCGCGACAATTCGCCGGCCAGGGTCAGCGGCAACGCCACATTGTCGGCGACGGTCTTGGATGCCAGCAGGTTGAAGTGCTGGAAGATCATGCCGACCTGTTGGCGGAAACGGCGCAGGCCGTTGGCGTCCAGGGCGGTGACTTCTTCGCCGTCGACCGTGATCTGGCCGCCGGTCGGTTCTTCGAGGCGGTTGATCAGGCGCAGCAGGGTACTTTTACCCGCGCCCGAATGGCCAATCAGGCCAAACACCTGGCCGTTCTCGACGCGCAGGCTGGTGGGGTGCAGGGCGGGAATATCCTTACCGGCGACGCGGTAGGTTTTATGGACGTTTTGAAACTCGATCACGTAGCGAACCTTGTGGGGCGCATGGAAAAGGGATCAGCGGTTAGCCGGGCGCGCATTTTAGCCTGTCCGTATAGCGTTTCTTAGCATTTATTTCGCATTCATCCAGCGATTTGGCGATAACGCGATCAAAGGTCATAAAAAAGGAACGGCCAAAAACCTCATCAGTCACTACATAGGCAATGCGATTCCCCGGGTGCCGTGCCTGGGGTTTTGCTCAAACGAGCCGGGGACCGCTCTGGCCACTTGATTAAGGAGTTTTGTCTGATGAGTACCAAGAAGCCAGTCGCCCCGCCGAAGAGTGAACTCGCCGGTACCGACACCCTGGACCGTGGCAACACCAACGCCAAGCTGCAGGCCCTGGATGAGTTCCGTTCCGATGCGACCGGCCAAGCCCTGCGCACTAACCAAGGCGTGAAAATCTCCGATAACCAGAACAGCTTGAAGGTGGGCGCCCGCGGCCCGTCGCTGCTCGAAGATTTCATCATGCGTGAAAAGATCACGCACTTTGACCATGAGCGTATCCCGGAGCGCATCGTGCATGCCCGCGGCACCGGGGCCCACGGCTATTTCCAGAGCTATGAGGACCATTCGGCACTGACCAAGGCCGGGTTCCTGCGCACGCCTGAACATAAGACGCCCGTATTCGTGCGCTTCTCTACCGTGCAGGGGCCGCGCGGCTCCGGTGACACGGTGCGTGACGTGCGCGGTTTTGCGGTGAAGTTCTTCACTGACGAAGGCAACTTCGACTTGGTGGGCAACAATATGCCGGTGTTTTTCATACAGGACGCGATCAAGTTTCCTGACTTTGTGCACGCGGTAAAACCTGAACCACACAACGAGATTCCTACCGGCGGCTCGGCCCATGACACGTTCTGGGATTTCGTCTCGCTGCAGCCGGAATCGGCGCACATGGTGATCTGGGCGATGTCTGACCGGGCGATTCCAAAAAGCCTGCGCGCCATGCAGGGTTTTGGCGTGCATACCTTTCGCCTGATCAACACCGAAGGCAAATCCAGCTTCGTGAAATTTCACTGGCGACCCAAGGTAGGCACCTGCTCTCTGGTGTGGGACGAAGCGCAAAAGCTCGCGGGTAAAGACACCGACTACCATCGCCGGGATCTGTGGGAATCGATTGAAATGGGCGATTACCCCGAGTGGGAATTGGGTGTTCAGGTCGTTGCAGAAGAAGATGAGCATAAGTTCGACTTCGACTTGCTGGACCCCACCAAGATCATTCCTGAAGAACTGGTGCCCATTACCCCGCTGGGCAAGATGGTGCTCAACCGCAACCCGGACAACTTTTTCGCCGAAGTCGAGCAGGTTGCGTTCTGCCCCGGGCATATCGTGCCCGGTATCGACTTCACCAATGACCCTTTGCTGCAGGGCCGTCTGTTTTCCTACACCGATACGCAGATCAGCCGACTCGGTGGGCCGAACTTCCATGAGATCCCGATCAACCGCCCGGTCGCGCCGTTCCATAATGGCCAGCGTGATGCGCAGCACCGTACGGTGATCGACAAGGGCCGTGCGGCTTACGAGCCCAACTCCATCGACGGCGGCTGGCCCAAGGAAACGCCGGCAGGGCCGACGGATGGCGGCTTCGAAAGCTATTACGAGCGCGTCGACGCCAACAAGGTGCGTGAGCGCAGTGAGTCGTTCGGTGATCACTTCTCTCAGGCCACCTTGTTTTTCAACAGCATGAGCCAGCATGAGAAAGAGCACATCATTGCCGCCTACAGCTTCGAGCTTGGCAAGGTGGAGCGCGAGCATATCCGTGCCCGTCAGGTGAATGAGATCCTGGCCAATATTGACTTGGAGCTGGCCAAGCGCGTGGCGCAGAACCTGGGCCTGCCGACACCGACCAAGGGCACGGTGCCAGCGCGTGAGTCATCGGTGAAAAAATCACCAGCCTTGAGCCAGGTCAACCTGCTGTCGGGCGATATCAAGACACGCAAAGTGGCGATTCTGGCTGCCAATGGCGTGGACGGCGTGGCGATTGATGCGCTGAAAAAGGCGCTGGAGGTCGAGGGGGCGCATGCCAAGTTGCTGGGGCCGACCTCGGCACCCGTGACCACGGCGCAAGGCAAGACGCTGCCGGTGGATGCGTCGATGGAAGGCATGCCGTCCATTGCGTTTGACGCGGTGTTTATCCCGGGCGGTAAGGCGTCGGTGCAAGCGTTGAGCGGTGATGGTGTGGCGCTGCACTATGTGCTGGAAGCGTACAAGCACCTGAAGGCGATTGCCGTGGCCAGTGACGTGAAGCCATTGCTGGATCTGCTGAAACTGGAGGCGGATGCGGGGCTGATCGTTGGCTCGGATGCGAAAGCAATCAAGGCATTTTTTGCCGCGATTGCACAGCATCGGGTTTGGGATCGTGAGCCGAAGGCTAAAGCGATTCCGGCGTAAGCTATTGGTTGTTTGTTAGATCGCCATCGGGAGCAAGCCCCCTCCCACATTTGAATATGTTCACCGTTCAAAATGTGAGAGGGGCTTGCTCCCGATGCTTTTAGTCCGCCTTGCGCGGGATCAGCACGATCTGCGCCGGGATCTTCTTGAGGATCTGCCGGTGAATCTTCAGGTCGTACCCTGAATCAATCTTCTTCACCCGCTTGGTCAGCAGCGTGGCCAGCCAGGGGTAATCCTCGGTGCGTGGCGCCTGGATGCTCACGTCGCACTGGTAATTCACCACATCGGTGGCGATTGCATCCAGTTGATGGCGAAGTTCTTCAATATCGGTGAGGTTCAACGCCACAGTGGTGCTGGGCGCCGCCGGGTCGATGACTTTGGCGGCCGGCTTGGCTTCGGCGGCTTTGAGGGCCTCCTCGGCTTTGTCCAGCTCGACCTTGCGGGCGTGCGTGATGGCGCTGTTGACGCCGCCGGTCAGCGCCGGAGCCTTGGGCATCAGCGCGCGGGCGCGGCTCAGGGCGGTGGCGGCGGCGTTGACGTCGCCCTTTTGCAGCACGATCTGACTGCGCTGCAGGTAGGCTTCGGCCAATTGACGTTGGTAAGGCTCCAGCGTGGGGTCGTTAGGCGACTGGGCCTGCAGTGCCGCAAGCTGGTCTTCGGCGGTGGCCAGCTCGCTGCTGGCCAGGTTTTGCTCCAGCTGTGCGATGGCCGCAGCACGCGGGTCCGTGGCCTCGGGGGCGACGGGCGGTGTGCTTTGACAGGCGCCCAGCAGCAGGGAAAATGCGGCAAGGAGCAGATAACGGGAGGTGAACAGCTTCATTCCTGCGACTCTCTATTTGCGCAAAAAGCGAGCAAGTCTACACCCCTCGACGGGGCAGGACAAAACTCAGCAGAAACAGGGCGGCGGCCGTGACCACAATCGATGGCCCGGCCGGCGTGTCCTTGAACCACGACAACGCCAGGCCCCCACATACCGCCAGCATTCCCAGCAGGCTGGCGCCGATTGCCATCTGCTCCGGTGAGCGGGCGTGACGCTGGGCGGCGGCGGCGGGAATGATCAACAGCGATGTGATCAACAATACGCCGACAATCTTCATCGCGACAGCGATCACCACGGCGATCAACAACATCAGGGCCATGCGCAGGGCCGATACCGGCAAACCTTCCACCTTGGCCAGCTCTTCATGCACGGTGATCGCCAGCAGTGGCCGCCACAAGGCGACCAGCAGCACCAGTACAGCGGCGCTGCCGCCGAGGATCCATGCAAGGTCGGTGGGGCTGATCGCCAGCAGGTCGCCGAACAGGTAGGCCATCAGGTCGATGCGCACTTCATGCATAAAGCTCAGCACCACCAGGCCCAGGGACAAGGTGCTCGGCGCCAGAATGCCCAGCAGTGTGTCCGAGGCCAGCGGCTGGCGTTGTTGCAGGGTCACCAGCAGCACCGCCAGCAGCAGGCAGCCCACGGTCACGGCGATGGTTGGGCTCACGTCCAGCAAAAAGCCCATGGCCACGCCGAGCAGCGCCGCATGGGATAACGTATCGCCAAAGTACGCCATGCGCCGCCAGACCACGAACGAGCCCAGCGGGCCCGCGACCAGTGCCAAAGCCAAGCCTGCCAGCAGGGCGTAGAGCAGAAAATCAGCCATGCTTGCAGCCATCTCCATGAACGTGGGTGTGAGGTGCGGTCGGATCGTCAACCACGGCGCCATGCAGGTCGTGAGCGTGGTCGTGATGGTGGTGATAAATCGCCAGGCTCTGGGCGTTCTTGCCGAACAGCTCGACGAATGCCGGGTCGCCGCTGACCTGTTCCGGGTGACCGGAACAGCACACATGGCGATTAAGGCACACCACCTGATCGGTGGTGCTCATGACCAGGTGCAAATCGTGGGAGACCATCAGCACGCCGCAGCCATGACGGTCGCGCAGGCGGGTGATCAGGCTGTACAGCTCGGCCTGGCCGGCGACATCGACGCCTTGCACGGGCTCATCGAGCACCAGCAGTTGCGGCTCGCGCAACAAGGCGCGGGCCAGCAGCACGCGCTGCATTTCACCGCCGGAGATGCTTTGCACCGGGCTGTCGATCACCTGCTCGGCGCCGACTTCCTTGAGCGCCGCCTGCGCACGGGCGCGGTCCACGCCCGGCACCAGCCGCAGGAAGCGCAGCACGGACAGCGGCAGGGTCGGGTCGACGTGCAGCTTTTGCGGCATATAACCGACGCGCAGCCTGGGCTTGCGCCACACGCTGCCGGTGTCGGGCTTGAGCAGGCCGAGCACGGCACGCACCAGGGTGGTCTTGCCGGCGCCATTGGGGCCGATCAAGGTCACGATCTGCCCCGGCTCGACGCTGAGCGCGATGTTATCCAGCACGTTTTGCCCGGCGAACGTGACGCCAACCTGCTCCAGGCGGATTAACGCATTGCTCATCAAGCCCCCTGGCAACCCGAGCACAGGCCGACCACCTCGACGGTCTGCCCTTCGACCTTGAAGCCCACGTCGGCAGAGCTCTTGATAATGGCGTCGCTGATGCTTTTTTGTTCAAGTTCGATGGCCGCATGGCACTCGCGGCAGATCAGGAACTGGCCCTGGTGCGCATGTTCCGGGTGGTTGCAGCCAACAAAGGCGTTGAGCGAGGCGATGCGGTGCACCAGGCCGTTTTCGAGCAGGAAATCCAGCGCTCGGTACACGGTGGGTGGCGCGGCGCGGCGACCGTCCTGCTCGCTGAGGACACCTAGAATGTCGTAGGCGCCCAGCGGCTTGTGGCTCTGCCACACCAGTTCCAGCACGCGGCGACGCAAAGCGGTCAGGCGCAGACCTTTCTGTGCGCACAGGGTGTCGGCTTCCGACAGCGCGGTATGCACGCAGTGAGAGTGGTCATGGGGACGGCTGGCAAGCGGTGTTTTAGGCATGAGCGGCGACAGATATTTGATAGAGACGTTATTATGTTACCCGTTCCTACGCCATTGAGTGGTCATCGTGTCCCGACTTTTTCCCGTTTTTGTCGTTTTTGTCACCAGTTTGTTCTTCGCAGGCCTGGCGCAGGCCGAGGTCAAGGTGCTCACCAGCATCAAGCCACTGCAACTGATTGCCGCCGCGGTGCAGGACGGTGTGTCGGTGCCGGAGGTGTTGTTGCCACCGGGTGCGTCGCCGCATAACTTCGCCTTGCGCCCATCCGACGTACGGCGCGTGCAGTCGGTGGAGCTGTTGTACTGGATCGGGCCGGACATGGAGACTTTCCTGCCTCGCGTACTGAAAGGTCGTACAGCACCGACGGTTGCGGTGCAGGACCTGCCGGGTATGAAACTGCGCCGTTTCGGCGAAGATAGCCATTCTCACGCTGACGAAGCCGACGAACATGACCATGATCACCGTCCAGGCAGCGTCGATGCCCATTTGTGGTTGTCCACGGTGAATGCGCGGGTGATCGCGGCGCGCATGGCGGCGGACCTCAGCGCGGCTGACCCGGCGAATGCCGAGCGCTATCAGAGCAATGCGAAGGCCTTTGCCGGGCGCCTGGATGCGTTGGATGCGCGGCTGAAGAAGCGTCTGGCTAGCGTTGATGGCAAACCCTACTTTGTATTCCACGAAGCCTTTGACTATTTCGAAGACGCTTACGGCTTGAAGCACGCCGGTGTCTTCAGTGTCGCCGCCGAAGTACAACCGGGCGCCCAGCATGTGGCGGCGATGCGTACGCGGTTGCAGGAAGTGGGCAAGACTTGTGTGTTCAGTGAGCCGCCGCTGCGCCCGCGTCTGGCCGAGACGCTGGTGGCGGGGTTGCCGGTGAAATTGGCGGAGCTGGATGCGCTGGGCGGTTATACGCCGGCCACTGCTCAGGGCTATGAGCAGGTTCTGGATAAGTTGGGGAGCGACCTGGCTGGGTGCCTGGAGGCGTTGTAAGACTCAGCGAAAATCAAAACTGTGGGAGGGGGCTTGCTCCCGATAACGGTGTGTCAGCCAGTGAATAAGTAGCTGCACCACCGCTATCGGGAGCAAGCCCCCTCCCACAGTTTTTGCTCTGGTGAGGCAGTTAGAGCGCGAACGGCAGCTGGAGCGTGACCTGCTGGCGTTGCGCCAAGCGGTGTTCGAACTCCGCCGGGTCGTGAATCAACACATCCTGCCCGGCAAACGCTTGGGCTGCGATCAGGCGGGACAGCCAGAAGCGCACGCACGCAACGCGCAGCATAGTCGGCCACAACTGCGCTTCTTTCGCCGTAAACGGCCGCAGCCCGGCATAAGCCCCCAGCAAGGCACGGGCGCGCTGACTGTCGATCAAGCCTTCGGCGTCCGAACACCAGTCATTCAAGGCGATGGCCACGTCGTATAGCATCGGGCCCGAGCAGGCGTTGTAGAAATCGATCAAGCCCGTCAGGTGCGTGCCTTCGAACATCGCGTTGTCACGAAACAGGTCGGCATGCACGTTGGCGCGTGGCAGGGCGAGGATCTGCATTTTGTGCGCCTCGATCTCTTCCAGCGCGCCTCGCAACAGGCGCTGCTGTGCATCGCTCAGGTGCGAAATAAGCTGCGCACCTTCGCTGAGCATCCAATCCAGCCCGCGGTCGGTCTTGCGTTCCAGTACCTTCTCGCCTTGAGTCGCCAGGTGCAGGTGGCCGAGCAGGTCGCCGACCTGGGCGCAATGTTGGGCGTTGGCGTCCTTGATGTGCTTGCCGGCCAGGCGTGGTTGCAGCAAGGCGGGTTTGCCCTTGAGTTCGCGCAAAGCGATGCCGTCGGTGGTACGAAGCGCGTAAGGCACTGGCAGGTCGGCGTCGTGAAGCACGTCAAGCAGTTCGATGAAGAACGGCATTTCTGCCACGGGGCCGCGCTCAACCAGGGTCAGGACGAATTCGCCCTGTTCCAGGCTGATAAAGAAATTGGTGTTTTCACTACCGGCGGCAATCCCCTGGAAGTCGAGCAGACGGCCGAGCCCGTAAGGGGCGAGAAAGGTTTCCAGCTCGGGCCGAGCCAGGGGGGTGAACACAGACATGGTTAAAACTGCCAGTACGGGCGCCGCACTGCACGGCGCCAATTGAAGTTAAGAAATCATTTCCATTCGAAAATCTTCCATGACGGGATCAGCATATCCGGCTGGTCAGAGCGGATGAAGTTTGCATCGGTGCCGTCCGCGCGTACCAGAAAGTACGGTGGAGCCCCCTTCGGAGTGACCTTGATGGCATACAAGAAGCCGTTTTGGCGGTATTCCTGGATGGTCTTGTCGCCTTCCGTGCGAATGGTAACTTCCGGATCGCCCGAAGGGGCATCATCTGCCGCCATGGCAGCCATCGGAGCGAGTGCAATCAAGCCAGTCAACAGCAGGCGATTGAATGTACGCATGATAACCTTGTCCCTTTGTTTTCATTGGTCCGGCTATTCTAGCGCCTGACCCGCCGAAAAGGTTGATCCTGCTCATGAGCCAAGCGCCCCTCGTCCTGGTGGACGGTTCTTCTTACCTGTACCGCGCCTTCCACGCGCTGCCACCGTTGACCACCTCCAAAGGCCTGCCGACCGGTGCGGTCAAGGGCGTGTTGAACATGCTCAAGAGCCTGCGCAAGCAGTACCCGGACAGCCCCTTCGCGGTGGTGTTCGACGCCAAGGGTGGGACTTTTCGCGACGATATGTACGCCGAGTACAAAGCCAATCGCCCAAGCATGCCCGATGACATGCGCCTGCAGATCGAGCCGCTGCACCAGAGCGTGATCGCGCTGGGCTTCCCACTGCTGTGCGTCGAAGGCGTCGAGGCCGATGACGTGATCGGCACCCTGGCCCGCAGCAGCGCGGCCGCCGACCGTCCGGTGGTGATTTCCACCGGTGACAAGGACATGGCGCAACTGGTCGATGGGCACATTACCTTGGTCAACACCATGACCGGTAGCGCCATGGACGTGGACGGCGTAAAGGAGAAATTTGGCGTCGCTCCGGAGCAGATCATCGACTATCTGGCGTTGATGGGCGATTCGTCCGACAACATTCCAGGCGTTCCGGGTATTGGGCCGAAGACGGCATCCGGCTTGCTGGTGGGGGTGAATGGCGGGCTCAAAGAGCTTTATGAGCAGCTCGACATCGTGCCGACCCTGCCGATTCGCGGCGCCAAGACGCTGCCTGCCAAGCTGGAGGAACACAGGGAGATGGCCTTCCTGTCGTACCAGTTGGCGACGATCAAGATCGACGTGCCGCTGGACGTGGGCCTGGATGATTTGCACCTGATCGAGCCTGATCGTGAAAAGCTGCTTGAGTTGTACACCCTGCTTGAGTTCAAGAGCTGGTACGACGAGATCCAGCGCGATACCAAGCGGGTTGAGCTCAAGACGGCAAACGAGGTCGCGCCTGTCGCCGACGTGTCGGTTGAGGCGGTGATATCCGTGCCGGTGGAGGCGATCTATACGACCATCCTCGATCAGGCCACCTTCGACCTTTGGCTGAAGAAACTCAACGACGCGAAGCTGTTCGCCTTCGACACCGAAACCACCGGAATCGATGCCCATCAGGCGCAATTGGTCGGGGTTTCCTTTGCCGTCCAGCCCCATGAAGCGGCCTACATTCCGCTGACCCATGCCTACATCGGCGTGCCGGACCAGTTGGATCGCGACACGGTGCTGCGGGCGTTGAAGCCATTGCTTGAAGACCCGACCAAACTCAAGATCGGCCAGCACGCCAAGTTCGACATGAACATCCTGGCCAACTGCGCCATCGATGGCGACCCCACCCAGGGCATCAATGTGCAAGGCATCGCGTTCGATACCATGCTCGAATCCTATGTGCTCAATGCCACCGCGACCCGTCACGACATGGACAGCCTGGCCAAGAAGTACCTGGACTACGACACGGTGAGTTTCCAGGACATCGCCGGCAAAGGCGCCAAGCAACTGACATTCGACCAGATTGCGCTTGAACAAGCGGGCCCGTATGCCGCCGAAGACGCCGATGTGACCTTGCGTTTGCATCAGGCACTGCATGCGCAACTGGCCGCTATCCCGAGCCTGGCCAGCGTGCTCACCGACATCGAGATGCCGTTGGTGCCCGTGCTGGCGCGCATCGAGCGTCAAGGCGCGCTGGTGGACGCGCAATTGTTGGGCATCCAAAGCATCGAGCTGGGGAACAAGATGGCCGAGTTGGAACGTCAGGCGTTCGAAATCGCCGGTGAAGCGTTCAACCTGGGTTCACCCAAGCAATTGGGGGCAATTCTCTACGAAAAGCTGGGGATGCCAGTGCTCAAGAAGACTGGCAAGGGGCAGGCTTCTACCGCGGAAGAAGTGTTGGCCAAGCTCGCTGAAGATGACTACCCGTTGCCCAAGGTGTTGATGCAGTACCGCAGCATGAGCAAGCTGAAGAGCACCTACACCGACCGTCTGCCTGAGCAGATCAACCCGCGTACCGGGCGTATCCATACGTCTTATCATCAAGCCGTGGCGGCGACCGGACGCCTGTCCTCCAGCGACCCGAACCTGCAGAACATCCCGGTGCGCACAGCAGAAGGGCGGCGCATACGCCAGGCGTTTGTCGCGCCCAAAGGCTACAAGCTGCTGGCGGCGGACTATTCGCAGATCGAGTTGCGCATCATGGCGCACCTGTCCAGGGACGAAGGCTTGATGAACGCCTTCCGCCACAACCTGGATGTGCACACAGCCACAGCTGCCGAGGTGTTCAAGGTTGAGTTGAACGAGGTCACGTCCGATCAGCGGCGCAGCGCCAAGGCGATCAACTTCGGCCTGATCTACGGCATGGGCGCGCAAAAGCTGGGCAAGGACATTGGTGTCGATACCAAGACCGCCAAGGCGTATATCGATGTCTACTTCGCTCGCTACCCCGGGGTTCGCGAGTACATGGAGCGTACCCGTGCCCAGGCGTCCGACCAGGGTTATGTGGAGACGTTCTTCGGTCGTCGGTTGTACCTGCCGGACATCCACTCCAACAAGCCTCAAGAGCGCGCGGCAGCGGAACGTATCGCGATCAACGCGCCCATGCAGGGCACAGCGGCCGACATCATCAAGAAAGCCATGGTGCTGGTGGACAACTGGCTGACCGATTCGGGCCTGGATGCCAAGGTAATCCTGCAGGTGCACGATGAACTGGTGCTTGAGGTGCGTGAGGATCTGGTTGTAGAGGTCAGTGAGAAGATTCGCGAGCACATGAGCGCTGCGGCGCAGTTGGACGTGCCGCTGCTGGTGGAAGTGGGCGTGGGTGATAACTGGGACGAAGCGCACTGATTCCGGTGGTTTGCCACCACCTGGCGTGGTGGCAAAGCGCTTTATGTCGGAAAGCGCCGACAGTTATTACCAATAGTTTTTCCAGCTCGCCGGAACTTAACCTGTGAACTGCCACTCAGAGTTACTGAATGGGTGGTGAAGCCCTTCAATGCTCCTATGTTGTGTTAAGTGTTGGCAGATATCTGGACCCCGCCCTAGCGGTCCGGAACTTGAACCCCGAACTTCCCCTCCCCATACGAAGTCCGGGGTTTTTTTTGCCTGTAGAAAAGTTATTGCGCGATTTCCGCGCCCTTGTCCGCCAATTCCATCCAGCCGGCCAGCACGGTGTAAGCGTCTTCCAGGCCCATGCGCTTGGGGGCCGAGAACAACTGGATGGTAATCGCGTCACCCCAACCTTTACGGATGTCGGACTGCACCTTGAGCAAGGTGTTCTTGGCCGCGCCGTAGGTCAGTTTGTCGGCCTTGGTCAGCAGGATATGCATCGGCATGCCGCTGGCGACCGCCCAATCGAGCATCAGCAGGTCGAAGTCGGTCATTGGATGACGGATGTCCATCATCAGAATCAAACCCTTCAAACTCTCCCGGCCGCCCAGATAAGCCTCAAGGTGACGCTGCCAGTGCAGCTTCAGCGGGATAGGGACTTTTGCATATCCATAGCCCGGCAGGTCGACC
The DNA here is from genome assembly GCF_019139815.1 of Pseudomonas asgharzadehiana. Lineage (NCBI taxonomy): Bacteria > Pseudomonadati > Pseudomonadota > Gammaproteobacteria > Pseudomonadales > Pseudomonadaceae > Pseudomonas > Pseudomonas asgharzadehiana. Next base: position 271,337 of record NZ_CP077079.1, read on the forward strand.
AGACGCCGATCATCGTCTAGCTTGAAGAAATTGAGCAGTTGCGTGCGGCCCGGAGTTTTCGAGGTGCGCGCCAGGCTGGCGTGGGTCAACGTGTTCAGCGCGCTGGACTTGCCGGCGTTGGAACGACCGGCAAAGGCGACTTCAAAGCCTTCGTCGTCGGGGCATTGGTCAACTTTGGCGGCGCTGAGCATGAAGGTGGACTGTTGGCACAGGCCGAGAATGGGATTCTTGAGTTGCATGAGATTTCCGATGTGGGCGGTGCCGAGAAAGGGTGCGGCAAGCGGTGTCGTTTCCGTTTCAGTAGCGCCAGTATATAATGCCGCAGATTTTGTGTGTGCTTTGTCCCAGCGAAGGATGAGGTTCACGGGAGCGATAGACCTTTATTGCGCATTAGAACGCAAAACGCTCTCAAACCCTGCAAAGGTCGATGTATGACCTGATGGTTGCTCGCTTTTGGTCTCCTGAACCCATTTTTGGCGCTCAGGCTACACAGGAACCGGAAGCTGTGTACAACCGAGTTTGCTTAGGTCGCGCTGCTACTGCGCGTGACCCGGGGTTTCAAGGCAATGCCGCCGCGTGGTTTGTGCATGGACTGCAGTACTGAGGATTACCAGGCCATCATTGAGTTGATGGTGAGTAAACCCGGTAGATAACTCTTAAACCCTTAGCCGTAGTTGGATTAGCTGATGAACAAACTGATCGTGAGTCTGCTGTTGACCTTGGGCATCACCGGTGTTGCCCATGCTGCAGGCGACGCTACAGCGGGCCAGGCGAAAGCCGCCGTGTGTGGTGCTTGCCACGGACCGGATGGCAACAGCCCGGCGCCGAACTTTCCCAAACTGGCCGGCCAGGGCGAGCGTTACCTGACCAAGCAGATGCAGGATATCAAGAGCGGCAAGCGCACGGTGCTGGAAATGACCGGCCTGCTGACCAACCTCAACGATCAGGACCTGGCGGATATCGCGGCGTATTTTGCCAGCCAGAAGGGCAGCGTGGGCGCAGCTGATCCTAAAGTTGTTGCCCGTGGAGAGAAGCTGTTTCGTGGCGGTGATCTGGAAAAAGGTCTGCCTGCCTGCACCGGCTGCCACTCGCCCAATGGCACAGGCAATGCGGCCGCAGGCTTCCCTCACCTGGGTGGCCAGCACGCTCAGTACATCGCCAAGCAATTGACCGACTTCCGCAAGGAAGAGGCCGGCCGCGCTAACGATGGGGATGCGATGACCATGCGCACCATCGCCCGCAAGCTGAGCGACGAGGACATCGCAGCCGTCTCCAGTTACATTCAGGGCCTGCACTGAGGGCTCGCTACGTTAACGCTCGATTAATCCCGCGATGCAAGCATAAAAAGGGTGGCTAAGGCCGCCCTTTTTTGTGGCCGCTGCCGTTACACTAACGAACTCATGTCCGCGTAGACCTGTCACAACTAAAGGTCGCGTGAGGCGACTTTATTTGTCCAGGAGTAAAGCATGCGTAATCTGATCCTCAGCGCCGCTCTCGTCACTGCCAGCCTCTTCGGCATGACCGCGCAAGCTGCCGATGTGCCGCTTGAAGCCGGTAAAACCTACGTTGAATTGGCTAACCCAGTGCCTGTGTCGGTGCCGGGCAAGATCGAAGTGGTGGAGCTGTTCTGGTACGGCTGCCCGCATTGCTACGCGTTTGAGCCAACCATCAACCCATGGGTCGAGAAGCTGCCCAAGGACGTGAACTTCAAGCGCATCCCCGCCATGTTCGGCGGCCCATGGGATGCCCACGGCCAGTTGTTCCTGACCCTGGAAGCCATGGGTGTGGAACACAAGGTTCACAACGCGGTATTCGAAGCCATCCAGAAACAGGGCAAGCGCCTGACCAAGCCTGACGACATGGCGGACTTTGTTGCCACCCAAGGCGTCGACAAAGACAAGTTCCTGGCCACCTTCAACTCCTTCGCCATCCAGGGTCAGATCAAGCAGGCCAAGGAACTGGCGCAGAAATACGGCGTGCAAGGCGTACCCACCCTGATCGTCAACGGCAAATACCGTTTTGACCTGGGCAGCACCGGTGGTCCTGAAGCGACCCTCAACGTTGCCGACCAGTTGATTGCCAAAGAGCGCAAAGCCAAGTAAGGGGCCCGTCATGCGCCGCTGGGGTACCGAACGTGTCGTAGGCCTGCACGACCCGCAGGTTAATGAGCATCACCTGGAGTCCACAGGCTTGGCGGCAGACAGTCGCCTGCGCCTGCTCAGCTTCAATATCCAGGTAGGCAACAGTACCGAGAAGTACCGACACTACCTCACCCGTGGCTGGCAGCATTTGCTGCCCCATAACGGGCGGGCCGGCAACCTGCAGAAAATCGGCGACCTGTTGAGTGATTTCGACCTGGTCGCCCTGCAGGAAGCCGACGGCGGCAGCATACGGTCCGGTTATATCAATCAAGTGGAGCACCTGGCTCACCTCGGCGCCTTCCCTTATTGGTATCAGCAACTCAATCGCAACCTGGGGCGCTTGGCGCAGCACAGTAATGGGGTGCTCAGTCGCTTGAAGCCAACGGTCATCGAAGATCACCCACTGCCGGGCCCCAAGGGTCGCGGGGCGATCCTCGTACGTTTTGGCGAAGGGCCTGAAGCGTTGGTGGTGGTGATGATGCATCTGGCGCTTGGTGGGCGTACTCGCAACCTGCAATTGGCCTATGTGCGTGATCTGATCGGCAACTACAAGCATCAGGTGTTGATGGGCGACATGAACACCCACGCCACCGATCTGCTACAGAATTCCCCATTGCGTGACCTCGGGCTACTGGCCCCGCAGGTTGAAGCCACATTCCCCAGCTGGCGCCCGCAACGTTGTCTTGACCATATCCTGCTCAGTCCCACCCTCACCCTCGAAAGTGTGCAGGTGCTTGCGCAGCCCATCTCCGATCACCTGCCGGTCGCGGTAGAGATTCGTCTGCCGGGTTCGCTCACGGCCGACGCATTGCCCGCGTTGAGCCCAGGCACCAGCGGACCCTTTGCATGAGCGATGACGCCCAGCGCTGGAAAGAAAAATACCTGTTAAGTATCGAGCAACAAGAAAAGCTCGAGCGCCGCTGGGCCGCCCGCCTCGACCTGCTGCGCCGGGGGCTGGTGCGCAGTACTCTGGCGGCGGAAGGCACCGACCGGGCGGTGGACCAATGCATGAAGGAAATGCGCGACGTCGTGCGCACCGACGACATGGACGCCGCCCTCGCCGCCTTGCTGCCGCGCTTGGAAAAGGCCGTGTTGGACTCTGAACAGCGTCGCGAAACCCGGGTCGACCAGATCAGCACCGCGCTGACCTCTCTGGTCACGCAGCTGCAAAAGCTGCCGCTGCCCCGCGAGGTAGCGCGCCCGCTGAAAACCTTCGCCAAGCAACTGGATGGCCGCGTCGGCCAGGCCCGCGAAATTCCCCTGTTGCTCAGCGAGTTGAGCGGCTTGCAAGGGCAAGCATTGAATAACCTGGAGCCGGACGGCGAAACCACGCGCCCTGGGCCGCGGTTGTTGCAGCGTCTGTTTGGGGCCAAGGAGGTCGTCAACGAGGCGGCGGCCAGTGAGCCGGTGCCCGGCCCGACGCCGCAACCCGTAGCGGCCAAGCCCGCCGCTGAGCCGGAGCAGCCTCAGCAGGCTGAGCAGTCCGAGGAACTCACACAAGCCCTGCGGGCCTTTGCGCCACAGGCCGAGAAACCGGCGGCTCCCCAGCCTGAACCCATAGCATCCGGCAAGATCGACGAGGTTATTGGCGAAACCTTTGTGTACGAAGCGCCAGCTCAAGAAGACGCAGTCGTGGCCTCGGTGAAAAAAGCCGCAGAGCCTGTTGAACCCAAGGTGCCTGCGCCGAAAGCTGAAGAACCTGCTCCCGAAAGCGCCCTTGCCGCCTTCGTCGAAGCGCCCGTGGTTGAGACCGCGGCGCCGGACGAGACGCTCATCGGCAGTCTTTCTCTCCCGCCTGTGCTGGAGACCGAAGAGCCCGACCCCGACGAATTGCAATCGGACGGTTTCTATTCCCTGCCGGACTCACCCGAGCCTTCCTACAGCTCGGTGGCAAAACATATCGAAGAAACCCTGCTGGGGCTGCTGGAAGAAATGGCCTTGCCCGAGCGTCATCGCCCCCAGGCCGAAGCCATGCGCGAGCGCCTGGCCCACGGTTTGAACTGGTACGAGCTGCTGCCAATCCTTGATGATCTGAAGGTGCTGATGCTGGCGATCACTGACAGCGGCCAGCACGAATTCGAGGCTTACCTCAAGCAGCTCAACGAACGTCTCGAAGCCTTCCAGGGTCACCTGCAGGTGGCCAGTGATGGCCATGCCGACAGCCGCACCGCTGCGCAGGCGTTGGACTCGCAGATCCGCGAACAGGTCGACGGTCTGCAAAGCAGCGTGCAGGACGCAGCGGACCTGGATAGCCTCAAGCATGTCCTGGAAAGCCATCTTGAGGGTTTGCTGGGCACCATGGATGAACACCAGCAACAGCGTGACCAGCGTGAACAGGAAGTGGCGGCACGCCTGAAAGGGCTGGCAGAACGGGTCGCCAGCATGGAACAGGAAGCCCAGGGCTATCGTGAGCACCTGGAAGTGCAACGCCAGAAGGCCCTGATCGATCCGCTCACTGGGCTGCCCAATCGCGCAGCCTGGAGCGAGCGCCTGGATTATGAGGTCAACGCCTGGCACCAGCGCGGCAACAGTCTGTCGCTAGCGATGCTCGACCTGGACCACTTCAAGCGCATCAACGATGGCTACGGCCACCTGGCCGGTGACAAGGTACTGAAGATCATCGCTAACGTGCTGCGCAAGCGTCTGCGCCCAGGCGACTTTATCGCGCGTTTTGGCGGCGAAGAGTTTGTGCTGCTGATGCCCGACTCGCCTCTGACGGATGCTCTGACGGTCGGCGAGGTGCTGCGCAATGCGATTGAGGCCTGCCCGTTCCACTTCAAAGGTGAGCCGGTGACGATCACAGTCTCCATGGGTGTGGCCCAGTTCCAGCCGGGTGAGCGCAGTGAGCTGGCGCTCAAGCGGGCCGACGAGGCGTTGTATCGGGCCAAGGCCGCGGGGCGTAACCAGGTGCAGGCGGCGTAAAAGATGTTCCATTTTGTAATTTGACCGTCTGGCCGCAAACCGTACGTTACACTGTTGCATTATCGTCTTCAGCGTACCGTCCTCCGCCATGAAATCCTTTTATTTCGCTTGTGTGTTTCTCTTACTGTCCGGCTGCGCCAGTGGTCCGCGCCTGGACACCAGCCACCCTTCGGCGAACCACGACAACCGCGTGCAGTTCGTGGTTGTCCACTACACCTCAACCGACCTTGAGCGTTCACTGGCGCTGCTGACCCACGGCCAGGTCAGCGCGCATTACCTGATCGGCGACGACGCCTCTGCCACCATCTACAAGCTGGTGGATGAAAGCCAGCGCGCCTGGCATGCAGGGGAAAGCGAGTGGATGGGACGCACCTGGCTCAATTCCAGCTCAATCGGCATCGAGATCGTAAACCCTGGCTACCGCGATACGCCGACCGGGCGGCTCTGGTACCCCTACTCCGAGGCGCAGGTGAAGTCGCTGGTGGTCTTGCTCAAGGACATCAGCAAGCGCAACGGTATCGACCCCAAGAACATCATTGGTCACAGCGATATCGCCCCGCTGCGCAAGCTGGACCCGGGGCCGCTGTTTCCCTGGAAGCGCCTGGCTGATGAAGGGTTGGGGGTGTGGCCGGATGCACAGGCTGTGGCGCGGTTCCAGGTGCAGTACACCACCGAGCTGCCGAGCATCAGCTGGTTTCAGGAAGAGTTGGCTCTTCTGGGTTACTCGACGCCCCAGACCGGCGAATTGGATGTCGCCACGCGCCACGTGATCGCGGCGTTCCAGATGCGTTTCCGGCCGTCGCTGTTTGACGGCACACCGGATGCCGAAAGTGCGGCCATCCTGCGCGCGCTAAACCGGCGTTAAAGCGGTAGCGCCATATAGAACTGAGTGCCCTGCCCTGGCCGCGAATATACCCCCATGCGGCCACCGTGCAGTTGCACGATCTCCTTGCACAGCGCCAAGCCCAGGCCGGCGCCGCCTTTCTTGCGACCCACCTGCACGAAAGGTTCGAAGATACGCCCTTGCTGCCCGTAGGCGATGCCTTCGCCGTTGTCCTCGACACTGATAATCACCCGCTCGCCGTGGCGTCGCGCCTGCAGGCGAATCTGCCCGCCGTCTGCGGTATGGCGCAGGGCATTACCCAACAGGTTGTCGAGGACCCGCTCCAACTGTGCCTGGTCGGCATACAGCCTGGGCAGGTCGGATTGAGCTTCCACCAACAGTTCTATGTGCTGTGCATTCGACGTTTCCACGAACCGCGCGCGGGCGTGTTCCAGTAGATCAATGACGTCGCAGGGCCCGAGGGTGAGTTTCTGCAGGCCGTTCTGGTAGCGCGAGAAGTTGAGCAGGTCATTGATCAACTGCATCAGGCGCTGCATCTCTTCGTTGACCGTATCCAGCAGGTCCGCTTCACGTGATTCGGCCGGGAACTTCGCACGCTCGCGAAACAGCCCGAACGCCATATGCATGCCGGTCACGGGGGTGCGCAACTCATGGGACGCGCGCAATACAAACTCACTGCGTACCCGTTCGAAAGCCCGTTGTTCGGTCACGTCGTGCAGCACCATCACGGCGCCGAGAATGTGCCCTTGGGTATGGCTGACGGGCGTGAGGCTGTAGGTCAGCAGGCGCAGTTCGCCTTCGACTTCTACTTCCAGATCCTCCGGTGCCCGCTCCAGGTTGCCGCCGCGCAGCACCAGTTGCAGTTGTTCATCCAGCTCCGGACGCACCAGCGCCTCGCCCAGGCCCTGGCCGAGGCGTTCTTCGTCCCAGCCCAACTGGCGCTGCGCGACGGGGTTGAGATGCTCCAGGCGGCCTTGGCGGTCAATCATCAGCAGACCATCGTCGATGCTGTCGAGTACCGCTTGCAGGCGTTGCTGGCCGGCCAGAAGCTCGTCGATATTGGTCGCCTGATGCTGACGCAGCGCTTCGGCCATGATGCCGAAGCGGCGGGTCAGCTGGTTCATCTCCGCCGCCGCGGAGATCGGCAGCGTCACTTCAAAGTCGCCTTGGCCGATCTTGTCGGCCGCCTTGGCCAAGGCTTCGATCGGGCCGCCAAACCGCCTGGCAATACCATGGGCCGTGACGAACCCGATGATCAGCACCGCAAGCCCCACCAACCCCAGCAGGCCGGCGATCAGCAACGCGCGCGCGCGGGACTTATGTTCGCTGGCGCTGATGTTTTCCAAGGCTTGCTTGTGTTCGGCAATCAGCCCATTGCGCAACACGTTGAAGGTTTCGGTGAGGTTTTCCTTGCTGCCCGGTGGTGGCGACGCTTGCTGGGATTGGTCGAACGCCTCGAGCAGGTTCTGGTATTGGCTGCGTGCCTGGGCGAAGCCGGTGCCACTGCCATCGCGTTGTTCATGGGCGACGCCTTGGTCGAGCAAGTCCAGGTAATGCAGCTTGGAGGTTTGCAGCGCCTTGGCGTCAGGGCGTCGCTGCAACATCATGATCCACTGGTCGCCCAGGCTCTGACGCAGTTTGAGCCCCAGGTCCAAGGTGACAAAGTTGCTGCGGATCAGCGATTCCTGGGTCTTGGCCATTTGCATGACACTGACCAGGCCCAGGATCAACCCCAGCAGGGCGACGGTAATCAGCGCTGAGATACTCAGGAACAACCGAGTGCGCAGTTTCATCGCTAACTTCATAGGGTACAGCTCATAAGTTGTACTGCTTGCGTTTGCGGTACAGGGTCGACGCGTCAATGCCGAGCGTGCGTGCGGCCTGGTCGAGGGTGTCGCTGGTGGCCAGTACGGCGCCGATGTGGGCTTTTTCCAACTCGTCCAGGCTGAGCGCGGCGCCGATACGCGGAGCGTTGTTGGTCGGTTGCTCGGCCATGCCCAGGTGGCTGATTTCGACCTTTTCCTGCGGGCAGATAATGCTCGCGCGCTCAACCACGTTGCGCAGCTCACGGATATTGCCCGGCCAGCGATAGTTGAGCAGTGCCTCGCGCGCCTGGTCGCTGAAGCCCCGTGCCGGGCGCGCGTATTCCTTGACGAAGCGCGCCAGGAAGCGATCGGCCAGTGTCAGGATGTCTTCACTGCGCTCGCGCAGTGGCGGCAGGTGCAAGGTGATGACGTTGAGGCGGTACAGCAAGTCTTCGCGGAAGCGGCCGTCGCGCACCATGTCTTCCAGGTTGAGGTTGGTGGCGGCGAGGATGCGCACATCGGCGCGACGGGTGACCGGGTCGCCGACACGCTCGTATTCCTTGTCCTGGATAAACCGGAGCAACTTAGGCTGCAACGTGAGCGGAAAATCGCCGATTTCATCGAGAAACAGCGTGCCGCCGTCGGCCTGGTTCACCCGGCCCAAGGTGCTCTCGCTGGCACCGGTAAAGGCGCCACGGCTATGACCGAACAGCTCGCTTTCCATCAGTTCGGCCGTTAACGAAGGGCAGTTGATCGTCACGCAGGACTTCTTGGCGCGCTTGCTCCAACCGTGAATCGCCCGCGCCAGTTCGCCTTTACCCGTGCCGGACTCGCCAAGGATCAGGATGTTAGCGTCGGTCCCGGCCACCTGGCGCGCGGTTTCCAGCACCACCATCATCGATGGGCTGTGGGAGTCCAGACCGTCCTTGGGTTGGCGCACTGCACCTTCCAATGCCTCCAGGCGAGCCGAGAGTTGGCGCACTTCCAGTTGCTTGGCGGTGGCCAGGCGCAGTTGATCAGGGCTGCACGGTTTGACCAGGTAGTCGGCGGCGCCAGCCTGGATCGCGTCCACCGCCGTATCGACGGCGGAGTGAGCAGTCACGATCACCACACGCATCCACGGCGCCTGAATGCGCATCTGGGCCAGCACGTCCAGGCCGTTGTCTTCGCCCAGGCGCAGGTCCAAAAAGCACAGGTCGAACACCTGGCGTTGCATCAAGGCATCCGCCTGGGCCGCGCTGTTGGCGGTGGCGACGGTGTAGCCCTCATCTTCCAGGCAATAACGGAAGGTGCGGAGGATCGCGGATTCGTCATCCACTAAAAGAATGCGGCCTTGAAGTTCCTTGGCTGATTCCATCTGTCCCGCGCTCCTTTAACTATGAATGATGGTGTTTAGTCCCGGAATAATCGGGCAAGTTGCATGGTTTATTCTGATTGATTAAAGGCAACCTCGTGCAGCTATCTGCACGCCTTCCTACAAAGTCATGCCTGATGGCCTTTTCACGCCGTCTTGCCACTTCCGCGACGCTATTAACGTTTTCATGACCCCGATCCGATTGCCAGCCATCGTGCATTTCGCACGGCCGCCTGGGAGGGATCGTGCAGGATGCTGCCCGAGTGTTGAATAACGAATATATAACTCCTTGATTTTGTAGGTTTTTATTTTATAAAAAAGCTGGCATGCGCTCTGCAATATCTCTCCCAACGAATAACCAGAATGCGGGAGAACAGCAGCATGACTCGCCAAAGCCTCAGCCCATTGCGTGTATCGCCACTGCGCTTGCAACAAGGTCTGTTTGCGAGCTTGGCGGTGATGGTCACGCTGATTGCAGGCCAGCAGTTCCAGCACTGGCAGCAGAGCCAGCAGCAAGCCCCCTCATTTGAACGTCCGGCGATAACCCAGACCCATTTCAGTTCCATTGGCAGCCGCTCCGTCGGTAGCGCGTCTGCTGATGTAACCGCCCCGCAATTGCGAGTGGCCGACCAGGATTCCACCCTGGGCCAGTTACCTACCCAAGAGCGTTGGGTGTTCTAGGCAAAAAACGCGGACGCTGATCCAGCGGCCGCAGGCATTACCGCTGTTACCTCTATAGAAGAAGCGTAAGGAGAATCACCATGTTGAGTTGGGCAATCACATTTCTGATCATCGCCATTGTGGCTGCAGTCCTGGGCTTCGGTGGTATCGCGGGCACCGCCACGGGTATCGCCAAGATCCTGTTTGTGGTCTTCCTGGTGATGTTCATCGCATCGTTCTTCTTTGGTCGTCGCGGCCGAGGCTGAATATGACCCCTTTGTCTTTTAAAACCATGGCTGCCGCCCTGCTCTTGGGCGGCAGCGGGCTGGTGATGGCTGCCAACGACGGCCAATCCCGAGCCAATGAATTGCTCAGCGCGGACCCTCAGTACCGCGAGACATGGCAAGGCGTGGTGAAGAAAGAAGAGCGGCTGCCGGAATGGGTGATGAACCTGTCGGGCACGGCCGAGCAAATGAATGCCGTGGAAGAGGATGGCGACAAGTACTTGGTCGGGCCGCTCTGCGAAACCGCAGACACCTGCCTGAACAAGCGCCTGATCGTCGCCTTCAGCCTCGACAAGGAAGACGCCTACGCCATGTTGGTGGAAGTCCCGGCCGGTCTTCCGGCGGACAAATCCCCAACGCGGCACGCCGATTACCGCTTTATCGGTAAGCCGGACGAGGGCATGCGGAAGCTGCTGATGGAGCAGTTGAAGAAAGATCCGAATTGGTACTGAGTTCCGTCTGTGGTTTACGGGGCTCGCATCCATAGAAAGAAGCACCTTTGCTTCCTTCTATTTGCACCGCGCGACAGGTGCGGTGCATGACCAAGGGGCTGGGTTGCTCTGATCAAACGGGATCGGCGTGACCTACGGGTACAGGGAGTGCCTGCGCAAGGGCCGGGTCAGGCGAAAGCTGCGACGCAGGTTCACAAGCCGATGGCTTGCTGAACTTGCGGCGGGCTTGTGATTCTCCTCTGCCGTTTGTGTCGTTCTCCGCTTATGCCGCCTTTAGCCGCAAAATTCCTTTTTGCTCAATCCCAACCATTACTTGGTATGTCGGGATGACCATCTATCGAGAAAGTTTTGTGCAAGGCGCAAGGCATTCTTGACGTGAGCCCGCCGAATTCACTGGCGTCTCAGCCAGTGCCCCAAAGCTGTGCAGAAACTCTGAGCGAGCCAGTATTGGCCGGTTCACGGCATATTCAGCGGACAAAATGTCGCATTTGAACTGACCGATCAGACAGCTATTATCGAAAAAAGTCATGCCGATTCGGCATAGGGTAGGCGTTTACGGCATTAGACGGCGCTCCCTTGCATGGGAATAGTTGCGCCTTTTTTCGCCTGCCAGTAAGCCATTTCGGCCACGCTGCGGTGACCTTCCAGGGAGGCAGATGCACACACTTTTTCGCTTTCGAGCGTTGCAGCTGGCGCATTTGCCTTAAGTTCACTTGAAGTAAGGGTAATGACATGAAGAAGGCAAAGCTAAGCCTCGCCTGGCAGATCCTCATCGGTTTGGTGCTGGGGATTGCAATCGGTGCAGTGCTCAACCATTTCAGTGCTGAAAAGGCCTGGTGGATCAGCAACGTGCTGCAGCCGGCGGGCGATATCTTTATCCGCCTGATCAAGATGATCGTGATCCCGATTGTGATTTCCTCGCTGATCGTCGGCATTGCCGGTGTGGGTGATGCGAAAAAACTGGGTCGCATCGGCGTCAAAACCATCCTTTACTTCGAAATCGTCACCACCATCGCCATCGTGGTCGGCCTGTTGCTGGCCAACCTGTTCCACCCTGGCGCGGGCATCGACATGAGTACCCTGGGGACGGTGGATATCTCCAAGTACCAGGCGACCGCCGCCGAGGTGCAGCATGAGCATGCGTTCATCCAGACCATCCTCAACCTGATCCCATCGAACATTTTTGCCGCTGTTGCCCGTGGCGAAATGTTGCCGATCATCTTCTTCTCCGTACTGTTCGGCCTGGGCCTGTCGAGCCTCAAGCCTGAACTGCGCGAGCCGCTGGTCACCCTGTTCCAGGGCGTGTCCGAGAGCATGTTCAAAGTCACCCACATGATCATGAAGTACGCCCCGATCGGCGTCTTCGCACTGATCGCGGTGACCGTGGCCAACTTCGGCTTCGCCTCGCTGCTGCCGTTGGCCAAGCTGGTGATTCTGGTTTACGTCGCCATCCTGTTCTTCGCCTTTGCCGTACTGGGCCTGATCGCACGCCTGTTTGGCTTCTCGATCCTCAAGCTGATGCGCATCTTCAAGGATGAGTTGGTACTGGCCTACTCCACCGCCAGTTCTGAAACCGTGCTGCCGCGCGTGATCGAGAAGATGGAAAGCTACGGCGCGCCGAAGGCGATCTGCAGCTTTGTGGTACCGACCGGTTACTCGTTCAACCTCGATGGTTCGACCCTGTACCAGAGCATCGCGGCGATCTTTATCGCCCAGCTGTACGGCATCGACCTGTCGATCGGCCAGCAATTGATGCTGGTGCTGACGCTGATGGTCACCTCCAAAGGTATCGCCGGCGTGCCGGGCGTGTCCTTCGTGGTGCTGCTGGCCACCCTGGGCAGCGTGGGCATCCCGCTGGAAGGCCTGGCGTTCATCGCCGGTGTCGATCGCATCATGGACATGGCGCGTACCGCCCTCAACGTGATCGGCAACGCGTTGGCGGTGCTGGTGATCTCCCGTTGGGAAGGTATGTACGACGACGCCAAGGGCGAGCGCTACTGGAATTCACTGCCGCACTGGCGCAGCAAGCAAGCCTTGCCAACGGCCCAAGCCACCCGCAGCTGACAGCACGCTGGCGCTGACACAAACCCCGGAGCATTCCGGGGTTTGTCGTTTCTGCCAGCCCCGCTATCATTCGCCCCATCTTTCGGGGGATTTAACTGATGCTCAATGGCCTATGGCTTGGCTTCTTCGTCGTGGCAATGGTGTCAGCGCTGGCGCAATGGCTGGTAGGCGGTAACGCCGGAATTTTTGCCGCGATGGTGGAAAGCATTTTCGCCATGGCCAAATTGTCGGTGGAAGTGATGGTGCTGCTGTTTGGCACGCTGACGTTGTGGCTGGGCTTTTTGCGCATCGCCGAAAAAGCCGGCATCGTCGATTGGCTGGCCAAGGCCCTCGGCCCGCTGTTCCGCCGCTTGATGCCGGAAGTGCCCGCCGGCCACCCTGCCATCGGCTTGATCACCCTCAACTTCGCCGCCAACGGCCTGGGCCTGGACAACGCCGCCACGCCCATCGGCCTCAAGGCCATGAAGGCGTTGCAGGAACTCAACCCCATTCCCAACACCGCCAGTAACGCGCAAATCCTGTTCCTGGTGCTTAACGCGTCCTCATTGACGCTGCTGCCGGTGACCATCTTCATGTACCGCGCCCAGCAAGGCGCCGCCGACCCGACGCTGGTATTCCTGCCGATCCTGCTGGCCACCAGCGCCTCGACCCTGGTGGGCCTGTTCTCGGTGGCGGTGATGCAGCGCCTGCGACTGTGGGACCCGGTCGTGCTGGCCTACCTGATTCCCGGCGCGTTGATGTTGGGTGGCTTCATGGCACTGCTGGCAACCTTGTCCGCCACGGCGCTGGCCGGTTTGTCGTCGATCCTCGGCAACTTGACGCTGTTTGGCTTGATCATGCTGTTCCTGCTGATCGGTGCCTTGCGCAAGGTGAAGGTCTACGAGGCGTTTGTCGAAGGGGCCAAGGAGGGCTTTGACGTCGCCAGGAATCTGCTGCCGTACTTGGTGGCGATGCTGTGCGCGGTGGGCGTGCTGCGCGCATCCGGCGCGCTGGATTTCGGCCTGGAAGGCATTCGCCATGTGGTGGCCTGGACAGGGATGGACACGCGTTTCGTCGATGCGTTGCCGACCGCCATGGTCAAGCCGTTCTCTGGCAGTGCGGCGCGGGCGATGTTGATCGAAACCATGCAGACCCAAGGCGTTGACAGCTTCCCGGCGCTGGTGGCGGCGACGATCCAAGGCAGTACCGAGACCACTTTTTATGTGTTGGCGGTGTACTTCGGTTCGGTGGGGATCCAGCGGGCGCGGCACGCGGTAGGGTGTGCGTTGCTGGCGGAGTTTGCCGGCGTCGTGGCAGCGATTGCGGTGTGCTATTGGTTTTTTGCTTAAGGCTGGAGATTGCTATCGGGAGCAAGCCCCCTCCCACAGGTTGAATGTGTTCACAGATCAACCCGTGGGAGGGGGCTTGCTCCCGATGAGGCCCTCAGCGTTTCACCGCACCGTTGCCCTGCCCCACGACCCACTCCACTACCTGCTTATTCAGTTGATCCCCCGCTTGCCCAAAAGCCGCCACCACCGCCGGCACCTTGGTATCTCCCACCGGCTGTCGCACTTCAAACCGCCGACTGGCAATAATCCGTTGGTCACTTCCACGCACCAAGCGTGCGTCGAGTCGAATCACCACCTCTACCGCACTGCTGCGGTATTCACTTTGGAAAGCCTGCAATTGCCCGCCCAGCTCGTAATCGGCTTGCAGATTGGTGTCATCCGTACTCAGCAGCGTCACCCGCCCATCACGCTGGAACCCATCCAGCAAGCGGTTACGTAACAGCACCGGCGCTGGATCGCTCCAGCGTGAGTTCGCATAACTGCTGATCAAATCGCCATTGGGCACCACGGCAATGCGCGGGCTGTCGAGAAACTCGCTGGTCTGCGGCTTGGTCACGCGCAGCGACCAGCTTACCGGCGCGCCTTGTGTGGCGCTTTGTGCGGCGGCCAGGCGGTACACGTCCGAAGGGTCGGCCTTGGGCAGGATCGAGCACGCGCCTATCAGCACCAGGGCCACGGGGGCGATCAGTTGGTAAGCACGCTTCATGGCGTGAACTCCTTGTTCTTGTCGCTGCCCAGCAGGTACCCGCTGGGGTTGGCTTCCAGGCGGCGGGAGATGGCCCGCAACGACCCGAGGGTTTCGCGCAGTTCGCGCACGGCCGGCGCCAGTTCGTTGAGGCCCTGCATGCCACTGTTCACCGAGCTTTTGTTGTCGCTGAGCAGGGTATTGATGGTCGCGGTGCTTTGCTCAAGGGATTTCATTGCCTGTTCGGCGCTGCTGAAGGCTTGCTTGCCCTGATCGTTGAGCAAGCCGTTGGCGTTACGCATCAGCACCGTGGTCTGCTCCAGGGTAGCGCTGGCCTGCTTGCTCACTTGCATCAGTTGCTGCATCACCACCTTGATATCACCGCGCTGCTCGGCAATGGCGCCGGTGGTTTGTTGCAAGTTGTCCAGCGTTCTACTGATGCGGTCGACGTTCTCCGACGACAGCATACGGTTGGCGTTGTGCAGCAGCAGGTTGATGCTGGTCATCAGGTCGTTGCTGTTGTTCAGCAGCCGCGCGATAGGCGACGGCGAAGCGATGATCTGCGGCAGGTTGCCGTCCTTGCCCTTGAGTTCCGGGCTTTGCGGGGTGCCGCCGCTGAGCTGGATAATCGAAGTGCCGGTAATGCCGGTCAGCGCGAGCTTAGCCTGGGTGTCTTCCTTGACCGGCGTCTGCCCGGCCAGGCGAATACGCGCCAGTACGCGGCGTGGGTCCTTGGGGTCCAGGCTCAGGCTGATCACGTCGCCCACCTTGATCCCGCTGTATTGCACCGAACTGCCCTGGGACAGGCCGCTGACCGCCTCGTTGAAAATCACTTCGTAATCCTGAAAGGCGCTGTCGACGCTGGACTTGGCCAGCCACAGGCCAAACAGCATCGCGCCGACGACCACGATCACGCTGAACAGACCGATCATCACATGATGGGCTCGGGTTTCCATGTCATACCTCGTTGAGCGGTTGAGCGGCATCCAATGCCGCGCGGCCCCGGGGGCCGTGGAAATATTCGTGAATCCAGGCGTCGTCGGTTTCCGAGACGACATCGATGGCGTCGGCCACCAGCACTTTTTTCTGTGCCAGCACGGCAACGCGGTCGGTGATGGTGTACAGCGTGTCGAGGTCATGGGTGACCAGGAACACGCTCAGGCCCAGCGCATCACGCAAGGTCAGGATCAGTTGGTCGAATTGCGCCGCGCCAATCGGGTCGAGGCCGGCGGTGGGTTCGTCAAGGAACAGGATGTCCGGGTCCAGCGCCAGCGCCCGGGCCAGTGCCGCACGCTTGATCATGCCGCCGGACAACGACGCCGGGTACTTGTCGGCGGCCGACAGCGGCAACCCGGCCAGCGCCAGTTTGACCGCGGCCAAGTGCTCCGCGTCGGCACGGCTGAGGCCGGCATGTTCGATCAGCGGCAGCGCGACGTTTTCAGTCACGGTCAGCGAGGAAAACAGCGCGCCCTTCTGGAACAACACGCCAAAGCGCCGTTCCACCAGGGAGCGCTCATGTTCCGGCAGGCTTGGCAGGTTCTTGCCGAACACTCGCACTTCGCCTTCACTGGGCCGGCGCAGGCCGACGATGCTGCGCAGTAACACCGATTTACCGCTGCCGGAACCGCCGACTACCGCGAGGATCTCGCCCTTATACAAATCCAGATCGAGGTTTTCGTGCACGCTCTGGCTGCCAAAGCGATTGCACAGGCCGCGTACCTGGATCACCGCCTCGGTCGGCGCCCGGTGTAAACGACTCACCAACTCATCTCCATGAAAAACAGCGCCGCGACGGCATCCAGCACGATCACCACAAAGATCGACTGCACCACGCTGGAGGTGGTGTGCGCGCCGACCGATTCGGCACTGCCGCTGACCTTAAAGCCTTCCAGGCAGCCGATGGCCGCGATCAGGAAGGCAAAGATCGGCGCTTTCGCCATGCCCACCAGGAAATGCTGAACGCCAATGTCCGATTGCAGCAACGAGAGAAACATCGCCGGCGAAATATCCAAGGCCACTGCGCATACGACGCCCCCGCCGATGATGCCCGAGAGCATCGCCAGGAAGGTCAGCATCGGCAGCGCCACGAGCAAGGCCAGCACGCGGGGCAATACCAGCAGCTCCATCGGATCCAGACCCAAGGTGCGGATAGCGTCGATTTCTTCGTTGGCCTTCATCGAGCCGATTTGTGCGGTAAACGCACTGGCTGTGCGACCGGCAATCAGGATGGCTGTAAGCAGCACGCCGAATTCGCGCAGGAAGGAGAAGGCCACCAAGTCCACGGTAAAAATCGTCGCGCCGAAGCTCTTGAGCACTGTCGCACCGAGAAATGCCACTACGGCGCCTACCA
Source organism: Pseudomonas asgharzadehiana (assembly GCF_019139815.1). Lineage (NCBI taxonomy): Bacteria > Pseudomonadati > Pseudomonadota > Gammaproteobacteria > Pseudomonadales > Pseudomonadaceae > Pseudomonas > Pseudomonas asgharzadehiana. The sequence goes on from NZ_CP077079.1 coordinate 288,226, forward strand.
GAAAGGTCAGCAAGGCCACGATGGGCGCGGCGTCGAGGCCGACTTGTTCCAAGTGCGCAACCATCGGCGTGATACGCCAGCGCTTGGGCCGGAAAATGCCACGCGCGAAAGTCTCGAGGATCAGGCCGATGAAGCCCAGCAACTGCTTGCTGTCCTGCCACACCGTGTCCACCGCCCGGCCGATACGCGCCAGCAGCTGGATGCCGGTGGCTTCTTCGGGGGCTTTTTCGGGAACGCAGAAGTCGTTCAGGGAGCGGTAGACGGTCTTGAGCAGTGCGCGGTCGGCGGCAGACAGGCTGCAATCGGTCTGCTCGGCCGATTGTTCGATGCGGGTTGGCCCCAGCAGCTCCACCAGCAGCGAGGCGCCGGCGGTGTCCAGCGCGCCGAGGCCATTGAGGTCGATGCGCGCGCCGGCGTCGTATTGGCCGTCGAGTTTGTCCGACAGCTTCTTCAGGTTTGCGTAGTGGGCAAGCGTCCAGTCTCCGGTAATCCGCAGTAAAGGAGGAACGGAGGACGTATCGAGTTGGGCTGCGCCGGCCGTGGTGCTACTGGTCATAAGCTCCGAGCTTGTATTGGCTATCCACAATTGCTACGTAATAGCACGATACAGCCTACTTTGGGTTGTCCGTTTGTGCTGCGTCGGTGACTTTAAAACGCAGTACGCCGATCACTTGCCCGTCTTCGGTCAGCACCTGAACCTGCCAGCGGCCCGCTGCGTCGCCCGGGAAATTCTGCTTGTGGGTCCAGGCGCGGTAGCCCTCTTTGCGCCCACCGTGAATATCCAGGGCAATGCGGTCGACTTCTTTGCCGTTGAATTTCCACACGTGGTAGATCCGCTCATCCAGCCCGCGCGGTGCGTTGATCGCGGTATAGGCGTACAGCCCGGCGCTGCGCAATTGTGCGGCGCTGACTTCCTTGAGGTCATCGCCCGGCGTGCGGTCTTGCAGTTGGGTGCTGATGGCCACTTCGGTCAACCACAGCGTGGCCGGGGGAACCCAGCTGCGCAGGAACCAACCCGCGCAACCGATGACGGCCGTCACCCCCAGCAACATCGCCCAGCCTTTGAAGCTGCGCAGTGGCAGGCTCACCGCCAGGCTTGGGATCGACAAGGCCATGGCCACCCCGAGGGCGAGTTTGTAACTCTCGGCGGTGGTCAGGTGCAGGATAATCGGCAGCGCCGTGAGCAACGCGGCGAACAGGGTCAGGGTGTGCAGCGCCAGGAACAGAGAGCGTTTGGGGGCCAGCCACTTGTAGTACAGCGGGTCGATGATTGATACCAGCGCCGCCGCGCCGAGCAGGCCGGTGAAAATCGATTGGCCGCTGTTCCAGGCGGTGGTGATGAAAAAGAACGGCAGCACAAAAAACAGACTTTCCTGGTGGATCATCTGGGTGGCGTAGCGCAGCAGGGGCTCGGGGATTTCCCGCTTGAAGACTTTGGTAAACAGTTGGGTAAAGCTGTTCTCCAGCATCAGCCACAGCCAGCTCACCAGCATGATCACCGCGATCCAGCTGGCCATGCCCTGCTGGCGGTCTACCAGGATGAAGCTGCTCACACCCGAAATGAAACCGCCCAGGGCAATCACCCCTGGGTAGCGCTTCATCAGTTCGAGGATGCGCTGGATGTAGTGGGTCAGGTTCGGCATTCGGCGGTTCGCAGTCTTTTGTAGGAGAAAAACCCAAACAGAATAACGTCTTAACCTGGTGTTCGGTGCCTCATTACGCGATCCGTTTGCGATAAACCCGTATGCCGATCAACACAATGGCGATCAGGCCGAGTGCACCGGCGCCGATCCAACTCAGCATGTCGTAACTGAGCAGGGGTTTTTCCACACGCCAGTAACCTGGCTGCTTGAGCAATTGGCGCATGGCCTGGTTGGCCTGGTCCAGATGGACGGCCTTGATGCGTTTGGCCGGGTCGCTGAAGCGGCCGTTGTCGTAGTCGGCTGCCGCAGCCCAGTAGTAGTCCGCCAATGCGCTGTTGCCCTGCACGGCCCAGGCTTGCCGCGCGATGGCGGCCTGCTGCAGGCGCGCGAAGACGGCCGGATCAAGGCCGTCCTTGAGCAGTTGGGCGGTGAGGTCCTGCATGCCATGTTCGGCTGCGGGGAGCTTGTCCCGTTCAAGGTCGGCATTCAGGCTTAGGAAACCGACGCCGCCGAGCACTTCGCGTTCGCTTCGGGGGCCGTAGGACAAACCGTGCTGGAGGCGCAGTTGGCGGTACAGCGCCCAGTCGAGGTAGTCCTTGAGCAGGTCGTAGGTCTCATCATGCTGGTCGTCCAGCACGGGTTCGGGGAACAGCCAGTGCAGTTTTGCGCTGTCGCCGACCCAACCGTGGATTAGCTCGCGGTGGCCGAGCGCGGTGTGCCGGATCTCGGGCAAGGGCCGGTGTTCGGTGGGGTCGACCGGGTCAAGTTCGCCGTAGGTGCGCTCCAGATAGGCCGGCAGCAGTTTGTCGAGATCGCCGACGACGATTAGCGTCATGTTATTGGGGGCGTACCAATGCGTGCGCAGCGCCTGCAACTGCTCGCGGGTCAGGTGACCGACTTCGGCGCGCTCGGCGCATTTGAGGCCCAACTCGACCGCCAACTGATTGCTGGCGGTGTGGCCGAGGTCTTGACGGTCCAGGAGGCGTTGCAGGTGCGAGTAATGGCCGCCGTCTTCGCGCTCAACCACTTTTTTGGCGGCGTCAATGTTGGCGTCGGTCAGTTCGGTGCGGGTGATGATCGCCAGCAATAAGTCGAGCACTTTGCGTTGGTTGTGCGCGGGGGCTTCGATCACGAAGGTGGTGTCGGCATTGCTGGTGTAGGCGTTCCACTCGCCGCCCAGGGCTTGCATGCGCTCTTCGAGGTCGCCTTCGTCCGCGCCGTCAATGCCGCTGAACAACACATGCTCGAGCAGGTGCGGCAGTTCCTTTTCCTCGCAACTGAAGTCATCCAGGCCGACGCCCACCACCAGGCGGATGGCGACATGCCCGCGTTCGGTGCCCGGTTTGAGCAGCAGTTGCAAACCGTTGGGCAGGGTGTAGCCCTCGACTTGCAAGCGATCAAAGGCAAAGGCGTGGGCAGAACCCATGAGCAGGCAGGCGAATAACAGGCGACGCATAACTGGCTTCCTGGCGAGTGAGGTCAGCTCTAACTGACTTCACGGGCCATCGTACGTTCAGGGCGAATGCGTGATGTCGGCAATATCTTCAGCCGAGAGCGCGCCGGTGTCGGAGGTTTCCAACACTACATACGCACTGCTGCAAAACAACGAGTTCAGGCGTTTCATGTCGGCAATCAGTTCAAGATGCAGGGAACTGGTTTCCAGGCTTTGCACGATCTTGCGTTGCAGGCGGCTGACGTGGGCATGGGCCAGGCGGCGTTCCTGGGCGCGGAAGCGGCGTTTCTCCCGCAGCAACTGACGGGCGCTTTCCGGATCGGCGCTGAGGAACACCGACAGGCCCAGGCGCAGGTTGGCGATCAACTGGCTGTGCAGGTCGGTGAGTTCTTCCAGCCCCACTTCGGAGAACTGGCGGCGCTGTGAGGTCTTTTGCTGCTGGACTTTACGCAGCATGCGTTCGATCAGGTCACCGGCCAGCTTTAGGTTGATCGACAGTTCGATGATCTCGGCCCAGCGCCGACTGTCGTGTTCGCTGAGGTCTTCGCGGGGCATTTGCGCCAGGTAGAGTTTGATTGCGCTGTAGAGCGCTTCGACGTCATCACTGAGGCTGCGCATTTCCTGAGTGATGGCGGTTTGCTTGCCGAGCAGCACTTCCTGCATCGCGCTGAGCATGTTGTCGATCAGATCGCCCAGGCGCAGGGTCTCGCGGGCGGCGTTGGCCAGCGCCAGGCTGGGCGTGGTGAGGGCGGTGGGGTCAAGATGCCGGGGCTTGGCCTTGCCGTTGACCTCTTCACGCTCGGGCAGCAACCACGCGCACAGGCGGGCCATCGGGCCAATTGTCGGCAACAGGATCAGGCAGCGGCTGACGTTGTAGAGCAGATGGAAGGTGATGACCATGCCTTGGGCGCTGTAGTCCAAATCATCCATCCAGCGTACGAGGGGGTCGAGTACCGGGATGATCAAGAGCAAGCCGATCAGTTTGTATAACAGGCTGCCCAAGGCCACTTGGCGACCGGCGGAGTTCTGCATGCTGGTGCTGAGAAATGCCAGTACGCCGCTGCCGATGTTGGCGCCGATCACCAGGCCGATGGCTACGTGCAAACCGATCACACCGGCGCCGGCCAGGGTAGCGGTCAGCAGCACGGCGGCCAGGCTGGAGTAGGAAATCATCGCGAACAAGGCGCCGACCAGGGCGTCGAGCAGGATGTCGCCGGTCAGCGAGGCGAAAATCACCTTGACCCCCTGGGCATGGGTAATCGGCCCGGCGGCTTCAACGATCAATTGCAACGCGAGGATGATCAACCCGAGGCCGATGCCCACCCGCCCGAGCTGCCCGGCCCGCGTCTGTTTGCGCGACAGGAAGAAAATCACCCCGAGAAAAATCAGCAGTGGTGACAACCACGACAAGTCAAAGGTCAACACTCGCGCCATCAACGCGGTACCGACGTCGGCGCCAAGCATGGTCGCCAGGGCAGGCATCAGGCCCATGAGGCCCTGGCCGACAAAAGACGTCACCAGCATTGCCGTGGCGTTGCTGCTCTGCACCATGGCCGTGACGAGGATGCCGGCGATAAACGCCAGCCAGCGCTTGGACATGTTCTGCCCGATGACTTGGCGCAAGTTGGAGCCGTAGACCCGCAGGATGCCGGTGCGGACGATATGCGTGCCCCAGATCAGCAGGGTCACGGCGGAAAGCAGATTGAGCAAGGTCAGCATGCTCGGCCCCCCGTGTGGGTGTGCTCCAAAGGAGCAAATGAGAATTGCCGCGTGCCGCTCTACGTCTTGTACTTAAGCTGTAGTTGGCGAATGGGCGCTGCGCCAGCATCGCATAGCTAAAGTGGGGATTGAAACAAAACTGTCATGAAGGCCGATGCCTCACGCTCTGCCTGGGGATGCCGCCAGGGATGCTTCGTGTCCCGAATGCGCAGAAAAAAAGGGGCTTTTAAGCCCCTTTTTCAACAGCGGGTCAAATTTATTGACCCGGAATGTCCTTGCGCAGTTTCACTGGATCCTGCTGCTTCTTCTTTTTCGCGATGGCGGTACGCATTTTGATGTTCACCGCTTCGACCGCCAGCGAGAACGCCATGGCGAAGTAGACGTAGCCTTTTGGCACGTGCACATCGAACGATTCAGCGATCAGCACGGTACCCACCACCAGCAGGAACGACAGCGCCAGCATCTTCAACGACGGGTGTTTATCGATGAATTCGCTGATGGTGCCGGCGGCCAGCATCATCACCAGTACGGCGACGACGATCGCGGCAACCATGACCGGTACGTGGGAAACCATACCCACGGCAGTAATCACCGAGTCCAGGGAGAACACGATGTCAATGATCGCGATCTGGATGATGGTGTAGATGAACTTGCCACCGGCGCCTTTAGGCTCGTCGTGGGTTTCATCTTCACCTTCCAGCGCGTGGTACATCTCTTGTGAGCTCTTCCACAGCAGGAACAGACCACCGAAGAACAGGATCAGGTCGCGCCCGGAAATGCCTTGGCCAAACACCACAAACAGGTCGGCGGTCAGTCGCATGACCCAGGTGATCGACAGCAGCAACAGAATGCGCGTGACCATGGCCAGTGCCAGGCCGAAGATCCGGGTGCGCGCCTGCATATGCTTGGGCATGCGGCTGACCAGGATCGAAATCATGATGATGTTATCGATGCCCAGGACGATCTCGAGAGCCGTCAGGGTGAAGAAGGCAATCCAGATTTCCGGATTGGTCAGCCATTCCATGTGTATTCCTTTGAGCGTGTGTTAGACCGCACCGGCGTAGGGCCGGCGCAGTTGGGTTGTACGATTATAGAGTGCTGAACAGCGGAAAAATCCCCATCAGCAATGCGGCGAACATTATGCACAGGCATACCAGTACTGCCCACTTCAAGGTGAAGCGCTGGTGATCGCCAAATTCGATACCGGCCAGGGCCACCAGCAGGTAGGTCGACGGTACCAGCGGGCTGAGCAAGTGCACAGGCTGGCCAACGATGGAGGCGCGGGCCATTTCTACAGCGGTGATACCGTAGTGGCTGGCGGCCTCGGCGAGCACCGGCAACACACCGTAGTAGAACGCGTCGTTGGACATGAAGAAGGTGAACGGCATGCTCACCAGCGCTGTGATCACCGCGAGGTACGGGCCCAGGGCTTCAGGGATGACCGCCAGCAGGCTCTTGGACATGGCATCGACCATGCCGGTGCCCGACAAAATGCCGGTGAAGATACCGGCGGCGAAGATCAGCCCCACCACCGCCAAAACGCTGCCGGCATGGGCGGCGACGCGGTCTTTCTGCTGTTGCAGGCATGGGTAGTTGACGATCATCGCGATACTGAACGCCACCATGAACAGCACCGGCAGCGGCAACAGGCCGGCGATCAGGGTGCACATCAGGGCGAGGGTCAGGGCGCCGTTGAACCAGATCAGCTTCGGACGGCGCGCGTCAGGGAATTGCGACACGCTGATTTCGCTGTGATCGATCTCGTCGCCCTGCAGGTGCAACTCACCCAGACGCGCCCGTTCACGTTTGCCGTACATATAGGCGATCACCAGGATTGCCACGACGCCCGCGGCCATGGCCGGGATCATCGGTACGAAAATATCCGAAGGGTCCACATGCAGCGCACTGGCGGCACGGGCGGTCGGGCCGCCCCAGGGGGTCATGTTCATCACGCCACCGGCGAGAATGATCAGGCCGGCCATGATTCGCGGGCTCATGCCGATGCGCTGATACAGCGGCAACATGGCGGCTACGCAGATCATGTAGGTGGTGGCGCCGTCACCGTCGAGGGACACCACCAGGGCCAGTACGGCGGTACCGACCGATACCTTCAGCGGGTCGCCCTTGACCATCTTGAGGATCTTGCGCACGGCCGGGTCGAACAGGCCGGAGTCGATCATCAGGGCAAAGTAGAGGATGGCGAACATCAGCATCACGCCGGTTGGCGCGAGCTTGGTGATGCCTTCGAGCATCATCGGGCCGATCTTCGGCGCGAAACCACCGAACAGCGCGAACAGGATCGGCACGATGATCAGGGCGATCAGCGCGGACAGGCGCTTGGTCATGATCAGGAACATGAACGTGATGACCATGGCGAAGCCAAGGAAAGTCAGCATAGGAGTACTCCAGGCGTAGTGCGGCTAGGGAATGGCGAACCGGTTCAGGTTCAGCGCAGAACGAAAGGCTCTAGACGTACGGGTGGAGTCGGGGCGAGCAGGCGGTTACGGGCGGACATCGGGAATCACCATTGTTGTTGTTAACAGCCGGTCTTGTTGCCGACAGTGGGGGTGATCCTAGACGCGAAAGCTTTCAGCCAGCTTTCGCTGGCCAAACAGGTGAGGGGAGGCGGATGCACGGTCTACAGGAATACATCGGTCAAATGTGGGGGCAAGCACCCTCCCACATTTGGAGTGTATCTATCTCGGGTATTTCAGGGCAGTTCGAGGCCGCCGGCCGCTTTGTGCAGCGACCGCAGGTGTTCACCGAGCTGCCTGAGGTTGGCCTCGCACGCGGCAATCTCGGCGGCGCGGGAAGGGTCCAGCAGCGCCCTCACCTCTTTATCCAGCTCGCCGGTCAGCGATTGCAGCTGCTTCTGGCGTTCGGCGCTTTCCGATTCCAGGCGCTTGGCTTCCGATGGCTGCGGCAGGCCATAGCCGCCGCTGCCCAGCAATTCCGCTGGGCGGCTGAGAAAGCCGCTGTTGGCGAGGATCTGTTGCAGGGTGGCATTGGCCTTCTCCATGCCGCCGTTTTTCAGCTCGCGGGCGCCGAGGTAGCGTTGTTTGACTTCGTCCTGGGCCAGCATCAACTGTTTACGAAAGCTGGCTTGTTCCAGCAGCAGCAACGCGGCGCTGGTGCGCAGGTCTGCCTGGTCGAACCATTGGCGGCGTTGCGCCGCGCTCAAGGCTAACCAGTCTTCAACCTGGGCCTGTTCGATCGGCAAATGCTTGCGCAGTACTTCGAACATCGCCTGGTAGCGCTCGCGGAAGGAGTCGAAGTGATAACCCAGGCGCAGCGCTTCACGTTTGTCATTCAGCACGCTGGTATCGGCCAGGCCACGGGCTTGCAGGACTTCGAGCAGGCCGTTGGGGGTGATGTTGTCCAAGCCGGTCAGTTGCGGATTGGCGCTGCCGCTGCGTAACAGTTTCAGGCTTTCGACCGCGCAGTTGTTGGACAGGAAGTAGTAATTACCGTCGTAGCTCCAGTGCATTTCGGCGGCGTGCTCGACGGTGTCGGTGATTTCCTGGCGCGACAGTTTCAGCGGTACGGAGGCCAGGCCGCGCAGTTCAGTCTTGGTGTATTCGTCGATCACCTGGGCCAACGGCAACACGAACAGGCGTGACGGGTACTTGCCCACCAGGCCGTCCCAACTCGACAGTTGTACGTCACCGACAAATGCGCGGTAGGACAATACCAAATGCTGGTCCAGGTCGAGCCGGCAATCCGGCCCGCGCGGGCGGCCTGGGGCGCAGATCACCAGGCGCAACATGCTGTGGCCCCAGCGGCTGACCAGATTCTGGTTGGCTTCGGCCAGCAGGTAGTCGATCTCGTAGACCCGCTCCGGGTCCACGTGGCCCAGCGGTGTCTTGGCGAAATCGTTGCCGGCATTGAGGAATGGGTAGGCCTTGGCGCAGGCGTCCTGCGTCGGCGGGGCCCAGCCGAAGTGCTGCTGGTAATAGCGGAACAGCGCCGGACGCCGACAGGCGTAGCTCGCGTCGAGGAGGAAGTACTCCATGTTGACCGCGACGAACTCCAGCGGGCTGGTGGTTTCGTAGATATCCGGGCTGCGCACGACCTGGCGGTTGTGCTGCTCGCGCTCGCCGCGACGGCCGACATATTGTGGCCAGCCCGCGAGGTCCAGCAGGCGCGGGTCATCGCTGAGGGTAAAGCGGCGGTCGTTCTGGCCACGGCATTGATCGGGCAGGCCAATCAGGCCGGTGATGTTGTTTTGTCGAGCGCAACGCTGGATCAGTCTGCGTTCGTCGGGAGACCACAGGCGCGCACGGTCATAGATGTGGGTCAGTTCATGCAGCACGGTGGCGAGCATTTCCCGGCGCACGGTGCCGTGGGGGCGATTGGTCTTCTGGGTGGCGGCGCTGCCATCGGTCAAGCTGTCGAGCAGGTTGCGGTTCAGGTCCAGTTCGGACACCAGCGAAGCCTGGCCGTAGGCGTTTTCGGGCATTTTGTCGGTCCAGCCGACATCGATACGGCGGTCCAACTGCTCGACAAAGCGCGGCGGCAATGAGCGCATCGCTTCATCGAGCAATGCCTGGCTGGCCTGTTGTTGGGCCGGGCTCAAGCCTTCTGTCTTGAGCCGCAGTTGCAGGCTGGCCTGGGCTGCGCCGGCACACAGCAGCACAATCCCGGCCAGGAGCCAGGCGACAAGGCGCCTCACAGAGCGAGAATAGCTTCGGCGAGGGTCTGGTCACTGGCGTCACGGGCTTCCGGCAGGCGGGTGCGCAAGGTGTCAAAGGCGGCTTCCAACTGAGCGCCACGGATTTCACCATTGCTGGCGACGAAGCTGGCCGCATCATCGTGAGCTTCACGCACGACTTTGGAATCGCGGATGGACGTGGTGGTGTCCGAGGTGAAATCAATGGTGCGGCCAGACGCGCGAACAATGATGTTACTGGTGGCCACCAGGGTCTGTGCCTGGGCAACGTCGGCCAACAACAGCAGGCCGAGGGCGGCGGCGATCAGCGGGCTACGCATGGAATTACTCCAGTTACAAAGAGGGAAATACAGAGATGGTTATTGGACGAGAATTGCCTGCGCCAGTTCAAGGTCGCTGACATGAAGTTTTGGTTGGGTTCGGCGCAGGTAATCCAGCGCCGACTCCAGCCGTGCTCCTCGCCATTGGCCGTCGGTAGCAATGAATGCGGCAGCGTCATCCCTTGCGGCAACGATTACTTTTTTGTCGAAGGGCGCGGAGGTCACCTTGCTGGTGGCATACGCGCTCGCGACGGTGCTCTGGAGGGTCACGTCAAAGGCCGAAACCCAAGGTGACCAGCAGGCAGAAAACAACACAGGAACAATGAACAGTCGGTATGAAAAAGCCATGGGACTCGACAACTGAAAACGAGCGCCAAGGCTAGCGCAATGCCCGGGCGAGAGCCAGCGCCAAGGCATTCGGGAGCCGTTGGCGCTCCCTTTTACGCGCTGGGGCTCAGATGGCCAGAATGGCCTGGGCCAATTGTGCGTCGGTCGCGGTGTTCAGTTGTGGCGCTTGTTGACGGATTTGCGCAAGGGCGCTTTCCAGCTTCACGCCACGAATGGCGCCTTCACTGGCGACAAAGCTGGCCGCGTCGTCACGCGCGGCGCGCACGACTTTGTTGTCACGCAGGGAGGAAGTCGCATCGGAAGTGGCGTCGGACGTAGCCTTCAGTGCGCCGACGATGGAATCGGTGGTCACGATGAAGCTGGTCGCGTTGGCATTGAAAGCCAGGGCCAACAAGGCAGCAGCGCTGAGCAGGCGAAGAACGGGCATGGGGTGACTCCTATAGATGAGCAGTGAAGGTGGCGCAAAGGCTCGCCACGTGCTGGTTGGATATTAGGCTGTGGTTTATCGGTTCGGATAGGTTGTTATGCAGCCTTAATAACTGTACCTATGGTATTTAATAGGCATATAACTGTACCTGTTGCGCTGATTTATTGGCTCGAAATTGCACGCGCCGAGAACAACAAAGCCCGCCTCCGGTTACCCGGGGCGGGCTTTGTTTTGACAAATCAGTGCTGGCAGTGGACCCGGTGGGTCAGGGCCAGCGGGCGCCAATTAGCGCCAGAACGGCTTGCTCAGCTCTTCGTAGCGTTGAGCTTCGCTGATACCGGCGTCAGCCAGCAGACGCGAATCCAGGCGAGCCAACTGATGGCGGCTGGAGATGCGGCGCTGCCACAGCATCAGGTTGGCAAGAACGCGCAGAGGCAGGGAAGCCTGGGTGTTTACAGCTTTATCTTCGAAGAACAGTTCGGAACTGAGTGTACGTTCCATGATGACATCCTTCCGCTTGTGGCGGGATTAGGTAGTGGTTTAACTGATGCCAATGATCCTCTTCCGGCGCAAGACTCTCTAGATACAGTTCACCTGTATTGTGAGGGGCCAGTTAACTGTTTATAGGGGCTGTACTGTACGAAAATGGGGCAACTGTACCTGTCCGCACTGAAATAGTGCGAAATAGGCATTTTTAACGAGGCGAGTAGGATAATTCGGTAGGAAATGACCGGTACAGCAGTACAGTTTTTTCAGGAGTTGGGGCTGTTGCAGCCGAGCTGATGAAAATGTATTTGCATCAGCTCGGCTCTGTATCAATCAAGCCTTGAGCATATGCCCGGTTTCTTCCAGGTTAATGTGCCAACTCAGCGCTTCGCGCAGGATGTGCGGCGTATGCCCGCCTAATGCGCAGGCGCCCTCGAAGTAATTGTTCAGCGCATCGCGGTATGCGGGATGCACGCAGTTGTCGATGATTACCCGAGCCCTTTCCCTTGGCGCCAGGCCGCGCAAGTCTGCCAGGCCTACTTCGGTGACGAGGATGTCTACATCGTGTTCGGTGTGGTCCACATGACTGACCATCGGCACCACGCTGGAAATCGCGCCGCTCTTGGCAATCGACTTGGTGACGAAAATCGCCAAGTGCGCGTTACGCGCGAAGTCACCGGAGCCGCCAATGCCGTTCATCATCCGCGTGCCGCAGACATGGGTGGAATTGACGTTGCCGTAGATGTCGAACTCCAACGCGGTATTGATGCCGATAATGCCCAAGCGACGCACCACTTCAGGGTGGTTGGAGATCTCCTGCGGGCGCAGTACCAGTTTGTCCTTGTAATGCTCCAGGTTGCCGAACACGTCGGCATTGCGCCGCTCCGACAGTGTGATCGAACTGCCCGAGGCGAAGCTCAGCTTGCCGGCGTCGATCAGGTCGAACGTGGAGTCCTGCAGTACTTCCGAGTACATGGTCAGGTCTTGGAAGGGGGAGTCGATCAAGCCGCACATCACCGCGTTGGCAATGTTGCCGATACCGGCCTGCAGCGGCCCGAGCTTGTTGGTCATGCGCCCGGCGTCGACTTCCTGCTTGAGGAAGTTGATCAGGTGATTGGCGATTCCTTGGGTGTCACTGTCGGGGGGCGTCACGGTCGAGGCGGAGTCCGCCTGGTTGGTGATGACGATGGCGACGATCTTTTCCGGCGGGATTGGGATTGCGGTGCTGCCGATGCGGTCGTCGACCTTTACCAGCGGGATCGGCGTACGGGTTGGGCGATAGGTCGGGATATAAATGTCGTGCAGCCCTTCCAGGTTCGGGTTGTGCGCCAGGTTGATCTCGACGATCACCTGTTTGGCAAAGATCGCGAAGCTGGCCGAGTTACCGACGGAGGTGGTTGGCACGATATGCCCTTGCTCGGTGATCGCCACGGCTTCGATCACGGCAATATCCGGTAGCTTGAGCTGGTTGTTGCGCAGTTGTTCGACGGTTTCCGACAAATGCTGGTCGATAAACATCACCTCGCCGGCGTTGATAGCCTTGCGCAATGTGCTGTCGACCTGGAACGGCATGCGTCGGGACAGCACGCCGGCTTCGGTCAGTTGCTTATCCAGGTCATTGCCCAGGCTGGCGCCGGTCATCAAGGTGATTTTCAGTGGCGAGGTCTTGGCGCGCTCGGCGAGGGCATGGGGAACGGCCTTGGCTTCACCGGCACGGGTGAAGCCGCTCATGCCGACGGTCATGCCGTCCTCGATCAGTGCGGCGGCGTCTGCCGCGCTCATGACCTTGTTCAACAGCGAAGGCAAGCGGATACGATCACGGTACATGAATGGTTATCTCAGGCTACGGAAGCAAGGTGGGCAGTGTAGTGATTTCAAAAAAATTCGGCCCGCTACCATGGTCGAATGCAAGGCAGCGATTTAGAGCCTTTGGTCGGGTTTCATGCAGCAATAAAAAACCCCAGCCTACGTGAGGCCGGGGTTTGGAGTATTGCGCTGAAGCAGTGTTAGTCGACGGCTTTAACCATGTCTTCAATGACCTTCTTGGCGTCGCCGAAAACCATCATGGTCTTGTCCAGGTAGAACAACTCGTTATCCAAGCCGGCGTAACCACTGGCCATTGAGCGCTTGTTGACGATGATGGTCTTGGCTTTGAACGCTTCCAGGATCGGCATACCGGCGATCGGTGAGTTCGGATCGTTCTTCGCGGCCGGGTTGACCACGTCGTTCGCGCCCAGCACCAGCACCACGTCGGCCTGGCCGAACTCAGAGTTGATGTCTTCCATCTCGAACACTTGGTCGTAAGGCACTTCAGCCTCGGCGAGCAGCACGTTCATATGCCCAGGCATACGGCCCGCCACCGGGTGGATCGCATATTTCACGGTGACGCCGTGGTGGGTCAGTTTCTCGGTCAATTCCTTCAGCGCGTGTTGCGCCCGCGCCACCGCCAAGCCGTAGCCTGGCACGATGATCACGGTGTCGGCGTTGGTCAGCAGAAAGGTCGCGTCGTCGGCCGAGCCGGACTTCACCGGGCGCGCTTCTTTAGAACCCGCAGCGGCACTGGTATCCGGCGCGTTGCCGAAGCCGCCGAGCAGTACATTAAAGAAGGAACGATTCATCGCCTTACACATGATGTACGACAGGATCGCGCCGCTTGAGCCGACGAGCGAACCGGCGATGATTAGCATCGAGTTGTTCAGCGAGAAGCCGATACCCGCCGCCGCCCAGCCGGAGTAGCTGTTAAGCATCGACACCACCACGGGCATATCGGCGCCGCCAATGGGGATGATGATGAGTACGCCCAGCACGAAGGCCAGGGCCAGCATCAGCGCGAAGGCGGTGAGGTTGCCGGTGAACATGAACGCCAAACCCAGGCCCAGCGTAGCGAGGCCCAATACCAGGTTCAGCTTGTGCTGGCCGCCGAACTGTACCGGTGCGCCCTGGAACAGGCGGAATTTGTACTTGCCCGACAGCTTGCCGAAGGCGATCACCGAGCCGGAGAAGGTTATGGCGCCGATGGCGGCACCGAGGAACAGCTCCAGACGGTTGCCCGCCGGAATCGCATCGCCCAGGTGCTTGACGATGCCCAGCGATTGCGGCTCAACCACGGCGGCAATTGCAATGAACACCGCGGCCAGGCCGATCATGCTGTGCATGAACGCCACCAGCTCCGGCATCTTGGTCATCTCAACGCGCTTGGCCATGATCGAACCAGCGGTGCCGCCGACCAGCAGGCCGACGATCACATAGCCGATGCCGGCCGTCGCAAGCTCGGCGCCCAGCTTATAGATGAGGCCCACGGTGGTGAGCACTGCCAGCGCCATGCCGAGCATGCCGAACAGGTTGCCGCGTCGCGAGGTGGTCGGGTGCGACAGGCCTTTAAGGGCCTGAATGAAACAGATCGACGCGATCAGGTAGAGCGTCGTTACCAGATTCATGCTCATGCCGATGGCGCCTCTTCTTTTACTTTCGGGGCTTTCTTCTTGAACATCTCAAGCATGCGGCGCGTGACCAGGAAGCCGCCGAACACGTTGACCGCCGCCAGTGCCACGGCGAGGGTGCCCATGGTCTTGCCCAGTGGTGTGACTGTAAGCGCGGCCGCGAGCATGGCGCCGACGATTACGATCGCCGAAATGGCGTTGGTTACCGCCATCAGCGGCGTGTGCAGCGCGGGGGTAACGTTCCAGACCACGTGGTAACCGACATAGATCGCCAGCACAAAGATGATCAGGTTGTAGATACCGGGGGAGATAAGCTCTTCCATCGTCTGAATCCTTGCTTAGGCGTTTTTGCGGATGACTTGGCCGTCGCGGCACATCAGGCACGCAGCGACGATGTCGTCTTCGAGGTTGATTTCAAACTGCCCTTCCTTGGTGAAGACCAGCTTCAGGAAGTCCAGCAGGTTGCGCGCATACAAGGCCGACGCATCGGCGGCAACAGCGCCGGCGAGGTTGGTCGGGCCACAAATGATCACGCCGTTTTCCACCACCACCTGGTCGGCAACGGTCAGCGGGCAGTTGCCGCCCTGGGCTGCCGCGAGGTCAATGACCACCGAGCCGGGTTTCATCTGCGCAACTGTCTCGGCGCTGAGCAAGGTGGGTGCCTTGCGGCCTGGGATCAGGGCGGTGGTAATGACGATATCGGCTTGCTTGGCGCGCTCGTGCACGGCAAGGGCCTGGCGTTGCATCCAGCTTGTGGGCATCGGGCGTGCATAACCGCCGACGCCGACGGCGCATTCGCGCTCTTCGTCGGTTTCGTAAGGTACGTCGACAAACTTGGCGCCGAGGGATTCGATCTGCTCTTTTACCGCCGGGCGTACGTCAGACGCTTCGATCACTGCACCGAGGCGTTTGGCCGTGGCAATGGCCTGCAAGCCTGCGACGCCCGCACCTAGAATCAGCACCCGAGCGGCTTTGACGGTACCTGCGGCGGTCATCAGCATCGGCATGAAGCGCGGATAGTGATGAGCGGCGAGCAACACGGCTTTATAGCCGGCGATGTTGGCTTGCGAGGACAGCACGTCGAGGCTCTGGGCACGCGAGGTGCGTGGGGCTGCTTCAAGAGCGAAGGCGGTAATGCCGCGCTCGGCCAGCTTGGCAATGGTTTCGTTGCTGAACGGATTGAGCATGCCCACCAACACGGTGCCGCTTTTGATCAGCGCCAATTCGCTGTCGCTGGGAGCAACCACTTTGAGAATCAGCTCGGCGCCAAATGCATCGTTGGCGCTGCCAATGGTTGCGCCTGCTGTTTCATAGGCACTGTCGACGACGCTGGCCTTAATGCCTGCTCCGCTTTGTACAGTGACCTTATGGCCCTGGCCGATCAGCTTCTTGATGGTTTCCGGGGTGGCAGCCACCCGCGTTTCACCGGTCTGGGTTTCGAGAGGAACACCAATGTGCACGTCAAATCTCCTGCATGATCTTTTTGCTTTTGATCTTTTTGTAAAAAGGCCAGTGCGCCGCGAGTGGCACAACTGGGGCGGCCGATCAGCACGATCCCGCTGAAATGACAGCGGGGCGCGGCATTTTGCAGGCGAACTTTACGGCCTTCAAGGGATTATGACGGGTGACGAAAAATTAACTACAAGTCACCCTGTGACCGATTGTCGCAACGCCTTGGAATAATCTCTTCAAATACAGGCCTTTAAAGGCGCGCAAAGGTTTAGAGCGACTTTTTACATTGTTGATGTGAATGGTCGCGCATTGGCCATTGAGCGTCGCTACAAGCCACGCGATTCATGGCTTTAAGCCGTATTTTAGATAGACAAGTACAGTCTGCTTAAATGCGACATATACGTATATCTGTAGCGCCAAGATTTTATTGACTACAAGGTCAGCATTAAGGCTTTGCCCTTTAATTGCAGGGGCTGTACCGCTTCGATTGATCGATAAGCCAGTCCCTGAACGCATGCAGCGAAGCTGATTCCACTTTTCTGTCAGGAATCATCAGGTAATAAGCTTTCGAACTGGTCAGTGCCTCGGGACTTGCGAATACCAGTCGGTGCTCGTCCAGTTCTCGCTGGATGAGGAAGGGCGGGATCAGCGCAATGCCCATGTCATGCATGGCGGCCTGGGACAGCATCGAGAATAGCTCGTAACGTGGGCCTGTCATGTCGCGTGGGATATTCAGCTGTTGGGCGTTGAACCATTGGCGCCAGGCATAGGGGCGGGTGGTCTGTTGCAGCAGTGGCAGTTGCGCGATCTCTGAGGAGGTGAAGCGCTTGCGCTTGCCCAGCAGCCGGGGGCTGCAAACGGGAACAGGATTTTCTCCCATCAGTCGGTGGGACTCGGTGCCGGGCCAGTCGGCATCACCGAAGTAAATCGCGGCATCGAACTCGGTATCTGCAAACAGGAAGGGGCGGGTGCGGTTGGTGAGGTTCACCGTTACCTCTGGGTGCTGGCGTTGAAAATCCTTGAGACGAGGAATTAACCATTGCGTACCAAACGTGGGTACCACCGCTAGCTCAATCGTATTTGCGCCCTGCTGACCCATCACTGACAGGGTGTCGCGCTCCACGGCATCCAGTTGCGTTGCGACTCTGCGGCTGTAGGACAGCCCCGCCTCCGTCAGCTTTACCCCGCGCCGCGAACGCCGAAACAGCTCGACACTTAAAAATTCCTCCAGGCTGGCGATCTGTCGGCAGATCGCGCCTTGTGTGATGGAGAGCTCGTGCGCCGCCTTGGTAAAGCTCTCGTGGCGGGCCGCCGCCTCAAAGCTGACAAGGGCGGTAGTGCTGGGAATTTTCCTACGCATGTACCTTGTTCTCACTTGATAAGGCGTCAATACGCCATTTTTAGTGTTTCGAAGTGAGAAATTAGCACAAGCCTATGCAGAAACCTCGTTTGCTCTCTTTGCTTGCCCGGCCTAGGCTCCTTCCACGACTTCTGATTTTCTTTGCGAGGACTTATTCATGGCTGGCAAGGCAAGCTTCAACTGGATCGATCCACTGCTGCTGGATCAACAGCTCACCGAAGAAGAGCGCATGGTGCGCGACAGTGCTGAGCAATTCGCCCAGGACAAACTAGCGCCGCGTGTGCTCGAAGCTTTCCGTCATGAGAAGACCGACCCTGCAATCTTTCGAGAAATGGGTGAAACCGGGTTGTTGGGCGCGATGATTCCCGAACAGTACGGTGGCAGTGGCTTGAACTACGTCAGCTACGGGCTGATTGCGCGTGAGGTTGAGCGTGTCGACTCTGGTTACCGTTCGATGATGAGCGTGCAGTCGTCATTGGTCATGGTGCCTATCAATGAATTTGGCACCGAGGCGCAAAAACAGAAGTACTTGCCGAAATTGGCCTCTGGAGAGTGGATTGGCTGTTTCGGCCTGACCGAGCCAAACCATGGCTCTGATCCGGGCGCGATGATCACGCGTGCGCGCAAAGTGGAGGGCGGATACAGCCTGACAGGCGCGAAGATGTGGATCACCAACAGTCCGATCGCGGATGTGTTCGTGGTGTGGGGCAAGGACGACGCGGGTGATATCCGCGGGTTTGTTCTGGAAAAAGGCTGGAAGGGGCTGAGTGCGCCGGCGATTCACGGCAAGGTCGGGCTGCGGGCCTCCATCACCGGTGAGATCGTGATGGATAACGTATTCGTCCCGGAAGAGAACATCTTCCCTGATGTGCGAGGCTTGAAGGGGCCTTTCACCTGTCTGAACTCGGCGCGCTATGGCATTTCCTGGGGGGCGTTGGGCGCCGCCGAGTTCTGCTGGCACACCGCTCGCCAATACACCTTGGACCGTCACCAGTTCGGTCGGCCTTTGGCGGCGACTCAGTTGATCCAGAAGAAGCTGGCCGATATGCAGACTGAGATCACTCTGGCCCTGCAAGGCTGCCTGCGCCTGGGGCGCATGAAGGATGAAGGCACGGCTGCGGTAGAGATTACTTCGATCATGAAGCGCAACTCGTGCGGCAAGTCTCTGGATATCGCGCGTATGGCACGGGACATGTTGGGCGGCAACGGCATTTCCGACGAATTCGGGGTGGCGCGTCATCTGGTGAATCTGGAGGTGGTTAACACCTATGAAGGTACCCACGACGTGCACGCCTTGATTCTGGGGCGTGCGCAAACCGGTCTTCAGGCGTTCTATTAATAGGAGAACGGTATGGGCGCGCTATCGCATCTGCGGGTATTGGACTTATCGCGAGTGTTGGCGGGCCCTTGGGCCGGGCAGATTCTTGCGGACCTCGGGGCAGAGGTAATAAAGGTTGAACGCCCCGGTAGTGGTGACGACACGCGGGCCTGGGGGCCCCCCTTCCTTAAAGATGCTTATGGCGAGAACACCAGTGAGGCGGCGTATTACTTGTCTGCCAATCGTAATAAAGAATCGGTGACTATCGACTTCACCCGGCCTGAGGGGCAGAAGCTGGTACGGGATCTGGCGGCTAAGTCCGACATCCTCATCGAGAATTTTAAGGTGGATGGTTTAGCGGCCTATGGGCTGGATTATGAGTCGCTCAAGGAGATTAATCCTGAGTTGATCTATTGCTCTATCACGGGCTTCGGCCAAACCGGACCTTATGCCGCGCGTGCGGGTTATGACTTCATGATCCAGGGGCTGGGCGGGCTGATGAGTCTGACTGGTCGGCCGGAAGGTGATGAGGGGGCGGGGCCGGTAAAGGTGGGAGTGGCGTTGACTGACATTCTCACGGGCCTCTATTCGACGGTGGCCATTCTTGCTGCGCTGGCGCATCGAGATCATGACGGTGGCGGGCAACACGTCGATATGGCGTTGCTCGATGTTCAGGTGGCCTGCTTGGCTAATCAGGCGATGAATTATCTGACGACGGGGGTGCCTCCGAAGCGCCTGGGTAACGCTCATCCGAATATTGTCCCTTATCAGGATTTCCCCACGGCCGATGGTGATTTCATCCTGACTGTGGGTAATGACGGGCAGTTTCGCAAGTTTGCGCAAGTGGCGGGTCAGCCGCAGTGGGCGGATGACCCACGTTTCTCCACTAATAAAGTGCGGGTGGTTAACCGTGCGGTGCTGATTCCGTTGATTCGCCAGGCGACGGTCTTCAAGACGACGGCGGAGTGGGTGGCCCAGCTTGAGCAAGTTGGGGTGCCTTGTGGTCCGATCAATGACCTTTCGCAGGTGTTTGCCGATCCTCAGGTGAAGGCGCGTGGGCTGGCGATGCAGTTGCCTCATGCGTTGGCGGGGTTGGTGCCGCAAGTTGCCAGTCCGATTCGGTTATCCAAGACACCTGTGGAGTATCGCAGCGCACCTCCTCTATTGGGTGAGCATACGGAGCTGGTGTTGAAGAGAGTGTTGGGGCTGGCGCCGTTGAATATTGCGGCGTTAAAAGAGGCGGGAGTCATCTAGCGGTTTCTTCGGGCGCATTTGGGTGGTTTTTAATCAATCTCTCTTGATTGATAGGAAAAGCAAAATTAATTGTTGACGCCAGATTCTGGAAGCCTATAATTCGCCCCACTTCCGGCGCAGTCGAAACGGAAAACTCCTTGGTAAACAATGAGTTACGCAGTTTTCGGCAGCAAGTTGCTTCAGTTCATCGAAGCTAAAAGGAAGTTGAAAAAGAGGTGTTGACAGCAGCGTGTAACGCTGTAGAATTCGCCTCCCGCTGACGAGAGATCGGAAGCGCAAGTGGTTGAAGTTGTTGAAGAAATCTTCGAAAGCTTCTGAAAATAACCGCTTGACAGCAAGTGAGGCTGCTGTAGAATGCGCGCCTCGGTTGAGACGAAAGCTCTTAACCAACCGCTCTTTAACAACTGAATCAAGCAATTCGTGTGGGTGCTTGTGGAGTCAGACTGATAGTCAACAAGATTATCAGCATCACAAGTTACTCCGCGAGAAATCAAAGATGTAACCAACGATTGCTGAGCCAAGTTTAGGGTTTCTTAAAAACCCAAAGATGTTTGAACTGAAGAGTTTGATCATGGCTCAGATTGAACGCTGGCGGCAGGCCTAACACATGCAAGTCGAGCGGTAGAGAGAAGCTTGCTTCTCTTGAGAGCGGCGGACGGGTGAGTAATGCCTAGGAATCTGCCTGGTAGTGGGGGATAACGTTCGGAAACGGACGCTAATACCGCATACGTCCTACGGGAGAAAGCAGGGGACCTTCGGGCCTTGCGCTATCAGATGAGCCTAGGTCGGATTAGCTAGTTGGTGAGGTAATGGCTCACCAAGGCGACGATCCGTAACTGGTCTGAGAGGATGATCAGTCACACTGGAACTGAGACACGGTCCAGACTCCTACGGGAGGCAGCAGTGGGGAATATTGGACAATGGGCGAAAGCCTGATCCAGCCATGCCGCGTGTGTGAAGAAGGTCTTCGGATTGTAAAGCACTTTAAGTTGGGAGGAAGGGCAGTTACCTAATACGTGATTGTTTTGACGTTACCGACAGAATAAGCACCGGCTAACTCTGTGCCAGCAGCCGCGGTAATACAGAGGGTGCAAGCGTTAATCGGAATTACTGGGCGTAAAGCGCGCGTAGGTGGTTTGTTAAGTTGGATGTGAAATCCCCGGGCTCAACCTGGGAACTGCATTCAAAACTGACTGACTAGAGTATGGTAGAGGGTGGTGGAATTTCCTGTGTAGCGGTGAAATGCGTAGATATAGGAAGGAACACCAGTGGCGAAGGCGACCACCTGGACTGATACTGACACTGAGGTGCGAAAGCGTGGGGAGCAAACAGGATTAGATACCCTGGTAGTCCACGCCGTAAACGATGTCAACTAGCCGTTGGGAGCCTTGAGCTCTTAGTGGCGCAGCTAACGCATTAAGTTGACCGCCTGGGGAGTACGGCCGCAAGGTTAAAACTCAAATGAATTGACGGGGGCCCGCACAAGCGGTGGAGCATGTGGTTTAATTCGAAGCAACGCGAAGAACCTTACCAGGCCTTGACATCCAATGAACTTTCTAGAGATAGATTGGTGCCTTCGGGAACATTGAGACAGGTGCTGCATGGCTGTCGTCAGCTCGTGTCGTGAGATGTTGGGTTAAGTCCCGTAACGAGCGCAACCCTTGTCCTTAGTTACCAGCACGTCATGGTGGGCACTCTAAGGAGACTGCCGGTGACAAACCGGAGGAAGGTGGGGATGACGTCAAGTCATCATGGCCCTTACGGCCTGGGCTACACACGTGCTACAATGGTCGGTACAGAGGGTTGCCAAGCCGCGAGGTGGAGCTAATCCCATAAAACCGATCGTAGTCCGGATCGCAGTCTGCAACTCGACTGCGTGAAGTCGGAATCGCTAGTAATCGCGAATCAGAATGTCGCGGTGAATACGTTCCCGGGCCTTGTACACACCGCCCGTCACACCATGGGAGTGGGTTGCACCAGAAGTAGCTAGTCTAACCTTCGGGAGGACGGTTACCACGGTGTGATTCATGACTGGGGTGAAGTCGTAACAAGGTAGCCGTAGGGGAACCTGCAGCTGGATCACCTCCTTAATCGACGACATCAGCTGCTCCATAAGTTCCCACACGAATTGCTTGATTCATTGAAGAAGACGGTAATGCTAGATTAATGCATTATTCTATATAGAGCTTAGAAATGAGCATTCCATCCTAGCGATGGTGAATGTTGATTTCTAGTCTTTGATTAGATCGTTCTTTAAAAATTTGGGTATGTGATAGAAAGATAGGCTGAACGTTACTTTCACTGGTAACGGATCAGGCTAAGGTAAAATTTGTGAGTGATTACAGATTTTCGGCGAATGTCGTCTTCACAGTATAACCAGATTGCTTGGGGTTATATGGTCAAGTGAAGAAGCGCATACGGTGGATGCCTTGGCAGTCAGAGGCGATGAAAGACGTGGTAGCCTGCGAAAAGCTTCGGGGAGTCGGCAAACAGACTTTGATCCGGAGATGTCTGAATGGGGGAACCCAGCCATCATAAGATGGTTATCTTGTACTGAATACATAGGTGCAAGAGGCGAACCAGGGGAACTGAAACATCTAAGTACCCTGAGGAAAAGAAATCAACCGAGATTCCCTTAGTAGTGGCGAGCGAACGGGGACTAGCCCTTAAGTGGCTTTGAGATTAGCGGAACGCTCTGGAAAGTGCGGCCATAGTGGGTGATAGCCCTGTACGCGAAAATCTCTTAGTCATGAAATCGAGTAGGACGGAGCACGAGAAACTTTGTCTGAATATGGGGGGACCATCCTCCAAGGCTAAATACTACTGACTGACCGATAGTGAACTAGTACCGTGAGGGAAAGGCGAAAAGAACCCCGGAGAGGGGAGTGAAATAGATCCTGAAACCGTATGCGTACAAGCAGTGGGAGCCCACTTTGTTGGGTGACTGCGTACCTTTTGTATAATGGGTCAGCGACTTATTTTCAGTGGCGAGCTTAACCGAATAGGGGAGGCGTAGCGAAAGCGAGTCTTAATAGGGCGTCTAGTCGCTGGGAATAGACCCGAAACCGGGCGATCTATCCATGGGCAGGTTGAAGGTTGGGTAACACTAACTGGAGGACCGAACCGACTACCGTTGAAAAGTTAGCGGATGACCTGTGGATCGGAGTGAAAGGCTAATCAAGCTCGGAGATAGCTGGTTCTCCTCGAAAGCTATTTAGGTAGCGCCTCATGTATCACTGTAGGGGGTAGAGCACTGTTTCGGCTAGGGGGTCATCCCGACTTACCAAACCGATGCAAACTCCGAATACCTACAAGTGCCGAGCATGGGAGACACACGGCGGGTGCTAACGTCCGTCGTGAAAAGGGAAACAACCCAGACCGTCAGCTAAGGTCCCAAAGTTATGGTTAAGTGGGAAACGATGTGGGAAGGCTTAGACAGCTAGGAGGTTGGCTTAGAAGCAGCCACCCTTTAAAGAAAGCGTAATAGCTCACTAGTCGAGTCGGCCTGCGCGGAAGATGTAACGGGGCTCAAACCATACACCGAAGCTACGGGTATCACGTAAGTGATGCGGTAGAGGAGCGTTCTGTAAGCCTGTGAAGGTGAGTTGAGAAGCTTGCTGGAGGTATCAGAAGTGCGAATGCTGACATGAGTAACGACAATGGGTGTGAAAAACACCCACGCCGAAAGACCAAGGTTTCCTGCGCAACGTTAATCGACGCAGGGTTAGTCGGTCCCTAAGGCGAGGCTGAAAAGCGTAGTCGATGGAAAACAGGTTAATATTCCTGTACTTCTGGTTATTGCGATGGAGGGACGGAGAAGGCTAGGCCAGCTTGGCGTTGGTTGTCCAAGTTTAAGGTGGTAGGCTGGAATCTTAGGTAAATCCGGGATTCTAAGGCCGAGAGCTGATGACGAGCTAACTTTTAGTTAGCGAAGTGGTTGATGCCATGCTTCCAAGAAAAGCTTCTAAGCTTCAGGTAACCAGGAACCGTACCCCAAACCGACACAGGTGGTTGGGTAGAGAATACCAAGGCGCTTGAGAGAACTCGGGTGAAGGAACTAGGCAAAATGGCACCGTAACTTCGGGAGAAGGTGCGCCGGTGAGGGTGAAGGACTTGCTCCGTAAGCCCATGCCGGTCGAAGATACCAGGCCGCTGCGACTGTTTATTAAAAACACAGCACTCTGCAAACACGAAAGTGGACGTATAGGGTGTGACGCCTGCCCGGTGCCGGAAGGTTAATTGATGGGGTTAGCTAACGCGAAGCTCTTGATCGAAGCCCCGGTAAACGGCGGCCGTAACTATAACGGTCCTAAGGTAGCGAAATTCCTTGTCGGGTAAGTTCCGACCTGCACGAATGGCGTAACGATGGCGGCGCTGTCTCCACCCGAGACTCAGTGAAATTGAAATCGCTGTGAAGATGCAGTGTATCCGCGGCTAGACGGAAAGACCCCGTGAACCTTTACTATAGCTTTGCACTGGACTTTGAATTTGCTTGTGTAGGATAGGTGGGAGGCTTTGAAGCGTGGACGCCAGTCTGCGTGGAGCCAACCTTGAAATACCACCCTGGCAACTTTGAGGTTCTAACTCAGGTCCGTTATCCGGATCGAGGACAGTGTATGGTGGGTAGTTTGACTGGGGCGGTCTCCTCCTAAAGAGTAACGGAGGAGTACGAAGGTGCGCTCAGACCGGTCGGAAATCGGTCGTAGAGTATAAAGGCAAAAGCGCGCTTGACTGCGAGACAGACACGTCGAGCAGGTACGAAAGTAGGTCTTAGTGATCCGGTGGTTCTGTATGGAAGGGCCATCGCTCAACGGATAAAAGGTACTCCGGGGATAACAGGCTGATACCGCCCAAGAGTTCATATCGACGGCGGTGTTTGGCACCTCGATGTCGGCTCATCACATCCTGGGGCTGAAGCCGGTCCCAAGGGTATGGCTGTTCGCCATTTAAAGTGGTACGCGAGCTGGGTTTAGAACGTCGTGAGACAGTTCGGTCCCTATCTGCCGTGGACGTTTGAGATTTGAGAGGGGCTGCTCCTAGTACGAGAGGACCGGAGTGGACGAACCTCTGGTGTTCCGGTTGTCACGCCAGTGGCATTGCCGGGTAGCTATGTTCGGAATAGATAACCGCTGAAAGCATCTAAGCGGGAAACTAGCCTCAAGATGAGATCTCACTGGAACCTTGAGTTCCCTGAAGGGCCGTCGAAGACTACGACGTTGATAGGTTGGGTGTGTAAGCGCTGTGAGGCGTTGAGCTAACCAATACTAATTGCCCGTGAGGCTTGACCATATAACACCCAAGCAATTTGACTACTCGAAAGAGCATCAGATTGCGGTGTGTGAAGACGAAACGAACCGAAAGTTTGTAACTCACAAAACACCGACTGCTGTCACATACCCGATTTGCTGAAGCGAGGCCATCTGGTCACGAGTCAGTACCCGAATTTCTTGACGACCATAGAGCATTGGAACCACCTGATCCCATCCCGAACTCAGTAGTGAAACGATGCATCGCCGATGGTAGTGTGGGGTTTCCCCATGTGAGAGTAGGTCATCGTCAAGATTAAATTCCAAAACCCCTGTTTGCTAACGCAGACAGGGGTTTTGTTTATGTAGAAGTCCATGAATTTCATCGGCACGTTGATACTGCGACGGGCCGGTACACAGAATTTCTTGACGACCATAGAGCATTGGAACCACCTGATCCCATCCCGAACTCAGTAGTGAAACGATGCATCGCCGATGGTAGTGTGGGGTTTCCCCATGTGAGAGTAGGTCATCGTCAAGATTAAATTCCGAAACCCCTGTCTGCTAACGCAGACAGGGGTTTTGTCGTTTAGAGGGATGCAATCCCGCCACGTTGTCCTCAAGTGAAAAACACACAACAGCGCTAACGCCTACCGCCTATCTCTTTCCTGGGTTAAAAATCAGATTTCTCCCATAAGTCCCTAAGTTTTGCTCCGACTTGGCCGAAAGCTTGATGAGCCATGCGTGCACCGAAATGGAGCGGGTGAACACTCCGCTTACCGTTTTATGGAATTTCCACTCGGCACGCTTATCCCCCTTTGGCAAAAGAAGTCGATGAAATGAATCTTAAGTTCAGTCATAAAATCTTGTTGGCCGCGTCAGGCGTAGTGGTTTTAGCCTTCGCGTTGTTCACCCTTTACAACGACTACCTGCAGCGCAGCACCATCAAGCAGAACCTGGAATCGTCCATCGAACAATCCGGGGAGCTCACCGCCAGCAGTGTGCAGAACTGGCTCAGTGGTCGAATACTGGTACTCGAAAGCCTGACGCAAAACGTAGCTCACCAAGGCAGTGCAGCGGACTTGCCTGGGCTAGTCGACCAACCAGCGTTCACCTCGAACTTCCAGTTCACCTATGTGGGTCAAACCAATGGTGTGTTTACCCAGCGCCCGGATGCAAAAATGCCCGACGGCTACGACCCCCGTCAGCGCCCCTGGTACAAACAAGCCGTGGCGGCTGATAAACCTATGCTCACGCCGCCTTATATGGCTGCAGTAGGCGGGCAGATCGTCACCATCGCCATGCCGGTGAAAAAGAACGGCGAGCTGCTGGGTGTAGTGGGCGGAGACCTCAGCTTGCAAACCCTGGTGAAAATCATCAACTCGGTGGATTTCGGCGGCATCGGGCATGCGTTCCTGGTCAGCGGCGACGGCCAAGTCATCGTCAGCCCGGACGAGGACCAAGTGATGAAAAACCTCAAGGACATCTATCCCGGCACCCGCTTACGCATCGAGAAGGTCAATCAGGAGGTTGTGCTCAAGGGCCAGGATCGTATTTTGTCCTTCACTCCGATCAGCGGCTTGCCAGGGGCAGATTGGTATATCGGTCTGTCGATCGATAAAGACAAAGCCTACGCACCGTTGGGTAAATTCCGCACGTCGGCATTGATCGCTATGCTCATCGCCGTGGTCGCGATTGCTGTGCTCTTGAGCCTGCTGATTCAGGTCTTGTTGCGGCCCTTGACCACTATGGGGGTTGCGATGCAAGACATCGCTCAAGGTGAAGGTGATCTGACCCGCCGCCTCGCTGTTACCAGCAAAGATGAGTTTGGCGAAGTCGGCAGTGCGTTTAACCGGTTTGTGGAACGTATCCACGCTTCGATTTCCGAAGTGTCTTCGGCAACACGCCAGGTGCACGACCTGTCCCAGCGAGTGATGGCATCCTCCAACGCGTCAATCATCGGTTCCGATGAGCAAAGTGCGCGTACCAACAGTGTGGCCGCAGCAATCAACGAACTGGGTGCCGCCACTCAGGAAATCGCGCGCAACGCGGCTGATGCGTCACAGCACGCCAGCGGTGCCAGCGAGCAAGCCGACGACGGTCGCAAAGTGGTGGAGCAAACCATCCTGGCGATGTCTGAACTGTCGCAAAAAATCAGTTTGTCCTGCACTCAGATCGAAACACTGAACGCCAGCACCGATAATATCGGCCACATCCTTGATGTGATCAAAGGCATCTCCCAGCAAACCAACTTGTTGGCACTGAATGCCGCGATTGAAGCTGCGCGTGCCGGCGAGGCGGGACGTGGGTTTGCGGTGGTGGCCGATGAAGTGCGCAACTTGGCTCACCGTACTCAGGAATCGGCTGAAGAGATTCATAAAATGATCACTTCGCTGCAAGTGGGTTCGCGCGAGGCGGTGACCACCATGAACGCCAGCCAAACGTCCAGTGAGCAAAGCGTCGGGGTGGCCAACCAGGCCGGCGAACGCCTGGTCAGCGTCACGCAGCGGATCGTTGAGATCGACGGTATGAACCAATCCGTCGCAGCGGCCACCGAGGAGCAGACGGCCGTGGTGGAAACCCTCAATGTGGATATCAACCAGATCAACCTGCTTAACCAGCAGGGCGTGGCCAACCTCAACGAAACCTTGAAGGATTGCGATGCGCTGTCGCAACAGGCTAATCGGCTGAAGCAACTGGTCGACAGCTTCAAAATCTGAGCCGTTGAGCGTGTGAGTAGGAGCGTGCAGTGTTCGCTCCTACTGCGGGCCCAACAAGCGGCTGACGTTGTCCAGTGCGCTTTCAGCGAAAGCCTGTACAAATTGTTCAAATCCCACCTGTGCAGCGTCCTCCGGTTCGGCAATGAGGGTCCACGTTACCCTGGAGCACTGTGTCTCCAGTGCGTCCACGTTGATTGCTGCCCACAATCTAGCCACGCCCAGAGTGTTGTAGAGGGTGGTCCAAGTCATATACATGGCGTGCTCATCCCGGCTATTGAGCTGTTCCACCACCTGGTTGCCATCTCGGAAAAACTTCGTGCGTAAAGCACCCACACCGGTACCGGTCATTTCGATGTGTGACAGAGCGGGGATGAATACATCAAAACCTGAAAACGTCCCCACCATGTTCCACACACGCCTGGCCTGGCAGTCGATCACCCGCGAGGCCACTATCGGCCGTCCCGTTGGATTGCGGATTAACGTATCCGGTTGCAGCCGTTTCATAATGTTGTCCTGACGCAATTCATAGAAAACCGATGGCCTTGAGGTAATTGCAACCTCTGCTCAATAGCGCGGGGGTTTTATCGGGATACTGCTCACCCATTTGCTCAACGCCACGCTGTGCGTTCTCGTGAAGGATCATCCCGGTATCGCCGATGTCTTCATCCAAGCGATCAAGATAAAAACCGAGTACGCCAAACAGCGCGTTGTCCTGGTCCACCGTCTGTAGCGCCTTCTGCCATTGCGTGATGCTTACCCGCTCAAACATATGACCGGCTCGGCTGAACGCATCCAGATAATTCTCCCAGCTCAACGGCTGCGGGTTATGCAGGTTGAACACGCTTCTATCGGCTTGAAAACGACTGCCGTGGAACGCAATGAAGCGCGCCAGAAAGTCCACTGGCATCAGGTCGAAATTCAAATCCAGCCGCGGAAGCAGGCCTAGTTGCAGCGAGCCCTTGAGCATCAGCATCAGGCGATTTTTTTGCGGCCGGCAAACCCCATTGCGGCTGTTGAAGCTGATGTTTCCGAGGCGATGGATATTGACCCAGGCCCCGTTTTCAACCGCGCGCCCCAGCAGTCGCTCCGCCACCCATTTGGAGAGGTTGTAGCCATTCTTGATATACAGCGGCAATGTGGCCGCCGCAGGGGCTTCAAGGATACGTCCCACCGTGTCGATACTGCTGGAGGCGGACAGCGTCGAGACAAAATTGAATACTTTCTTGCAGCGCGTCTCGCATAGACGCAAGCATTCGAATACGGGCTCGACGTTGTTCCTGGCTAGCGAGGCGTAGTCCATGACGTGGTTGACCTGCGCCGCGTTATGCACCAGCACACCGAAGCCTTCGACGAGAGAGTCATAGACGTCGCGGGCCAAACCCAGTCGAGGCTGGCTGATGTCGGCGGCGAATACCTGTACTCGGCTCAGGTCCATATGGTCCAAGCGGTAATCGCGCAGCGCCTGGGTAAACCTCATCATCGCGCACTGCCCCGGTCGTTCACGCACCAAGCACGCCACCTCAATGGCGCCACCGGCCAACAGGGCTTCGACGATGTGTATACCGACGAAACTGTTGGCGCCTGTGACTATAACTTTGCGCGGATCGCCCCAGGCACCCTCGGGCAACGAGTTGATCATCCACGGCCGTTGGGCATCCCGGATCGCCTGGCCGGAAGAGGCGTCGGGGCGCTCCCCGTCTTGCATCAGCGCTGCCAGCGTACGAACCGTCGGGACTTCAATGAACTGGCTCAGCGCAAAACCACGGCCAAATTGCTCGCGAACACGCAACAACAACATCGACAGCAAAATCGAATGGCCGCCGAGGTCGAAGAAGCTGTCATCAATACCCACGTTTTCGGCGGGCAACCCCAACAGCTCGCCCCACAGGCCGCTCAGCTGTGCTTGCAGCGCGGTGCGCGCAAGGCAGGGGGTCGCCTGCAAAATGGGCTGTGGTGGTAGCGTCAACAGCGCCCTGCGATCAACCTTGCCGTGGTGAGTGTGCGGTATGTCTGGCAGTTCAACCCAGAAGCCAGGTTGCATGTAGTCCGGTAGCCACTGCTGTGCATGCGTGCGCAACGCGGCGACCGTAGCACCTGGTTCGGGCTGGGCGAAAAAGGCGTGGATCCTGCGGTCAGGGTCGATCACCACCGCCAGCCCGCGATACAACCGGCTGTTGCGCAGGCATTGTTCAATTTCCTGGGGTTCGACCCGAAACCCACGGATTTTTACCTGATCATCGCGCCGCCCGCCCAACACGATACCCTCGGCGGTCCACTGCGCAAGGTCGCCACTGCGAAAGGCCTGCACGGCCTGGCCCCCCGGCAGCAGCAGCTCGACAAACCGGCTGGCGGTCTCCTGCGGCGCATTCACATACCCCAGGCTTACCCCAGGCCCAACGATATAAAGCTCGCCGGTTACCGCTTCATCTACGGGTTGCAACTGGTCATCCAGAATCAGCACCCGGCTGTTGGCGATGGGGGTGCCAATGTTGCGATTGTTGTCGTGGGTGGCCAATGTCCGGTGCGTGATCAGCACCGTGGTTTCGGTGGGGCCATAGAGGTTGTGGAGCTGACACTGCCCCGCCAGGCGCTCGATCACATGGGGTTCGCAGGCATCGCCGCCAGTGAGCAGATGCGTCACACCCAGAGGACGGTCCAGCGGTAGGAGGTTGAGCAGCGCGGGCGGCAGAAACGCATGGCTGACGCGCTGCCGGCGAAGCAATTCCACCAGTAACCGGGGGTCGTGCCGTTGCTGTTCGCTGGGGATGATCAACGCGGCGCCGGCGATTAAGGTGGGAAAGATATCGATGAGCGATGAGTCGAAACTCAAGGGCGAAAACTGCAACACCCGACTGTGTTCATCCAGTGCCATACAGGTCCTGAACCAGGCCGTGAAATGCGCCAGGTTGCCTTGGCTCAGTTGCACACCCTTGGGCTGGCCCGTGGTTCCCGATGTGTAGAGCAGCATGCACGGCGCGTCCGGGCAGGCGTGATTGGATGTCGGCGCACAGAGGGTTTCGGTGGTGTCGCCAGGGTCGACGGCACTGACATCCAACGCCAGGAAACGTCCCCGCAACGGATGCTTGCCGGTGTCCAGCAGCACCTGAGCCCCGGCGAGCATCATCTGATGACGTTGAGGAGGCTGGTCAGGGGCGAGCGGCAAGTACACCGCGCCACAGCCAAGTACCGCGAGAATGCTGGCGTACAGCTCGACGGATTTTGCCAGGCATACACCGATCACTGGCGGCGCCTCGAGCGCCTCCAGTAACGGGCGCAAGCGTTGCTGGATTGCCATGGCCTGCACGTGCAGCTGGCGATAGGTCACCTCACTCCCGGCGATGCACAGTGCCGGCCGATTGGCGAAAGCGAAAAGGCTGGCCTGTATTCGTTCGATCACCGGCACGTGGGCTTCCTGCCTCAATGCGCGGTCGTGTGTACGATTGAACCGATGCATAAAGGCCAACGCTTCAAGTCCTTGCAAACCCTGCTCGGGCCAGTCCGTGGCGACCGTACTCAGAGGCCGATATCCCGGGTCCCGTGAAAAGCCACTGACGTGCAGCGCAACCCAGTCCACCAGTGCGCCTGTCACCTGCTGGCGCAGTCGCTGGCCATTGCCACTGGGCTCTTCGGCGATGTTCAGCACGGCACACAGTCGTTGGCCACGGTCATAGGCGCGTAATTGTAGCGCGGGCAACCCACAGCCACTTTCCGGGCCAACCCCCAGGCGCAGCCTTATACAGGCCGCTTCGCCCACCTCGTCCGGCAACGGCAGGCTACCGTCTTCAAGCCACAGGTCGATGGCCTCGTCAGCAGACACATGCCCGTACTGCTCCAGTACCGGCCTGATGGCACCCAGTGCCTTGCTGGTGCCGCGCCATCCGATGGTCAGGCGCCTCATGCGGGCACCGGCAGATAGTCGTTCAGCGCCTGCGTCACACTGGGTGTGTGCAGTAAGCCGCTGTGTTGCAGGAAGTTGATGATATTGCCCATCAAGGGGTGCTGGCCGGTGATGGGAAACGCCAGCGTGATCACTTCATCACGCAGCGCACCGCGCACACTGCTGCTTATATCCAGGTGCTCGATCAACTGCAGGTCGAAGTTCTTCTGCAGGTCATTGGTCAGGTAATGGCTCAGGAATATCGGCAACACGTGCGCGATGCTGTCACGGTCAGCCGGGCTCGCGGTTTGCCAATAGTGTTGCACCAGGCGAGTCCAGAATTGCGCGTGGCGACCTTCGTCAAACAGGTGGTCGGCCATCAAGCCACGAATGGACGCTTTGACACTGTTGTCCTTGGAAAACGCCGCCACATCGTGGGTGACGCTATTTTCGGCGATGGCCACGCCAATCAGCTCCACAGCGTCGCGCAGGTGGGCCGGCGCCTGAGCCTGTGCCGCCGGCAGAGCGCGGCTCAGTTCGATGTGTGCGGGTAGATCCAGCGGTTGTACGCCTGTCATGTCCAGGGTTTGTTGCAAGAAGTCCAACGCGACGAGGGCGTGGTAATCCTCATCCACCACTACCGTCATGGCATCCACGCGGCAGGCGAATGGGAAGGGCACCGAGAAGCGGTTCTTGGCGATGTTACGCGCGGTCTTGTCGACGATCTCAGTCTCGAAGATCACCACATCGTTGATAAATTTGTAGAAGCTCTGCACCAGCACGAAGTCGCGCCATTGGGGGCACTGCTCCACAAAAGTGGCAGTGAGTACCAAGGGTTGGCGGCATAGCGGATAGATCAACTTGTCATCGTTTTCCAGCAGGCGGCGGGGGCGTGTGCGGATGGTCGCGCGGCGCTCCCAGTCGTCGACAGTCGAGGTGTAGTTGGCGATGTTCATGGCTGCACTTCTTGCAGCGCCGCCCGCATCTCGTCCCAGAGCGCGATACGGCTTTGCACTGCGGCAAGGGCTGCGTCGTTGGCTTGTTGGCGGTACGCCGGGGCTACGCGCACCAGACGTTCGAGCAACTGCTCAGCCGCCGGCCCGTGATGGCCGGCATCCAGTTCGATGTGGCGTTCAAGGTAGCCCCGCAAGGTAGGCGCCTGGCAACGCAGGAGCGTATCAGACCGCAGGAAACGCTCGAACATGTTCGGAATAACCTGCTCGCGAGCGTGAAAAAAAGCGGCTGCCACACAGTGGATGGGAGCTTGCAGCGCAATGTGCAATGTGTCGCTGACAAACCGGCGTACGCCGGCGGGTGCATCGATCATATGCAAGGCGCTGCCCGCTTCGACGCCTTCGCGTTGCAGTGCGACGAAGCGGTCGATCGCGCAAGGGCTGGCGCCGACTTCGAGCATGGCCTCCCGGTACCACTCGAAGTGACTGCAATAGCCTTGCCGGGGGTGTTCGTCTGATTCTTCGCCCAGCACAATCTCATTGATCAGGCGCGCGGCGAGTGGGTCGGCCGGTGGCAGCCAGGGCAAGCGAGTGCAGCTCAGGTCCTGTTGCAGGCGTTTGGTAAGTGTCATGAAATCCCAAACGGCGAATACATGGCTCTCCATGAAAAGTTGTAACTTTTTTTGCGAGGTTATTTCCGTTAATAGCGGGTGGCTACATAACTGTAGTTTTCTTTTTTCAAGTAATGATTGATACATGGTGTAGGCCTATAAGTTGTTGCTTTTGCCGTGAAACAGCAGCGGGCTTTTATACGCGGCAAAGAGATAAACAGGTCTAAACCAAGCGCGACGCGCACGCTGTTCATGCGGATGGGCTGCGCCGTCGACGCAAGTGTCTGGTTTAGTGATAAGCGATAATAGGCGGGCTGAAAAACGTAACGAGTATAGGAATGTAGTGGATGTTTTTCTAAATGATATTGGCCGTGGGCAGCGGCTTTATTAAATAAGAAGCTTCTTTGGCGCAGGGGCACTACCCGGCAGACACAGTACCCCAACGTTAAGCGTAAAGAAGGGCGGGCGAAAACCCGGTTACGGGGTTTTCTTGCCGGTGGTGTCCACGCCATTGAGATAGGTGGTAATAACTTCCATCCCACGCATCAGGTGATTGCGCAGGGTCAGGACGCTTTCCTCGACTTTCTTCTGCGCCACCAGGTTCAACAGTTCACGGTGGTCGTCCTGGGTTATCTGGCCCAGCCCCATGGCCTGAAGGTTGAAGCGCAGGAAGCGTTCTTCCTCATTCAGCCCGTGTTCCACCAATTTGAGCAGTCGCTGGTTAGGCGCCTTGCCGTAGAGCGCCATGTGAAACAGGCGATTGAGACGACCCATCTCGGCGTAATTTTCTTCCTGCTCCAGAGCGCGGATAAACGCGTCCGCTTCGGCGATATCGGCGTCGGTCAGCAACGGAATCGACAAGCGCAAGGCTTCAGACTCCAGCAACATCCGCAATTGATAGGTCTCCGCCGAATTGTCTTCAATCACGGGGGCCACCACGGCGCCTTTGTGGGTCACCACATGCAGCAGCGACTGGGCCTCCAGCTGGCGCAAGGCTTCACGCACCGGCATGCGGCTGACCCCGAACAGGCTGGCCAACTCCTGCTGACGCATGGCGGTACCACAGGGCAACCGGCCGTCGAGGATGGCATTGCGCAAGGTTTCTTCAATCACGGAGCGAGCAAGGTGGGCGGGAATAGGACCGCTGATCTTGATGCTGTTCAAAGGGGTCGGCTTCTGCGTCACGGCTACGTTGTGCTCTTTTTCTAAAAGTGATGGCTAATTGGATCCAATGCACACTAGAGAGTGCCCTTAAGCTTGTCAAACAGGCACGGTTTCGGCTTGTAAGCGTTTCAACACGCGATTCCGACGGCCCACGCCAGGCTTTTCGCAGATCTTACACGGCCCGATCACCTTGCTCCCTTCCCGCATATCGTTATTCATTATCGGTATTTAAAATCAAGTTCTTATGCCTATAAAGTCAATCTCCTGACCGACCGGGAGTGAACTCATGTCCGCCGCCTCTACTGTTCCAACAGCGATCCCTGCCGCCCAAGCCTTCGAGGTGCGCCCACTGCCCGGCAGCGTGGGGGCCGAGATCATTGGCCTGGACCTGTCCCGGCCAATCAATCAGCAGGATTTTGCGCGCATCCACCGCGCGCACCTGGACCATCACGTGGTGGTGTTTCGCGACCAGCGCATCACCCCCGAACAGCACATCGCCTTCAGCCGCCGTTTTGGCGTGCTGCAGATTCATGTGCTCAAACAGTTCCTGCTGGCCAACCATCCCGAAATCCTGATCGTCTCCAACATTATTGAAAACGGCCAATCCATCGGCCTGGGCGATGCCGGCAAGTTCTGGCATTCAGACCTGTCCTATAAAGAACTGCCCAGCCTTGGTTCGATGCTGCACGCACAAGAGCTGCCTAGCGAAGGCGGCGACACCTTGTTCGCCGACATGCACAAGGCCTGGGATCAGTTGCCCGAGCACTTGCGCAAAGCCGTCGAGGGCCGCAGCGCCGCGCATTCCTACACGGCGCGTTACAGCGAAACCAAATTCGAAGGCAACTGGCGCCCAACGCTCACCCCGGAACAGTTGGCGCAAGTGGCCGAAGTGGTGCACCCCATCGTGCGCACGCATCCGGAAAACGGCCGCAAGGCGCTGTTCGTCAGTGAAGGCTTCACCACCCGCATCGTCGGCCTGCCCGAGGATGAGAGCCGTGACCTGCTGGCCCAGCTTTATGCCCACAGCGTGCTGGCGCACAACATCTATCGCCATCAATGGCAGCCTCACGACCTGGTGTTCTGGGATAACCGCTCGCTGATCCACCTGGCCGCCGGTTGCCCGAGCCACCTGCGCCGCAAGCTGTTTCGCACCACCATCCAGGGCGACGCGCCTTTCTGATTCGGAGCATGACCATGTCCAGGAACATTCCATTTGCGCGCTTGGCCGCCACCCTCGGGCTGGGCGTGAGCCTGCTGGCCGGTAGCCTGGTGGCGCCTGCGGCGGCCCAGGCCGAAGGTGAGATCCGCATCGCCGAACAATTCGGCATCGTTTACCTGTTGCTCAACGTGGTGCGCGATCAGCACTTGATCGAGAAGTACGGCAAGCAGGAAGGCATCGACATCAAGGTCGACTGGACCCAGCTCTCCGGTGGCGCGGCGGTCAATGATGCGCTGCTCTCCGGCTCCATCGATATAGCCGGGGCCGGCGTCGGCCCGCTGCTGACCATCTGGGACCGCACCCACGGCAAACAGAACGTCAAGGCCGTGGCGTCCCTGGGCAATTTCCCGTACTACCTGGTCAGCAACAACCCCAAGGTCAAGACCATCGCCGACTTCACCGACAAGGACCGCATCGCCGTCCCCGCAGTGGGCGTGTCCGTGCAGTCGCGCTTCCTGCAATACGCCGCCGCCAAGCAGTGGGGCGACCAGGAATTCAATCGCCTCGACAAATACACCGTCGCCGTTCCGCACCCCGACGCCACCGCCGCACTGATCGCCGGCGGTACCGAGTTGACCGGGCATTTTTCCAACCCGCCGTTCCAGGACCAGGCCCTGGCCAACCCTAACGTGCACGTAGTGTTGAACACCTACGACCTGCTCGGCCCCAACTCGCCAACCGTGCTGTTTGCCACTGAAAAATTCCGCAACGACAACCCCAAGACCTATAAAGCGTTCGTCGAGGCACTGACCGAAGCCGCGCAGTTCGCCCAGAACGACAAAGGCGCCGCCGCCGATACTTATATCCGTGTGACCAACGCCAAGATCGACCGCGCCGAGTTGCTCAAAATCATCGACAACCCGCAGTTCGAATTCAGCGTCACCCCAAAAAACACCTACCCGCTGGCGGAGTTCCTCTACCGTGTCGGCGCCATCAAAAACAAGCCTGAATCGTGGAAGGACTACTTCTTCCAGGACGCCAAGCCCCTGCAAGGAAGTTGAAATGAACGCGCCCTTGCAAGGCCACGCGGCCAGCAACCTGCACACCGCCGAGCCGCTGCTGGCGGTGGATAACGTCAGCCTTGAATACCGCACCCCCGAGCGCGTGGTGCGGGCCACCCACCAGGTCAGTTTCGAAATCGACCCGGCCGACCGCTACGTGTTGCTTGGCCCTTCGGGCTGCGGCAAGTCCACCTTGCTCAAATCCATCGCCGGGTTTATCAAGCCCTGCGAAGGCCAGATTCGCCTGTTGGGCCAAAAGGTCGAGCAACCGGGCCCGGACCGCATCGTGGTGTTCCAGGAATTCGACCAGTTGCCACCGTGGAAAACCGTCAAGCAGAACGTGATGTTTCCACTGCTGGCATCCAACACCCTCAAGCGTCGCGAAGCCGAAGAGCGCGCGCTGCACTACCTCGATAAAGTGGGCCTCAGTGCCTTTGCCGAGGCGTACCCGCATACGCTCTCCGGCGGCATGAAAGCCCGCGTAGCCATCGCCCGTGCCTTGGCCATGCAGCCGAAAATCCTGCTGATGGACGAACCCTTCGCCGCCCTCGACGCCCTGACCCGGCGCAAGATGCAAGAGGAGTTGCTGCTGCTCTGGGAAGAGGTGCGCTTCACCCTGTTGTTTGTCACGCACTCCATCGAAGAAGCGCTGGTGGTGGGCAATCGCATCCTGCTGCTGTCGCCGCACCCTGGGCGCGTGCGCGCGGAAATCCACAGCCATCAATACAACCTGCACAGCCTTGGCGGTGTGGACTTCCAGGCGTCGGCGCGGCGCATTCATCGCTTGTTGTTCGATGAAACCACGGCTGCCGAACCCGAGTTGGGTTTTGCCGATATCCGCATCGCTTACTAAGGAGGGCGACCCATGCGCCAGGAATACGAAATCACCCTCGAACCTTTGCTCAGCGTCCCGGTGGAACGCGAACTGCCACTGCGCCAGCGCTTGTGGCAACAAGGCTGGCTGCGCAAGGGCCTGATCCTGATCGTGCTGGCGATCCTCTGGGAAGCCGTCGCGCGCTACCAGAACAACGACCTGCTGCTGCCGAGCTTTCTGCAAACCTTCAACGCGCTATACGACGGGCTGCTCAGCGGCGAACTGCTGAGCAAGGTGAGCATCTCGCTGGTGGTATTGCTCAAGGGTTACCTGATCGGCATTGTGCTGGCGTTCGCCCTCACCACCTTGGCCGTGTCGACCCAATTGGGCCGCGACCTGCTCAGTACCCTGACCTCGATGTTCAACCCGCTGCCGGCCATCGCATTGCTGCCGCTGGCGCTGCTGTGGTTCGGCCTGGGCCAGAACAGCCTGATTTTCGTGCTGGTGCATTCGGTGCTGTGGGCGCTGGCGCTCAATACTTACTCGGGGTTTTTAGGCGTGTCCGAAACCCTGCGCATGGCGGGCCGCAACTATGGTCTCAAGGGGATGCGCTTTGTGCTGTTCATCCTGATCCCGGCGGCGCTGCCGTCGATTCTTGC
Organism: Pseudomonas asgharzadehiana; assembly: GCF_019139815.1. Lineage (NCBI taxonomy): Bacteria > Pseudomonadati > Pseudomonadota > Gammaproteobacteria > Pseudomonadales > Pseudomonadaceae > Pseudomonas > Pseudomonas asgharzadehiana. The sequence goes on from NZ_CP077079.1 coordinate 326,379, forward strand.
CGGCCTCAAGATCGGCTGGGCGTTTGCCTGGCGCACGCTGATCGCCGCCGAACTGGTGTTCGGCGCCACCAGTGGCAAGGGCGGTTTGGGCTGGTACATCTTCCAGAACCGCAACGAGCTGTACACCGACAAGGTATTTGCCGGGCTGGCGGTGGTGATCCTGATCGGCCTGTTGGTGGAAAACCTGGTGTTTGACACCTTCGAGCGGCTCACCGTAAAGCGTTGGGGCATGCAGCGCTGATACACCTGCTACGATTGCATCCCGTTCACTCCCTTACGCTCACGAGTGCTTGGCATGCAACTACCGGACATGAACCTGCTGGTCGCCCTCGACGCCTTGCTCGACGAGGGCAGTGTGGTCGGCGCCGCGCGGCGGATGAACCTCAGCCCGGCGGCCATGAGCCGCACGCTCACGCGTATTCGCGAAGCGGTGGGCGACCCGATCCTGGTGCGTGCCGGTCGAGGGCTGGTGCCCACGCCCAAGGCCCTGGAGTTGCAAGGCCAGGTACGCACCGTGGTGGAACAGGCGGCGTTACTGTTTCGCTCGTCCGAGCAAGTGGACCTGAGCACCCTGCGCCGCCGCTTCAGCGTGCGCGCCAATGACTTTTTTATCGGCGTGTATGGTGGCCGACTGTTCGACACCATGGAGCGCATGGCCCCCCTGTGCGAGCTGTGTTTCGTGCCCGAAGGCGATACCGATGACGAAGCCCTGCGCGAAGGGCGGCTGGATCTACGCGTGAGCAACACCCTGCCGGCGAGCCCCGAGGTCAAGGTGCAGAACCTGTTCTCCACCACCTTTGTTGGCCTGGCGCGGCAGGATCACCCCTTATTCGACGAAGAAATCACCGCCGCACGTTTCGCCAGCTATTCCCATATCAGCATCTCGCGGCGCGGCCTCGCCCGCGGGCCGATCGACACCGCGCTGAACGCCCAGGGCCTGGAGCGGCGCGTGGCGATGATCGCTCCGGGTTTTCATGGCGCGATGTTCATGCTGCCCGACTCCGACCTGATCCTGCCGGTGCCCAAGGAAGCGCTCTACAGCGCCAATCGCCTGAAGCTGCCGCTGCGTGCCTTCTCGCTGCCGATCTCCTTGCCGACCCTGGTACTCGCCCAGTCCTGGCACCCGCGCTTCGACAAAGACCCGGCTCACAAATGGCTGCGCGAGACGATGCGCGAAAGTTGCCACGCCACCTGGCTGGAAGCCCAACCGAACTGAATTTCAAGCGTACACAGGGCAAATGTAGGAGGGGGCTTGCCCCCGATGGCGGTGTATCAGGCAACCCAGGATTGCGTCTGGCGCACTTATAAGCTGTCGATAAGTAACTTTTTGTCATGCGTATGCCTGAATAAACTGCTCGGGTATTTCCCATTCCGAGTTACCTGTTCATGACGTCTCTCGCTGCCCCCACCCTTGCGGCCGCAGCCAAGCCCGCCACCCTGGCCCCGCCCGTGTTCGGCCCGCGCATCATCATCGGCCTGGTCGGTGTGTTGCTGGCGGTGCTGGTATCGGGCCTCAACGAGATGGTCACCAAGGTGGCCCTCGCCGACATTCGTGGTGCGCTGTACATCGGCTTTGACGAAGGCACCTGGCTGGTCGCGGCCTATACCGCCACGTCGGTCGCGGCCATGGCGTTTGCGCCCTGGTGTTCGGTGACGTTTTCCCTGCGCCGCTTCACCCTGTACGCCATTGGCCTGTTCACCGTGCTGGGCATCCTGTGCCCGTTCGCGCCGAACTACGAAAGCCTGTTGCTGCTGCGCACCGTGCAAGGCTTGGCCGGTGGTGCGTTGCCGCCGATGTTGATGACCGTAGCCCTGCGTTTCCTGCCGGCCAACGTCAAGCTGTACGGCCTGGCCGGCTACGCACTTACCGCCACCTTCGGCCCGAGCCTCGGCACCCCGTTGGCGGCGCTGTGGACCGAATACGTCGGCTGGCAATGGGCGTTCTGGCAGATCGTCGCGCCGTGTCTGCTAGCGATGGCCGCCGTGGCCTACGGCTTGCCGCAAGACCCGCTGCGCCTGGAGCGCTTCAAGCAGTTCAACTGGCGCGGCCTGCTGCTGGGTTTCCCGGCGATCTGCATGCTGGTGATCGGCCTGCTGCAAGGCAATCGGCTGGACTGGTTCGAATCCGGCCTGATCACCTTTTTGCTCACTGGCGGCAGCGTGCTGCTGGTGTTGTTCATGCTCAATGAGTGGTCGCACCCGATACCGTTCTTCAAGTTGCAGATGCTCGGCCTGCGCAACCTGTCGTTTGCGTTGATCGTGCTGGCGGGCGTGCTGATGGTGCTGACCTCGGTGATCATCATCCCGTCGAGTTTCCTTGCGCAGGTCCAGGGCTACCGGCCGCTGCAGACCGCACCGGTGATGCTGCTGATGGCGCTGCCGCAGTTGATTGCGCTGCCGCTGGTGGCGGCGCTGTGCAACCTGCGCTGGGTCGATTGCCGCTGGGTGCTGGGCATCGGCCTGGGCATGCTGGTGCTGTGCTGCGTCGGCAGTGCGCACCTGACCTCGGCGTGGGTTCGCAACGACTTTTACGGCCTATATCTGCTGCAAATCTTCGGGCAACCCATGGCCGTGCTGCCGCTGTTGATGCTCTCCACCGGCAGCATCCAACCCTCCGATGGGCCATTCGCCTCGGCCTGGTTCAATACCGTCAAAGGCCTGGCTGCCGTGATCGCCACCGGCGTGCTGGATACGCTGACCACCCAGCGCCTGCACTTCCATTCGACCCTGCTGGTGGACCGCCTGGGCAATTCGCCTCTGGCCGACGGCGACGCGGTGGGCCTGGCCCATCGGCTGCACGAACAGGCCGTGGTGCTCACCTCTTCCGATCTCTATTACGTCATGGGCGGTGTCGCCGTGGTGCTGATCCTGCTGATTTTCTGGATGCCCACGCGGATCTTTCCGCCTCGCGCACCGACCTAGCCCCAAGGACCTCTCATGAAACGCAAAGATAAAATTGCCGTCTGCGTCATCGCAGTATTTACCGTCGGTGTGCTGGTTTACCTGGCTGCGCCGGGCTTGCTGGGCAACCCGCGCCAGAGCACCAACGATGCCTTCGTCGCCGCCGACTTCACCCTGGTCGCCCCGCGCGTGGCCGGGTTTATCAAGCAAGTGCTGGTAGAAGACAACCAGCAGGTCAAGGCCGGGCAACTGCTGGCGCTGATCGACGACCGTGATTTTCGCGCCGCAGCCCAGGCCGCCGATGCCGACACGCTGGTCGCCCACGCCCAACTGAAAAATGCCACCGCCACCCTGGAGCGCCAAAGCTCGGTCATCGCCCAGGCGCAAGCCACCGTCGCCGCCGACCGCGCCGAAGTGGCCTTCGCCGAACATGAACTGAACCGCTACAACCACCTCGCCGGGGTGGGCGCGGGCACGGTGCAGAATGCGCAGCAAGCCAAGACCCGTATCGACCAGGCCACCGCACGCCTGGCCAAGTCCACGGCGGTGCTGGCGGCCGAGCGCAAACAGGTAGAAATCCTCACCGCCCAGCGCGACGCGGCCGACGGTGGGCTCAAGCGTGCCCAGGCCGCACTGGAAATGGCCAGCTATCAGCTCTCCTACACGCGCATTGTCGCGCCGGTGGACGGCATGGTTGGCGAACGTGCGGTGCGCGTGGGCGCCTACGTCACGCCCGGCAGCAAGCTCCTTGCCGTGGTGCCGTTGGCTGAGGCCTACGTGGTGGCCAACTTCCAGGAAACCCAGCTTTCCCATATGCACGCCGGGCAAGCCGTGCAGGTGCGTGTCGACAGCCTTGACGGCGAGTTGCTCAACGGTCACCTGGAAAGTCTGGCCCCCGCGACCGGCGTAACGTTCGCCGCCGTCAAGCCCGACAACGCCACGGGTAATTTCACCAAGGTGGTGCAGCGTATTCCGGTGAAAATCGTGCTGGAGCCCAACCAACCGCTGACCGAGCGCCTGCGCGTGGGCATGTCGGTGGAGGCCAGCGTCGATACCCAACCGGTTGCACGTCAGCGTGAGGTGGCCCAGCAATGAAACGAGTTGCCTGGCTCACCTTAAGCCTGATCAGCCTGAACGCCTGCACCGTCGGGCCGGACTTTCAACGCCCGCAAACCCCACAGGTCACGCAATGGAGCGAGCCCCAGGGTCGCCGGGCCGACAGCCGCGCCGTCAGCGACCCGTTGCAGGAGCGCTGGTGGGATGTGTTCCACGACGAACAACTCTCGGCCCTCACACGCCGTGCCCTTACCGACAACCTCGACCTGAAACTGGCCGGCAGTCGCCTGGCGCAAAGCCGTGCCGTGCGCCAGGTGACCACCGCCGAGCGTTACCCCAACGTCGATGCCACAGGCGCTTACCAGCGCAAACGCAACAGCGGCAAAGGCTTGAGCGACCCCTCCGGTGAAAACGGCCACGCCGCCTTCAACCAATGGGACATGGGCTTCTCGGCCGCCTGGGAGCTGGACTTCTGGGGCCGTGTAAAACGCGAAACCGAAGCCGCCAACGCCACCCTGCAAGTCGCCGAAAATGACCGCCGCGCCGTGCTGTTATCGGTGCTGGCCGAAACCGCCCAGGACTACATCCAACTGCGCGGCGTGCAGAACACCCGCGCCGTTACCGAGCAAAACCTTGACGTCGCGCGCCACAGCCTCAAGCTCTCGCAACTGCGCCTGGCCGACGGCGTGGCAACGGATCTGGACGTGGCCGAAGCCGCCGCCCAAGTCGCAGCCATTGAAGCGCGCCTGCCGGACCTGCAGCAGCGCCAGGATCAATTGATCAACGCCCTGAGCCTGCTGATGGGCGAGCCGCCACAAGCGCTGCACGCGCAACTGTCCAAAGACGCCGCCGTGCCGCAAGCCCAGCGCCAGGTCGCCATCGGCCTGCCGTCGCAGCTTGCCGAACGCCGCCCGGATATCCGCCAGGCCGAAGCCCGCCTGCACGCGGCGACCGCCAGCATCGGCGTGGCCAAGGGCGATTTCTACCCGCGCATCACCCTGTCCGGCAACCTGGGTTCGCAGGCGATGCAATTGTCCGATTTCGGCTCGTGGGGCTCGCGCGCGTTCGCCATCGGCCCGCAAGTGAGCCTGCCGCTGTTCAACGGCGGGCGCCTGCAAGGCATGGTGCATCTGCGCCAAGCCCAGCAACAGGAAGCGGCCCTGGCCTACCAACACACGGTGCTGCGCGCCTGGCATGAGATCGACGACCAACTGACCCGCTACAACGCCAGCCAACTGCGCCGCGACAGCCTGGCCGAAGCCGTGCGCCAGAACCAGATCGCCCTGACCACCGCACAACACCAGTACGTCGAAGGCGTGGCGGATTTCGTCAATGTGCTCACCGTGCAAAGCGCGTTGCTGGCGACGCAGGAACAGTGGGTGGAGAGTTCCACCGGTGTGTCGTTGGCAATGGTGGGGTTGTACAAGGCATTGGGGGGAGGGTGGGAATCGGTGTATCCATTGCAGGCGGCCAGGCGCTGAGGTCCTGAAGCAGAACACGATCGAACTGTGGGAGCGGGCTTGCTCGCGAAAGCGGTGGGTCAGTACCGAATGGGCTGACTGACAATTTGCCGTCACGGCATAGGGGGCTCCACAGTTTTTAAAAGTTGAAAAACTCCCTGTGGTGAGCGCTGGGACTTACGTCTTTAAAAGCATAAAGGTGGCATCGTCTTCGGTCGAATAGCCTTCAAAACTCCGCTGTGTGATGGCGTCGAGTTGATGTTCTGCCGGGAGTTCTGCCCAGAATCCATCGGTCGCCAAAATCCATGTGGTGTCTGGCAGTACTTGTATGACTTGAAACGCTGGCTCGTGGGAGCGACGGTAACTCATGCAGTTGAGCAGCTTTTTACGGGCGGGGCTGCTCGCGATAAGCGCGTGGCTCAGGTTGCCTTTCCAATTGGGCCCGCAGTGTGGCGAGCTAAGCCAGTTCACCGGTTGATTTGATTCCAGATACCCCAGGCAGCAATCACCGGCGTGAAGGGTGACGGCCGTCTGGTCGAAAACCAGCAGGACCAGGTAGCTGGTGGCGGCGACTGGAAAATCGGGGCACAGAGTCGAATGCACCCGGTTGAGCAGCGTAAGCGTCAGCCGCAGCGCCTTCTCAAGGCAAGACACTTCAGTCGCAGCTGCTTGGGTGAAGGACTCGAGCAAATACTGAGTCATGGCTTTTGCCAGTTCACCACTTCCGGATTTAGACGCTCCGTCGGTGATGACATAAAGCTGGGCGCCTGAATTGTGCGCCGAACCGCTGAAATCGCGGTTTTCTGCACGATGGGTTCCTTGCCGGCTCAGGCTCAGGTGCAGGATCAAACGGGGGCTCCGAAATCAATCAGCGCGGTGAGGCGCTTGTGAATGAAGGCCTCGCGATCAGGGTCTTGGGCGGTGCTTTGGATCACGTCTTGAAACGCGGTCAGCTTGAGCAGCGCGGACAGTTGATCGCTCACGAAACGACGTAGCGCTTCAGGTGCTCGTTTCACTTCCGCGATCAGCTCTTCTCGACCGTCCAACAGAGCAATGATGTCTTCAATATCGTTGGACATCAGTACGTCGCCATGCCCCTTCCTTGATAGGCCTGCAGTTTCGCAGCAAGAAACCACGGCGCTGCAAAGACTTTGATGCCAGTGCCGTTGGGCAATGTGTAATCAACAGCATTTTCCAATCCTCCGATAAACCAGGTATTGGAAAACCCCGGCACCTTCTCATCGGTGGGCATGAAATCAACTTTCAATGTCCCCAAACGCAGGCGACAAGTCACCGTGTCTTGACCGGTGTTTTTGAACCCCTTGGTCTTGAGGGTCTCTTCCAGTCGATACCAGGCCGCGGTACTGGTTAAGTGGATGACCAAGTCCACGTCATCAGTGCCGCGAATGGACTCCTGAGTGTATTCGTCGGTGATCAGCAGGACGGTTGTGCATCCGCCCACAAAGGCTACTTGCTGGCGCAGCTCGGCTCCCAGCGCCTCCGCGCACGATGGGGCCTGGCTTTGCCGGGAAAATATAACGAATGCTGTAAGTGTCGAGATCAAGCAGTGCTTTTTTTCTGACGAGGGGCGAACCGTCGGTATTGTCCGTAAAGACCAGGCCGATCTCGCGGCAACGGCTTAGAGATGAAGAAACCTCTGTTTTGCTCAGACCCAGCGCCGATGCCAGGGCTCTTACAGAGTAGCTTTGCTGGTTGTCCTGCTCGACCGGCTCGTTATCGTGCCAGCCGCGCCAGTCTTCTAGATCAGCAAGCCTTACGGCCTGGGTATCACCGTCACTGTTTAGCCATTGATTGACGGTCGAAATGACCGAACCTTCCGAATCTTGCATCACTGCGAACTCGCGCTTTTTCACGCGCTTTCCCCTGGCCTGCAGCTCCAGGCTTATGAGTTTGAACAAGATCAGCACGTCTTGACTTTTCATGAGTCTCCAAACCTGAGTGTCCTCTGTCCGCGGACAGAGGACGCGTTTTGCGTAGGTTCAACACCAATGTCAAGAACCTCAAGGATTCTGCAAAAACACCACATACCCCCTAAACCACTCACTCCCCTTCAAATACCCCGGCTCCTGCCATTCCCCGCCCTGAATCAAACCGATCTTGAACGGCAGCCCCAGCCGGTTCATCCGCGGCAGATACGCGGCGTAGTCCGGGATGCTGTGGCGCCCTTGATACGTCTGCACCACCACTTCATCCACCACACCCTTGAGCTGGGCAATGGCGGCGGGGTCGGCGTTGCTGCTCCAGTCCATCAGGCCGGTGATGCTCAGGCGCAGCTCAAAGGGCAGGCGTTGGCGCAGGTCGCGCAGGAAGTCGGCGTAGTCGTGCAGGTATTGGGTGCGGGCGTCGAAGTCGATCTGGATGCCGACCACCGGGTTGCCCGCGTCGCGCCAGCGTTGTACCTGGCCGAGCAGTTGGGTGTAGACCGCTTCCGGCCAGTGCAGGGTATGGGCGCGGTACACCACCCAGACTTCGCCTTCGGTGAGGCGCGGCACGCTGATGCCCTGGGCGATCATCCGCACGCCACGTTGCGGTGCGCGGCGGGTGGAGTTGATCTGGCCCTGGAGGATGTACAGGGTCTTGGCCTGTTTGAGTACCGGCTGGGGCGTGACGCCGCTCCACAACCAGAAAGCGTCGTAGTCACGGGCATCGACGGCGGCGAAGGCCGGGCTTGCCAGCAACAGCAAGCCTAGCCACAGGTGTTTCACCAGTAGTACTGCAGCGACTTGCCCCACTCGGTGTCGGCGAAGCCGGTCTTGAGCTGGCGGAACCAGGCCTTGCGCACGGCGGGCTCGACGTCCTTGCCACCGCAGCTGTTGTAGCCTGCCGGTGCGTAGCAGTTGATGGCGCGGAACAGTGCATAGGCCTTGTCGTTCTTCGGCGCCTTGGCGTCGCCGATCACCTGTTTGTAACCGTCGAGGCGCGAGAAGGTTTCGCCCTGGAACTGTGACGCGGTGCTGCCCAGGCTGCCGGCGGCGCGAGCCTGTTCCAACGGCATGCCGTCCAGGCTGTTGCGCAGGATGAATTCGCCCAGGCAGTTAAGGCCCTGAGGGTTCTTCGCATCGTTTTGCAACGTGGCGGCGGTTTGCGCGATGGTGGGGCAGGCATAGCCGGATTCGGCTTTGTCGCCGTTCCACTGGAACAACGTCAAGGCCTGGCCGCTGCTGTAGACGTAGCCCAGGCTGGTGCCCAGTTTGTCTTCAGAGACCTGGGCCGGCAGGTGTTTGAAATCGTCGGCGAAGGTGGCGAACTGGCTGTGCAGCAGGTCTTTGTAGAGCAGCACGAACTGCGCGGTCTGGCGCTCCAGCGGGTCGCCGGCCTGGGCGATCTGCTGGCGCAGCAGTTCAGGCCCGGCGATGTTGCGCAGCAGGATGTAACGCACTTGCTTGGCGCTGATCGGCGAGTCGCTGGCGAAGACCTTGGCCACCTGGCCGCTGCGCTCGTAGTTCATGGCCAGGGCCAGTTCCAGCTGATCGCGTTGCAGGGGCAGCTTGGCCAGGGGCAACAGCTGCAGCCACAGAGCTTCGGCGTTTTTCCAGTCGTTTTTGGCCTCCATCGCCAAGGCGCGCAGGGTTTGTTGGCTGAAGGCGAAATAGTCCAGGCTCGACGGCACCTCCTGGGGCAGGTGTTTCAAGGCGTTGTCCGGTTGATGCTCGACGTACAGGGCGAAGGCGGCCTGCAGGTACTCGAACACCTCGGGCCTGTCGGCAAACGTGGCTTTTTGCGCGTCGAGGTCTTCGCGGGTCAGGCGCGGTGGGGTGCTGGCGCGCATCGAGCGCAGGTCGGTCACCACTTGCATCATCGGGTCCTTGATGCTGCCGCCCCAGACCATCAGCAACTTGAGGTCGGCTTCTTCCACCAGTGCGTCCAGCGACACGTTGCGCTGGGCGTCGGTGGCTTCGGTCATTTGCCAGGCGAAGTCTTCGGAGAGCTTGTCGAAATCGTCCGCCAGCCAATGCACGCGGCGCAGCAGGCCACGGGCAGACATTGCATAGTCGCCCTGTGGATAAGTTTCCAGGTAGCCCATGAAGCCTTTTTCGGCAGCGCTCAGGGCGGGCTTATCCACATGCTCGAGTTGCGGCATGTCGTATTGGTCGAACGCTTCGGCCTGCGCCTGGTTCAGCAAGGTACGCGCGCTCATGTACTGCGCGGTTTCCTTCAACCAGGACAACTCGCTGCCGCTGGCGGCGGCAAAACCGCGCTCGGCCTCGCTGAAACGTCCGCTGTAAAAGTCGGCCGCGGCTTGCAGGTAGGTCCGCAGCATGCGGCCATTGGACGACTCGATAGGCTCGGCGACCACTGGGCCGTCCCAGGTGCAGGTGACCAGCAGTTGCAGGCGCGCCTTTGCCAGCAACTGGCGCTCTGCGGTGGGCATGTCTGCCTTCACCACCTGGCGGATGAAGGCGGTGGCGCTGTCATCGTCGTTACTGCGGCAGCGGCTGCCTTCGCCATCAAGGTAGGCCTGACCAGCGGTTGTGTACTCCGTGCGCTTGATGCCCAGGGGGGTCAGCAGGGTATCGAGTTCTGCGGTTGAGGAGTCGTCGGCGCCGTCCGAGTCGGGTTCGGTCTCTCCGTTGGCGGCGCGGTTGAGGCGATACACCGGAAACGGCACCGGGCCAAAACCCTGGGACAGGTCATCGTCGTTCAAAGCGTCGGGGGCCAGTGGCGCGACTTGTTTGTCGGCCAGCAACAGGCGCAGGTTCACCCGGCTGTCGTTGCCTGGACTGAGGAACGGCTGGTTGCTGCAGGTATCGAGGCGGTCGCGCGAAACCCGCCAGTCGGGGTAGCAGGTATCGTCGGAACTGGCCTGGGCCGGTAATGAGATAGCGGCCAGCAATGCCAGTGCCAGGGGTGACAGAAAACCGATGCGCATGACGTGTCCTTGATCCTGAGTCCATGGAGGGCGGCAATCATAGCCTGAACTGATGAGTGCTTCGGTGAAGGCCTACACAAATTGGCGATTTGTCTGATTAGTGAGGCGATACAGACGCGTTTGTCCTAGAGTGGCGGTTGGTTGTGCATGCGCAGTGTTTGCCAACACAGGGGTGGTAATAGCGGAGTTGGTATGCGTCGGTCGGTGTTACGGCAACACGAAAAAACAAGCGCATTGGCCTCGTTCGCTCAGCAAATGTGCAGCTGGCAGGGCGTAGCCGTGCTCGGTCGTTTGTGGTGGGTGCCCATCCTGGCGCTGGCCATGGCCCTGCGTCTTTACCACCTCACGTCAGCGGCGATCTGGGGCGACGAAGGTTCAAGCCTGCTGCTTAGCGAGTACGCCTTGGACGACCTGTGGTTTCACGCGGCCCATGACGTGCATCCGCCGCTGTACTTCTTCATGTTGCGCAGTTGGATCGAATGCTTTGGTGACAGCATCTGGTCGATACGCAGCATGAGTGCGCTCCCTGGTGTGGTGGTGGTGGGCTTGGGCGCCTGGCTCGCGCGGCAGCTGTCCACCCGACGCGCCGCCGTGTTGGCGGGTGTCATGCTGGCGCTGTTGCCGACGGCGGTGCGCTACAGCCAGGAAGTGCGCATGTATTCGCTGCTCGGCGTCTGGTTGCTGGGCGCCACGCTGGCGCTGGTGTACTGGGCGCGCCAGCCCGAGCGCACACGGTATCTGGCGGCGTATGTACTGCTGATGAGCGCCGGGTTTTATACCCACTACTTCACGGCGTTGTGTGTGCTGGTGCATTGGGCGTACATAGGGCTGTTGAGTACGTCGCGCGCGCCTGGCCTGCGTTTGATCGCGCGCCCGGCGTGGTGGGTGGCCAACGGGGTGATTGTGTTGCTGTACCTGCCATGGTTGCCGAACCTGCTGGACCTGGTGCAACACGTCGAACAGCTCAAAGTGGGCGGGGATATTGGCTGGGAAGAACCGGTCAACCTGTTGTCCCTGCCATCGATGATCTGGCAGTTCGTCTTACAGGACGAAGGGGTGGGCTTCTGGCCGCCGCTGTTCTGGGGTTTTGCGCTGTTGCTGGTCGCTGTAGTCTTTTTTGCTGGCTGGCGTGACCGCGAGCGTTTGCGCCCTGCCAGCCTGCTGGCGCTGTTTTTCCTGCTGCCGTTGTTGCTGGTGTACGCGGTATCGTTTATTTCGCCGGTGTTTATCGAACGCTATCTCACGGTGTACGCCTTGGCGCTGCCGATCCTCCTGGCGCTGGTCATCGACCGTGCTTCATGGCTGGGGGCGGCTTTGTTTGTGTTGTTTGTCGGCGTTGAACTGGTGGGGTTGAAGAACAACTTCGCGGTGGACGAACACGATCAATTCAACGTGCCGGTGGAGTTCGTCAATCGCAACTACCAAGAAGATGACCGCATCGTGCTCAGCGACATGATGTGGTACCTCAGCTACGTGTATTACGACCAGACCGATGCGCAACTGCAGCTCTACACCCCACCCAAACCTGACGGCACGCCCACCCGGCCGAACGCTTACGGCTTCGGCACCCTGGTCGACCAGGATGGTGGGCGCATCTACCTCGACCGCCTTTCTGCATTGCCCGTCGACACCCGCCGCGTGTGGTTGATCAGCAGCAACGAAGCGCCTGACGATTTCGCGCCCTTGCCCCAGGGCTGGCGCGAACTCAGCCGCCAGGACGGCGGCGGTGCCAGGGCGCGGTTGTTTGTGTTGTGCAACGCACCGGCGCCGCAGCCCGAAGGCTGCCGCTAGACTCTCTTGAACGTCCTCACGAGGAACCCGCTATGGAATCGCCACTGCACAGCTTGCCGGCGTTGTTCAAACAGCTTGGCTTGCCGGATGATCCGGTCAGTATCGAGCAATTTGTCGCTTCTCATTCGCCGCTCAAGCCGGAATTGAAACTGGCGGATGCGTTTTTTTGGACCCAGGCCCAGCAGGCGTTTTTGCGTGATGAGATCTTGGAGGATGCGGATTGGGCGGTGGTGGTGGATGAGTTGAATTTGATGTTGCGCGGTGGGCGGGGGGCCCAATAAGGTCACCGCCGTGTCAGGGGAGCACCGAAGTGCAGATTTTAGGGCTGCTTCGCAGCCCAGCGCTGTTGCCACCGAACCGCTCCACCCATCGCTAAATTGTTTCAAAACTTGACGTATTTGGATCCCTTCGCCATATTGATAGTTAGCAAACTAACTGTATGCAAGCTATCCAATGCCTCAATCCCTCGAACAGCTTCAGATGCACCTCAGCAGCAGCATGGTGGTGGGCGCCCGTCACTGGCGCAAAATCTGCCAGACCACGCTGGTCAGCTATGGCATCTCCGAAGCCTGCGCCGTGCCGCTGTTGATGATCGGCCGCTTGGGCGACGGTGTGCACCAGGTGAAAGTGGCCCAGGCCTCCGGCCTGGAAAGCCCGTCGCTGGTGCGCCTGCTCGACCAGTTGTGCAGTGGCGGTTACGTGTGCCGCACCGAAGACATCCACGACCGTCGCGCCAAGGCCTTGAGCCTCACCGAGCGCGGCCGTGAGCTGGTGCAAGCGGTGGAAGCGCAATTGGTGCGCCTGCGCCGTGAAGTGCTGGCGGACATTGCGCTCGCCGATATGGAAGCCGCGCTGCGTGTGCTGCGTGCTTTTGAGGCGGCGACGCTGTGAGCGGATTCTTCAGTGGTTTTCCGCCGGCCCGCGACTGGTTCTATGGGGTGCGGACCTTCGCCGCGTCGATGATTGCGTTGTACATCGCCATGCTCATGCAAATGCCGCGTCCGTATTGGGCGATGGCCACCGTGTATATCGTCTCCAGCCCGTTTGTGGGGCCGACCAGTTCCAAGGCGTTGTACCGCGCCATCGGCACCTTGATGGGCGCGGCGGCGGCGGTATTTTTTGTGCCGATGTTCGTGCAATCGCCATACATTCTGGTGGTGGTGATTGCGTTGTGGACGGGCACGTTGCTGTTTCTGTCCATGCACCTGCGCACTGCGAATAACTACGCGTTGATGCTGGCCGGCTACACCTTGCCGCTGATCGCCCTGCCGGTGGTGGATAACCCCCTGGCGGTGTGGGACGTGGCCGAAGCGCGCACCGAAGAAATCTTCCTCGGCATCGCCGTCGCCGCCGTGGTGGGCGCGATGTTCTGGCCACGGCGCCTGATGCCGGTGTTCGATGGCTCGGTGGCCAAGTGGTTTGCCGATGCGCAGGTCTACAGCCAACGTTTTCTGACGCGCAACGTGGAGCCTGAAGAAGTCAGCGCTTTACGCAGCGGCATGGTCGCCACCTTCAACACCCTCGAATTGATGATCGGCCAGTTGCCGCACGAAGGCGCGCGGCCGCAGACGGTGCGTAACACCAAGGAACTGCGCGGGCGCATGATCCATCTGCTGCCGGTGGTGGATGCCCTCGACGATGCGCTGTACGCCATCGAACACCGCGCGCCGCAGTTTCTTGAGCGCCTCACGCCGCTCCTGGACGCCACCCGCCAATGGTTGGAAGACTCCCAGCAAAGCGCGCCCCTGGACCGCTGGCGCGCCCTGCGCGACCAGGTCGACGCCCAACAGCCCCAAGGCGATGCGCTGGACGACCGCCACACCTTGTTGTTCTCCAATGCGCTGTACCGCCTGGGCGAGTGGATCGACCTGTGGCAAGACTGCCGCAGCCTGCAAGCCGCCATCCGATGCGAGAGCCAGGACACCTGGCGCGCCGTTTACCGTCACTGGCGGCTGGGCCGGCTCACGCCGTTCCTCGACCGTGGCCTGATGTTCTATTCGGCGTTTTCCACCGTCAGCGCGATCATCGTCGCCTCGGTACTGTGGATTTTGTTGGGCTGGACCGACGGCGGCAGCGCCGTGATCCTGGCGGCGGTGGCGTGCAGCTTCTTCGCCTCGATGGACGACCCGGCGCCGCAGATCTATCGGTTCTTTTTCTGGACCGCGATGTCGGTGTTGTTCGCCAGCCTCTACCTGTTTCTGGTACTGCCCAATCTGCATGACTTCCCGATGCTGGTGCTGGCGTTCGCGGTGCCGTTCATTTGCATCGGCACACTGACCGTGCAGCCGCGCTTTTACCTGGGCATGTTGTTGACGCTGGTGAACACCTCCTCATTTATCAGCATCCAGGGCGCCTATGACGCCGACTTCCTCAACTTTGCCAACGTCAACCTGGCTGGCCCGGTAGGCCTGCTGTTTGCGTTTGTGTGGACCCTGGTCGCGCGGCCCTTCGGCGCCGAACTGGCGGCCAAGCGCCTGACCCGTTTCAGCTGGCGCGACATCGTTGGCCTCACCGAACCCGCGACCCTGGCCGAACACCGGCATATGGCCGTGCAAATGCTCGACCGGTTGATGCAGCACCTGCCGCGCCTGGCCCTTACCGGCCAGGACACCGGCATTGCCCTGCGCGATTTGCGGGTGGCGCTGAACCTGCTCGACCTGCTGGCGTACTCGCCGCGCATCCTCGGCGTGCCACGGGTGCTGCTCAACCAAGTGGTCGAGGGGGTTGGCGCTTACTTCAAGGCGTGCCTCAAGGCGGGTGAACGCCTGCCCGCGCCCAGCGGTCTGCTGATGACACTCGACCGCACGCGCCGCGCGCTCAACGGCCAGGGCCTGCAAGACGAAGACGACACCCGCCTGCACCTGCTGCACGCGTTGGCCGGCCTGCGCCTGGCGCTGTTGCCTGGCGTCGAATTCATTGATGGCACACAGATGCAAGCGCCGCTGCCCGATGGAGCGCCTTTATGATCGGTGATCTGGATATAAGCGGGGTGTTCCTGCCCACGTTGCTGGTGCTCATGGGCATTACGTATGTGTTGTTTCTGGTGGTGCACGGGTTGTTGACGCGCATGCACTTCTATCGCCTGGTCTGGCACCGGGCATTGTTCAATGTGGGGCTCTACGCGCTGTTACTGGGCGCGGTGGACTCACTCAGTCGATACCTGATGACATGAAAAAACCTTTTTTGACCATCGGCCGTGTAGTCCTGACGCTGTTGATCGTGAGCTTCGCGGTCGTCGTGGTGTGGCGCATGGTCATGTACTACATGTTTGCGCCCTGGACCCGCGACGGGCACATCCGTGCCGACATCGTGCAGATCGCCCCCGACGTGTCCGGGTTGATCCAGCGCGTGGACGTGCATGACAACCAATTGGTGAGCAAGGGCCAGGTGCTGTTTGCCGTCGACCAGGACCGCTTCAAGCTGGCCCTGCGCCAGGCCCAGGCCGCCGTGGCCGACCGCCAGGAAACCCTGGCCCAGGCCCAGCGCGAGTACAAGCGTAACCGTGGCCTGGGCAACCTGGTGCCCAGCGAGCAACTGGAAGAAAGCCAGTCCCGCGTGGCCCGTGCCCAATCGGCCCTGGCCGAAGCGCAGGTGACGGTGGACTCCGCCCAACTGAACCTCGACCGCTCGGTGATCCGCAGCCCGGTGGACGGCTACGTCAACGACCGCGCGCCGCGCACCCAGGAGTTCGTCACCGCCGGGCGCCCGGTGCTGTCGGTGGTGGACAGCAACTCGTTCCACATTGACGGCTATTTCGAAGAGACCAAGCTCGACGGCATCCAGGTCGGCATGGGCGTGGATATCCGCGTGATCGGCGATAACGCGCGCCTGCGCGGCCACGTGCAGAGCATCGTCGCCGGTATCGAAGACCGCGACCGCAGCAGTGGCTCCAACCTGCTGCCCAACGTCAACCCGGCGTTCAGTTGGGTGCGCCTGGCCCAGCGGATTCCGGTGCGCATCGCCTTTGACGAAGTGCCGGCGGACTTTCGCATGATCGCCGGGCGTACAGCCACCGTATCGATCATCGGCGACAAACCCCCTGCCGGAGCCCAGCCATGAAGCAGCTGTTGGCCGCCGCCGCGCTGGGTTTGCTGTTGTCGGCCTGCCAGGTGGTAGGGCCGGATTACCAGCTACCGGACAAGGCCGCCGTCAACCGTGCCGACCTGCAAGGGCAACTGCCATTGGACGGTAAACACGTGGTGTCGGCGCCGGTCCCCGACGACTGGTGGAAACTGTACAAAGACCCGCGCCTGGATGAGCTGGTGCGCCAGGCCATGGCCTCCAACACCGACCTGCGTGTGGCCGCCGCCAACTTGCAGCGCGCGCGTTTTCAGACGCAACAGGCGCAATCCGCCGGTGGCTGGAGCGCCGGGGCCAAGGCTGAAGCGCAGCGCCTGCAGGAATCCGGCGAGGCGTTTTTGCTGGCGGACAAGGTCCCGGTGGACAACATCGGCAGCGTGGGCATCACCACCTCTTATCAATTTGACCTGTTCGGCACCTTGCAGCGCGGCATCGAAAGCGCCCAGGCCAGTGCCGACGCGGCCCAGGCCGCCGCCGATATTGCGCGCATCACGCTGGTCGCCGATGTGGTGCGCTCCTACACCCAGGTCTGCGCGGCCAACGAAGAGTTGGCGATTGCCAACCAATCCCTGGCCCTGCAAGCCCAGAGCACCCGCCTGACCCAACGGCTGCGCGACGCCGGCCGGGGCGACGAGACCCAAGTCACGCGCTCGCAAACCCAGTACAAATCGCTGCGCGCCGACATGCCGCGCTACGAAGCGGCGCGCCAGGCCGGGCTGTTCCGCCTGTCGATGCTGCTGGCCAAGCCGGTCGACCAGTTGCCGGCGGGCACCGGCGGTTGCGCCGAGCTGCCGCACATCGCCCAGCTGTTGCCGGTGGGCGACGGTGCCGCGCTGCTCAAGCGTCGCCCCGACGTGCGCCAGGCCGAACGCCAATTGGCGGCTGCCACGGCGCGTATCGGCGTAGCCACCGGCGCGCTGTACCCGGACATCGCCATTGGTGCCACCGTCGGTACCGTTGGCCTGCTCGACAACCTCGGCCAGCCGGCCACCAACCGCTGGGGCTTCGGCCCGATGATCAGTTGGACCGTGCCGACCAACGGCGCGCGCGCGCGCATCCATGAAGCCGAAGCCGCCACCCAGGGCGCCCTGGCGCATTTCGATGGGGTGGTGCTCAACGCCATCCGCGAAACCCAGACCGGCCTTGCGCAATACACCGCCGTGTTGCAGCGCCGCGACGCGCTCGCCGATGCCGAGCAATCAGCCCGCCAAGCCGCGGACCAGACCCACCGGTTCTTCCAGGCCGGGCGCGAGTCGTTCCTCGCCGACCTGCAAGCCACCCGCACCTACACCGCGATGCGCGCGCAATTGGCGGCGGCCAATACTCAGGTCGCCATGAGCCAGATCGATCTGTTCCTGGCCCTGGGCGGCGGTTGGGAAAGCGGACGAACGCACGCTTCGCCAGCCAGCAAACCCTGAGCCAATAGCTATGCTTTGACAGGCAGGCCCCGTGACGGCCTGCCTGACACTGCTCGCGTTTGCTCATGGGGATTCCAATAATGAAAAACCCTTATGCTCCCGCTTTCTGGTGCGTGCTCTTCGCACTGGTGCTGTTATCGGCCGCGTATTTCTATGGCGTCATGCTCGCCCATCAGCTCGACAAGGCCATGGTCTTTCTCGACAGCGCCTGCCTGGTGATCGGCACCTTGTCCATCGGCGTTGTCGCCTGGGCGTCCTACCAGAATCAACGGGTCAAGAAAAAACTCCTGGAACAAGGCAAGACCCGCGTGGCGATCTGGGATACCAAGGTTGCGCTGCGCCGAGTCGAAACCGTGTTCGACCGCTATTTCTGGGGCAGCTACTGGCAGCCGGGGCGCACCTTCCAGGAAGTGATGGGCGACCTGACCGGCACACCGCTGGAAAAAAGCCTCGAAGTCCTGAAAAAACAGTGTGTCGTGCTCGACAAGCAAGTCGCTGACGGCCGGCACTGGCTCAATAACGCTCGGGAGTTATCCGACGTCGCCACGCAGATGG
The DNA here is from genome assembly GCF_019139815.1 of Pseudomonas asgharzadehiana. Classification (NCBI taxonomy): domain Bacteria; kingdom Pseudomonadati; phylum Pseudomonadota; class Gammaproteobacteria; order Pseudomonadales; family Pseudomonadaceae; genus Pseudomonas; species Pseudomonas asgharzadehiana. The sequence goes on from NZ_CP077079.1 coordinate 344,531, forward strand.
CCCGCGAGCGCTACCAACTGGACTTCTGCGACCCCAAGGCCGACACGCCCGGCAATGCGGTGATACACCGCGAGTTTGAAGTGCTGGTGTACACATGGACGGCGCGGCTCAAGAGTTTTGATCACCAGTTGGATGAAATCGAATTGGAGTATTCGTGAACTAGTCGTGAACTGATCCCTCTGAAAGGCTGGGCCGTTTGTGGCCGCCAGTGCTAATCTTCCCCCGCTTTCGGCGGGCTTGAGCCAACCCCTACAGGGTTCAAGGAAGACAGCCCACTCCTCACAGGATTTGATCAGGTCACTTCATGAATAAGCCAGCAGTCGTACTTTTGGGTTTTGTGGTCGCCGTTGGCGTCGTCAGTGCAGGCGGCGCCTGGTACACCGGTAAGCAACTGGAACCGGTGCTGCAAACCGCGATCCAGAACGCCAACAAGGAACTGCAGACCTCAATGGCCGGCGTCGACGGCACCGTGGCCCTGGAACTGGTCTCCCTCGACCGTGGCGTGTTCAGCAGCACCGCGCACTATCGCCTGAAGGGCCAGGGCTCGGTGTTCGGCGCAGACAACCCCAACCCCGAATTGCTTTTTGTCGACCATATCGAACACGGCCCGCTGCCGGTCTCGCGCCTGGTGACGCTCAAATGGCTGCCGGTCATGGCCACCAGTCACTATGAGCTGGAAAAGAGCCCAACCACCGAGAAGTGGTTCGCTGCGGCCAAAGACGTGTCGCCGCTCAAAGGCGTGGCCAATATCGGCTACACCCGTTCGGTCAACGGCAACATCGAGTTGCTGCCGCTAGAGTTCAAGGACGACAAATCGTCGGTGAGCTTCTCCGGCGCCAACCTGAACTTCGACGGCACCGCTGAAGGCCAGAAGGTCAAGGCCGATGGTTTTATGAACAGCCTCAAGGTCGCCGCCGTGGATGCCAATGGCGAAGCCTTCGAAGCCGACCTGTCGGGCCTGACCATCGCCAGCAACCTGGAAAAATCCACCTTCGGGTTTTACACCGGGCAAAACACCATCGAGCTGAGCGACAGCAAGTTCACCTTCGGCCCACAGAAATCCGTGCTGAGCTTCAAAGGCTTCGAGCAAAAAGACTCCAGCGAAACCAAGGACAACAACCTGGCCGGCCGCGTCGACTACAAGATCGACGAGATTGGCTACCAGGGCAAACCCGTGGGCTCGGCGGCCATGGCCGTGAGCATGAAGAACATCGACATTCCGGCCATGCTGGTGCTGACCAAGCTGTACCAGGACAAAATGCAGCCGGTGCAAGCCGCCGCGGCCGCTGGCGAACCGGCTCCGGAGCTGCAACTGACCGACGCCGAACAGGCCTTGGCCGAAGCCAACGTCAACCAGGTACTGGCCGCCAAACCGCACCTGGCCCTGGAAAACCTGTCGCTGAAAACCACCCACGGCGAAAGCAAGTTCAACCTGCTCGTGGACCTGGCCAAACCGGCCTCCATGGAGCTGCCGCCGGTTGAGCTGGGCAAGCAGATGATCACGCTGCTGGATGCCAACCTCACGCTGTCCAAGCCGATGATTGGCGATGTGTCCGCATTGCAGGCGCAGCTGGGCGGTGTGACCGACCCTAAAGCCATCGAGCAGCAATCCCAGATGGCCGCCGAGATGGTCAGCGGCATGGCGGTAGGTACGCAGTTGGCGACCCTGGTGGGCAGCGAGGTAGTGTCCAAGTTGCACTACGCCAACAATGAAGTGACCTTCAACGGCCAGAAGATGACGGTTGAGCAGTTCATTGGCTTTGTCATGGGCAAAGTCGGTGGGATGAGCGGCGGGCAGTAACCGCTCAACATCCGGCCTCCTAGTAAGGTCGCTTGAAATGCAGTCAAAATGTGGGAGGGGGCTTGCCCCCTCCCACATTTGTTTTTGCGTAGCGCAAAAAAGCGATCAGCCAATTCTGAACAATTGTTCTGATTTGAATTTCTTCTTACTTTCCTGAGAGATAGTTCGCACAGGAAAGCTAGGCCGGGTCATTAGACGCCGGCACCCTGAGCGCTTCGCTCAGGATCACCTATCGTTACAGCTTTCCGTGTGTAAGGAAGCTCACGATATGTTGCGAAACCTACCACTCAGTGCATCAGGCCGGTTGCGACTGTTCGTCGGGGCCGCTTTATGCAGCCAACTGCTGATACCCACCTTCGCCATGGCCGACCCGGCCTATGACGCGCTGATCATTCAGGCACGCAACGGCAACTTCACGCCCGCGCTCACCCAATTGCGCCAGCTGTCGGCCGAACGCCAGACGCCTGGCCAGGTCAGCGATCACCTGGTGATCGCCGGTTGGGCCGGCCAGGACGCCGAAGTGCTGAAGGTGTACGAGGCCCAGGGCAAAAATCGCAACCTCAGCACCCAGGCGCTCGCCACGGTGGCGCGTACCTATCGCAATCAAAAGCAGTGGGCCCAGGCTGAAGCTGTTTATCGCCAGGCGCTGCTGCGTGAACCGAATAACATCGACCTGCAACTGGGCCTGGCGCTGACCCAGGCCGACGGCGGCAAGGCCAACGAAGCCGTGCAACGCACCCGCGCCTTGGTGGTCGCCAAACCGGATGACCCTAACCGGCGCATGGCCCTAGGCTACGCGCTGACCCGCGCCGGCCTGAACTACGACGCGCTGTTTGAATTCGACCAGGCGTTTACCCGTGCCGGCGACAAACCTGAAGTCGCCCGCGAATACATCGTCGCCCTGCAAAAGGCCCGCCTGCCGCAAGCGGCGTTGCGCCTGTCGGCCCAGCGCCCTGGCCTGCTTGACGCGGTCACCCAGCGCCGCCTCGAAGGCGACCTCGCCGCCGAGCGCGTGCGCATGGCCGAGTTCGCCACGCGCAGCGAAAAAGACCGCTATGTGGTGGCCGACCGTGCCTTGGCCGACTACGACACACTCATCGCCCGCTGGACCCCGGACGCCACCGCCCATGACGATGTGGTGCGCTGGCGCATCGACCGCCTGGGCGCGCTCAAGGCCAGGGCGCGCACCGCCGAGGTCATCCGCGAGTACGAAACCCTTAAAGGCGAAGGCGTGCAACTGCCGACCTATGCCGTGCGCTGGGTGGCGGCGTCATACCTCGACCAACGCCTGCCGGAAAAAGCCGAGCCGTTGTATCGCCAGGCACTGAGTGCTTCGGACGCTGAGCCGGACGACCGGGTCGAAGACACCACGGCGTTGTTTTACGCCTTGCAGGAAAGCAACAAAGGCGAGGATGCCAACGAGGTTGCCAAAGCGCTCGCCAACAGCCAGAAACCTCGGGTCGAACTCAAGGGCCTGCCCATCGGCAACCCCAACGACGCCTGGATGGACGCGCAACAACTGTCGGCCCAGGCCGGCGTGTATGGCGGTGACCTGCCGGGCAGCGAAGCCGGCCTGGAAGCATTGGTGGCCAAAGCCCCCGGCAACGTCGGCCTGCGCCTCGCCCAGGCCGATATGTACCGCGCCCGTGACCTGCCGCGCCGTGCCGAAGGCGTGCTCAAGGAAACCGAAGCCCAGGCGCCGCGTGACATTGGCCTGGAAATCAGCCAGGCCTACACCGCCATGGACCTGCAAGAGTGGCGGCAACTGGATGTGCTGACCGATGACGTGGTGGCCCGCAACCCAGACAGCCGGCAGGTGCAACGCCTCAAACGCCTGCGCGATGTACACGACATGGCCGAACTGCGCGTCGAAGCCTACACCGGTAAAAGCTTCGGCGGCGGCGGTGACAACGAAGCCGGTGCGGTGGCCGGTAACCGCGACTGGGGCATCGAAAGCGTGATCTACACGCCGCCCATCGACGAAGACTGGCGCCTGTTCGCTGGCGCCGGTTATGCCACCGCCGACTTTGAAGAAGGCACCGGTCACCACCGTTGGCAGCGTGTCGGCGTGGAGCGGCGCACCCGTGACCTGACCCTGGAAGCCGAGGTGTCCAACCACTCCTATGGCTTTGGTTCCAAGCAGGGCGCCCGCGTAGCGTTCGCCCACGACATCAACGACAACTGGCAATACGGCGCCAGTCTCGATTACCTCTCGGCCACCACGCCATTGCGTGCGCTGAATGCCGACATCACCGCCAACGGCGGCAGCGGTTTTATCCGCTGGCGCGCCAACGAAAGCCGTGAGTGGAAACTGTCCCTCAGCCCGTCCCACTTCAGCGACGGCAACGACCGCTTGGAAGCCTTGCTCACCGGCCGCGAAGGCATCTACAGCTCACCGAAAGTGCAGGTAGACCTGGGCCTGGAAGTCGGTGCCAGCCGCAACAGCAAGGAAGACACGGTGTACTTCAATCCCAAGTCGGATTTCACCGTATTGCCCGTCGTCACCATCAATCACGTGCTCTATCACCGCTACGAGACCCAGTGGAGTCAGCAGTTCCAGGTCGGTGCGGGCACCTATAGCCAGCGCGATTACTCCACCGGCGGCATGGCCCTGATCGGCTACGGCCAACGCTTTCGCTGGAACGATGTACTGGACGTCGGTGCCAACCTGAGCCTGATCAGCCGACCTTATGACGGTGATCGCGAACGCGATCTGCGCCTGCTCGTCGACCTCACTTACCGTTTCTAAAAGAGCCTGACCATGACCCTCCTCAGCCGTTGCTTGTTGGTTCTGGGTGTATTGCTGGCCAGTGCCTGCGCCCAGCAACCCGCCCCTTTCACTCCACCCGCCGAGCGGCCGACACCGGCCAACGAACAGGCGTGGCCGAAAAACAATTTTCTGGGCATTGCCTACCATGACGTCTCGGACCGCGACCCCGACCAGGCTGTGGTGGCGGTGCGCACCGAACGTTTGATCGAACAGCTGGCCTGGCTGCGCGAGAACGGCTACCAGGCGGTCAGCGTTGACCAAGTGCTGGCCGCGCGCAATGGCGGCCCCGCGCTGCCGCCCAAGGCCGTCATGCTCAGCTTCGACGACGGCTATTCAAGCTTCTACACCCGCGTGATGCCGATTCTGCGCGCCTACCGCTGGCCGGCCCTGCTGGCGCCGGTGGGCAGTTGGATCGATACGCCGCTCAACCAACCGGTGGACTTCGCCGGCTCGCCCCGGCCACGTGGCGAGTTCCTGACCTGGCAGCAGATCCGTGAAGTGTCGCAGTCGGGCCTGGTGGAAATCGCCGCGCACACCGATGCCAATCACAAAGGCATCCTGGCCAACCCCCAGGGCAACCTGGAGCCGGCCGCCACGTCTCTGCGCTTTGACCCGGCCACCGGGCGCTACGAAAGCCAGGCGCAGTTCGATGCACGGCTGCGTGCCGATGTCGTGGCGATCTCCAACAAGATCCAAACCGTGACCGGCAAAAAACCCCGGGTGTGGGTATGGCCCTACGGCGCCGCCAAAGGCACCTCGCTGGCGATCGTCGGCGAGCAGGGCTACCAAATGGCCCTGACCCTGGAAGACGGCCTCGACAGCTCCAGTGACTTGATGAACAGCCCGCGCTTCCTGGTGGCTTCCGACCCGGACGGCGAGCATTTCGCCAACAGCATTGTCGCCGTGCAAACCCCGGCGCCGCTGCGCGTGCTGCATGTGGACCTGGACAACGTCTACGACCCTGACCCGGCCCAACAAGCGCGCAACCTCGACCAGTTGGTACAGCGCGTGGTGGACATGGGCGCCGGTACCGTGTTCCTGCAAGCCTTCGCCGACCCCAAGGGTGACGGCCTGGTGCACTCGCTGTATTTCCCCAATCGCCATTTGCCGGTGCGCGCCGACCTGTTCAACCGTGTCGCCTGGCAATTGCACACCCGTGCCCATGCGGCGGTATATGCGTGGATGCCGGTGCTGAGCTTCGCCCTTGACCCCAAACTGCCCCGCGTCACGCGCTGGGACCCGGAAACCGGCAAGGTGGGCATCGACCCGGACCAATACAAACGCCTGTCGCCGTTCGACCCGCAGGTGCGCAAAATCATTGGTGAACTCTATGAGGACCTGGCGCGCAACAGTGCGATCGACGGTGTGCTGTACCACGATGACGCCGTATTCTCCGACTTCGAAGACGCCAGCCCCGCAGCGCTCAAGGCCTACGCGGCCAACGGCCTGCCAGACAGCATCGACGCCCTGCGCGCCGACCCTGCGGTAATGCAGCGTTGGACGCGCTTCAAGAGCCGCTACCTGATCGACTTCACCAATGAGCTGACCGCCAAGGTCCGCGCCATTGCCGGGCCGCAGGTGCTGACCGCGCGCAATATCTTCGCCCAGCCGATGCTCAACCCGCAGAGCGAAGCCTGGTTCGCGCAGAACCTCGACGATTTCCTCCAGACCTATGACTGGACCGCGCCCATGGCCATGCCGCTGATGGAAGGCGAGACACTCAAGAACTCCAATGCCTGGCTGGAAAAACTGGTGGCCACGGTCAAGGCCCGCCCCGGTGCGATGCAGCGAACGGTGTTCGAGCTGCAAGCCAAGGACTGGCGTACCCCGGCAGCCCCCGACCTGTCCGCCGAGCAAATGGCCGAATGGATGGGCGTACTCAAACGCCAGGGTGTCACGAGTTTTGGCTACTACCCGGACAACTTCCTGGAAAACTCCCCGGACCTGAAGACTGTGCGTCCGGCCCTTTCCAACCAATGGAACCCTTGACCATGTTCGACAGAATCCTGGCTTTATTCGTGCTGGCATTGGTATTGGGCGTGCCCCTGGGCCTGATCTTCCTGGTTACCGGGCAGTTCCTGATGGACTTCGTGTTTTTCTACCCGCTGTTCATGTCGGCGCTGTGGATCGCCGGCGGTTTGTACTTCTGGTTGCACTGGGAGCGCCACTGGCCCTGGGAAGAAGACACCCCGGCGCCGACCCTGGCCGGCAACCCGCTGATCTCGATCATCATCCCTTGCTACAACGAGGGTGATAACGCCGCCGACACCATCCATGCGGCGCTGGGCCAGTTGTACCCCAACATCGAAGTGATCGCGGTCAACGACGGCTCCAAGGACAACACCGCTGCGGTACTCGACGCCCTGGCGCTGGAGCACCCGCGGCTGCGCGTGTTGCACCTGGCGCAGAACCAGGGCAAGGCCGTGGCCCTGCGCATGGGCGCCGTGGCCTCGCGCAGCGAATATCTGGTGTGCATCGACGGCGATGCGCTGCTCGACAAAAACGCGGCGGCTTATATGGTCGCGCCGATGCTGGATAACCCACGCCTGGGCGCCGTGACCGGCAACCCACGTATCCGTACGCGCTCGACCTTGATCGGCCGCGTGCAGGTGGGCGAGTTCTCCTCGATCATCGGCTTGATCAAGCGTACCCAGCGCGTGTTCGGGCGGATCTTCACGGTGTCGGGTGTGGTGGTGGCGTTCCGTAAAAAGGCGCTGGACCGCATCGACTACTGGAGCACCGACATGATCACCGAGGACATCGATGTCAGTTGGAAACTCCAGCTCGATCACTGGAGCATCTTCTACGAGCCCCGCGCGCTGTGCTGGATCCTGATGCCCGAAACCGTCGGCGGCTTGTGGAAACAGCGTCTGCGCTGGGCCCAGGGCGGTGCCGAAGTGCTGTTCAAGAACATCCGTGGCATCTGGCAATGGCGCCATCGCTATCTGTGGCCGCTGTTGTTCGAATATTGCTTGTCCACCGGTTGGGCCTTCACTTTCCTGTTGTCGGTGATCTTCTGGGGCCTGGGTAAATTCATCGTGCTGCCCCAGGCGATTGCCGTGGACTCCCTGGTGCCGCCGGCGTTTACCGGCCTGGTCCTGGCGATGGTGTGCCTGGTGCAGTTTGCGGTGAGCATCCTGATCGACCGGCGCTACGAGAAAGACCTGTGGAAAACCCTGTTCTGGACCGTGTGGTACCCGATGGTGTTCTGGTTGGTCAGCTTGTTCACCACGCTGGTGAGTTTCCCCAAAGTGCTGTTCAACCAGCACCAGAAGCGTGCGCGCTGGGTCAGCCCGGACCGCGGTATCAAACCTGTCGAAGAGGAGGCGTGAGCATGAAACTGGTCAGAACTCGCCAAAGTACCGTGATGTGGATCATCGACGTAATCCTGACCCTGATGGCCTGGGGCGGGCTGGTCTGGTTGCTGGCGCGCGGGATCACCTCGATGCTGGACACCCACGGTGGCCCGCGCATTGAAGCGCCGATCTTCGCGGCGCTGAACACTTTGCAGATCTACTTGTGGATTGCGCTGTTCAACGCGGTGATCCTGGTGACCTGGGCGCGCTACCAGCAACGCAAGGGGCGCAAGTTCGCCCAGCGTCGCGCCGAGGCCAAGGCCCTCAGCGACCAGCGCCTGAGCGAGAGTTTCAGCCTGGCTGACGGTGATCTGGAGCAATTGCGCCGGCCGGGGGTTTTGGTGATCCACAACGACGAAGACGGCGGCGTGTCGGAAGTCAAAGCCCATGTCTCGCGTGACGTGGAAAAGCCCGGCTTGACCCTGGTGCCCGGCAAGGATCAGAACAAAGACGCCAGCTAAAAATCGTAAATCCAACCCAATGTGGAAGGGGGCTTGCTCCCGATTGCGATGGTTCAGTCAACGATGCATCGACTGACACGCCGCTGTCGGGAGCAAGCCCCTTCCACATTGTGGATAGCCATTGGACCTTGAAGATGAATGTCGACAAGTGCGATCCAATTCACAAAACCCCCGCGAACTTATCTGGGTTTTTCGGTACTAACCTATCTCGGAAAGAACTTGCTGGCTAAATAATGGCAGCTTCTAAGTTATCCGACGAATCGCTATCGAAACAGTTGCCGCCTGTCGGAAGAATACTTCCAGTTTGAGGCTGTCTAACTTTTTGATATTTATTTGTTGTTATTAATCAATGTGTTGCGTGGATAACTGGTACGGATGTGCAACTCGCTCAGTTTCTTGGGTTGGCGCAAGTTCGATGTTAGTTTCCCGGCCCTTGATTTTCGACGGACCGAATATGTCTTTTTTATTGCCACGGACTCGGTATTTCCTCTGCACTTTGCTGCTCACTTATGTGAGCTTGAACAGTGCCATGGCCGCCCCCACGCCCGGGGATCAGGACCTGATCCGCGACCGCCAGAACCGCCTGCTCGAAGAGCAACGTCGGCGCCTCGAAGAACTCCAGGACCTGCCCGGCAAAGGCAGCACGTCCGAGGCCCCGGCACTGCCGGCGGACATCCGCTGCTTCCCCATCCAGGACATTGAACTCAAGGGCGCCGACAGCCTGTCCGCCGCCGATCGCGCGCGCCTGCTCAAACCATATCTGGGCCAATGCCTGGGCGTGGCGCAGCTTAACCAATTGCTCAAGGTCATCACCGATTACTACATCGCCAAGGGCCGCGTCACCAGCCGTGCCTACTTGCCGCAACAGGACCTGTCCAGCGGCCATCTGCAAGTGCTGGTGGTCGAAGGCAAACTCGAAGGCATAAAGGGCGCCCAAGGCAGCACGGTCACCGATCGCGAGCTGGCGATGGCGTTTCCCGGCAAGGTGGGTGAGGCGCTCAACCTGCGTGAAGTCGAGCAACTGGTGGATCAACTGAGCCGTTTGCCGTCCAAACAGGCGCAAATGGAACTGAGCCCCGGCGCGCAGATCGGCGGCAGTGAAGTGCTGGTCAGGAACCAGCCGCAAAAACCCTGGCGCGCCAGCCTGTCGCGCAACAACGACGGCCAGAAAAGCACCGGCGAACAGCAATGGGGCGCGGGCCTTGAGTGGGACAGCCCGCTGGGCCTGGCTGACCAACTGATACTGCGCGGCGGCCACGACGCCATCAGCGACCACCAGAAAACCTCGAAAAACAGCATGCTCTACTACAACGTGCCGTGGGGCTGGTGGAACTTCAGCTACACCTACAGCGAGAGCGACTACCGCACGCCGGGCAGCGTCGACGACTTCAAATACAAGCAATGGGGCGACAGCCAGAACCACCAACTGCGCGCCGAACGCGTGGTGCATCGCGACGACGTGAGCAAAACGTCGGTCAATGTGGGCCTCACCCATTTGCGCACCAACAACTACATCAACGACACACGCTTGGACGTCAGCAGCAACCGCCTCAGCGAATTTCAGGTGGGTGTCAGCCACGGGCGCCGTATCGGCAGCGCGTTCGTCAACCTTGATGTGGGCATGCAAAACGGCATCGGTGCCTTTGATGCGCAAAAGGATGAGCAGACCCGTATTCGCGGCAACCTCACGCCCACCCCGCGCTATCGCAAATACACCGCCACCTTGAGTTACCTGCAGCCGTTCACGCTGTGGGGCGAGTCGTTGAGCTTCTCCAGCCTGGCCACCGGGCAGCGCAGTGAAGACGTGCTGTACGCACCACAACGCATGAGCCTTGGCGGCTCGTACTCGGTGCGTGGCTTCAAGGACCAGCAACTGAACGGCGACAGTGGCGGTTACTGGCGCAACGAAGTGCGCTGGGCCCGCCCGGTGACCCTCGACTGGATGCGCCCGGCCTTCGCCGAGTACGGCGCCAGCGTCGGCTACGACCAGGGCGTGATTCGCAACGATCGCTACAACGAAGACCAGCATGGCCGTGTGTCGAGTAACTCCCTGGAGCTGTTCGCCCGTGGCAAGCACGTCAGCACCAGCGTGACGTTTGCCCATTCGTTGGAAAGGCCTGGCGTGGTAACCGAGCGCGAAGCGCCGATCTATTTCCGCCTGGATTTCTACCTGTAATTCAACGCCCGCAGCCTTTGAGATTTTGAATATGGACGTTCGCCCTTCTACCGCCCTGAAAACCCTGACACAACGCGGCCTGGCACTGGTCCTGGCCAACGCGCTGTTCTGGCAGCCGCTGCTGGCCCAGGCCGAAGGCATTGTGGTCAGCGGGCCCGGCACTACCGTCGGGCAGGCGGGCAATGGCGTGCCGGTGGTCAACATCGCCACGCCCAACGGCAGCGGGCTGTCCCATAACCAGTTCAAGGACTACAACGTCGGCCCCAACGGCGTGATCCTCAACAACGCCACGGGCATGGTGCAAAGCACGCAACTGGGCGGGATCATCGTCGGCAACCCGAACCTCAAGGGCGGCGCCGCGAATGTCATCCTCAACGAAGTCAACGGCGGCAGCCCCAGCCAGTTGCGCGGCTACACCGAAGTGGCGGGCCAGTCGGCCAAGGTCATCGTGGCCAACCCTTATGGCGTGAGCTGCAACGGCTGCGGCTTTATCAACACTCCCAACGTCACCCTGACCACCGGCAAGCCGATCATCGACCAGGCCGGGCGCCTCGACCGCTACCAGGTGGACGGCGGTGCGGTGACCATCGACGGCCAGGGCTTGAACGCCAGCAACGTCGACCGTTTCGAAATCATCACCCGTTCGGCCAAGATCAACGCCCAGATCAACGCGCGCCAGCTCACCGTGATTGCCGGGCGCAACGACGTCGACGCACAAAGCCTTAAAACCACCGCGCGCGCCGACGACGGCAGCGCCAAGCCGGAGTTGGCCATCGACTCATCGGCCCTGGGCGGCATGTACGCCGGGGCGATCAAACTGGTGGGCACCGAAGCCGGCGTGGGCGTGAAACTCGACGGCACGCTGGCCGCCAGCGGCGGCGATATTCAACTGGATGCCAACGGCCACCTGAGCATGGCCCAGGCCGCGGCCAGCGGCGCGGTGGATATCAAGGCGGCCAGCCTGGAAACCAACGGCGCCGTCTACGCGGGCACCACGCTCACGGCGCAAACCAAAGGCGAACTGAAAAACCGCAAGACGCTCGCCGCGCGCGACAACATCACCCTGACCAGCAAAGGCCAGTTGATCAACAACGGCATCGTCGAGGCCGGGGTCAACGCCGACAACACCCGCAACCCCCTCGGCAACGTCAAGCTTGATGGCCAGCACATCAGTAACACCGGCACGGTGATCGCCAATCGCGAGCTCAACGTCACCGCCACGACCCTGAACAACCAGGGCGGCACCTTGAACGCCAAACAGGTGCTGAACGTTACTGCCGACAGCGTCGATAACCGCAACAAAGGTCGACTGCTCAGCGACGGCGTGCAAACCCTCACCGTCAGCGGCCTGCTGGACAACAGCCAGGGCGGCATCATCGACAGTACCGGTGCCTTCACCCTCCACGGCAACTCCCTGGACAACCGCGCCGGCAGCCTCACCGGTGGCGGTGCAATCACCCTGGACCTGATCGGCGACCTGATCAATCGCAACGGCAAGCTGGCCAGCGCCGGGCCGCTGTTGATCCAACGCGCGGCCCACGTTGACAACCAAGGCGGCAAGCTCGCCAGCCAGGGTCTGCTGACCCTGTTCGCCAACAGCATCGACAACCGGAACGAAGGCACCCTGGCCGCCAGCGGTGGCCTGGCACTCACCGCCACCGGCCTGCTGCAAAACGGCGCCAACGGTCTGATCCACAGCGAAAAGGCCGGCGTAACCATCACGGCCGGTACCCTCGACAACGACGGCGGGCGCATCGCCGCCAAAGCCGGTGATGCGAAGGTTCACGCCACTGATTTCAACAACGGCGACGGCGCGCTGTTTGCCCGTGATCGCGTACGGCTTACCGGCCTGAATGTGGATAACGGTGGCGAGATTGCCGGCAACCAGATCGAGGTCAAACTCGATGGCGCGCTGACCAACCGTGGCTTGATCGAAAGCGCCACGACGCTCGATGTCGCCACCGCCAGCCTCAACAACAGCGGGCAAATGCGCGCCCTGGGCAGCGGCGGCAAAACCCGTTACGCCATCGGGGGCATGCTCACAAACAGCGGCCGTCTGGAGACGGCCAACGACCAATTGAGCCTCGCCGCTACTTCCTTCCAGAACACCGGTGGCACGGTGTTGCACGCCGGCACCGGTGCGCTCGACCTCAGCGGCATCAGCCTGGACGACGTCGGCGGCAGCCTGGTGACCTACGGCGACCTGACCCTTGAACAATCCAACTGGACCAACAGCACCGCGATCCAGGCCGGGCGCCTGACGGTCAATGTCGACACCCTCAACCAGACCGCCACCGGCAAACTGCTCGGCACTCGCAGCCTGGTCGGCATCGGCCGGGACTGGACCGTGGGCGGCGCCGTCGCCAGCCAAGGCAGCCTCGACCTGGCGGTGGGCAACCTGCTCAATAACCACGGGTTGATCTTCAGCGGCGGCGACATGAACCTGAAGGTCGACCGCCTGAAAAACCTCGGCGCCGCGATCTACGCCATGGGCAACCTGCGTGTCGACCGCGACGGCCAGGGCGGCCTGGCCAGCAGCATCATCAACAGCTCGGGAACGATCGAGAGCGAGCGCAACCTGATCCTGGCGGCCAGCACGCTCGAAAACATCCGCACCGTGCTCACCACCGCGTCCGGCATCTACAGCGCGTCCATTACGCCCACCGCGTGTATCGACGGCGTGACGGGCGGCGACTGTGAAGGCGGCAAGCAGAACCGCCCGTTCCAGATCACCCAACGCGATCGTTTTGTCGTCACCGACGCCACGGCCGGCTCCGGTATTACCTCGGGCGCCGATATGCTGCTCACCGGCGGCACGTTGCTCAACAGCAGCAGTAGCATCGCTGCCGGCGGCGCCATGACCGTGCGCGTCGACCAACTGAGCAACGTCGGCCTGGTGACCCACGACACCCAATACGACCGCATCTTTACCTCCGAGCGCGAGCGCAGGCCGGGAGGCTGGTACCGCGAGGCGGCCGCCTTTACCCAGCGTTATTCGGCGGGTAACAACATGGACGGCGTTGAAGCCGCCATGGCCTCGTTCATCGGCAAAATGGAGAGCGAAAAAACCGCTCTGCGCAAAACCACCCAGCTGATGGCGCCGGACCAGAGCTACGCCGCCGTGATCCAGGCGGGCGGCTCCGTTGACGTGAAGGCTCAGGCCGGCATCGACAACAACGTCGTGCAAGGTGGCTACACCTACGTTGGCAGCGGCGCCAACACCAAGGCGCCGGGCTACTCGACCCAGGTCAAGCTCAACCCACAATTGCCGCCGGACGTTGCCCAGCAACAGGTCAACCCACTGAGCCTGCCCGGCTTCGACCTGCCCACCGGCGAGAACGGTCTGTTCCACCTCAACGATAAAGACGGTGCGACCGGGCTGCCCACCAGCCAGTTTGCGGCCAACCCGCACAAATACCTGATTGAAACCAACCCGCTGCTCACTGATATGCGTCAGTTCATGAGCTCGGACTACATGCTCACCAAGCTCGGCTACGACCCCGACACCGCGCAACGTCGCCTGGGTGACGGCTTCTACGAACAACGCCTGATCCAGCAAGCCGTACTCGCGCGTACCGGCCAGCGGTTTATCGATGGCCAGACCAGCGACGCCGACCTGTTCAAGCACCTGATGGACAACGCCATCGGCAGCAAAAGCGCCCTGAATTTGTCCGTGGGCGTGAGCCTCACCGCCGAACAAGTCGCCGCCCTGACCCACGACATCGTGTGGCTGGAAAACGCCACCGTCGCCGGGCAACAAGTGCTGGTGCCGGTGCTGTACCTGGCCCAGGCAAACAACCGCCTGGCACCCAACGGTGCGTTGATTTCCGGCACGGACATCAACCTGATCACCGGCAGCAACCTCAATAACGCCGGCACCTTGCGCGCCACCGGCAACCTGCTGGCGAACGTCGGCGGCAACCTCACCAACAGCGGCTTGATGCAAGCCGGTGGTCGCCTCGACCTGCTCAGCGGTGGCAACCTGAGCAACCGCGCAGGCGGCGTGATCAGCGCGGGCAACGTCAACCTCGCCGCCGGCACCGACCTGCTCAACGAACGCAGCGTCACCACCCACGAAAGCGCCAGCAGCTACCGCACCGAACGCAGCGACTTCGTCGACAGCGCCGCGCGCATTGAATCGGCCGGCGATTTGGCCGTGCGAGCCGGTGGCAACGTCAACAACATCGGTGGCGTGCTCAAGAGTGGCGCCGACACCACGGTCAGGGCCGTGGGCGACGTCAACATCACCGCTTCAAAAAGCCTCGACAGCGGCGCCATCGGCAACCGCTCCAGCTTCACCACCATCGCCCAGCAGGGCTCCGTGGTCGAGGCCGGCCGCGACTTGCACGTAATTGCCGGGCGCGATATCAGCGCCGTGGCCAGTCAGGTCGAAGCCAAACGCGACGTCAACCTGATTGCCACCCGCCACCTCAACGCCATCGCGGCAGCCAACGAGCAACACTCCACGGGCAACACGAAAAAGGTCAAGAGCATCGAAGACCACGTGCAGCAAGTGTCCAGCGTGATCAAGGCCGGCGGCGACGCCACCCTGAGCGCCGGGCAGAACCTGCAACTGGTCGCCAGCCAGGTCAATGCCGGCAACGAGGCCTACCTGGTATCCGGCAAAAACCTCGAGCTCAAAGCCGCCGAAAATCAGGACTACAGCTTCTACAGCAAGACCAAGAAAACCTCCCAGGGCAAAAAATTCCGCCTGGATGAAACTGACGTCGTGAACAACGTTGGCAGCCTGGTCAGTGCGGGGACGAACAGCACCGTCGTCGCCGGTGCAGACCTGCTGCTGGCTGGCAGTGCCGTCACTGCTGAAAAAGGCGCCACGCAACTGGTGGCCGGCCAAGACGTGAACATCCTCGCCGTCAGCAACGCCGACAGCGCTCGCCACGAACGCAAGGAAAGCAAAAGCAGCTGGGGCGGCCTCAAGTCGAGCAAGGTCCAGGACAAAGTCGACGAAAAACGCACCACCGCCCTGGGCAGCATGGTCTCCGGCGAAACGGTCACCGTCGCCGCCAAACGCGACGCCACGGTCACCGGTTCCAACCTGGTCAGCACCGGCGACCTCGCCGTACAGGCCGGCCGCGACCTGACCATCGACGCGGCGCAAAACACCTTCGCCCGCACCGACATGCACAAGGAAAAAAATCGCGACCTCACCGGCGTGCTGACCGGCAACAAGCTCGGTCTGGACGACATGACCGGCAACCAAAAGCTCTACATCAACAGCTCGAAGCACAACGGCACGGCCAATGAAATGACCTTGACCGGCAGCACCATTGGCTCGAGTGCGGGCAATGTGTCGCTGACGGCGGGGCGTGAGTTGAAGGTGGTGGCCAGTGATCTGGTGAGCACCAAGAACATGGAGTTGAGCGGGGCGAATGTCACCGTTACTTCGGGGATGGAGACGGCCAGTCAGACCAGTAAGGACAGTTCCAAGAGCTTGGCGGTTGGGCGGGTGATCGCGGGCTCGGTAGTGGACACCGCCACCAGCATGCGCGACGCCGTCAAAGCGGCCCGTAGCGCTGATGACCCACGACTCAAGGCAGTCAAAATCGCCCAGGCAGCCCTCGCCGCCTACAACCTGAATGGCCAGGCTTCGGACGCCAATGCGCAAAGCTCCGGCTTCAAAAACAAAACCGGCGGCACGCCCGGCAACGGTTCGCTGATCAAGATCGGTACTGAACTGGCCAATAACCGCAGCAAGAACAGCAGCGAATTCAACAGTGTCACCGCCAAGCAGAGCACGCTCAACGCAGGGCAAGACTTGTCGATCGTTGCCACGGGCGCAGCGGCGGGTACTCAGGGTGATATCCAGATCACCGGCAGCAGCTTGAAAGCCGCCAACACGTTGTTGTTAGCCAAAAACGATGTGTTGATGCAAAGCGCACAGAACACCACCGACCGCAAAAACGAAGGGTCGAAAAATAAAACCGCCATTGGCGCCAGCTTCAATATTGGCGAGCAAAACGGCTTCACCCTCGACCTCGGAGCGCAGGGTGCCAAGAACAATGGCAACGGTAACTCCGTCACTCAGGTCAATAGCACCCTCGATACAGGCAGCCTGTTGTTACAAAGCGGTGGCGATACCACCCTCAAAGGCGCCCAGGTTCGTGCGGACCGTATCAAGGCAGATATTGGCGGAAACCTCAATATCATCTCCCTCCAGGACACCGAGTCGTCGCGCAGCAAACAGAGCAGCGCAGGCTTCGGCGCGAGTATCTGCGTCCCGCCGTTCTGCTACGGCTCTACCGTAGCGGGCTCGGCGAACCTTGCCGCCGCGAATATGAACAGCGACTACAAGGGCGTGACCGACCAGAGCGGTTTGTATGCGGGCACGGGCGGCTACGACATCAATGTCGGCAAGACCACCACCCTGCAAGGCGCGGTGATTGCCAGTGAGGCGTCAGCTGATAAGAACCGGCTCAGCACGGATCGGCTGATCGTCAGCGATATCAAGAATGTCAGCGAGATCAAAAGTCAGTCTGCTGGTATTTCGGTGTCTTCCAGCAGTACCAGCGGTGCGTCGATGGGCGGCAGCATCCCGATAGCGCTCAAGGAGAAAGACCATAGCTACACCCGTAGCGCGGTCAGCGAAGGCACGATTGTGGTTCGCAATGCCGAAGGTGCCAATGACCTGGTGGGGCTAAATCGCGATACCGCCAATGCCAATCAGAAACTCGACCGACCTGATGAAAAGGCCATGCAAGAGCGTATTGACCTGATCCAAAGCTCGGCGCAGTTGGCCAGTGGGGTGATCAGTGCGGTAGGCAAGGCGAAGGCCGATGAGGCGAAAGCACTGGCCGATAAAGCCAAAACCCAAACCGAGACCGGTTCGCCGGACGCCGCTGAAACGGTGCTCGCAGCGAATGCCGCTTACATGGAAGCCCAGCGCTGGCAGGTCGGTGGCGACAAACGGTTAATGGCCGATATCGCGTCCGGGCTGATCGCCGCAGGGCTGGGTGGTGCGCCTGTTGGAACGACGGTTGGCATTGTCGCTAACACGGCCTCCAGCGATATCTTCAACAAAATTGGCGATTATGCCCAGTCACGTGCGACTGATCCGAAGTCGGATGCGGCCACTCGGGCGGCTTGGGCTGAAGGCGGTGCGGCGCGTGTGATGTTGCACGCGTTGGCGGGGGCGGCTATTGGGGTGTCCAGCGGCAATGTGCAGAGCGGCGCGTTGGGGGCGGGAACGTCTGCTGCTCTGATGCCGATCATTGCTGATGCGTTGGGTAAAAATGACATCAAGGGAGTGGACCAAGATACGATGGCCGCATTGATCGCTGTAGGTGTCGGCGCTGCGGTTGGCTCCGGAAATGGCACCGCCAGCGCAGTCGTTGCGGGTGGTAATGCGATGTCGGTGGACGTCTATAATCGAGCGGCTCATGAGGCAGAGGTGGCGGCGATCAAGGCTGAGGCGCAGAAAGGCGACTTTACCGAGGCTAATCTGCGAAAAGCGTTGTGCTACGTTATTCAGTGCTGGGCTCAGTTGGATCGAGGTACCCAGGAGTATCACGATGCGGTTCTGACTGAAGCTGATATGGTCGGTTTGAGCAATGAACTTGCGTGGGCGGATGCTCAGAAAGACAAGGGCTTATTCAATTATTCGTTTACTGACAGCGTGAAGGACTGGGGCACGCGCGATGTTATTCCTCTGGCTGGTAGCGCAACCTCCTTGGTAAGCGGGGGCATTAGTGTAGGTTCTGGCGGGGTATTGTGTGCCACGGCCGCAGGCTGTGTATTTGGGGCGCCTATGATGACGTTTGGCGCGGGGAACATGTGGGAAGGCGGATCTGGCGTGTGGAACCATTACACCGGCTTGAATGACAACAGCAACCCCGTGAGAGCCGCCTTTGATCTTATCCCTGGTGGTTACGGACCTACGGTCTATAGCGGTGCCGATCTTGCTTTCTCAGTGGGCGCCGGTTTTGTGAAGGTACCTTTGAAATTAGGTCTTGCAGACGGCTTGAATAGGTCAAAATCAATGTTCGGTGTAACGGTGCGAAAATTTGATAACAACCAGTTCTACTTCTGGACTGGGAAGCCTATTCGCTATGGGAGCGCTGCAGCGGTGTACCTAAAATCTGTGGGTGAGAAGGGCTACACTTTCTATGAGGAGGCCTCTCGTGATAAGAATTAACCCTATTCGAATGTTCATTTTAGCGGTGGGCTTATTGGGCGTTGTTTATGGCATTAGTTTTTTTATAGCTGTTCTGGTTTCCGGTTTCATCGGCGTCCTTCTAAAAACAACCGATGATTGGGTTTATCTCTGGATCGGCGCGCCACTTTCAATTGTCTTGGCTGTTTACTGGACAGTCAGCCGATGGACGTATGTAAAGGAGTTCGTAACGGGCCGCAGAGGTTGGTAGATGTTTTATGCTAGGTTAGGCTAACCCTGACATGCCATCGAGCGAGTGAAACAGTACTCAGGTAATACCAAGTGCAAGAGAAAGAGTAGAAAATAAAGGGAAACAGATTTGATGGCACTTACTTAACCTTCTTCGGATGCCCATTCTTGCGTACCTCAGCCCTTGCCGCCCCTCGTGCTTTCGCGTTGTCAATTGGTTCGGGGTTTGTAAAAGTACCTCTGAAGATGGGGTTGGCTGATGGTTTAAATAAGAAAAAATCAATATTTGATGTGACGGTCAGAAAGTTTTTTAATAACCAATTTATTCTTGGTAAAAAGGCGCCGTATGGTGGTGCAATGTTGCTATATTTTCTGTCCGTGGGCGCAAAAGGCAATAGCCTTAACAATGAGGCGGTCGATGCGAGTAAGTAAACTTATAAATACCCTGCTGCTGATAGTTTCATTGTCGGCGGTGGTGTGTGGGGTGAGTACGTTTTTCGGCATGATGGTCGCCATAGTGGTTGGTATACTGCTTCGCACAGATTCGAACTGGGTGTTCATCTGGATTGGATTTCCCTTGTCAGCATTATTTGCTGTGTGCTGGATAGTTGCACGGTGGGATTATGTGAAATCTTTTATATCCGGGCGTGGTGGGTGGTAGAGCGGGTAATCGAGGTCAGATAACGTTTGTTTGAGTGTCTATGGAATTGAGCTTGCAATATTACGATCTTTAAAAATTAGTTTTATTTTTATCTATTTGAAATTTTTTAAATAAGGCGGTTATGAAAATAACCGCCCATTTTTATTTATGAAATTTGTGAATTCAACTTCCGCCCAATTACATCCAACAAATCACACCCATCCCGCAGCGGAATAGCCAGCAACAGCGCAAAGTCGTGAAGCACAATCGCATCACTGCTGATCTCTTCCCGAAATGCGAGGTTCTCCAAAAATTGAGTTACCGCACGAATGCGATACGCGGCGGCATCATAGAGAACATCTAGGGGCGCTTGTGTATCGATCACCAGCGCGGGGATGGTTGAGTCATGGCCCGTAAGCGGCATGTATCTATTCATAGGTAAAACCTCGGTCGATGTAATGAAAGCTGTCACCTATCGTCGCCAAACGAATGGGTGACAGCTGTACGCAGGTTGGCGAACCGGGACCGAGTTCCGGCAGACCCGAAGGTCTCCCGCGCACAGCTGCCATAAAGCAGCGATGCGGGTACGGAAACCCCTGCAAGCAAGCAGAAAGCTTTCGCATACGGTCAACGGATCGCCAAATCCGATCGCCCTTTTGGACGACCGGCGGACTATAAGTCCTCAGCGTAAAAACACGCAAGGCATCAAAAGGCCAACGTCGCCCTTCGAGCCGGCGCCAACCTCAACGCCATCGCGGCAGCCAACGAGCAACACTCCACGGGCAACACGAAAAAGGTCAAGAGCATCGAAGACCACGTGCAGCAAGTGTCCAGCGTGATCAAGGCCGGCGGCGACGCCACCCTGAGCGCCGGGCAGAACCTGCAACTGGTCGCCAGCCAGGTCAACGCCGGCAACGAGGCGTACCTGGTCTCCGGCAAAAACCTCGAGCTCAAAGCCGCGCAAGACCAGGACTACAGCTTCTACAGCAAGACCAAGAAAACCTCCCAGGGCAAAAAATTCCGCCTGGATGAAACCGACGTCGTGAACAACGTCGGCAGCCTGGTCAGCGCGGGGACGAACAGCACCGTCGTCGCCGGTGCAGACCTGCTGCTGGCCGGCAGTGCCGTCACTGCTGAAAAAGGCGCCACGCAACTGGTGGCCGGCCAAGACGTGAACATCCTCGCCGTCAGCAACGCCGACAGCGCTCGCCACGAACGCAAGGAAAGCAAAAGCAGCTGGGGCGGCCTGAAGTCGAGCAAAGTCCAGGACAAAGTCGACGAAAAACGCACCACCGCCCTGGGCAGCAATGACCTTGACCGGCAGCACCATTGGATCGAGTGCGGGCAATGTGTCGTTGACGGCAGGGCGTGAGTTGAAGGTGGTGGCCAGTGATCTGGTGAGCACCAAGAACATGGAGTTGAGTGGGGCCAATGTCACCGTCACCTCGGGGATGGAGACGGCCAGTCAGACCAGTAAGGACAGCTCAAAAAGCTTGGCGGTTGGGCGGGTGATTGCGGGCACCGTGGTCGACACCGCCAACAGCATCCGCGACGCAGCCGAGGCGGCACGCAGCTCCGACGACCCGCGCCTCAAGGCCGTGAAGATCGCCCAGGCGGCGCTGTCGATGTACAACTTGAATAACCAGGCGGGCGACCTCGCCAAGCAAAGCACCGGCTTCAAAGACAAGACCGGTGGCTCTGCCGGCAACGGCTCACTGATCAAGATCGGTACCGAGCTGGCCAACACCCGCACCAAAAGCAGCAGCGAATACACGGCGCAGACCGCTCACCAGAGCAACCTCAACGCCGGGGGCAAACTGTCGATTATTGCTACAGGCGATGCGCCGGGCACTGTGGGTGACTTGACGATTACCGGCAGTACGTTGAAAGCCGACAGTACGTTGTTGTCCGCGAAAAACAACATCCTGATGCAAAGCGCACAGAACACCACTGACCGCAAAAACGACGGCTCGCGCAACAGAACCGCCATCGGCGCCAGCTTCAACATCGGCGAGCAAAACGGTTTCACCATCGACCTGGGCGCGCAAACCGCCAAGAACTTAGGGTCGGGCGGCTCCGTCACCCAGGTCAACACCACGCTGGACACCGGCTCGCTGGTGCTGCGCAGCGGCCAGGACACCAGCCTGATCGGCGCGCAGGTACGCGCTGACCGTATCGATGCCGACATCGGCGGCAACCTCAACATTCTGTCGCGCCAGGACACCGAAACGTCCAAGAGCAAGCAGAACAGCGCAGGCTTCGGTGCGAGCATCTGTATTCCGCCGATCTGTTATGGCTCCCCAGTCACCGCGTCGGCGAACCTGGCGGCGTCGAAGATGAACAGCGACTACCAGGCCGTCACCGACCAGAGCGGCTTCTTTGCCGGCAAGGGTGGCTACACCATCGATGTGGCCAAAAACACCACCCTGCAAGGTGCGGTGATTGCCAGTGAAGCCACGGCCGACAAAAACCTGCTGCTCACCGATCGGCTGCTGGTCAGTGACATCAAGAACAAGAGCGAGATCGAGAGCAAGTCGGCGGGCATGAGCGTCT
Source organism: Pseudomonas asgharzadehiana (assembly GCF_019139815.1). Classification (NCBI taxonomy): domain Bacteria; kingdom Pseudomonadati; phylum Pseudomonadota; class Gammaproteobacteria; order Pseudomonadales; family Pseudomonadaceae; genus Pseudomonas; species Pseudomonas asgharzadehiana. Next base: position 366,647 of record NZ_CP077079.1, read on the forward strand.
CTGGTTCCTACAGCAGCGGCGCGAGCACCCTCACGCCGGGTGCCTTGTATGGAATGTCGCTGAACGATTCGGACCACAGTTATACGCGTAGCGCGGTGAGTGAAGGCACGATCGTAGTGCGCAACCCCGAAGGCGCCAACGACCTCGTCGGCTTGAACCGCGACACGGCCAACGCCAACCAGCGCCTCGACAAGCCTGACGAAAAGGCCATGCAAGAGCGCATGGACCTGATCAAAAGCTCGATGGAGCTGACCAAGGGCATTGGCGACGCGATTGCTGCCGCGAAGATCAGGGACGCCGAAGACCCCACCACTGAGGCTGGCAAAGCCACGCGGCAGAAGCTAATTGAAGACGGCATCGCTAACCCGACTGCCGAACAAGTCAGCCAGCGTGCTCAGAAGGACTATGGCTTAGGGAGCAGCTTCCAGAGGGCCAGCCAAGCCGTCACCGCCATTGTTCAAGCGGTCATGGGTGGCAATGTTGGCGGTGCGTTGGCAGGTGCCGCGGCGCCGTACCTGGCACAGGAGATCAAGAAAAAAACTGAAGGCGACCCTTACGCCAACCTGATGGCTCACGCAGTGCTTGGCGCGATGGTGGCGCAAGCGCAAGGAAATTCGGCGCTGGCAGGGGGCACCGGCGCTGCGATGGGTGAGTTGATTGCCCGTCAACTTTATCCGGGCACCGCAACAAGTGACCTGACGCAAGCGCAAAAGGAAACGGTTTCCGCCTTGTCGACCTTGGCTGCGGGGGTGGGCGGAGGGCTCACTGGCGGTGATATGCTCGGTGCCTCCGCTGGCGCTCAGGCAGGACGTAATGCGGTGGAGAATAACTGGCTGAGTGAGACAGAAGCCCGCGCACTTGATAGAGAACTATCGGCCTGCAAAAACGTTAAAGGCGACTGCGGTCTAGTATTAAAAAAATATATTGAAATCAGTAATGAAAACAGTAAAAAAATGATGGGTCGTTGCATTGGCGGTGGTTTAACGTGTGTCCTACGGGAAGAGGAAATTCAGGCAAGCACCAATGCTGCGAGAGATGCCGACCCGTCACAGTTCCGCCTGAGTGAAAAATTGAAAAATCCCGAGGCTGTCGCACTGGTAAATTACCTCAATGGCTCGGACCTTAAATTTTTGAAGGAAAATATTACTGACACAGACCGAGTCATGTCAGTTGTCATCGATCCGCTCTCTTGGCCGGTAATGGTGATGGGCGGAAGTTCAATCCTTACTAACGCTTTGACCAAAGGTAAAGAGCAATTGATAGCGGTGGGCGCTTCCGCAGGTATTGGTGCAGCTATCCAATACGGAACGACAGGAAAAGTGACACTGTCGGACGTGATTGGCTCTGGGGTAGTCGGCGCGATCACAGCTGGCAAAGGTTACAATCCGACGGTTACTTGGAATGCAACGGGTGGTTATTATCAAGCGGAAATGAAAGGGGAAGACCCATTTATGGGAGCTTTGTTAAGTAAGGCGGGCGCTTCTGTGGGGTTTGCCGTTGGTAATACGATCAAGGCGCCTCTTGATAAGCTGCTTAACCCGGTGTCGAAGCAGTATGAGTGGATGCCGACTGGAATATGGACTATCAGCAGGCCGGCATCGCAAAGTTCCGTTCCCTCCATATTTGGTAATCTGGGCGACTCTGTATCGTCAGGATTTTTCAATAGTGGAGCTGATTTCTATTTGAAGAAAAGAGACAACAATGAAAAAGAATGAACCTTGGTGGGTTGCTATTTATCTTCCTTGTGCCTGTGCGTTCGGTCTGTTGTTTATGTGTGTGTTCTTTCAGATTGCCGGGTATTGGTTGAGTGGTGGCGAGGACTTTATTGTGCTTATAAAAGAAAATACGCCGCTTTATTTAAAAATGGCTGGGGTTGGCTTTGTTCTAGGTTTTGTTCTGTGGTTTTTTAATATTCGTTGACTTTTAATTTAATAAAGGTGGCTGAGTTTTTGTATAAAAGGGTGCATGAAAGGGGGCGGATTTATTTAAACGTGACGCTAGTCGGTAGTCGATTAATAAATCTGTCCCCTTTAATTCCACTTGTGAAAGTAGTGCCAAAAAAGGAGGGTTGTAATCGTGAGCGACTCAGCTTCAATTATATCGGATGTGGCAATTGATGAAGATGCGTTTGCTGATTTTATCCACTCTATAGGCGGAGTCGTTAGTATCGGAAAACGTAATCGTGGAATATTGAATTGGGACGAGGCCACTTTGTATATTTCATTACTCAATTCCGAAAAATTCATGAATTTTTATGATTCGCAAGATATTCTCGATTGGGAAAATTTTTTGGGTGCCCCTCCTAAGACAATGATCGAAATGCAGTTGGGTCATTCAAAAGGCTCGATAGAGATGTATTTATGGTTGGCGTACGAATTTGGCAGGAAATGGAATTGTGTCGTAGATGATGTTAATGCGGTGACGCTTAACTACTCCGAAGTCTGTGACAGGTACACAAGGTTGAGTATGAAACAGGGTGACGTGAGTGGGATGCGACAGCAGTGGCCAGCGGCTCCCGATGAATACTTTGCTTTTATGCAGGAGCGGGGGCATGGTGAGATAAAGGAGGACGACTGCGCGCTGTCGCTTTTGACGATTCAACCCACATTATGTCCCGCGGTAGACTACTTTGGTGATGATGGGTTTTATAAAGACGGACCCTATGAATCGGGTGCTAAGGGGCGGACGAACCTGCCGGTTCAATAAGGAACGTCAATCCCGATTATCCAGACGCTGGGCGAACTCATAATTGCGTTAATTGTTCAATTGCTACTGATGCAACACTGGCAGGTAATCCAGCATCTGCATTGAGAGTGTCCAATGCACTGGGTATTGCTAAGGTCTGGGACGAATTGGCGGAAAGAGCTATTGAAGTTTTCAAGGGGAATTAGCATGAAGTCGACTTTCTACAAATACAGGTATTTATTGGGGGTATTGCTGCTGATTGCCGCATTACTCAATTGCTTTTTTCGATTTTGGGGCGATGCAAGGCCATTTTTTAGCGCGCTGATGCTTCAGTTATGGTTTGGGCAAGCTGTATTTGCCTACCTGAGAGGTGGCTGGGTCTCTATTGGTCCAGGTGGTTTAGGTAAAGACGCAAATCCAGTAGGGAGGGCTGCACTGGCGTTCGTGTGTTTTGTTATTTATTTATTAGGGTTTGTATTGGGCTTTGGTAAGGAAGTTTAAGTAACGTACATACACTGAAAAGGCGACTTTGCCGAGGCTAATCTGCGAAAGTCTATCGCTGTGCCGATCTTGCTTTCTCAGTGGGCGCCGGTTCTGTGAAGGCCCAAGGTCCTGCAAATAAAATATTCGGAAAATGATAATGGAAAACGCACTTAAAATTCGCGAGCTTATTAACCATATCACCTCCGCTGAACTTTATGAGGGTGATTACGGGAGTTGCTTGACTGATCGTGAAGCCGTATTGAGTGGGGTCGATGCAGCGGACCGCGACAGCGCCCCTGCTGACTATCTGGCGTTTCTAGGAACCTTTGGGTTTGGCGATTTAGACAGCGCACTTTATATAGAAGATGGTCCAGATAAATACGCGGCCATCGCCGGATGTGAGGTGGATGCATATAGCCGGATGTATGTTTTTGCAGGTACTTCCGATGGTGTACTTTATGCTTTTGATGCAGGCAATAACTGGTCGATAGTAGCGATTGATTCGGAGATCGATGGGGTCAGGGTGCTGGCCGATAACTTCTCAAGCTTCATCCTCAAACAATTAATTGAGGTAAAAGGTTATGTCGATTGGCGAGCGGAGCAATAATTAGCAGTCAAGCGGGTAGCTGAAAGGTTAAGTGAGGTGATCCGCAACGGTGAGAACCTGGGGTTGTTTCACGCACCGGCTGAGCGTGGCAAAAAGGACTACTCCCTTGAGTTGGCGCCGCTCCATGTCGCGCCGGGGCATGTGTACCTGTTGGGCGATAACCGTGATGTCAGCCACGACAGCCGCTTGATGGGCCAAGTCCCGCTTGAGGATGTGGTGGGCAAGGTCACCGGTTAGAAATGTAAACGATGTCCCCGGTTTGTAACCCACCAAACCCCACCCCTCGCACGCCCCACGCTGTGATCGACTGCACAAAATTCCGACACAATCCTGAACCTTTTCGTACGTTTGAAGGTCTTTACCGCGCCCACCCGCACGCGGTCGGGCTGCATGGATTGCAGCGTTTTCAAAAACATTAAGGATTGATGTGAGCGTTTATTCCCTATTCCCCGTTGTTTTGCCACTGCCCCCCGCGGTGCGAATCGTCGTGCCTGGGTGTTGCGCAAACGCATCGAGGATAGGTATTCGGATCGATGGGTCCCTGCGCTCAATTCACCTACTGCCGCCGGGCCTGTTGGCGGCTTTGACCTGTAGTTCATGGAGTTAGAAATGAAGCACAAGCAGTTCCAGAAAAGCCTGTTGGCAATCGTGGTCGGCGCAATCAGCACGCAAGTGCTGGCGGTAGAAGTTGACCTCGGGGCAGGCAAAACCCAGTTTGTCAGCGAGACCTACAACGAGTCGCTGATCCTGACCGGGCAGACCACCCAGGTGATCAACTCGACCAACATGCCTCCCGCCGGGCTGGGGGTCGCGGGTACCCATATCCAGGGGTCATTGATCAATCGCGCCGATATTACGCTCAATGCCGACGGCAATACCGTGCGCGGCTTTGCGCTGGACCCGATGTTCTGGACCGGTCCGCTCAACCTCAGCCCGGGCTCTGTGACCGGTGATGTGTTGCAGGCCGGCAACATCCGGATGAACAACGGTGGCGACGAAGGCCTCGAGATCGGCGCGACCACCATTGGCGGCAGCGTGATCAACTCCGGCACGATCAGTTCTACGCCACCTTCGGCGCCTGCACCGTCGCCTGGCTTTATCGGCGGAGGCGAGGGCATCTACCTGCACGGCACCACCATTGGCGGCGATGTATCCAACACCGGCCTGATCGACATGGCGGGCGAAGGCGCGATCGGTATCGTGCTGGACCGTAACAACGCCGACCCGGTGACCATCGGCGGCAAGCTCCTCAACTCCGGCACCATCAGGGCCACCGGCGAGGGCGCTTGGGGGATCGAGGTGGAAACTCCCACCGCCCCACTGCGTATCGAAAACAGCGGCCTGCTGTCGGCCAATGGCGATGGCGCCCGTGGCGTGCTGGTGCTTGAAGGTACTCTGGATTACATCCTCAACACCGGCACCATCGAAGGCATGGGCACCAACGCCGGCGCCTTTGAATTCTCCGGTGCCACGTTCGCCCAGAACAGCGCGACGGGCGCGCGCGGTATCGTCAACCGCGGCATTATCCGCGCCGATGGCACCGCCATCAGCGTTGACACGGCCGACCAGGTCTCGACGTTTGAGATCAACCAGCAAGCCGGTGAGATTCGCAGCAATTCCGGTATCGCCATCGACGCCGGCAACCTGGCCACGTTGAACTGGACCGGCGGCACGATCATCGGTGATGTGCTGAACCTGAACGCGGTGAATATTGACGGCCAGGCCGCTTTCAGCGGCAGCCGCATCATTGCGCCGGTGTCGGTCAATTCGGGCTCGCTGAACCTGTCGGCCCCCGGCACCGCCATCACCGGCAACCTCAACGTTGCCAGTGGTGCCGGTATCGATATGCACCTGGCCGACAGTGTTGTGCCCACCACGCCGTACCTGACCGTCAACGGCACCGCCAACTTTGCCCAGGCGTCGACGCTGACCGTAAGCGCCAACCCTGGCGATTTCGCCAGCACCCACGACGGCACCCAATACACCCTGCTGCAAGCCACCAGCGTGCAAGACAACGGCCTGTCCGTGGCCAGTGCTTCATCGTTGCTGGACGTGCTCAGCTATTCGTCCGACGCGCAAACGGTCAAGGCCGTGGTGGCGGTCAAAAGCAACCAGCAAGTTCAGCAAGACCTGGCGGCTGTGGGCGCCAGCGCGGCGTCGGTCACGGCGGTCAATACCTTCAAGAACGGTGTACTCAGCAAGCTCAGCGCAGACGACCAAGTCTTCCAGGCGCTGGCCAACGCCGGCACCGCGCAGCAACTGGCGAAAATCGGTGACCAGCTCAAGCCGGACGTCAACCGTGGTGCTCTCGACGTGGCGTTGTCGGGGCAAACCGTGGTCAACGGCGCGATCTTCAATCGCCTCACCGACCAACGCGAAAGCCACCAGGTCGGCGGTGTGTGGGTGCAGGGCCTAAGCAGCAACATGGACCAGGACGGTCGCGGCGGTGATAACGGTTATTCGGCCAACAGCAGCGGCATGGCGGTAGGTGTGGATGGGCGTCTGAACGACACCACGATTTTGGGCGTGGCCTACAGCTACCTCAATTCCAATATCCACTCCGACTTGGGCAACAAAACCGACGTCGAAGGGCACGCGCTGTCGTTGTACGGCAACTGGGCCCTGCAAAACTGGTTCGCCGACGGCAGCCTCAGCTATGGCCACAACGAAAACGACAGCAAGCGCCACATCGCCGGCACCACGGCCAAGGGCAGTTATGACAGCAATGTGCTGTCGGCCAGCGTGATCGGTGGTTACAGCTTCAAGCCGTCGCAAGCGGTGGTGATCGAGCCGCGTGTGGCGGCGCGTTATTCCAACGTGCGCATGGATGGCTACGACGAGAAAGGTTCGTCAGCGGCGCTGAGTACGCGTTCGCAACGTTATGAAGTGGGCGAAGTGGGTGCGGGCGTACGCCTGGCCGGCAACCTGCCGATGGGCGCCGGCAGCTTGCAGCCGGAAGCGACCTTGATGGCCTATCACGACCTGATGGGTGACCGCGTGGCGCAAACCTCCAGCTTCGTGGCCGGTGGTTCGGCGTTTACCGTGACCGGTGCATCGGTGGCGCGTGACAGCTACGAGGCCAGCGTGGGCGTGAACTACAACGTGTCGGACTTCAGCGTGGGCGCCAGCTACACGCGCCAGGCGCGCAGTGGTTTTGATGCCGATGGCGTGATGCTCAAAGCGCGCTACGCCTTCTAAACGCAGCACTTCTGTAGTGAGCGGGGCAAGCCCGCTCACTACAGGAAGACCTGTTGGCTGGTTCCCTTGGGTGGTTCAGAGCAACTTGCGCTGCACCGCCTCATCCAGCGTACTGCGCGTCAGCGCCTCCACCACTTCCCGCGTATCGGCCTGGAACGGGATGCCCACAATCAGCACCAGGTGCATCCAGGTGCGCACCGATTCGCTCTTCTTGACGCGGCCCAGTTCCTTGCCGTCCTTGTCCTTGAACACCGTCTCCAGGGTGAAGATGTTCTTCGCCGTGCTCGGAATGATGAAAAATGTGAAGCCGGTGATAAACGCCGATACCGGGCTGTACTCTTCGTTGTTATGCAACGTGGCATCCACGTAGATATCCGAGTCGACCTTATCGGTGCTCACCCGCGAAAAACGGTTGGAGGCGCGATAGGAATCGGCCACGGCCTTTTCCCACAGCACTACCGGCGCGCCGACCGCCGCGTTGCCCGGGCCACCGTTGACGTGGTTCTGCGCCGTGGTGTGCACGTACGCGGTGGGCTTTTGCGCGGGCGCATTGGCGGTCGGCGGCCAGGGCTGAACGGCAGGCAGTTCGTGCTGCGAGTAAGACACGCAACCGGTCAGCAAGACCGCTGTCAGTACCAGGCTGTGTTTGATCAATCCTTTCACGCGTTGCTCCTTGAGATTACGGTTTGGCCAGGTTGGCGGTAGCGGTGTCGAGCAGTTGCCCGACCAGTTTGGTCAGTTGTTGGCCGCCCATCGAAGGCGCCCAATATTGGCCGCTGTACAGGCCAACGTTGTGTTCGAAGGTGATCGAGTCTTTGGCCTTGGCCAGTTCCTTGCCGTTGCGGTCGACGATCACCAGGTCGCCGGCCACGTCGAAGCTGTCCACATAGATCGGGCCGTTGACCCAGATCCAAATGGTCAGCGTCAGCAGCGCGCCGGGCACGTACGCCGGGTGCGGCGCGCGATGGCCCTTGAGGGAGGTCATGTTGAATTTAAGCGTGACGTCCTGCTCGCCCAGGCGCACCGGGTACTCGGTGACTTGCTTGAAGTAACCGGCGCTGCGCACGTACTGGCTGATCTGCGCCGTCAGGGAACTGCTGATGGCCGCCTTGTTAGCCTCGTTGACGTCGGTGGCGCTCACCGTCACGTCGGCGACTTGCGCGCTGCGCGGGCTGCTGGCAGATACCGGGTGGAGCGGGGTGGCGATAGGGCCGGTGACGGTGTAGGACACGCAGCCGGTCATCGACAGCGCGGCAAGCAGGGCCGTAGCCCGTAGAAGAGTGTTAAGCACGCAATATCCCTATAAGTGAGCAAGCCGAGTCAGTGTCTCGACCTATTTACGCATAACTTGAGGAGTGTGCGTTACCGCACGCTGGCCGACGAAACACCTTGAGAACCGCTCTCAACCCCGTAAAATGCCGCGACTGTTTAAAGCACGATACTTTTCAGGGACGAATTCAGACATGCGCGCCTTTGCCGTATTCCTTGCCGTCTGCCTATTGGCGGGCTGCGCCTCCAAGCCGGCGTACTACATTTCGCCGACACCGGTCACGATTCCTAAAACAGCCACTTACTGGCTCGACACCTTTGACGTTGAAGTAGTGGGCAAAAATGAGCGTTTTTTGCCGGATGACAAGGTGCGCCAGCAACTGGGCGTCGATCTGGTGAACCGCCTGCTCAACGCCAAGCGTTATGCCTCGAGCAAGGAAAAAGCCGATTACCTGCTGGACATCAGCATCGTCTACACGCGCCATATCCCGGATTCCAAGGGCGGCCTCTCGACGTTGATCGTTGATGACAACACCATTTTGGCCAGTGTCGATTTCAGCTATCAGGTCAAGGTCAAGAAGGGGGGCAGCGAGGTGCTGCACTTTGCCAAGACGCGCGAGAACCTCGTACCCGCCGGTGTGATGGGTGAGGCGCAACAGTGGCGGACCATGGGCGGCATTATCACCAACACCGGTAACTCCAGCGTCGAGCGTTTTTACACCGGCGTGTTGAGTCGCGACATCGTCGATGACCTGCGCGACATCCCGTCTCGCTAACGTTGCCCACTACCGATTTATCTCTCCAGGAGCACCCTGTGAACATACTTTCCAAAACCCTGCTGTCCGGTCTCACCGCCGCAGCCCTGCTGACCGTGGCCGGTTGCGCCACCGAAAGCAATCGCGCGATGCCGGTGGAGCAAGTGGCCAGCGCCCACATCGCCTATTCCGGCGTGCGTGTGCCGATCGCCGTGGGCAAGTTCGATAACCGCTCCAGCTACATGCGCGGCATCTTCTCCGACGGCGTCGACCGCCTCGGTGGCCAGGCCAAGACCATCCTGATTACCCACCTGCAGCAGACCAACCGCTTCAGCGTGCTGGACCGCGACAACATGGGCGAAATCTCCCAGGAAGCCGCGATCAAAGGCACCGTGCAGAAGCTCAAGGGCGCGGACTACGTGGTCACCGGCGACGTGACCGAATTCGGTCGCAAGGAAACCGGCGACCGCCAGTTGTTCGGCATCCTCGGCCGTGGCAAGACCCAGGTGGCCTACGCCAAGGTCGCGTTGAACATCGTCAACATCAGTACGTCGGAAGTGGTGTATTCCACCCAGGGCGCCGGTGAATACGCGCTGTCCAACCGTGAAGTGGTCGGCTTCGGCGGCACCGCCAGCTACGACTCCACCCTCAATGGCAAGGTGCTGGACCTGGCCATGCGCGAAGCGATCAACCGCCTCGTCGACGGCATCAACGCAGGCGCCTGGAACCCGCGCAACTGATTAACAGCATCTCAAGGAGCAGTACACGGATGAGCAAGGCAGTGAAATTAGCGCTGACGCTGACAGCAATCGCGCTGGTGACCGGGTGCCAGTCGGCGCCCCCACCGCTGTACCAATGGGAAAGCTACCAGCCGCAGGTTTACGAGTACTTCAAGGGCGAGCCCAAGGAAGCGCAGGTCGAGGCGCTGGAGCGTGACCTGCAAAAGATCAACGCCAGTGGCCGCAAGGCGCCGCCGGGCTACCACGCCCACTTGGGCATGCTGTACCTGAGCATGGGCAAGGACGACCAGATGGTGCAGGAGTTTCGCACCGAGAAGGCACTGTTCCCTGAGTCCGCCGCGTACATGGACTTTCTGTTGAAAAACGCCAAAGCCGGAGTCGCCACCAAATGAGCCTGTTAAAACTCACCGGCGCCTTGCTGGCCCTGGCTCTGCTCGGCGGTTGCGCAGCGCCCAAGACCATTGATTACACGGCCTACAAACAGGCGCGGCCCAAGTCGATCCTGGTGTTGCCACCGATCAACGAATCGCCGGAAGTGCAGGCGTCCTATAGCCTGGTTTCGCAAGTGACCTATCCGTTGGCCGAAGCCGGCTACTACGTGTTGCCGATTGCGCTGGTGGACGAAACCTTCCGCCAGAACGGTTTGACCACGGCCAACGATATCCAGGGCGTACCGCCGACCAAGCTGCATGACATCTTCGGCGCGGACGCGGCGTTGTACATCACCGTCAGCGAATACGGCACCAAGTACATGCTGATCTCCAGCGACACCGCCGTGACCGCTTCGGCCAAACTGGTCGACCTGCGCACCGGCACCACGCTGTGGACCGGCTCGGCACGGGCCTCCAGCGAAGAGGGCAACAATAACAGCGGCGGTCTGGTGGGCATGCTGATCACCGCAGCGGTCAAGCAGGTAATCAACAGCTCCACCGATGCGGCGCACCCGATTGCCGGTATCACCAGTGCTCGGCTGCTGTCGCCGGGGCAACGCGCCGGGATTCTGTACGGGCCGCGTAACCCCAAGTACGGCACCGACTGAGTTGCCGAACATGCGTTTGCCGGCCGCTGCCGGTCAGCAAACGCTGGCGCCCCGTCAGTTCACCAGAATGTCCTTCGGCCTGATCACTTGCGAGCTCTTGACCAGGAAGTCCGCAGATCGTTTGCCGGCAAGGTCTATGGCGACGAAGTAGCGATGGGTGCTGGGGTTGTAGCTCACGATTGTCTCGCCGGCACGCCCGGTGAATGCCGTCACGAGGGTAAGGCGCGCATTCGCCTTTTGCTCCAGGCCGCGCAGGTCCAGTTTGTCGATGCCGCTGGTGAAGTCCATGATTTCATCCGCGGCTTCAGGCGTGGAGTCGCTGGCGTGGTTATAGACGAATATGTCGGCGCCCCTGCCGCCGCGTAACTGGTCTGCGCCGAACCCACCCGTGAGCCGGTTATTGGCGTCGTTACCGATCATGACGTCATGACCGGAACCGCCGACGGCGTTTTCGATGGTGCAATCACGGGCGATAGAGACATTGCCCTGTAAGCCACCCACATCGGAGAACGAGCCGGCCCTGAGGTTGATGACCTGATTGTTGCCGTAACCCGAAACGTCCAGCGTGTCGTTGCCGGCGCCGTCCCAGATGCAAAAGGCGGCGCTATCCCGGTAGCTTGCGAGGGAGTAGTAATCTCGTCCGCTGTTGGAGTTGAAGCCGTAGGTGTTGTCTTCCCGCCGGGTTTGACGATTGGCGCCGTACAAGGTTTGAGCGGCGCTGATGTCGTCCATCATCGGGGCTTTTGGCTCACCCTCAAGCTGTTTGCCGCTGCTCCGCGCCTCGAAGTAACTCATGACGGTATGGGCTTTTGAGTCTTGTGCGTAGACGCGCTGATCCTCGGACGCGGTGAGGTTGTAGTGACCTGGATGCGTCAGGCCGAGGGTGTGGCCGATTTCATGGGTGAGAGTCGGGCGTTTCACGAAATGCGGGTTGAAAACGGTATCGCCGCTTTTGGAATGGCGCCCGGGAAAAAAGCCTTGGGCGGTCTTTTCGGTGTCTGAGATTTGAAACGACAACCGCCCCTCTGTCTGTGTGCCGTTTTCAGTGAACGCCAAGTTGGCGACATCCCCCCAGGACTGGATGGCGCGCCGGGCCTCTTGTTTTTGAGCCTCGTTGAAGCCGCCGGCGCCCTGCACAAAGCTGTAGGCGATTTCGGTCTGGCCGTTTCGGTTCCAGTCCTGCCACTTACCGGTTCCCTGGGTGAGCTGCTCAATGGCGCGCTGTTTGTAAAAGGACTGCTTGTTGATCCGGGCCACGTGCGGGTCGTCCAAGCGCTGGGTAGCGTCATAGTGGGCGGTTTGAGTGGCAGTGGTGGGCAGGTGGGTGCGGCGGTTTTGTGGGGCCGAGTGCTGCTGGGCCGAGCGCACATAGCGGTGCGGGGTCGAGGGCGCATGGAATGGCCGCAGGGTTGTCCGCGAGGCGGTCTGCCCGGAGGGCCGCTGAGCCGGCTGAGGGGTGGGGGTGTAGGGGTTAAAAGACGGTGTGGAATCTATTCTCAAGGTCGTGGTTCCGCTGGGTTATTTGCACCTGTCCATACGTGATAAAGCCCGCAAGCTTCCTTCTTGCAAGGGCAAAACTGCCAGTGCCAGCGAGAATTTCCAAAGGTGGATGTATGTCCGCATAAAACCTTTTTTGCGGCGTTCATGAGCGGTTGAACAGGGTGTTTGCGGGTGGGCGGCCCCGCCATTTCAGCGCTGACCCCCGTCACTGCCGGGCCGGCGACCATGGTTGGATGTGCTCGGTGCGACCCGCTCGGATTTTTCCAGATTCACCGTTGATTAACCCGAACACCTGACGCTTTGCGTCTGACCTTGTGAGCGAATCATTCACACATGAGGTTAAGCCAATGTCCCGTCCTCTTTCCCACCTGCGTCCTGCTGCCCAAGGCTTTGCCGTGACCCTACTGGTCGCTCTGGCCGGGTGTGGGCTGTCTTCATCGCCTGGCTTGGTCAAACCGGCCGAACCCACCCCAGTCGCCGAGCCGCAGCGCGCGCATGTCGAGGGCGCCTTGGTCAAGCGCATGGCCATGCCCGCACCGATGCAGTTGCAGGAGTCAGCCGCGATGGACTATCGCAGCGAGCCCCGTGAGCAATATGCCAACCTGCCGGACAACCCGGTGCATCGCGTTGCCGAAACGCCGGTCTCCACCTTCAGCGTCGATGTCGACACCGGCAGCTACGCCAACGTACGACGTTTCCTCAACGCAGGCCGCCTGCCGCCCGAAGGCGCTGTGCGATTGGAAGAAATGGTCAATTACTTCCCCTACCACTACGCATTGCCCACCGACGGTTCGCCGTTCGGCGTGACCACCGAAGTCGCGGCCACGCCGTGGAACCCGCGCACGCAACTGCTGCGCATCGGCATCAAGGCGTCCGAGCATGCCGTGGCCGAACTGGCGCCGGCCAACCTGGTGTTTCTGGTGGACGTGTCCGGCTCCATGGACCGGCGTGAAGGCTTGCCGCTGGTGCAAAGCACGCTGAAATTGCTGGTCGATCAACTGCGCGAGCAGGACCGCGTTTCTTTGGTGGTGTACGCCGGCGAATCCCGCGTGGTGCTGCCGCCCACCTCGGGCCGCGACAAGGCCAGGATCCGCAACGCCATTGATCAACTCACCGCCGGCGGCTCCACCGCAGGCGCATCCGGTATTCAACTGGCCTACCAGATGGCCCGCGAAGGTTTTATCGACAAGGGCATCAACCGCATCCTGCTGGCCACCGACGGCGACTTCAACGTGGGCGTCAGCGACTTCGACAGCCTCAAACAAATGGCCGTCGATCAGCGTAAAAGCGGTGTGTCGCTGACCACCCTCGGGTTCGGTGTGGATAACTACAACGAACACCTGATGGAGCAACTGGCCGATGCCGGCGACGGCAACTATGCCTACATCGACAATCTGCGCGAAGCGCGCAAGGTGCTGGTAGACCAGCTCAGCTCGACCCTCGCCGTGGTGGCGCGGGATGTGAAGTTGCAGGTGGAATTCAACCCGGCCCAGGTCAGCGAATACCGCTTGCTGGGTTATGAAAACCGCGCCTTGAAGCGTGAGGATTTCAACAACGACAAAGTGGATGCCGGCGAAATCGGCGCGGGGCATACGGTGACTGCGCTGTACGAAATTGTGCCGAAAGGAGAGAAGGGCTGGCTGGAGCCGCTGCGCTATGCCACCGCGCCGGCCGCTGAAGGTAAAACCGATGAGCTGGCGATGGTACGCGTGCGCTACAAGCCTGCCGCGGGTGGTGACAGCCGCTTGATCGAGCGGCCCGTGAGCGCCAAAAGCACCAAGGCCAGCGATGACCTGCGCTTCGCGGCTGCCGTGGCTGCTTTCGCGCAACAGCTCAAGGGTGACGGCCGCTACACTGGCGGCATGCGTTTGAACGACACCGCCGCGCTGGCCCGCTCGGCACGGGGCGACGACCCCTTTGGCCTGCGCAATGAATTCGTGCAACTGGTGGAATTGGCCCAAAGCCTGAAACACTGATCTGGACTATGACAATGATCCACTGTGGCTGACAGAAAGGAGTTCACCCATTAGATGGCCGTACCCGACGACCCACCCAGCGACGAATCCCTGCTGGCCCGCTACCGCACTGGCGACGCCGCTGCGTTCGAAGCCTTGTATGCGCGCCATCGCCAGGGCCTGTACCGTTTTCTCGTGTCTCTGTGCAACAAGGCCGAACTGGCCGAGGAAATCTATCAGGAAACCTGGCTCAGCCTGATCCGCAGCAGCACCCAGCCACAAGGCCGGGCGAGCTTTCGCACCTGGTTGTTCCAGATTGCCCGCAACCGCCTGATCGATCATTGGCGCAAGCACGGCGTCCACAACCCGTTGCACGACAGTTACGATGAACAACTGCACGCCCAGGCCGACGACAGCGCCGGCCCCGAGCAACAGTTGAGCCTGAGCCGCGACCAGGCGCGCCTCGACGCGGCCTTGCAAGACTTGCCCGAAGACCAGCGCGAAGTGTTCCTGCTGCGTCTGCATGCTGATCTTGAAGTGCCGCAAATCGCCGCGCTCACCCACACGCCGCTGGAAACCGTAAAAAGCCGCTTGCGCTACGCCCAGCAGAAATTGCGTCGCCTGCTGGCCGAGGAGGTACCTGTATGACTGACCCCCGACACACTCCCGACGACGAGCTGATCCAGCATTTTCGCCAGCACAGCACCGGCGAGCCGCCTGCGTCTCTCGACGCTTTCATTCTTAATGCCGCCCGCCGCGAAGCGCCTGCGCCGCAACCGAGCCTATGGCAACGCTGGCTGCACGCCTGCCAACGCCCGCGCTGGCAAATGGCGTTCGCCACCGTGGCCGGTTTGGCGCTGATGATCGGTGTGGTCATGCGTTCGCCAGTGCCACAGCCCAACATCCCCACCGCGACGTTCTCCGCTTTGCACGAAGACGCCGCACAGCCCGCACCACAAGCGTTTTCCGCACCGGCGCCGGCGCCCATGGCACGGATCGCCGCTGCGCCCAAGGCCGAAAGTGCGCCGGTACAGGCTGAAATTGCCGGCGCGCTGGCGGATCAGTCCGTGGCAAAAATGCGCAAGCGCGCGCCCGTTGCGCGGCCTTCGCTGGAGCAAGGGCTGCGGGAAATTATCCGATTGCGTGAGGCGGGCGACAGCAAAGCCGCGGATGAACAGTTACTGGCGTTGCACGCGCGCTTTCCCAACGAAGATCTGCCGGCACGCCTGGAGGCGTTGCAAAAGCGTTGAACCGGCGCCCACAGCAAAGCCCCAGGCCTGCCGACCTGGGGTTTTTTTATACTCCGCCGTGCTGCTGGTACCACGCCACCGTGTCAGTGACTGTTTGCTCCAGCGCGCGAAAACTCAGGCCAAGCTCCTCTTCGCTCTTGCGGTGGTTGAACGAAGTGCGGTGCTCCTCGCGTACCAACAACCGCAGGGTTGCCATGCTCAGCAAGATGGGTTTGCCGGTCAGGTAGGCATAGGTCTCTTGCACGGCGGCCAGCACGTACAGCGCGGGCAATGGCAGTTGCCGGGACGGTGTCTTGACGCCGGCGATGCGCCCCAGCAGCGGGATCAGTTGGCGCATGGTCAAGTTGCGGCCGGCGGCGAGATACCGTTCGCCGCGTCGTCCGTTCTGGGCGGCGGCAATGAGTGCCCAGGCCACATCGCGGGCGTCGACCAGCGAAAAGGTGCCGGGGATCAACCCCGGCAGTTTGCCGTTGATCACATCCTTGACCAACTGCCCCGAAGACGTCGGCCCACGGTCGCCAGGCCCCCACATCCAGCCGGGCAGTACCATGCATGCGTGCATCTGGGGATGGGTTTGCACAAACCTCAGCACCTCTCGCTCCGCGAGGATCTTGCTGCGGTAGTAGTCGTCCGCATCGGCTTCGGCGCGCAGGCATGTCTCGTCGATAGGTGTACCGGGCGCGCCATCGAGCACGGCAATCGAGGAGGTGTGGACAAAGCGTCTTACCCCCGCGTCATAGGCCTGCTGGAGCAGCGCTTGCGTGCCGGCGACGTTGATTCTTTCGAGCTCCTCCCAATGGCTGCCGCCCTTGTAGTTATCGCGAAAGAACGCCGCACAGTGAAACACCGTGTCGCAGCCCCGCATGGCCGCTGCGAAGGCGCCGACATCGGCCATGTCACCCACCACCCGTTCCACTTGCGGCAGGTCGCTGAACTGCTGCTCACCCTTGGACTGCGTGCGCACCAGCGCCTTGACCGCGTAGCCGCGCGCGACCAGCTCGCGTACCAGGTTGTTGCCCAGCAAGCCGGTGGCGCCGGTCACAAAGGTGCTGCGCAAGCGATGGGGGTTCGTGTTCATACAGGCCATACCCAGTGTTTAGAAGGCCGCTAGATATACCGCTGAGACCGCATGTGAAAAACGGCGACTGCTGCATAATGGCTTTGCATATTTGCAGACCAGGGATAAACACAGGTATGGCGTTGCAAGCAAATTGGGATGATCTTCGTCTGCTGTTGGCCGTGTCGCGACGGGGCAGCTTCCTGCAGGCCGGTCAGTTGCTGGGGGTGGCGGCGTCCACTGTGGCTCGGCGCTTGACCCAATTGGAAGCCGCCCTGGGTGAGCCTCTGGTTGAGCGCGGGGTCGAGGGCTGCCGGCTGACGTCGCGGGGGCAGTCTTTGGTGGACGTGGCGCTGGCGGCCGAAGCCGGCCTGCGCCGCCAGAACCTGATTGAGAAGGACGGCGCGCAGGCGGCGCTGAGTGGCACGGTACTGGTCAGTGCCGGCGAAGGTTTTTCGGCCTCGATACTGCAAGCGGCAGAGCGTTTTACCCGCTTGCACCCTGGCTGCACCGTGGAACTGCAGGTCACCACGGACTTCCACAAAATCGTGCGCGGCGTGGCCGACATCGCCGTGCGCACCGCGCATCTGGGCGAGCCGTCGTTGATCTATCGAGCGCTGGGCACGCTCGACTACGGCGTGTTCGCGGATGCCGCTTATCTGCAGCGGTGCCCGGCGCTCACCCCGGCCACGGCGGCCAGCATCGCCTTGCTGCCGCCGCTGGACCTGTTGCCGCACATGCGCGCGGCGAAGGCGGCGGGGCTTGACCATGCCTTGATCCGCGTGAGTTCGTTCAACGTGCAGCTTGAATCGGTAAGGCGCGGCATGGGCGTGGCGGTGCTGCCGCGTATCCTGGCTGAGGGCCTGAGCGAGATTTTCGCGGAGATTGAACTGCCGCCCATGGACGTCTACCTGGTCACCCGGCCCCAGGCGTTGAAACAGGCGCATATCCACGCGTTCTTCACCCTGCTCGAGCAGGTGCTGCGCGAGGCCCTGGCAGCGTAGATAGACCTTTCTAAAGGCTCAAACGCCTCACTACAACAGCCTCTCTCAGCGCCTTGCGTCAATGATCATGCGCACGGCCAGGCCGGCCAGCACCGTGCCCATCAGCCAGCGCTGCACCCACTGCCATACCGGCCTACCCGCCAGGAACGCCGCGATGGAACCCGCCGTGATCGCGATCACGGCATTGACGCTCACGCTGATCATGATCTGGGTAAAACCCAGCACGATGGATTGCGTCAGCACACTGCCGGGGCCGGTGGGGCTGATGAATTGGGGCAGCAACGACAGGTACATCACCGCGACTTTCGGGTTCAGCAGGTTGGTCACGAAGCCCATCATGAACAACTTGCGTGGCCCGTCGCGCGGCAGGTCCCGCACATGGAACGCCGAGCGCCCGCCCGGCCTCACCGCTTGCCAGGCCAGGTACAACAGGTAGAGCGCACCGCCGAGCCTGAGCGCGTCATACGCATAGGGCACCGCCATTAGCAGCGCGGTAATACCCAGCGCCGCGCAGAACATGTAAACGACAAACCCCAGCGCCACGCCGCCCAGCGAAATCAACCCGGCCAGCGGCCCTTGGCAGATCGACCGCGAAATCAGGTAGATCATGTTCGGGCCGGGCGTGAGCACCATCGCGAGGGAAATCAGACCATACGCCAGCAAGTTGGACAGTTCGGGCATAGGTTGACTCCTGGTGGGTACGCCGTTGCGCGGGTTGGATGCGCCTGATGGTAGGGCGGTCCAAGGGCAGGCGTTAGATACAGATGAGCGGACAAAACGTCATACAGGCGCGGTGGGCAGATTCAAACGTGAGACGCAACGTCTCAGCGTCTCGTGGCGGCCTCGCGTGGCCTGACATGGCGCGTCTCATTGGGCCGCGCCACCCGCCACCTTCGGCGGCCTATTCAAGCGCTCTAGGAAACGGCTGTTCAGGCACTCCAGCGGACCTGGCACCGGCCTTGCTCTGGCTCTGGCAACCTGCCCGATGCGCCGGTACCCACCGTTTCAAGGAGACTTCGCGATGAGCCTTTCGAACACCCCGCAACGCAACATGCGTGCCGCCGTCTGGCACGGCCGCCACGATATTCGCGTCGAAGACGTTCCGCTGCCCGATTCGCCTCCTGCCGGTTGGGTGCAGATCCGCGTGCAATGGTGCGGCATCTGCGGCTCCGATTTGCATGAATACGTGGCCGGCCCGGTGTTCATCCCGGTCGACGCCCCTCACCCGCTGACCGGTATCAAGGGCCAGTGCATTCTCGGCCATGAGTTCTGTGGCGAGATCGTCGAACTCGGCGCCGGTGTGCAAGGTTTCAGCGTCGGCGAACCGGTGGCGGCCGACGCCTGTCAGCATTGCGGCACCTGCTACTACTGCACCCACGGGCTGTACAACATCTGCGAGAACCTGGCCTTCACCGGCCTGATGAACAATGGCGCCTTCGCCGAACTGGTCAACGTGCCGGCCAACCTGCTGTACAAACTGCCGGCGAACTTCCCGGCCGAAGCCGGGGCACTCATCGAGCCACTGGCGGTGGGCATGCACGCCGTGAAAAAAGCCGGCAGCCTGCTCGGGCAAAACGTCGTGGTGGTAGGCGCCGGCACCATCGGCCTGTGCACCATCATGTGCGCCAAAGCGGCCGGGGCGGCGCAAGTGATTGCCCTGGAAATGTCCAGCGCCCGCAAGGCCAAGGCCAAGGAAGTGGGCGCGACCCACGTGCTCGACCCCAACCAGTGCGACGCCCTGGCCGAAGTCCGCCGACTCACCGGCGGGCTCGGCGCCGACGTCAGCTTCGAATGCATCGGCAATAAGCACACAGCCAAACTCGCCATCGACCTGATCCGCAAAGCCGGCAAATGCGTACTGGTGGGCATCTTCGAAGAACCCAGCGAATTCAACTTTTTCGAACTGGTAGCGACAGAAAAACAAGTGCTGGGCGCACTGGCCTACAACGGCGAATTCGCGGATGTGATCGCATTTATCGCCGATGGCCGGCTGGATATCACGCCGCTGGTGACCGGGCGTATCCAGTTGGAGCAGATCGTGGGGCAGGGCTTCGAGGAACTGGTTAAAAACAAGGAACACAACGTGAAAATCATTGTGTCGCCGGCTCGGGTCTGAGGGGCGCAAGTGAGGCAGGATTCATTGTCTGCCTCCTTTGCCCGTCGAAATCACCCTGAGGTCGCGCGTGAGCGTGAAGTGGCGATGACCGCACCGCTGATGATCAACACCGCGGGAATCATCAGGATCGGCCTGGCATCGCTTTGCCCCATGGCAATCAGCAGCAGCGTGGAGAACAGCGGCGCCAGGTAAGACAGCGCGCCAAGCATCGACAGGTTGCCGTGCTTGGTCGCGTGGTCCCAGGCGAAAAAAGCCAGGCCGACCGGGCCCAGCCCCAGGCCGATGATTGCTCCCCACTGGCCTGGGTCCGGCCGCACCGTGGTTTCGAAAGCCAGATGGCAGAGCCCTCCGGCTACCGCCACCAGCCCGCAAATCCCCCCGATGATGCTGCTCGGAACATGGCTGAAGCGCCGATTGAACACCGAATAGATCGCCCAGACCCAGGCGCAGGCAAAGGCAGCGGCGTAACCCATCACCGGCATCGACGCACTGTCATTCCGCGCCCGCAACTGCATGATGAAGGCCGTCCCCGCTAAGCCGAGCAAAGCGCCGAGCAACTGGCGCTTGCGCAACGATTCGCCGGTGGCAAAGCTCGACAACAGCACGATCAACAGCGGCCACAAAAAAGCAATCAGACTGGCTTCAGCCGCAGGTGCGGCTTTCAGGGCAAAGAAATACAACGCGTGATAAACGAAGATACCCGCAAACCCAGTTGCCCACACCGGCCAGGGCTGGCGCCAACTGCTGAACCCGGCAGCGCCACGCAGCCCCAGCATGCACAGGCTGGTCACGAACGCGACCGCGAAGCTCGACGCCAACAACTGAAAGGCCGGGATCCCGGCGGTCAAGGTGGTCAGGAGCGCCAAAGACGCCCACAAAAACACGGCAATCACCCCAATCAGCGTCGCACCGACGGCGCCCTTGGCAAGAGTGATGGATGGGTTGGAAGTGCTCATGCAAACCCCTCTGCGGATAAACCTCAAGCGGGAACAATAGAAAGCTCAGGCGAGCGAGTATTGATCAGACCCGCCAAAAAATTGTTCAGGGCTGCTATTTTTTTTCAGTGGTGTCGCGCTTGTTTACGCACAGCGGCCGGCGTCATGCCGCGCGCTTTCTTCAGCGCATGGGTTAACGCACTCTGGTCGGCGTATCCGGCGCGATGCGCAATATCAATGATCGACAAAGACGTCTGGCGCAGCAGGTCAACGGCCAGATTCAAGCGCAAATTCGCGATATGCGCGAACGGGGTTGTATGCAGATGCTGCCCAAACAACACATATAATCGCCGTTCGCTGGTGCCCGCATAGCGCGCAATATCACGCACTGTCAGAGCGTTGCCCAGGTGCTGCTCACTATAGGCCAACGCCTTCGCGAGAATAAGCTGCCCAAGGTCATTCGGCGCCACGTCGGGCTGTAGCAAAGAGTCCAACAGCAACCGACTCCATGACTCGGCCATCGCTAGTGAACCGATCAACCGTGCCCCGTTGCTGCTGGCGTAATCGAGCAAATGCCGTATATCCGGCCTGACCGCAAAAAAGCGCTTGTCATTGAGCAGGTCAAATTCCGCGGCAGCGCTTTTATGCGCTTCGCCACGGTCAGTGGGCACATCCACCACCAGGAAACTGTTATGGGTGTCGGCCAGAAAGGTATGCCGGGAGCCCGCAGAAATCACCACGCCCTGGCTGGCATCGACCTTGCCACCTCGCCCGTCGACTTCAATCTCCATCGACCCGGATTGGGAGAGCACTATTTGATGGAAGTCATGCTGGTGAAGCTCGACCTGACCGGAGTAGGAGCGTAGCCAGAGAGCGAAGGGTTGGGGGTTGGGGGTGCTCATCCGTGGGGGCTCCGGAGGGTGAGGGGGTATCGTACGTTAGTGGTTTGTTTGGATGCCAGGCTATCGTTGGGTGGGATTTGTGGAGGGGAGGTAATGGGGAGCTGCAGAAACAAGAAAGCCCGCACAGGGCGGGCTTCTTGGGGTGTTTCGTAGACTGTCTGAGACAGCCCGAGACTGCTATATGGTGCACCCGGCGGGATTCGAACCCACGACCCCTGCCTTCGGAGGGCAGTACTCTATCCAGCTGAGCTACGGATGCTTGTGCGGGCGACATCATACCCATGTCGACCTTGGGCGTCCATGCCGGTCTTTGGGGGCCTGCCGGTAGGATTTTCCTGAACAAAGGCCCTGCGCCGAGCCTTGCGAACGTTGCGCGTAAACCCGGCCCCGCTACGCTGATCAGATAAACCCCGCAAATGCGCCGTTTTCGTTCTTTTTTTCGAACAGACTATTGCCCTGTACCCCCATTGATCCTAGGATTCGTTTGAGATTTCAAACGCTCTGTCTCCCGTGCGCGATTCATTCGATCTTGCGCACTGGGGCTGATTTCCCTGACGGCAGCCCACAAGGCGCCTTTCAACAACTCTAATTCGCTCCGCGTGCGCGCGGTGCTGTTAAGGAAAGCCGACATGCAGCTCAAAGATACCCAGTTGTTCCGCCAGCAAGCCTTTATCGATGGCGCTTGGGTCGATGCGGACAATGGTCAAACCATCAAGGTCAATAACCCGGCCACGGGCGAGATTCTCGGTACCGTGCCGAAGATGGGCGCCGCGGAAACCCGCCGTGCCATCGAAGCCGCCGACAAGGCGCTGCCGGCCTGGCGCGCACTCACCGCCAAGGAACGCGCCAACAAGCTGCGTCGTTGGTTCGAACTGCTGATCGAAAACCAGGACGACCTTGGCCGCCTGATGACCCTCGAACAAGGCAAGCCGCTGGCCGAGGCCAAGGGCGAAATCGTTTACGCCGCGTCCTTTATCGAGTGGTTCGCCGAAGAAGCCAAGCGCATCTACGGTGACGTGATCCCCGGCCACCAGCCCGACAAGCGCCTGATCGTAATCAAGCAGCCGATCGGCGTGACTGCTGCGATCACCCCGTGGAACTTCCCCGCTGCGATGATCACCCGTAAAGCCGGCCCGGCCCTGGCCGCCGGTTGCACCATGGTGATCAAGCCTGCTTCGCAAACCCCGTTCTCGGCCCTGGCCCTGGTTGAGCTGGCGCACCGTGCCGGTATCCCTAAAGGCGTGCTGAGCGTGGTCACCGGCAGTGCCGGCGACATCGGCGGCGAGCTGACCAGCAACCCTATCGTGCGTAAATTGTCCTTCACCGGCTCGACCGAAATCGGTCGCCAGTTGATGGCCGAATGCGCCAAGGACATCAAGAAAGTCTCCCTGGAACTGGGCGGTAACGCGCCGTTCATCGTGTTCGACGACGCCGACCTGGATAAGGCCGTCGAAGGCGCGATCATTTCCAAGTACCGCAACAACGGCCAGACCTGCGTCTGCGCCAACCGCCTGTACATCCAGGATTCGGTGTACGACGCGTTCGCCGAGAAGTTGAAAGTGGCGGTGGCCAAACTCAAGATCGGCAACGGTCTGGAAGACGGCACCACCACTGGCCCGCTGATCGACGAGAAAGCCGTGGCCAAGGTTCAGGAGCACATTGCCGATGCGCTGAGCAAAGGCGCGACGCTGCTGGCCGGTGGCAAGGTGATGGAAGGGAATTTCTTCGAACCGACTATCCTCACCAACGTGCCGAAAAACGCCGCAGTCGCCAAGGAAGAAACCTTCGGCCCACTGGCGCCGCTGTTCCGTTTCAAAGACGAAGCCGAAGTGATCGCGATGTCCAACGACACCGAGTTCGGCCTGGCGTCGTACTTCTATGCCCGCGACCTGGGCCGTGTGTTTCGTGTGGCGGAAGCCCTGGAATACGGCATGGTCGGCGTCAACACCGGGTTGATCTCCAACGAAGTGGCGCCGTTCGGCGGTATCAAGGCCTCGGGCCTGGGCCGCGAAGGCTCCAAGTACGGGATCGAGGATTACCTGGAAATCAAATACCTCTGCCTGGGCATCTAAGCCCCGGTTTGGCATGGCTGTAAACGCAAAGGGCACGAGAGCGCTGACCCTTTGCGTGTTTCAACCCGTTATTCGTAGTGGCCGGGAACGCTGTGGCAGTCGATCATCGCATGCTGTCGCAGTTGCCTCCCCGCCACGTATTCCTTGAACCGCGCCACCCGATGAGTGGCGAATGAGGACTTTATGAGCAAGACCAACGCATCCCTGATGAAACGCCGCGAAGCCGCTGTACCGCGCGGTGTTGGCCAGATTCACCCGATCTTCGCCGAATCGGCGAAGAATGCCACCGTGACCGACGTTGAAGGTCGCGAGTTCATCGATTTCGCCGGCGGTATCGCCGTGCTGAACACCGGCCACGTGCACCCCAAAATCATTGCGGCCGTGACCGAGCAACTGAACAAGCTGACTCACACTTGCTTCCAGGTGCTGGCCTACGAGCCGTACGTTGAGGTGTGCGAAAAAGTCGCCGCCAAGGTCCCGGGTGATTTCGCCAAGAAAACCCTGCTGGTCACCACCGGTTCCGAAGCCGTGGAAAACGCCGTGAAAATCGCCCGTGCCGCGACCGGCCGTGCGGGTGTGATTGCGTTCACCGGCGCTTACCACGGTCGCACCATGATGACCCTGGGCCTGACCGGCAAAGTCGTGCCTTACTCGGCCGGCATGGGCCTGATGCCGGGCGGAGTGTTCCGCGCGCTGTACCCCAACGAACTGCACGGTGTGAGCGACGACGATTCCATCGCCAGCATCGAACGCATCTTCAAAAACGATGCCGAGCCGCGTGATATCGCTGCCATCATCATCGAGCCGGTGCAAGGTGAAGGCGGTTTCTACGTCGCGCCTAAAGCCTTCATGAAGCGCCTGCGCGAACTGTGCGACAAGCACGGCATCCTGCTGATCGCCGACGAAGTGCAAACTGGCGCCGGTCGTACCGGAACCTTCTTTGCCATGGAACAGATGGGCGTTGCCGCCGACCTGACCACCTTCGCCAAATCCATCGCCGGCGGCTTCCCCCTGGCCGGTGTGTGCGGCAAGGCCGAATACATGGACGCCATTGCTCCCGGCGGCCTGGGTGGCACTTACGCCGGTAGCCCGATCGCCTGTGCTGCTGCGCTGGCGGTGATGGAGGTATTCGAAGAAGAACACCTGCTGGACCGCTGCAAGGCTGTGGGTGAGCGCCTGGTGACGGGCCTCAAGGCCATCCAGGCCAAGTACCCGGTGATCGGTGAAGTGCGTGCCTTGGGCGCGATGATTGCGGTCGAGTTGTTCGAAGATGGCGACAGCCACAAGCCGAACGCCGCTGCCGTGGCTGCCGTGGTGGCCAAGGCGCGTGACAAGGGCCTGATCCTGCTGTCATGTGGTACTTACGGCAACGTGTTGCGCGTACTGGTACCGCTGACCTCGCCGGACGAGCAGTTGGACAAAGGCCTGGCGATCATCGAAGAGTGCTTCTCCGAGCTGTAAGCGCACGCTGTACAGATGACACAAAAAACCCGCTTCGGCGGGTTTTTTGTGCGCCGGCCAGTACGCAAAAAAACGGTGGGAGGGGGGCTTGCTCCCGATAGCAGTCGCTCAGTCAGCACATCTGATACTGACCCACCGCTATCGGGAGCAAGCCCCCTCCCACCGTTTATGATCGGCGTCAGCCGGCAACGACGCGGTTTTTGCCCAGGCGCTTGGCCTCGTACATGGCGGCATCGGCGCGGGCGAACAGCCTGTCCAGGCTCGGGTCCGCGTCGGTGAGGCTGGCCAGGCCCTGGCTGATGGTCACGCTGAACGCCTGGCCTTCATAGCTGAAACTCAGTGCCTGGATCTCCTTGCCCAGGCGCTCGGCCACTTGCAGCGCCATGTCTGGCGCACAACCTGGCAGGACGGCGGCGAACTCTTCGCCACCAATGCGCCCGAACAGGTCGCCCCGGCGCAACACGCCTCGACCGCTCTCAGCGATACGCCGCAGTACCTGGTCGCCTTCCAGGTGGCCGTAGGTGTCATTCACGTCCTTGAAGTCATCGATATCCAACAGCAGGAAGGCCAGCGGCGCGCCTTGGGCGCGGGCGTTGTCGAAGGCATGGTTGGCGCATTCGAAGAAGTGCCGGCGGTTGCTGCTCTGGGTGAGCACGTCAGTGGTGGCGAGGCGGTGCAACTCAAGCTCAAGCTGCTTCTTGTCGGTGATGTCTTCGGCCATGCCGACCACGACCAACGGTTCGCCGGGCACCACTTGCTGGTTGATGTAGCACTTGTCGCTCAGCCAGCGGATCTGCCCGTCGGCAGTGATGATGCGGTACTCGCGGTCCTCCACGGCACCGCGTTCCAGCACGCGGGCCAGGCTTTGTTCCGCGCGGTCGAGGTCTTCGGGGTGAATGCTGTTGCGCCATTCCCGGTGGTCGGCCAGCAGCAGGCCGGCGGAACGTCCAAAGATGCGCTCATAGGCCGGGCTCACATACAGCACGCGGCGGGTTTCCCAATCGATGGCCCAAAGCACCGCATTCACGCTCACCAGCAACGAACTCAGGAGCTGTTCGCGTTCACTCAAACGCTCGACTTCGCCCTGGGCATGCACCAGCGCCAGCAGGGTCGCAGCCGCGGCCGGACGCGGATGTTCAGCGACGGGAGGATCAGATACGTGAGGTTTTTCGTGAACCATCGGCACAACTCTCTCTGGGCGCGCCGCAAGATGGAGCAGCGGTCACAACAAGGGGCCACCATGATGGCGAAGTGTTCATTGAGAGAGGCGATTTGCAGTGAAGTTCCGTCAACGGTACCGATTGGCGGTGCCCGGTAAATGACGTCAAAAAGCTGGTGGGTGGGAGGGCGGGCCCTCCCACGGCACGGTCAGACCGCCGCAGGACGCAGCGAGTAGGTCTTCAATTGGTGAGCGAAATCCCGCAGGGACTGGATGCCGCTGGCCTCGGCTTCGTGCACCCATTCCTTGATGGCGGCGAGCATATCGTGGCCATTGGTGCTGGTCTTGAGCCAGATCTGTTGCAGGGCCAGGCGCTTTTCATAGATCACTTTCAGGGCCTGGCTGTGCTCCAGCATGCCTTGGATACGCAGGTGATGGCGGTCATCCAGCAGGCTGGTTTCACGCGACAGCAGGCGCTTGGCGCGGTGGAACTGGTGGCGCACCGAGTGATCGACTTTTTCCAGCTCTTGCTTGACCAGCGGGCCGATCACCAACTTGCGGTACTGGGCCATGATCTGGAAACGGTTGTTGAGGATCGCCATGGCGGTGTCCATGTCCAGATGGCCCTTGCCCTCCACGCGGTGGGCAATCGGCGCCACGCGCTGCACCTTGGCCAGGCGCAGGAAGCTGAACAGTTTGATCCACGCCCAGCCCAGGTCGAATTCCCACTTCTTCACCGACAATTTCGCGGAATTGGGGTAGGTGTGGTGGTTGTTGTGCAGCTCTTCACCGCCGACGATGATGCCCCACGGCACCAGGTTGGTCGCCGCGTCACGGCATTCGAAGTTGCGGTAGCCCACGGCATGGCCCAGGCCGTTGATCACGCCGGCGGCCCAGAACGGGATCCACATCATCTGGATGGCCCAGATGGTGATGCCGATGGTGCCAAACAGCAGCAGGTCGATCACGCCCATGATGGCAACGCCCAGCAAGGGGTAAGGCGTGTAGATTTTTCGTTCGATCCAGTCGTCCGGGCAGTTCTTGCCGTAGATACGCAGGGTTTCGGGGTTTTCCGCCTCGGCGCGGTACAGTTCGGCACCTTTGCGCAGCACGGTGGACAGGCCCTTGATCACCGGGCTGTGGGGATCATCGACGGTTTCGCATTTGGCGTGGTGCTTGCGGTGGATGGCGGTCCACTCGCGGGTGTTCTGTGCCGTGGTCAGCCACAGCCAGAAGCGGAAGAAGTGTTTCAGGCCGGCATTGAGCTCCAGGGAGCGATGGGCTGAATAGCGATGCAGATAAACCGTGACCCCGACAATGGTCACGTGGGTCATCAACAGAGTGACTGCCACCAGTTGCCAGGCTGACAGGTCAAGAAAACCGTTGTACCACATAGGCTGTATGGCCCTCAGATAAAGAAAAAACCAGCTCACGCATTATCACTAAGCCCACAAAGAAAACCAGCCGCCCTTTCAGATAGAAGTGACTGGATGTTTCTTATTCTATAATCCGCAACCTTTGTAGGGCGATGCTGTTTTTTAGTAAGGATTACTGACCATATGCTGTTTTCATACCGAGGTGCCGCGCGTGCCGGGCTGGTATACCTGCTGGTTTCGATCGCCTGGATTGGCATCTCGGGCCACCTATTGATCGAATTTGTCGATAACCGGAGTGACCTGAACCTGTGGTTGCAGGTGCGCGGCTATCTATGGGTGGCCTGCAGCGCTTTGGTGATTTACCTGATGAGCGCCCGGGTTGCCCACGCCCACCAGCAACAACAGCCCCTGCAGGAGAACCGTGAGCGCCTGCGCCAGGCCGCTGCCGTGTTCGATTGCACCCGCGAAGGGGTACTGGTTACCGACGCCCGGGGCCTGATTGTGCATGTGAATCGGGCGTTTATGGAGATCACCGGCTACCGGTGCGAAGACGTCATGGGCCAGCAGCCCAGCCTGTTCAAATCCGGGCGCCATTCGTCGAGTTTCTACCAGCACATGTTCCAGGCCCTGGAGCACTGCGGTGAATGGAGCGGTGAAATCTGGAACCGGCGTAAAAGCGGTGAGATTTATCCACAGTGGCAGACGATCCGGGTGATTCATGACGATCACGGCCAGGTCAGCCAGTATGTCGCGGTGTTTTCCGACATCAGCGCCATCAAGGACTCTGAACATGAACTGGCCCACCTGGCCCATCATGACCCCCTGACCGACCTGCCCAACCGCCTGCTGTTCACCGACCGCGCCGAGCAGGCCCTGGCCTCGGCGCAACTGCATAAACGCGGCTGCGCCCTGCTGTTGCTGGATTTGGACCACTTCAAGATCATCAACGACAGCCTCGGCCACAACGTCGGTGACCAGTTGCTCAAGCTGGTGGGCGAGCGGCTCAAAGGGCTGCTCGGCCCTGGCGTAACCCTGGCGCGCCTGGGGGGCGATGAGTTCGCAGTGCTCGCCGAAAGTTGCTCACAGGTGGTGCAGGCCGCCGCATTGGCCCAACGCATGCTGGATGTGATGAAGCAACCGTTCATCTTCGACGGCCACCAACTGTTTATAAGCGCCAGCATCGGCATCAGCCTGTTCCCCAGCGATGCGCTGAGCGCCGAACAACTGCTGCGCAACGCCGATTCTGCGTTGTTCAAGGCTAAAAGTGTGGGCCGCGAAGGCTACGCCTTGTACACCGAAGAACTCACGGCGCACGCACAAAACCGTGTCGAGATCGCCAGCGAACTGCGCCGCGCCCTCGACCAGCACGAGCTGCGCGTTTACTACCAGCCGGTGCATGAACTGCACGGCAGCCGCCTGATCGGCGTCGAAGCCCTGGTGCGCTGGCAGCACCCGGAACGCGGCCTGGTGCCTCCGGTCGAGTTCATCCCCATCGCCGAGCGCACCGGCTTGATCGCGGATATTGATGCCTGGGTGATGGACCAGGCGTGCCGTCAGATGTGCCAATGGCTGGCCGACGGCGCACCGCTGACATTTATTGCAATCAATGTGTCCAGCCGCCTGTTTGCCCGGCGTGAACTGTACGAGCAAGTGGCCCAGGTGCTGCACGACACGGGCCTGGACCCGGCGTTCCTTGAGCTGGAAGTCACCGAAAGCGCGGTGATGGATGACCCCGAAGTGGCCCTGGAACAGCTGCATCGTCTGCGCGAACTGGGCCTGCGCCTGGCCATCGATGATTTTGGTACCGGTTATTCCTCGCTGCTGCGCCTCAAGCGCCTGCCGGTGCAGAAGCTCAAGATCGACCAGGGCTTTGTTGCCGGCCTGCCGTGGGACGAAGACGACGCCGCGATTGTGCGCGTGGTCATCGCCTTGGCGAAAAGCATGGGCATGCAGGTACATGCCGAGGGCATTGAGCAGGTCGAGCAGGCGCGGTTCTTGTTGCAGCAGGATTGCGACATGGGCCAGGGGTACTGGTTTGGGCGGCCGATGCCGGCGAATGAAATCGACTGGTCACGAGCCCCCGCGATCCAGCCTTGAAATGCATCAACCTGTGGGAGGGGGCTTGAACCCGATAGCGGTCTGTCAGGTGCCTCAGTTCTGCCTGATACACCGCTATCGGGAGCAAGCCCCTCCCACTTGATGCCTAGATCGGCACGCAACCCCACGTCCCGCCAGAAAATTCTTTCTGGTTATATAAACATTCTTAAATAGTATTTTTAAGAATATCCGCGCTTAACTACTATCGCTCTCACGCCGCAAGCAGTGCCGCCACTGCCAGGCACTATTCATTTCAGGAGCGAGACCATGAGCGCATCTCTACGTAGCGTCGACGGCCAGGACGAAGCAGCCATTTTGCGTGAGATCCAGAGCGCCCTGCGCGATCTGCGGTTTGGCGCGGTGGAAATAACTGTGCACAACGCTCAAGTGGTACAGATCGAACGCAAGGAAAAATTCCGTTTGCAGAACCCGGGTAACAAACCGAGCTGAGCAAGAACGGCGATAGACCCGCAACTATAAGAAAAGCCAACACTCAAGAATTTTCAGGAGCTTCTATGTCGTCGATTCGCCGTTACGCCCTGGCCGCATTGGCCAGTGCCGTGTTTGCCGGTTCCGCCGTTGCCAAGGACTACGAACTGCTCAACGTCTCGTACGACCCTACCCGTGAGCTGTACCAGGACTACAACGCTGAATTCACCAGCTACTGGAAACAGTCCCACCCGGGCGACAACGTCAAGATCCAGCAATCCCATGGTGGCTCGGGCAAGCAAGGCCGAGCCGTGATCGACGGCCTGCGCGCCGACGTCGTGACCCTGGCCCTGGCCGGCGACATCGACGAAATCGCCAAACTCGGCAAGACCCTTCCGGAAAACTGGCAAACCCGCCTGCCGGATGCGAGCACTCCCTACACCTCGACCATCGTGTTCCTGGTGCGTAAGGGCAACCCCAAAGGCATCAAGGACTGGGGCGACCTGATCAAGAAAGACGTGTCGGTGATCACGCCCAACCCTAAAACCTCCGGCGGTGCGCGCTGGAACTTCCTGGCCGCCTGGGCCTATGGCCTCAAGGCTGGTGGCAGCGAGGCCAAGGCCCAGGAATACGTCAAAGAGTTGTTCAAGCACGTGCCGATCCTCGACACCGGCGCGCGTGGTTCGACCATCACCTTCGTCAACAATGGCCAGGGTGACGTGTTGCTGGCCTGGGAAAACGAAGCCTTCCTGGCGCTCAAGGAAGACGGCGGCGCCGACAAGTTCGACATCGTCGTGCCGTCCCTGTCGATTCTCGCGGAGCCGCCGGTGGCCGTGGTCGACAAGAACGCCGAGAAAAAGGGCAACACCGAGATCGCCACCGAATACCTCAAGCACCTGTACAGCCCGGCTGGCCAGGAGATTGCGGCGAAGAACTTCTACCGCCCACGCGATGAGAAAGTCGCCGCCAAATACGCCCAACAGTTCCCCAAACTGGACCTGGTGACTATCGACAAAGACTTCGGTGGCTGGAAAACTGCCCAACCGAAATTCTTTAACGACGGTGGCGTGTTCGACCAGATCTACACGGCGCAGTAAGCCGAGAAACACATCCTCATGGAGCCCGCATTCACCTGCGGGTTTTGTGTGTCAGTTCCGCTAACCAAGGACTCTTATGTCGCGTCGTATTTCCCCCGTCATACCCGGCTTCGGGCTGACGCTGGGCTACACCGTGGTGTACCTCAGCCTGATTGTGCTCATCCCGCTGGCGGCGATGTTCGTACACGCCGCTCAACTCACCTGGGATCAGTTCTGGGCCATCATCTCGGCACCACGCGTGGTGGCGGCATTGAAACTGAGCTTCAGCACCGCGTTGTACGCGGCGCTGATCAACGGCGTGATCGGTACGCTGCTGGCCTGGGTGCTGGTGCGCTACACCTTCCCCGGCCGCCGCATCATCGATGCGATGATCGACCTGCCGTTCGCCTTGCCCACCGCCGTGGCCGGTATTGCGCTGACCGCGCTGTACACGCCGACGGGCCTGGTGGGGCAGTTCGCCGCCGACCTGGGCTTCAAGATCGCCTACTCGCCGCTGGGCATCACCCTGGCGCTCACCTTCGTGACCCTGCCATTCGTGGTGCGCACGGTGCAGCCGGTACTCGCCGATATCCCCCGCGAAGTCGAAGAAGCCGCCGCCTGCCTGGGTGCCAAGCCGTTGCAGGTGTTTCGCTACATCCTCGTGCCTGCGCTGCTGCCCGCCTGGCTCACCGGCTTCGCCCTGGCGTTTGCCCGAGGCGTGGGTGAGTACGGTTCGGTGATTTTCATCGCCGGCAACATGCCGATGAAAACCGAGATCCTGCCGTTGCTGATCATGGTCAAGCTCGACCAGTACGACTACCGCGGCGCCACCTCCATCGGTGTGCTGATGCTGGTGGTTTCCTTTGTCTTGCTGCTGCTGATCAACTTGTTGCAGCGGCGCATCGAACGTCCATAAGGAGGCGCGGAACATGTCCCAATCGTCTATTTCCGCGGCGTCCTCGGCCAACGCCGCCCGGCGTGGCAGTGCCACGTCGCGACGCATCCTGATCGGCCTTGGCTGGCTGGTATTCGCGCTGTTTTTGCTGCTGCCGCTGTTTATCGTGGTGTCCCAGGGTTTGAAGAACGGCCTCGGCGCGTTCTTTACCGCCATCCTGGAACCCGACGCGCTGTCGGCGCTGAAACTCACGGTGATCGCCGTGCTGATTTCGGTACCGCTCAATCTGGTGTTCGGCGTCAGCGCCGCGTGGTGCGTGAGCAAGTACTCGTTCCGTGGCAAAAGCATCCTGGTCACGCTGATCGACCTGCCGTTCTCGGTGTCCCCGGTGATCGCGGGCCTGGTCTACGTGCTGATGTTCGGCGCCCAGGGCTTGTTCGGCCCTTGGCTGCAGGAGCACGACATCCAGATCGTATTCGCCCTGCCGGGCATCGTCCTGGCGACCATCTTCGTCACCGTGCCGTTCGTTGCGCGTGAATTGATCCCGCTGATGCAGGAGCAGGGCACTCAGGAAGAAGAGGCGGCGCGCCTGCTCGGCGCCAATGGCTGGCAGATGTTCTGGCATGTGACCGTGCCGAACATCAAGTGGGGCCTGATCTACGGCGTGGTGCTCTGTACCGCGCGGGCCATGGGTGAGTTCGGCGCGGTGTCGGTGGTGTCCGGCCACATTCGCGGCGTGACCAATACCTTGCCGCTGCATGTCGAGATTCTCTACAACGAATACAACCACGTTGCCGCCTTTGCGGTGGCCAGCCTGTTGCTGATCCTGGCGCTCTTCATCCTGCTGCTCAAGCAGTGGAGCGAGAACCGTATCAACCGCCTGCGCAACAGCGCCGGTGAGGAATAAGTCATGTCGATCGAAGTCCGTAATGTCAGCAAGAACTTCAACGCCTTCAAGGCCCTGAACAGCATCAATCTGGACATCCAGAGTGGCGAGCTGGTGGCGTTGCTGGGCCCCTCCGGCTGCGGCAAGACCACTTTGCTGCGCATCATCGCCGGGCTCGAAACCCCGGATGACGGCAGCATCGTGTTTCACGGTGAAGACGTCTCCGGCCACGACGTGCGTGACCGCAACGTCGGGTTCGTGTTCCAGCACTACGCGCTGTTCCGCCACATGAGCGTGTTCGACAACGTCGCCTTCGGCCTGCGCATGAAGCCGAAAAACCAGCGCCCGACGGAAAGCCAGATCGCAGGCAAGGTTCACGAACTGCTCAACATGGTGCAGCTCGATTGGCTGTCCGACCGCTACCCGGAACAACTCTCCGGCGGCCAGCGCCAACGTATCGCCCTGGCCCGCGCCCTGGCGGTAGAGCCGAAAGTGCTGCTGCTGGACGAACCGTTCGGCGCCCTTGACGCCAAGGTGCGTAAAGAACTGCGCCGGTGGCTGGCGCGCCTGCACGAAGACATCAACCTGACCTCGGTGTTCGTGACCCACGACCAGGAAGAGGCCATGGAAGTCGCCGACCGTATCGTGGTGATGAACAAAGGCGTGATCGAACAGATCGGCTCACCGGGCGATGTGTATGAAAACCCGGCCAGCGATTTTGTCTACCACTTCCTCGGCGACTCCAACCGCCTGCACCTGGGCGAGGACAAGCATGTGTTGTTCCGTCCGCATGAAGTGTCGCTGTCGCGGCATGAGCTGGAGGATCACCATGCGGCGCAAGTGCGCGATATTCGCCCGCTGGGCGCGACCACGCGGGTGACGCTCAAGGTAGAAGGCCAGCCCGAGCTGATCGAAGCCGAAGTGGTGAAGGACCATGACAGCCTGATCGGTCTGGCGCGTGGCGAGACCCTGTTCTTCAAACCCAAGGTCTGGCAAAAAGCCTGAGCACATCGCAAACCCAAGGTGCCTGAGGGGCAATGAGGGCTCAGGTGCCAATGAGGGCCAATGTGGGAGGGGGCTTGCTCCCGATAGCAGTGGGTCAGTTGATGAACATGTCACTGACACACCGCCCCACATTTAGACCCCGCTTGGCTTTAGATCACGGCGCACCACCGGCCCCGAGCGCTTTTCGATCTGCACTTTCAGGTCCTGCCGCAACCCCAGCAAAAAAACCACCTCCGCCACCACAAACAACGGCCCCACAACCAGCCCCGACACATCATCCACAAACGCGGGTTTCTTGCCTTCGTAGTAATGCCCGACAAACTGGATCACCCAGCCCACCACGAACATCCCCACGCCACTGCTCAGCCACACCATCGTGCTCTGCGCCGCCAACACATGCCCGGCCCATACCGACGCGCCCATCAGCACCGTCATCAGCACGCCCAAGGCCAGTTCCAGGCGCAGGTAAAACCACGCCGACAACAGCGCCACGATCACCGCCGGCGAGATCCACAAGCTTCCCACCGCCCATTCCGGGCGTGACAGCAGCACCGCCACGGCGACCACAATCAACGGGATGCCAACAAAGTGGCTGGCTATATTGCGCGGGTCGCGGTGGTAGGCGGCGTATTGACTGAGATGGTCGACGAGGCTTTTCATTGTTGTTCCTCCTGTAGGATGTTTGATCATGCCCTGTCAGCCAGCGCCTGACTGTCAGTTGGGCGACAATCTTCGGAGTCCTCATGGATGCAGCGAAATGGCACGCCCGGTTGGCCAGCGGCCATTGGTTCAGCCACTTGCCGGAAGCTCTACAGCAGAGTCTGCTGGCGGCGTCGCGGCTGCGCTCACTGGCGGCGGGCCAGTTTCTGTTCAAGCGTGGCGATCCGCCGTGTGGGTTGTATGCGGTGCTGGACGGCGCGGTGCGCATCAGCGCGGTGAACGCCCAGGGCAAGGAAGCCGTGTTGAGCCTGGTGGAGACACCCTACTGGTTCGGTGAAATCTGCCTGTTCGACAACCTGCCGCGCACCCACGATGCACAGGCCTCGGGGCCGTGTACGCTGTTGCAGGTACCGCAGGCAGGCATGCTCGACCTGCTCGAAAAGCATCCGGCGTATTGGCGCGATGTGGCCCTGTTGATGAGCCACAAACTGCGCCTGTCGTTGATCAATATCGAGCAGATGAGCCTGATGCCCGCGTCGGCGCGCCTGGCCCATCGGCTGCTGATGATCGCCCAGGGCTACGGCGAAATAGACCAGGCGCGTCGCACGTTGCAACTGCCCCAGGAAGACGTGGCGGCCATGCTGGGCCTGTCGCGCCAGACCACCAACAGTCTGCTCAAGGCGCTGGAGCAACAGGGCATCATCGGGCTGAGTTACGGTGCGATTGAGCTACTGGACCTCAAACGCCTGCAACACGCTGCGGGCCTATGAGCCGCGATACGTAGAGAACCCGTAAGGGCTGAGCAGCAGCGGAATGTGGTAATGCTGGTCGGCCTGTTTCACCTGGAAAATCACCGGCACCTGCGGGAAGAACGTCTCGCGGTTGGCCTTTTTGTAGTAATCGCCAGTCTTGAACACCACGCGATACTCGCCCGGCGTCATGCTGCGGTCGGCGGGGAACAGTTCGGCGATGCGCCCCTGCTGGTTGGTGACGCCTTCGGACAATGGCTGCCATGCGTCACCCACGTGCTGTTCCAGGGTGACGCCCACCCCGGCACTCGGCAGGCCATTTTCCAGGTTGAGCACGTGTACGCTCAGTGGGTTGCCGGCGGCCAGGGCCAGGTTGCACAGGCCGCCGAGGCTGAGGGCGGCGAGGGTCATGCTGAGGGTTTTCATCAAGAGGTCCTTTGGAGGCGGAATCAGAGAGAGGTTTTCAGGCCCAACTGCTCGGCGGCCTGTGTGGCGCAGGCTTCGTCCTGCGCGGCGCCGCCTGCGCCGGCGATACCCAGCGCACCCACCAACTCGGCATCGGCAAACAGCGGCACGCCGCCACCGAGCAACAGCAACTCGGGCAAGCTGTTAAGGTTGGCGGCCTCGGGGTTGTTGCGCGCCCGTTCGGCAAACAACCGCGTTGCGGTTTTGGTCGATAGCGCCGTGTACGCCTTGCGTTGGCTGGCGAGGCTGTTATGCGGGCCGACACCGTCGGCACGCAGGCTCAGCAACAGGTTGGCGCCGCGATCCAGGACGGTCAGCGCGGCGTTGCAGTGGCTGAGGCCGGCATCGGCCAGTTGGCGAGCGGTATTCAGATCGAGGTCGGCATGGCGCGGCAGTGGCGGCGCCGCCAGCGCGCCCGTGCAAACGGCGAGGCTCAAGAACAAGGCAGTGCGAGACATGGTGACGGCTCCTGAAGGCAGGCCGTCACGGTAGTCAGTGGACGTGGTCAGAAACCGCACAATTTGATGACAGGTTTGTAATCAAACCCAGAGGTAAGGCATGCACGTGTTGTTAGTGGAAGACCAGCCGCAACTGGCGCAGCTCATGGCCCAGGGCTTGAGCGAAGCAGGCTTCGCCGTGGAAGTCGCGGCCAATGGCATGGCGGCGCAGCGCTTCGTGGAAAGTACCGCGTACGACCTGGTGATCCTGGACGTGATGCTGCCGGGCCTGAACGCCTGGAAGCTGCAGCAGGCGATCCGGCACCAGGGCGACACGCCAGTGCTGTTCTTGACCACCCCGGGCGGTATTGAAGATCGCCTGCGCGGGTTGGAGTTGCATGAGGATGATTACCTGCTCAAGCCCTTCGATGCCAAGGCGTTGGTGGCGCGGGTGAGGAAGTTGTTGCGGCGCGATCGCGGGCGCTGACGGATTCGGAATTTGCAGTGCCTGTAGCTTCGCTATCGGGAGCAAGCCCCCTCCCACACTTGATTGCATTCCAATGTGGGACGGGCTTGGCCCCGATCAGGCCTGCACAAATCCCCCACATCCGCCTACTGCAACCCATCCCGAAACTGCCCCGGTGTCACCCCGGTCCACCGCTTGAAGGCCCGGTTAAAACTGCTGGTGTCGGCAAACCCCAGCAAATGGCTGATCTCGGCCAATGAGCACTGCGGGTCGCGCAAGTGCAGCAATGCCAGGTTCTGCCGGCACTCATTGAGCAACGCGTCAAAGCGACACCCCTCATCCGCCAGGTGCCGCTGCAAGCTGCGCAGGCTCAAGTGCAGCGCCTGGGCAACCCGTTCGGCGCTCGGCTCGCCTTCCGGCAATTGCGCCTCGATCGCGGCGCGTACCTTGCGTTCCCAGGTCAGCGGTTGCAGTTGGGCAAGGGTGCGTTTGAGCACGGTTTCGTTGTGTTCGGCCAGTTCGGGGTTGGCGTCGTCCAGGTGGCTGTCGAAGTCCTGCGGCGCAAACTCCAGGCAGTCCTCATCGGCGCCAAAAAATACCGGCGCCCGGAACACCGTGTGCCAGGGGGTGGGATCGGCCGGTTCCGGGCGCCGCAAGTACACGGCCAGGGGCGCGTAATCCCGGCCCAGGCGGTTGCGACAGGTGCGCACATAAATCGCCGCAAACGCATCGATGGCTTCCAGCGCCGGTGCCGGGCTGCCTTCGGGTTGCAGCAGGCGAAAACGATAGCGGTCACCGTCCCGAATCAGCGCCAGCGTCAGGGCATCACTGACCACCTGGTGATAACGCACGATGCGCTCGAACACTTCCCGCAGGCTGCCGCTGGCCACCAGCGCGTAGCCCAACGCATGGAACGTCGTGGGGCTGACAAAGCGCGACACGCGCAACCCAATCGCCGGATCGCCGCTGGCCTGCACCGCCAAGGCCCACAAGCGCGTGGTCGCCGACAGGGGATAGCGTGCGTTGGGGTCGTCCATCTGCTGCGGGTCGAGCCCGGCCTGGGCGCAGAGTGCGGCGCTGTCCAGGCCCAGGGCGTCGAGCTGCTTGCGCAGGGCTCGGGTCCAGCTGGCGAGGGAAGTGGGTTCGGTCATGGCGATTGGCGCTTGCGGTCAACAGGTTGGCGTGTGCGGCTAGCGTCCTGCCAGACGGCCTGAGGCAGGATGTAACCCTTCATTGCATAAGAGGATGGGAGCATGGACGGTACTTCTGCAAGTCCCCAGCAGATGAACGCACAACAGCGTTCAGCGCATATCCGCGACGTCGTGCTGGCCGAAGGCGTGCGCTTGCGTCGCCAGCACCCATGGCTGCTGCATCAGGACGCCCTGGGCGCGGGCATCCTGGCCTTCGCATTGATCGGCATGTTTGGCTCGGCGTTGCTGTACATCACCGGCCACATGGCCTGGTGGGCCTGCCTGCTGCTCAATGGGTTTTTCGCGTCGCTGACCCATGAGCTGGAACACGACCTGATCCACAGCATGTACTTTCGCAAGCAGCGCGTGCCGCACAACCTGATGATGGGCCTGGTGTGGCTGGCGCGGCCGAGCACCATCAACCCGTGGATACGCCGCCACCTGCACCTTAACCATCACAAGGTATCGGGCACCGAAACCGATATGGAAGAACGTGCGATCACCAACGGCGAGCCCTGGGGTTTTGCGCGGTTGCTGATGGTGGGCGATAACGTGATGTCGGCGTTTATCCGCATGCTGCGCGCCAGGACCTGGGGCCACAAACTCAAGATCCTCAAGCGCTCGCTGTTGGTCTACGCCCCGCTGGCGCTGCTGCATTGGGGCGCGTGGTACGTGTTTCTCGGCTTTCACGCCGCCAATGGCATCGCCAGCCTGCTGGGGGCGCCGATCGAGTGGTCAGCCGGTACGTTACAGGTGATGCAGGTGATCGACATCGCCGCCGTGGTGATCATCGGCCCCAACGTGCTGCGCACTTTCTGCCTGCACTTTGTCAGCTCCAACATGCATTACTACGGCGATGTGGAACTGGGCAATGTGATCCAGCAAACCCAAGTGCTCAACCCCTGGTGGCTGTGGCCGCTGCAGGCGTTCTGCTTCAATTTCGGCAGCACCCACGGGATTCACCATTTTGTGGTGAAAGAGCCGTTTTACATCCGCCAGATGACCGCCAAGGTGGCACATAAGGTCATGGCCGAGATGGGGGTGCGCTTCAATGATTTGGGCACGTTTGCGCGGGCCAATCGGCTTGGTTTTCCACCGCCCGCAGGCTCTCTATCAACGCCTTCGCCGCTGGCGACAAGCGAACCCCAGCGCGGCTGATCACGCCGCAGTGGTTGTTCAAGCGGTCGAGGCTGTGCGGCAGGTTGCGCCAGTGCAGCACCTTCAAGTCGCCGCTGGCCACGGCCTCGACGAAGGCTTCTTCGGCCCCCAGGCCAATGGCGTTGGACTGGCGCACGATGCTCGCCAGCGCGGTGAACTGTTCCAGCTCGATAGCGGGCGCAAAGTCGATGCGCCCGCTGAGGTTGGCGAGCAACTTGCGAATGCCCGGCGCGATCAAGGGGGTGGCCAGCGGGTAGTTGAACAGGTCATTGGTGGACAGGCTGTCCTTGGCCAGCAACGGGTGGCCCGCGCGACAGAAAAATACGCTGCGCCGGGATGCGAGGGCCTCGGTCTGGAAGTTCGGGTCAGCTTCGAAGTGGCGTACGTCGGCGATAAAGAATTCGATCTCCTCGCGGCTCAGGCTGCGCCCCAGTCTTTGCCAGTTGTCCACCTGCAACGTACTGCGCACCTTGGGGTAGGCGGTGACAAACCGCGCCATCGCCTGGGGCACCAAGTTGACTGCCGCCACCGCATCGCTGCCCAAGCGCACTTCACCGGCGTCCAGCTTGGTCATGCGCGTGACCTCATGGCTGAGCAACGCAGCGCCTTGCACCAGGCTCAAGGCATGTTGCAACACCACCTGGCCTTCGGGAGTGGGGTGCAGGTGTTTATGGCCGCGGTCCACCAGCACGCAGCCGAACTCTTGCTCCAGGCCCTGGATACTGCGACTGAACGCCGGTTGGGTAATGCCCATGGCGTCGGCGGCGCGCACAAAACTGCGGTGTTCGTTGAGCGCGATGAAGTAGCGCAATTGACGAAGGTCCATGGCATGCCGGCGTCCTTGAGGAGAACCGGAATTTTAAGAGGCCGGGTTATTCCGTCAACGAAGCTTTGTTGTTGCAGCTAGATCTTAAATGCATATCTATAGCGCCAGTGCGGTAGGTCGCCGGGCTGAATACCCGCGTCACCACCAGCATCGCCAGCGCAGTCACCGTCAGCACCACCCAGGCACTGGCGAAGTGGCCGGTGAGTTCGCGCAGCCAGCCGGTCATCCACGGCGAAACCGCGTTGATCAAAAAGCCCACGCCCTGCACGAAGGCCGCCAGTTGCCCGGCTTGCCGAGGGTCGCGGTGATGGTCGAGGGTCAGCAACAGGCTCAGGGCAAAACAGGCGCCCAGGCCGAAGCCGCACAACGCCACCCACAGGTGTGGAAATTGCAGCGGCGCCAGCAACAGGCCAAGGTAGCCGACGGTCTGGGCGAGCAGGCTGATGCCGAGCAGCGGTCGACGGTCGATGCCGCGTTGCGCCAGCACCGGCATCAGCAGCGCCGCGATGACCTGGAAGATCGTCATGAACGCCAGCAGCGAGCCGCTGGGCAGCACGCCCCAGCCCAATTGCTGATAGTAGGCCGGCAACCACGCCACCAGGCTCATATAGCCGCAGTTCACCAGCCCGAAATACAGCGCCAACAGCCATGCGCGTCGATTGCGCAGCCCCTGGAACGCAGGTGCCACCTGATGAGGGTTCTTCGCCGCACCCAATGGCAGCCAGGCCCACAACAACAAAGCGCCCAGCGCCGGTAGCAGCCACACGCCCAACCCTGCCTGCCAATGCTCGAAATGCGTGGCGACCAACGGGCTGAGCAGCGCCGCCAACCCGCCCCCGGCCATCAGCGAGGCCGAATACACACCCATCGCCACCGGCACGCGATGCTGAAATTCGCGCTTGATCATCGCCGGCACCAACGCCTGGATCAGCGCCACGCCGGCACCGCCGAGCAATGCCGTGACCAGCAGCGCAGAGCCCTGGCCCATCAACCAGCGCGCCAGGCATGCCAGCACAATCAGGCTCAAGCCCAGGGCGATACCCTGTCGCTCACCCAGCCGCGCTTCCACGCGCACACCCACCAGCGCCACCAACCCCATGCACACCACCGGCAGGCTGGTGAGCAGGGCGCTGCTCTGGAAGCTCAAGCCGGTGGCCTGGCGAATCTCGCCGAGCAACGGGCTGATGGAGCTGAGGATCGGCCGCAGATTCAGGCCCAGTACCACCAGCAGGCCCCAGCCGGCGAGGGATTTATTGAGGGTCATGCAGCGCCTTTGCAGTGGGTAAATGAGGCGTGAGTATGGCCAGCGCCCCAGGTATTCTGAAATTAAATATAACCATGCCAACCAGTGGCAAAGAGAATGACCATGTTCGATCCCGTATTGCTGCGCAGCTTCGTCGCCGTGGTGGATTGCGGCAACTTCACCCGTGCCGCCGAGCGCCTGCATGTGACCCAGTCCACCGTCAGCCAGCAGATCCGCCGCCTGGAGGATGCGGTGGGGTGCCTGTTGCTGGACCGCGATCAACGGCGTGTCGTCGCCACCGCCGAGGGTGAGCGCTTGTTGGCGTATGCGCGGCGCATCCTGGCGCTGCATGAAGAGGCCGCCGATGTGTTGATCAACCAGCAAAGCGATGGCGTGCTGCGCCTGGGCGTGCCGGAAGACTTTGCGGCGCAGCGGCTGA
Source organism: Pseudomonas asgharzadehiana (assembly GCF_019139815.1). NCBI lineage: Bacteria > Pseudomonadati > Pseudomonadota > Gammaproteobacteria > Pseudomonadales > Pseudomonadaceae > Pseudomonas > Pseudomonas asgharzadehiana. The sequence continues at coordinate 408,231 of NZ_CP077079.1, forward strand.
TGCCGTTGCTGTCGGCGTTTGTGCTGGCCTATCCAAAGGTGCGCCTGGAGGTCACCAGCGGTCTCGGCCCAGAGTTGCAGCGCCAGTACCGCAGTGGTGAATTCGATGTATTGCTGGTCAAGCAGATGGGCAGCAGTGATGACTGCCTGGCCTCGTGGCCCGAGCCGCTGTGTTGGGTAGACAGCCGCAGCACGCCGTGCCTGGGGCGCGACCCTTTGCCCTTGGTGGCATTCCCGGTGGGCGGCCTGTACCGCAATGAAATGCTGCACCACCTGGAAGTGGGAGGCTGGCGCTGGCGTATCGGCTATTCCAGCGCGAGCCTGGCCAGTGTGTGTTCGGCGGTAGCGGCGGGGTTGGGTGTGAGTTTGTTGCCGCGCCGGGTCGTACAACCCGGGCATGTGGAACTGGGGCCGGACAGCGGTTTGCCCGTGGTACAAGGCGTGCGCCTGGCGTTGTATGCCCGCCATGGCTTGAGTGAGGCGGGGCAGTGTTTGCAGGCTGAACTGTTTGATTTGTGCGCAAACAGCCCCGGTTGAGCCATGCCTTTAGTGAATATTTTGCATGCCGGCCAAGCATGGGCAAAACACACCAGCGCCCCAGGCCCCGCGGGCCGTGGGTTTGCCGTGCGCATGGGTTTCGTTTATTCAATTTTGGTCTAGGTATAACTTTAAAGGTTACTTTAAGAAATAAGCGGGTGGCCCCGATGATTCAGCCCTCGACGGCCTTCTACCCAGGCCTGTCGGTTTTTGTTTTAAAAACCGTAGGGAGTCAATCATGGGCAATGTCCAGACCGCCGCCAGTGCACATGAGGCGCCATGGCGCCAGGCACCGGGTGGTGAGTTGGTCGACCTTGGCCGACCACACCGCGCGCCGTTGGGGCAACTGCGTTTGCAGCGAACCCCCAAGCGCTTTTCGAGCCGGCGCGAAGGGGTTTTGCTGGCGGTGCTGGTGTTGGCCCTGCACGGCGCGGTGATTTATTGGGTGAGCCAGAAGCCCACGCCGGTGCTGCCGATTGTGCCGCCGGAAATCCCGCCGATGACGCTCGAACTTTCCCGGCCAGCGCCGGCGCTGGTAGAACCGCCGACGGCTGTGCCACCGCCGCCACCACCGGTGGTCGAGCCACCGCCACCGGCCGTGGACGAGCTGGCAGCTGCGCCCGCGCCGAAAAAAATCCCCAAAGCCAAGCCCGTGCCCAAGCCGGTCGCCAAACCAGTGACACCGCCGCCAACGCCTGCGCCACAGGCGGTGGCCCCTGTCGCGCCGCCTGCCCCAACGCCAGCGCCAGCCCCGGTCACGCCGGCTTCGGCCAATGCCGCCTACTTGAAGAACCCGGCGCCCGAATACCCCTCGCTGGCCCAGCGTCGGGGTTGGGAAGGCACGGTGGTGTTGCGGGTTCAGGTACTGGCCAGCGGCAAGCCGGGTGAAATCCAGATCCAGAAAAGCAGCGGCCGCCAGCAACTCGATGATGCCGCCCTGGCTGCCGTGAAGCGTTGGAGTTTCGTGCCGGCCAAGCAGGGCGACGTGGCCCAGAACGGATGGGTCAGCGTACCGATCGATTTCAAGATCCACTAACGAGGGCTGCGCGGTGCTGTACCTGCCGCGACCTGCACAGAGGGAAACAACATGGCATTAGCATCTCCACTTGAATCCATCGAAAGCGCGGTGATCTGGCTGCTGGTGGTTTTTTCGGTCGCCACCTGGGGCCTGGCCCTGCTCAAGGGCGTGCAGTTCGGTCGTCTCAAGGCCCAGGATCGCAAGTTCCACACACGGTTCTGGGCGGCGTCGAGCCTTGACTCCGCCGCCGAGTTGGCCGAAACCCAGCCCGGTGCCGCGGCCCGCGTGGCCCAGGCCGGTTATGCCGCCATCCAGGTGGGCGATGCGCCGCACGCGGCGGACTTGAGCCAGGCGATCAACCATCAAGACCGCCTCGAGCGCGCCCTGCGCCAACAGATCGTACGGGAGCGTCGCTCCCTGGAAACCGGCCTGGCCGTGGTCGCCAGTATCGGCAGCACGTCGCCGTTTATCGGGCTGTTCGGCACCGTGTGGGGCATCATGGAAGCGCTCAAGGGCATTAGCGCCGCCGGTTCCGCCAGCCTGGAAACCGTGGCCGGGCCGATCGGCGCGGCGCTGGTCGCCACCGGTGTCGGGATCGCCGTCGCGGTACCGGCGGTGCTGGTTTACAACTACTTCCTGCGCCGCTTGAAGCTCACGGCTGCGGACCTCGATGACTTTGCCCACGACTTCTACAGCCTCGCGCAAAAAAATTCGTTCCGCGTGCTGCTGCACCCCACGCTCAACAAAGCCGGCGCCGGCAACCCGCAAAAAGTGAAGGAGGCGTCCTGAGATGGCTTTTTCCACGCAAGACAGTGACGAGGTGCTGAGCGAAATCAACGTCACGCCGCTGGTGGACGTGATGCTGGTGCTACTGGTGGTGTTTATCGTCACCGCGCCGCTGCTGACCAACGCGATCCCGATCAACCTGCCCAAGACCGAGGCGGTAGCCCCGGTAGAGCAGAAGGACCCGCTGGTGGTGAGCATCGATGGGGCCGGCAAGCTGTTTATCAACAAGGATGAAATCCAGCCGGACCTGCTGCAATTCAACCTGCAGGCGGCCAAGGCCAAGGACCCCGATGTGCGGGTGCAACTGCAGGCCGACGAGGGTGTGAATTACGGCGAAGTGGCGCGAGCCATGGCGTCTATCGAACGCGCGGGGATTACCAAGCTGTCGGTAATCACCGCACGGTAGTGGTAAAAGCCTCGACAGTTTTTGGGCCGTTTCCTTGGCAGGGTGCGGCCTTTTTTTTGACTGAAATTCAAACCAAATCTCTAGGTGGAATGAGGCCAATGTGGGAGGGGGCTTGCTCCCACATTTCGATTGTGGTTTTTAGTTATTAATAAATAGCTTCTTATTCCTTAACTAACATAATCCGCGTCCCTATACTGATCAGCAACGTTAAACGCTGCAGGAGGGCACACCCGTGCACAGCGAGTCGATTCGTTACCTGATCGTGCCGGGCTGGCAAGGATCGCCAGAAGATCATTGGCAAACCCATTGGCAAAACAGCCTGCCCAACAGCGCGCGCGTGGAGCAGGCCGATTGGCTGACGCCGCGCCGCGAGGACTGGGTGGCCGCGCTGGCCGAGGCCATCGCCGCCGATAGCACGCCGGTGATCCTGATCGCTCACAGCCTGGGTTGCATCACCGTGGCGCATTGGGCGGCGACCGCGCCGCTGCACTTCCTGCGCCAGGTGCGCGGCGCCTTGCTGGTGGCCCCGGCCGACGTCGAACGCCCGGCCTGTTCGCCGGCGTTGCGCAACTTTGCACCGGTTCCCACCGACTTGCTGCCGTTCCCCAGCCAGGTGGTCAGCTCCGACAATGACAGTGCCGTCAGCACCCCGCGCGCGCTGGAAATGGCGCGCAACTGGGGCGCCGAGGCCGGCATCCTCTCCGGCGCCGGGCATATCAACGTGAAGTCCGGCCATCAGCGCTGGGAGCAGGGGTTCGCCTACCTCTATCGCCTGCAAAACCGTCTTGAGCATCACGCCCGGCGTCGTGCGTAACCTTCTTTCAACGCCTCGTCCCCGAGTGGGTTGGGGCGGGAGCCTGCCATGAGTCTGAATGAAACCTTCGGCCAGCCGCTGCTGACCTTCCCCGATGCCGAAAAAAGCCCGCTGAGCATTCGCGCCAAGGCGTTGGTGTTCGTCGACCCTCGCTCCCGCCAGTTGCGCGAAGACCTGGAAAGCCTGGCGCCCCGCGCCTTGCCCGTGTTGATTCGCGGCGAGACCGGTAGCGGTAAAGAGCTGCTGGCGCGGCATATCCACCGTGGCAGTGACCGCGCCGGGCTGTTTGTTTCCGTCAATTGCGGCGCGATCAGCCCCACTTACGCCGATGCCGAATTGTTCGGCTATGCCGCCGGTAGCCACAGTGGCGCGGCCAGCAGCCGCGCCGGGTGGTTTGGCTCGGCCAATGGCGGCACCTTGTACCTGGACGAGATCGGCGACTTGCCGCTGCCTATCCAGGTGAAATTGCTGGCCGCCCTGGAAAACCATGAAGTCACCCGCGTCGGTGCCCATCAGCCGAGCCCGGTGGATGTGCGTCTGGTGGCAGCCACCAGCATCGACCTGGCCCAGGCGGTGGCGGCGGGCAAGTTTCATGAGCGGCTGTTCCATTACCTGAGCGAAGGGCAACTGGACCTGCCGGCGCTACGCGAACGGGTCGGCGATATTCTGTCGCTGGCCGAGTACTTCCTCGGCATCTACAGCCAGCGCTTGGACCTGCCGGTGCCGCTGATCAGCGACGAGGCCCAGCGTGTACTGGAGCGGCATAGTTGGCCAGGCAATACCCGCGAACTGGAAAACGTCATTCACTTCGCCTTGCTGGTGAGCAGCGGCGACGAGATTTTGCCCGAACATTTGAACCTGCCCGTGGCCGGTTCGCCGCTGGAGCAGGTGCAACGTATCTTCAACACGGCCAGCCCTGCGGAGCAGAAAACCCTGCGCACTTTTCTGCATGAACAAAATGGAATATCAACGTGAATAAAAGATATTGTCCGGGAATAAAAAATCTAGGTATTGTCCGCTCCACGCCGCGATAGCACTTCGCTGGCACTTCACAGAATGCGCGGTCGTCATAGACCACTCGGAATTTCGATAAGGACACTGCATGAAAAAGGTTCTGTTGTTTACCGCACTGGCGGCTGCCCTGACTGCCGGCTTCGCCCAAGCCAACGAAAAACTGGTGGTGGCTGCCACTCCGATCCCGCACGCCGAGATCCTCGAGCTGATCAAGCCGACCCTGGCCAAAGAAGGCGTGGACCTGCAGATCAAAGTCTTCACCGACTACGTACAGCCCAATGTGCAGGTTGCTGAAAAACGCCTGGACGCCAACTACTTCCAGACCCTGCCGTACCTGCAAAACTTCAACAAGGGCAAGGGCACCAATCTGGTGACCGTGGTCGGCGTGCATGTTGAACCCTTCGGTGGTTACTCGAAAAAGATCAAGAAAATCGAAGATCTGAAAGACGGCGCCACCGTGGCGATCCCGAACGAAGGCTCCAACAGCGGTCGTGCCCTGTTGCTGCTGCAAAAGGCCGGTGTCATCACCCTGAAAGACCCGACCAACGCCCTGGCTACGCCAAAAGACATCGCCAGCAACCCCAAGCACCTGAAATTCAAAGAGCTGGAATCGGCCCTGTTGCCACGCGTGCTGGACCAGGTTGACCTCGACCTGATCAACACCAACTACGCGCTGGAAGCCGGCCTGAACCCGGCCAAAGACGCGCTGATCATCGAAGACGCCAAGTCGCCGTATGTGAACTTCCTGGTGGCACGCCCGGACAACAAGGACAGCGACGCTATCCAGAAACTGTCCAAGGCGCTGACCAGCCCCGAAGTCAAAGCGTTCATCGAGAAGAAGTACAACGGCGCGGTCGTGCCGGCGTTCTGATCGAGGTGTAAAACCCCTTCAAGGTTTCAACGCCGATGGCTGGTTTAGCGTCGGCGTTTTTTTATGCCTGGGATTTGGAATGTACTCAAACATGTGGGAGGGGGCTTGCTCCCACAGTTGATCTTCATCTCATATCCGATTTTCAGTGGGTTGCAGAGCGCGGCGGTTGATCGCCCGACGCAACGCCACCAACCACTTCACCAGCTCCTGCGGATCAATCGGTTTCGCTTTGTTCATTGTTTAATCCTTCGAAAAACAGACCCCCCAACCATAGCCGTCGCCCGGCAATCCCGCGAATCCCGAGGTTATCTTTTTGGGTGATATCAATATGCTATTTCGGTATTTAAATTTTAGTTTTTATACCTTTAAAGTTCGCGCTACCCGACGTTATCCACTTCGCAGCGGACTGCGCTCGCGGCATTACCCATGCGGCGATATGGACTACCCATGACCTTCGATTTTGCTTTTATCCTCAGTACCTTACCGGCGTTTTTGAACGCCGTGGGGGTGACGCTGCAAGTGGGCCTGATCGCCATTGCCACCTCGCTGCTGGTGGCGCTGATCAACGCCGCGCTGCTGGTGTTTCGCACGCCCTACGTGTCGCGCCTGGTGGCCCTGTACGTGGAGCTGGCGCGTAACACACCGCTGCTGATCCAACTGTTTTTCGTGTACTTCGCGCTGCCGGCCCTGGGTTTGAATATCTCCGGGTTCTGGGCGGCGATCATCACCATGACCTTCCTGGGCGGCGCCTACCTCACCGAAGTGCTGCGCGCCGGAGTGGAAGCGGTGCCGCTGGCGCAGGTCGAATCGGGCAAGTCCATCGGCCTGTCCGACTGGCAATTGCTGCGCCATGTGATCCTGCCCCAGGCCGGCATCCTCAGCCTGCCGGCGCTGTTCGCCAACTTCATTTTCCTGCTCAAGGAGACTACCGTGGTGTCCGCCGTGGCGGTGCCGGAGATTCTCTACACCACCAAGAGCTACATCGCGCTTTACTACAAAACCTACGAAATGCTCGCCGTGCTCACGCTGATTTGCGTGCTGTTGTTTTTGCCGCTGTCGTTGCTGCTCAGCCGCCTGGAAAGGAGGCTCCAGCATGGCCAGTTCGGGTCTTGAGTTGTTGTGGGTGTCGTTGCCGCAACTGGGCAAGGGCGCTGCGCAAACCCTGTCGATTTCTTTCCTGAGCATCGCCTTCAGTACCGTCGGCGGCGTGGTGTATGGCGTGCTGCGAACCCTGGGCAACACGATGATCAACGCCGTGCTGCGGGTGTACCTGGAGCTGTTCCGGGCAATCCCGGTGCTGGTGTGGTTGTACCTGCTGTTTTTTGGCCTGCCGATTTTCTTCGGCCTGAGCATCCCCAGTTTCTGGTGCGCGGTGCTGGTGCTGTCGTTGTGGGGCGCCAGCGAGGTTGGCGAGGTCGTACGCGGCGCCTTGCACTCGCTGCCCCGTGGCCAGCGAGAAGCCGGCTTGTCGATTGGCTTGTCGGGCCCGCAACTGTTCGGCTACGTGCTGTTGCCCCAGGCCCTCAAACGCATGACCCCGCCAACCATCAACGTCTACACGCGCCTCATCAAGACCAGTTCGCTGGCGGTGCTCATCGGCGTGGTGGATGTGATCAAGGTCGGCCAGCAAATCATCGAGCGCACCTATGAGTCGGTGTTGATCTACGGCGCGCTGTTCCTGTTTTTCTTCCTTATCTGCTACCCGTTGTCGGCTGCCTCCAAGGTGCTGGAACGGCGCTGGGCCCAAGCATGAGCGCATTGATCGAGTTCCAGGGTTTCAACAAGTTTTTCGGCGAGCAGCAGGTGCTCAAGAGCATCGACCTGAGTGTGCACAGTGGCGAAGTGGTGGTGATCCTCGGCCCCAGCGGCTGCGGCAAAAGCACCTTGCTGCGTTGCCTCAACGGGCTGGAAGTGGCGCACAGCGGCAGCCTGCGCTTGGCGGGTAAAGAGCTGCTGGATAAAACCACGGACTGGCGCCAGGTGCGCCAGGACATCGGCATGGTGTTTCAGAGCTACCACCTGTTCCCGCACATGAGCGTGCTCGACAACATCCTGCTTGGCCCGCTCAAGGTGCAAAAACGCAACCCGCGTGAAGCGCGCGAGCAGGCCGAACAACTGCTCGCGCGCGTCGGCCTGGCCGACAAGCGCGACGCGTTCCCGCGCCAGCTCTCCGGCGGCCAGCAGCAACGTATCGCCATCGTGCGTTCGTTGTGCATGAACCCTCAGGTCATGCTGTTTGACGAAGTCACCGCCGCCCTCGACCCGGAGATGGTCAAGGAAGTGCTGGAAGTGATCCAGGGCCTGGCCCGCGAGGGCATGACCCTGCTGATCGTCACCCATGAAATGGCCTTTGCCCGCGCGGTTGCCGACCGCGTGGTGTTCATGGAGGCCGGTCGCATCCTCGAACACAACACCCCCGAGGCATTCTTTACGAACCCGCAAACCGCACGCGCGCAGCAGTTCCTGGAGAAGTTCTCCTTTGTTTCAACACTGCCCAAAAAGATCAAGGAACTGGAACTGATATGAAAAAGTTACTGCTGCCACTGTTTGCCGTCGCCTTGCTGGCCGGCTGCGATAAAAAGGTCGAAGAACCGGTAAAACCTGCGGCCGTCAGCTACATCGACAAGATCAAGGCGCGCGACAAGCTGATCGTCGGCGTCTTTACCGACAAACCGCCGTTTGGCTTCGTCAACGAGGCTGGGCGCTATGTGGGTTTTGATACCGACATCGGCCGCCGATTCGCCAAGGACCTGCTGGGCGACGAGAACAAAGTCGAATTCGTCGCGGTGGAACCGGCCAGCCGTATTCCGTTCCTGCAAAGCGACAAAGTCGACCTGATCCTCGCCAACATGACCGTCACACCGGAGCGCAAGGAGGCGGTGGACTTCACCAACCCCAACCTGAAAGTCGCGGTACAGGCCTTGGTGCCCAATAACAGCGCGGTCAAAAGCCTGAATGACCTGGCCACCCGCACCACCATCGTCACCACCGGTACTACGGCTGATATCTGGCTGACCAAGAACCACCCGGACTGGAAACTGCTCAAGTTCGAGAAAAACTCCGAGTCGCTGCAAGCACTGTCGGCCGGGCGTGGCGATGCTTACGCGCAGGACAACCTGGTGCTGTTCAGTTGGGCCAAGCAGAACCCCGGCTACCGCGTGCTGGAAGACAAACTCGGCGACGAAGCACCCATCGCCCCGGCGGTGAAAAAGGGCAACGTCGAACTGCGCGACTGGGTGAATGCCGAGTTGGCGAAGTTGGGTGAAGAGAAGTTCTTGCTCAAGCTGTACGACCAATATGTGCGTAAAGAGCTGAGCGACGAGACCAAGCCTGAAAGCGTGATTGTCGAAGGCGGCAAGTGGCAGGGCTGATTTTTCGATGATTGTTCTGGCCCCATGCAGATAAGGAACCCTGAACTAAGCTCACAGTCGCATACACACTGGCACATCGCATCGCGCACAAGGAGTCTGCATGGGCGGTCGTATCTCCATCTGTATTGTCGGCCTGGGCTTAGTGGTGTTGCTGAGTGCTTGTGGCCAGGAAAAAGCCGAGCCCAAGGCCCATTCACGGGTATTTGTGCAAACCGTGCAGCCGGCGGATTTTGCCGCGGCGGTCACGCTGACCGGGGATATCCAGGCCCGCGTGCAAACCGACCTGTCGTTTCGCGTGGGTGGCAAGATCATCCAGCGCATGGTCGATGTGGGCGACCGTGTCAGCGCCAAACAAGTGCTTGCCAAGCTCGATCCCAAGGATTTGCAGACCAACGTCGATTCCGCCCAGGCCCAGGTCGTGGCCGAGCAGGCGCGGGTCAAACAGACGGCTGCCGCCTTTGTGCGCCAGGAAAAACTCCTGCCCAAGGGCTACACCAGCCGCAGTGAATACGATGCCGCCCAGGCCGCGCTGCGCAGCAGCCAAAGCGCGCTGGCGGCGGCCCAGGCTCAATTGGCCAATGCCCGCGAGCAACTGAGCTACACCGCGTTGATCGCCGATGCACCGGGCGTGATCACTGCGCGCCAGGCGGAGGTGGGCCAGGTAGTACAGGCCACGGTGCCGATTTTCAGCCTGGCCCGCGATGGCGAACGCGATGCGGTGTTCAACGTCTACGAGTCGCTGCTGGTGGAGCCGCCGACCGACGCGCCGATCACTGTCAGCCTGCTGGATAACCCCGCGATCCAGGCCCGGGGCAAAGTCCGTGAAGTCACGCCCGCCGTGGCCGCCAATACCGGCACCGTGCAAGTGAAAATCGCCCTGCAAGCGCTGCCCAAAGGCATGGAGTTGGGTTCGGTGGTGAGCGCCACCGCCAATGGCCCGGCCAAGGCCAGTATCGAGTTGCCGTGGTCGGCCTTGACCAAGGACCTCAGCGAACCGGCCGTGTGGCTGGTGGATGGCGACGGCAAGGCGCACCTGCATCACGTCACGGTGGCGCGTTACCTCACCGGCAAGGTGATCATCAGCGACGGCCTCAAGGGCGGCGAAAACGTCGTGGTAGCCGGTGGGCAATTGTTGCATCCCGGCATGATCGTCGAGATCGCCCAGCCAGGAGCGCAGCCATGAAGCGCCTCACGGTTGTACTCGCCGCCAGCCTGTTGCTGATGGCCTGCTCCAAGCCAGAAGCACCGCCCGAACCGCTGCGCCCCGTGCTGTCCATGGAAGTGAGAGCCGAAGACCAGGAAACCCTCGGCCGTTTTGCCGGCACTATCCAGGCGCGCTACGAAAGCAACCTGGGTTTTCGCGTGCCGGGGCGTATCGCCCGTCGCGCCGTGGACGTGGGCGCCGAAGTGGAGAAGGGCGCCTTGCTTGCGGTGCTCGACCCCACCGACCAACAGAACCAGTTGCGCGCCGCCCAGGGCGACCTCGCCCGCGTTCAGGCGCAGTACATCAATGCCCAGGCCAACGCGCGGCGCCAGCAGGAATTGTTTAACCGTGGTGTCGGTGCCCAGGCCCAGTTGGATGTGGCCCAGACCGACCTGAAAACCACCCGCGCTACCCTCGACCAGGCCCAAGCTTCGGTCAACCAGGCCAAGGACCAGCTCAACTACGCCGAACTGCGCACCGATCACGCCGGCATCGTCACCGCCTGGAATGCCGAGGCCGGCCAAGTGGTCAGCGCCGGCCAGCAAGTGGTGACTCTGGCCCGCCCGGACATCAAGGAAGCGGTGATCGACCTGCCCGCCGGCCTCGCCGAACGCTTGCCGCCGGACGTGGTGTTCCTGGTCGCCGGGCAACTGGACCCCAGCGTCAACACCACCGCCGTCGTGCGCGAGATCGAACCCCAGGCCCAGAGCGCCACGCGTACCCGTCGCGCGCGCTTGAGCCTGAGCGAGACGCCCGCCGCGTTTCGCCTGGGCACGGCGATCAGCGTGACCTTGAGCAGTGCGATCGCGCCGCGCCTTGAGGTGCCCCGGAGTGCCTTGCAGGAAATCGACGGCAAGACCCGCATCTGGATTCTCGATACGCAGAGCCAGACCGTGCAACCGCGTGATGTCAGCGTGGTCAGCCGTGACGCCGGCAATGCCTTGCTCAACGCCGGCGTCAAACCCGGCGAGCGGGTGGTCACCGCCGGCGTGAACAGCCTGAAACCCGGGCAGAAAGTCAAAATCGACGAGGACAGCCCGCGATGAAAGGGAGCTTCAACTTATCCGACTGGGCCCTCAAGCATCAGTCCTTCGTGTGGTACCTGATGTTCGTCGCGCTGCTGATGGGCGTGTTCTCCTACATGAACCTGGGGCGTGAAGAAGACCCGTCGTTCACCATCAAGACCATGGTGATCCAGACCCGCTGGCCGGGCGCGACCCAGGAAGAAACCCTCAAGCAGGTCACCGACCGCATCGAGAAAAAACTCGAAGAGCTGGACGCCCTCGACTATGTGAAAAGCTACACCCGGCCGGGCGAGTCCACCGTATTCGTGTTCCTCAAGGACACCACCAGCGCCAAGGCCATTCCGGAGACCTGGTACCAGGTGCGCAAAAAGATCGACGACATTCGCGGCAGCTTCCCCCAAGGGCTGCAGGGGCCGTCGTTCAACGATGAGTTCGGTGACGTATTCGGCTCGGTCTACGCGTTTACCGGTGATGGCCTGTCGATGCGCCAACTGCGCGACTACGTGGAGCAGGTGCGCGCCGAGATCCGTTCGGTGCCGGGGCTGGGCAAGGTCGAGATGATCGGCCAGCAGGACGAAGTGATTTACCTGAACTTCTCCACGCGCAAACTCGCGGCGCTGGGTGTGGACCAGCGCCAGGTGGTGCAGAGCCTGCAATCGCAGAACGCGGTGACGCCCGCCGGGGTGATCGAGGCCGGGCCGGAGCGGATTTCCGTGCGCACGTCGGGGCAATTCGCCTCGGAGAAGGACCTGGCCAACGTCAATCTGCGCCTCAACGACCGCTTCTATCGCTTGGCGGACATCGCCGAGATCAGCCGTGGCTACGTCGACCCGGCGCGGCCGATGTTCCGTTTCAATGGCAAACCGGCGATCGGCCTGGCGATTGCGATGCAGAAGGGCGGCAACATCCAGTCGTTCGGCAAGGCCCTGCATACGCGCATGGATGAGTTGACCGCCGACCTGCCGGTGGGCGTCGGTGTGCATAAGGTGTCCGACCAGGCCGAAGTGGTGGAAGAGGCCGTCGGCGGCTTTACCAGTGCCTTGTTCGAAGCGGTGATCATCGTGCTGGTGGTGAGTTTTATCAGCCTGGGCATGCGTGCCGGGCTGGTGGTGGCCTGCTCGATTCCGCTGGTGCTGGCGCTGGTGTTCGTGTTCATGGAGTACAGCGGCATCACCATGCAGCGGGTGTCGCTGGGCGCGTTGATCATCGCCCTCGGCCTGTTGGTGGACGACGCGATGATCACCGTGGAGATGATGATCACACGCCTGGAAAAAGGCGAAACCAAGGAGCAGGCGGCCACTTACGCCTACACCTCGACGGCGTTCCCGATGCTCACCGGCACCCTGGTGACCGTCGCCGGGTTTGTGCCGATTGGCCTCAATGCGAGTTCGGCGGGCGAGTACACCTTTACCCTGTTCGCGGTGATTGCCGTGGCGATGCTGGTGTCGTGGGTGGTGGCCGTGCTGTTTGCGCCGGTGATCGGCGTGCATATCCTCAGCGCCAACGTGAAGCCGCACAACGCCGAGCCGGGGCGCATTGGCCGGGCCTTCAATGGCGGCATGCTGTGGGCCATGCGCAACCGCTGGTGGGCGATCGGCATCACCGTGGGGCTGTTTGCGGCGTCGGTGTTCTCGATGCAATTTGTGCAGAACCAATTCTTCCCGTCGTCGGACCGCCCGGAAATCCTCGTCGACCTCAACCTGCCGCAAAACGCCTCGATCAACGAGACGCGCAAGGCCGTCGACCGTCTGGAAGCGATCATCAAGGACGACCCGGATATCTCCCGTTGGAGCACTTACATCGGCCAGGGCGCGATCCGTTTCTACCTGCCCCTCGACCAGCAACTGGAAAACCCCTACTACGCGCAACTGGTCATCGTGAGTAAGGGCCTGGAAGAACGCGGCGCCTTGATTGCGCGCCTGCAAAAACGCCTGCGTGATGATTTTGTCGGCATCGGCAGCTTTGTGCAGCCATTGGAAATGGGCCCGCCGGTGGGGCGGCCGATCCAGTACCGCGTGTCCGGCAAAGACACCGACCAGGTGCGCAAGCACGCCATCGAACTGGCGACCATGCTGGATAAAAACACCCACCTGGGCGAGATCATCTACGACTGGAACGAGCCGGGCAAAGTGCTGCGCATCGACATCGCCCAGGACAAGGCGCGGCAACTGGGGCTGTCGTCGGAAGATGTGGCGCAGTTGATGAACAGCGTGGTCAGCGGCGCCTCGGTGACCCAGGTACACGACGATATCTACCTGATCAACGTGGTTGGCCGCGCCGAAGACGCCGAGCGTGGCACCCCGGAAACCTTGCAGAACCTGCAGATCGTCACGCCCAACGGCGCCTCGATCCCGCTGCTGGCCTTCGCCACCGTGCGTTACGAATTGGAGCAGCCGCTGGTGTGGCGTCGCGACCGCAAGCCGACCATCACCATCAAGGCGTCGGTGCGCGATGACATGCAGCCGACGGACTTGGTGAAGCAACTCCAGCCGGATATCGACACGTTCAGCGCGGGCTTGCCGGTGGGCTACAAAGTCGCTACCGGCGGCACCGTGGAAGAAAGCGGCAAGGCCCAGGGCCCGATTGCCAGCGTGGTGCCGTTGATGCTGTTCCTGATGGCGACCTTCCTGATGATCCAACTGCACAGTGTGCAGAAGATGTTCCTGGTGGCGAGTGTTGCGCCGCTGGGGCTGATTGGCGTGGTGCTGGCGCTGATCCCCACGGGCACGCCCATGGGTTTCGTGGCGATCCTGGGCATTCTCGCGCTGATCGGCATCATCATCCGCAACTCGGTGATTCTGGTGACGCAGATCCATGAGTATGAGGTGGCGGGCTATACGCCGTGGGATGCGGTGGTGGAGGCGACCGAGCACCGGCGCCGGCCGATCCTGCTCACCGCCGCTGCGGCGAGCCTGGGCATGATCCCCATCGCGCGTGAAGTGTTCTGGGGGCCGATGGCCTACGCGATGATCGGCGGGATTATCATCGCCACCTTGCTGACGCTGCTGTTTTTGCCGGCGCTGTATGTGGCCTGGTACAAGATCCGTGAGCCCAAGCAGGAATCACAGGCCAAGTGAGATCAACGGGTGAGGGGGGCAAGCCCCCTCCCACATTTGGAATGCATTGTCTCTAGGGTTTGCGCCACACGCTGGCCAACCACGGCTGCTGCTCGCGCGGTAACCCGGCGGGCCGATAGTAGTGCTCCAGCTCCACAAACCCGGCCGTTGTCAGCAGCGCCTGCCACGCCGCAAGATCGTGGTAAGAGCCATACCGCGGCCCATTCCAGCCTTCGCTGTTATCACCCCGTGGGTTGGAGCTGAACAGCACGCCGCCAGGCTTCAACGCGCCATGCAGTTGCTGGAGCACACGCGGCAGTTCCTGCTTGGGAATATGGAACAGCACCGCGTTGGCGAAGATCCCGTCGAAGCGTTCGGCCGGCAACTCCAGCTTCAGGAAATCTTGCTGGTAAACCTCGCAACCGCAGTCTTCGCGCGCCATCTGCGCAAAGCGCTCGGAGCCGTCCAGGCCCACGGCGATGTGGCCCATGCGCGTGAAGGTCTGCAGGTCCCGCCCCGGCCCGCAGCCGAAATCCAGCACGGTAAACGGCGGCGTGCCCTGGAGATGCCGCAGCAGCGCATCGATGTTCTGGCTCACATCGTGATCGCGTGTGCCTTCGCGAAAGTCCTCGGCCACTTTGTTGTAGTGGCCAAGGGTGGTGGAGGTGATCTGGTGGAGGTCATCGGGCTTGAGGGTCATGACGGGCAATACCGAATACGGAGATGGCCCGACTATACCTTGAGCAGGCTTGCCCCGCGCCGGTTGCGTGGCAACCCTCGGGGCTCAGCGCTTGTTCAGCACCCGCGCCAGGCGATCACCGCCCAGTTGAATCACCGCCACCAGCGCCACCAGCAGCACGATCACCGTGAGCATGATCTGCGTATCAAAGCGCTGATAGCCATAGCGATAGGCAATGTCGCCCAAGCCACCGGCGCCAATTGCCCCGGCCATGGCCGAGGAGTTGATCATGGTCACCAACGTGATGGTGAACCCGCCGACAATCCCCGGCAGCGCTTCAGGCAGCAACACATGCCAGATGATGTGCCAGCGCCGGCAACCCATGGCCTGCGCGGCTTCGATCAGGCCGTGGTCGACCTCGCGCAGGCTCACCTCGGCAATGCGCGCGAAAAACGGCGTAGCGGCGATGGTCAGCGGTACAACCGCCGCCCACACGCCATAGGTGGTGCCGACGATCAGGCGGGTGAACGGGATCAGCGCCACCATCAGGATCAGGAACGGGATGGAGCGGAACAGATTGACGAACGCGCCCAGCACGCGGTTCAACGCCGGTGCCTGGTAGATGCCGCCCTTGTCGCTGGTGACCAGGAACACCGCCAGTGGAATCCCCACCAGCAACGCGATCAACGACGACACACCGACCATCAACAAGGTGTCGATGGCGCCCTGTACCAAACGATCAAACCACATAGCCCAGCACCTCCACCTGTTGTGCCCAGTTCGCGGCGCGTGTGCGCAGCTCGCCGGCGGTGTGACTCGAGCCACTCACCGCCAGCAGCAACTGCCCCAGTGCATGCCCCTGGATACGTTCCACGCCGCCTTGCAGTAAACGCACGCGCCCGCCGAGGGCGCTGAACAGCGCGGCCAGGTCCGGCTCATCGCGGCTGCTGCCGGTGAGCTGCAAGCGCAACACCACGGCCGCGTCAGGCGACGGCGCAGCGGCGTGCAACCGGCTTTGCAGTTCTTGCGGCAGCCCATGTTGCAGTGGTGCCAGCAGGGTTTTACTGACTTCATGTCGGGGGTTGCCGAACACTTCCCACACCGGGCCTTGCTCGACGATGCGCCCGTGCTCCAGCACCACCACGCGGTCGCAGATGTCGCGGATCACCGCCATCTCATGGGTGATCAGCACGATGGTCAGGCCCAGGCGCCGGTTGATCTCGCGCAGCAGGCCGAGAATCGACTGGGTGGTTTCCGGGTCCAGCGCCGAGGTGGCTTCGTCGCACAGCAGAATCTCAGGGTCGTGCACCAGCGCGCGGGCGATGCCCACCCGCTGTTTTTGCCCGCCGGACAGCTGCGCCGGGTAAGCCGTGTGTTTGTCCTGCAAGCCCACCAGCTCCAACAGCTCGCGCACTTTTTGCTCGCGCTGGGGCTTGGGTACGCCGGCGACCTTGAGCGGCAGTTCGACGTTCTGCCATACCGTCTTGGCCGACATCAGGTTGAAGTGCTGGAAGATCATGCCGATACGCCGACGCAGCGCCACCAGGTGGTCTTCGTCGAAGTCGCCGATGTCCACCTGATCGATCAGCACCCGCCCGCTGCTGGGTTGCTCCAGGCGGTTGATGGTGCGGATCAGCGAGGACTTGCCGGCGCCGCTGCGGCCGATGATGCCGAACACCTCGCCGCGCTGGATCGCCAGGTCGATGCCTTGCAGGGCATGCACCTGGCCGTCATAGGTCTTGCCCAGGTTGATAAAGCGCACATGGGCGCGGTTCAGGTCCGGGTGCAGTTCAGTCTGTTCGGCGTCCCTGGGCGCTGTGCCCAGGTCGCGCAATTGGGCGTTGGCGGCGCTCATTTTTTAGCTTCCCAACCGACCTGGTAGAGCTTGCCCAGGGATTTATCCAGCGCTGCGCGTACCACCGGCGAATGCTGGTAGATGTCGACGAACTTGATCACGCGCGGGTCGGTTTTGCTCTTGGGCTGGATCACGAACTGGATCACGTACTCCGGGTGGTCGAGGCCGTCGAACAGCAGCGCCGATTCCGCGTCGAAGGTCTTGGACAGGCGGATATACGCTGGGTAGCCCTGCACCAGGTCGGCGTCGTCATAGGCGCGCACCAGTTGCACGGCTTCCACTTGCAGGATCTTGATCTTTTTCGGGTTGGCCACGATGTCTTCTTCGGTGGCTTTGTAGCCCACGCCCGGCTTGAGCGTGATCAGCCCCGCCTTGGCCAGCAGTTGCAGGCCGCGACCGCTGTTGATCGGGTCGTTGGCGATGGCCACGCTGGCGCCTTCGGGCAGGTCGTTGAAGCTTTTGTACTGCTTGGAATACAGCCCGACGTTGTTGATGATGCCCGGCGCGTACGGCACCAGATCAAACCCGGCGGCGGCCTTGGCGTTTTCCAGGAAGGGTATGTGCTGGAAATAGTTCACGTCGATATCGCCGGCCGCGAGGCTGACGTTGGGTGCGATCCAGTCGGTGAATTCCACCAACTCGACCTTGAGGCCTTGCTTGCCGGCTTCTTCTACGGCGGCCTCCAGCGGAATCGCGAAGGCGGCGGTGGTACCGACCTTGAGCGGCGCGTCGGCGGCGAACACGGCCGAGCTGAGCAGGCCGAAGGCCAGGGCCAGTGCTTTGACTGGGTTATTGAGGTATGTCTTTTTCATAGTGGGTTTCCAGTCATGAGGTATTAGGACAAACAATGCAGTTCCAGTGTGGGAGGGGGCTTGCTCCCACATTTTTCGATCAGTGTCGGTAGGTGGAGCCGGTGTGTTGTTCGGGTAGTCGCGCCGTGCCGTGGAAGACTTTTTCGCGCAGCGTTCCCTGCGCATATTCGGTCTTGTACGACCCTCGCCGCTGCAACTCCGGCACCACCAGGTCGATAAAGTCCACGTAGCTTTCCGGCGTGACGATGCGCGTCAGGTTGAAGCCATCCAGGCCGGTTTCGCTGATCCAGGACTCCAACTCATCCGCCACCTGTTCGGGCGAGCCCACCAGGGCGATATAGCGTCCGCCCAGGGCGTGCTGGTCGAGCAATTTGCGCCGGGTCCAGTCGTTGTTCTGCAGGTTCTTGGTGGCCGACTGGATGGCATTGCTCTTGACGTACTGGATCGGTTCGTCCAGCGCGTATTGGGCAAAATCAATCGCGGTGGACGCGGAAAAATGCGCCACCCCGGCTTCGGCACTGGCGTAGCTCAGGTACTCGGCGTGCTTGGCCCAGGCCAGTGCCTCGGTGGCGGCGACGATGACGTTAAGGCCCATGAACACCTTGATGTCGTCCGGGTTGCGCCCGGCCTCGACCGCGCTGGCGCGCACCTTGTCCACCTGCACTTTGGTCGCGGCCTTGTTCTGCCCGCTGATGAACACGCACTCGGCATGCCGCCCGGCGAACAGCAAACCGCGCTCCGAACTGCCGGCCTGAAACAGCACCGGCGTACGCTGCGGCGACGGCTCGCACAGGTGATAACCCTGCACCTGATAGAACTCGCCGTGATGCTGCACCTTGTGCACCTTGCCCGGCTGCGCGTAGACCCGTTGCGCCGGGTCGTTGATGACGGCGTCGTCTTCCCAGCTGCCTTCCCAGAGTTTGTACAACACCTGCAGGTACTCATCGGCCTGGTCGTAGCGCCGGTCATGCTCGACCTGCTCGGTAAGGCCCATGGCCTTGGCCGCGCTGTCGAGGTAGCCGGTGACGATGTTCCAGCCCACCCGGCCACGGCTCAGATGATCCAGCGTGGACATGCGCCGGGCGAACAGGTACGGCGGCTCGTAGGTGAGGTTGGCGGTGAGGCCGAAACCGAGGTTTCGGGTGACGGCGGCCATGGCCGAAACCAGCAGCAACGGGTCGTTGACCGGCAGTTGGATCGACTCCTTGAGCGGCACGTCGATGGCGTTCTGATAGACGTCGTACACGCCGACGATATCGGCGATGAACAAGCCATCGAACAACCCGCGCTCAAGGATTTGCGCCAGTTCGGTCCAGTACTCGATGGTTTTGTACTGGGTGGAGGTGTCCCGTGGGTGGGTCCACATACCGTGGTTGATGTGCCCGATGCAGTTCATGTTGAAGGCATTGAGCAGGATCTTTTTCTTTGCCATCAGATCGTCCCCCGCAGCGGCGGGTTTTCATCGTTGAGGTAGTAATTGCCCACCGCGTGGTATTTCCAGCGCACCGGGTCGTGCAGGGTGTGTACGCGGGCGTTGCGCCAGTGGCGGTCCAGGCCGTGCTCGGCCAGGGTCGCCTGGCTGCCGGCGAGTTCGAACAGAGTGCTGCCGGCGGCCAGGGAAATCTCGGTGCTCAAGGCGCGGGCTTCGGCCACGGCAACCGAGGCGGCGGCGACGGTGTGGGCGTTGCTGTCGGCTTGGGCCTGGTCAAGAAATTCACCGGCGCGCTCCAGCAAGGCTTCGGCGGCGTGCAGGCGAATGCTCAGGTGGCCGAAGCTCTTGAGCGTCAGCGGATCTTCGGTGGCCTTGTCGCTGCCGGCATCGATCCACGGGCGGGTTTTGGTGCGCACAAAGTGCAGCGCATCTTCAAACGCGGCGCGGGCGATACCGGTGTCGATGGCGGCATGGAGGATCTGCGCCAGCGGCCCGACGGTGGTCGGGCGTTCAAAGGCGCTCTGGAAGGGGATCACGTCGTGGGCGGCGACCCACACGTTGTCGAACACCACCGAGCCGCTGCCGGTGGTGCGCTGGCCGAAGCCGCTCCAGTCGTCGATCACTTCCAGGCCGGTACTGTCGCGGGGCACAAAGGCCAGTTGCTGCACGCCGTGTTCATCCACCACCGAGGTCGGAATGCGTTGCGCGTAGATCGCCCCGGTTGAATAGAACTTGCGACCGGTGATGCGAAAGCCGTCGCCGTCGCGGGTGATGCGCGTGACGCGGTCGTGAGCGGTCTTGGTGCCCAGTTCCGCAAGGGCATTGCCAAAGCGCCGGCCGGCGAGTACCTCGGCGTACAGGCGCTGTTGCTGCGCCGGGCTGCCGTTCACGCGCAGCACTTCTAGGGCATAGAAATGGTTTTGCGGGATCTGCCCCAACGAGGCGTCGGCCTGGGCGATCAGCGCGATGACCTTGGCCAGCGTGACGTTGGACACGCCGGCGCCGCCGTGTTGTTTTGGCACGCTGATGCCCCACAGGCCGGAGCGGGAAAACGCATCCAGCTCCGGCCAGGGCAGGCGGCGTTCGCGGTCGCGCTGGGCGCTGTCGCGGCGCAGGTCTTCGGCGAGATCGCTGGCGACAATAAGGGCTTGTTCGTCGCTGGTGATAACCGCGACGTTTGCAGAGAAAGTCATAGGTGTTCTCCAGAATCTCGTGGAAAAGTGTTCTGGTCGGTCAGATCCAGGAGTGGCGAGCCGGCAACGTGCCGTTCAACCGATAGGCGCCGATCGCGTGATACTTCCAGCGCACCGGGTCGTGCAGCGTGTGTACCCGCGCATTGCGCCAGTGACGGTCGAGGTTGAATTCGGCGAGGGTGGCGCGGCTGCCGGCCAGTTCGAAGAGCTTTTCGCTGACCAGCAACGAGACCTCGGTGGTGAGCACCTTGGCCTCGGCCACGGCGATGGACGCGCGGGCGGCCGACTGCGCGGTGATCGGCGCGGCGCTGACCTGGTCCAGTACCTGACCGGCCTTGCGCAGCAGCGCTTGGGCGGCGTGCAGTTCGATGGTCAGCTTGCCGATGTCGGCGATCACATACAGGTCATCGCTGGCGCGTTCGACCTTGGCGTCGACCCATGGGCGCGAGCGTTCACGCACGAAGGCGAGGGTGTCGTCGAGGGCGCCACGGGCGATACCTGCGTCGATGGCGGCCTGGATCAATTGGGACACCGCGCCCTGGATGTTCGGGCTTTGGCCGATGCGCCAGTTGTCGACCACCAGTTCGGCGCTCACCGGCACCTGGTCCAACATTACGGTGCCGCTGGCGGTGGTGCGTTGGCCGAAGCCGGACCAGTCATCCACGATGCGCAGCCCTGGGGTGCCACGGCGTACAAAGGCCATGACCTGCCGGCCGTCATCGTTCAGCGCCTTGATCGCCACCCAATGGGCAAACAGTGCGCCGGTGGAGTAGAACTTCTGGCCGCTGACCACATGACCGTCGCCCTTGGCGGTGATGCGCGCCTTGAGTTCCAGGGTGTTTTTGGTGCCGCGCTCGGGGCCGCCGTTGCCGATGCGCCAGCCGTCGAGCACGCTCTGGAACAGCTGCTTTTTCTGGCGCTCGGTGGCTGCGCCCTGCAACAGGTGCAGGATGCCGAAATGGTTCTGCGGGATCTGCCCGAGGGCCGGGTCTGCCGCGCTGATGATCGCGAACACCTCGGCCAGGGTCACGAAAGACACTTGCGGGCCGCCGTACTCGCGGGGAATGGAAATACTGCCCAGCCCGCTGCGGGTGAACTGTTCGACCTGCGCCCACGGCAATTGGCGTTGCTGGTCGCGCTGGGCGGCCTGCACACGTGCAGCCTGGGCCAGCGCATGGGCTGCGTCGAGCGCCTCTGCATCGTTGCGCAGCACGGCGGCCGGCAACAGCAGGGGCGCGATATCCAGATCATTCCGGGGGGGTGTTAGAGCCAAGTTAGACATCAGCGCCGCTCCTTGGCTGCACGTAATGCCCTGGCGTTATGCACCGGGGTAATCCTGACCATACCGACCTCGCATTCAATGAAATAAAAACAGAAAAATCAGAGATGTCCGGTGGTCCGGTGCATATACCCTAAGCTTGTTAAATATTTAAATAAACTAACTTTTGGGAATATGCATAGAAGAGCCGTTACCCAGGTTCGCACGGCGAGCCGAGGGGCCGTGGTTGATAGGTCAATGCCGTCTTGGCGGTGTGGGGGGGGGTGCAGGCGGCGATACGTAACGTGCGTGCCGGCGCCCAGCGTGAATTATTGCCGACGCGATCCAGAATGCAGTACGTGACCTCGATGCGGCTGTCGTCCCCGCCTTCGACAATCACCGCCGACGGCACCCAGACCTGCACCGGCAGGCCCACCGTCTTCGCCTGGATCCGCGGCAGGTCCAGGCGCACATCGCCCCAGCGCAGGGTGATGGCATCGCCGCTGCTCATGTTCAGGTAGGGCTCGATGGTCAGTGGGATTCCACGCCGCGCCTGGCGCTCGTTGACGCCGTAACGGCGGATGGTCTCGGGCAGGCCGACCGGTGCAAGGTTCTGGTTTTCATCGCTGTACAGCGCCATCGGCTGGCCGCCTGGGAAGTTGGTCTTGACCCGTACCGTGGTCACTGCCGAACGCGACGGGCCGTGACCGATCCGCATGACCTGGTAGCGAACCTGTGCCAGGCCGTCCAGCACAAAGCTTTGCGGAACCCGCAGGTGGGTGGGTGCGCCGACCTTGCCCGCGCTCACCCGTCGTGAGGCGGCGAAGCAGTTGTTCCAGAACAGCTCGATCAGGTCGCCTTCGTCCATGCCGGGGTAAGGGGCGATGTCCACCAGCAGCTGTGCGGCCGCCAGTGCGTTGATGCCTTGTCGACTAGCTTGGGGCAGGATTGGGGCGGTGAGTATTGCCTCGGTTGCAGTGCGCGTCATAAGTCATCTCCTTGATGCAGCCAGCAGCAATCGTTCCGGCCCGTGGGCGCGGGTGCGCCGGGAGCTGGAAGGAACGATTTCAGTGAGTAGCCGGGATAGGATCCAATCCTCTGGGCGCTAGATAAGAGGGTTTGCCGCAAGGCGTCAATGGCGGCAAAGGGCTAAACGGCGGGTCGGAGAAGATTCAGAAGGGTCTGACTGGGAGGGGGATTTTAAGACGGTGCTGGCGGTGTGTTTTACCTGAGGGTTCGCCGCATGCCTGTAGGCCCTGTGACAAGGGAGCAAGCTCCCTTGTCACAGGCCGGTGTGCTGCCTGGTTGCAACGGTATCAGTGAGCCAGGAATTTGCTCAGGAACTGTCGGGTGCGTTCTTCCCTGGGGTTGGCGAACAACGCCTTGGCATCGCCCTGTTCGACGATCACGCCCTTATCGAAAAAGATCACCCGGTTGGCCACGTCGCGGGCAAAGCTCATTTCGTGGGTGACGATGACCATGGTGCGATTCTCTTCGGCCAGGCTGCGGATGGTCGCCAGCACTTCGCCGACGAGCTCCGGGTCCAGCGCCGAGGTGGGCTCATCGAACAGAATCACCTCAGGCTCCATGGCCAGCGCCCGGGCAATCGCCACACGCTGTTGCTGGCCGCCGGACAGGCGCCGTGGGTAGGCGTCTTCCTTGCCTGCCAGGCCGACCCTGGCCAGCAGCTTGCGTCCCAGGGCGATAGCGTCTTGGCGTGGCATCTTCTTGACCACGGTGGGCCCTTCGATGACGTTTTCCAGCGCGGTGCGGTGCGGGAACAGGTTGAAGTTCTGGAACACAAAACCCACGTGCTGGCGCAAGCGCCGCACCAGGCTTTGTTGTTGGTTGAGCGGTTTGCTGCCGTCGATCTGGATGTCGCCCACCTTGATGCGACCGCTGGTGGGTTCTTCGAGGAAGTTCAGGCAGCGCAGGAAGGTGGTCTTGCCGGAACCGCTGGGGCCGATGATGGCGACGACTTCGCCTGCCTTGACCTCAAGATCGATACCGTTGAGCACCACCTGACCGTTGAATTGTTTGGTCAGCTTTTCCACCACGATCATGCTTCAGGACTCCAGGTCATGCCGGTTGACCCGGTCTTCCAGACGATTTTGAAAATGCGCCAGGATGCTCGCCAGCACCCAGTAGATCAGGGCTGCGGACAGATACATGGTGAAAATTTCGAAGGTGCGCGCCGACACCAGTTGCGCCTGGCGAAACAGCTCGGGCACCTGGATGGTCGCGGCCAGCGCCGTGTCCTTGACCAGCGAAATAAAGCTGTTGCCCAACGGTGGTAGGGCGGTGCGCATGGCCTGCGGCAGGATGGCCCGGCGCAGGGTCTGCGCGCGGGTCATGCCGATACTGGCCGCGGCTTCCCACTGGCCACGCTCGATGGAGGCGATGGCGGCCCGCAGGATTTCACAGGCGTAAGCGGCCATGTTCAGCGAAAAACCGATCATGGCAGCCGGAATCGGATCCAGCTCGATGCCCACTTGCGGCAAGCCGTAGTAGATCAAAAACAGCTGTACCAGCAAGGGCGTGCCGCGAAAGAACGACACGTAGACCCGGGCGGGCAAGCGCAGCAGCTTGAAGCGCGACAGACGCATCAAGGCCAGGCCGAAGCCCAGCAGCAAGCCGAAAAACATCCCGCCAAGGCTAAGAATCACCGTGTAATACGCGCCCTTGAGCAAAAAGGGCGCGGAGTCCAGCGCGAGTTGGAAACCTGCTTCCATTATTGAGTGACGTCAGCGTTGAAGTACTTCTCGGAGAGCTTCTTCAAGGTGCCATCGGCGCGCAGCTTGTCGAGGGCCTTGTTCACCGCGTCCAGCAGTTCAGGCTCGCCTTTGCGCAGGGCGATACCGGATTCCTGACGCGAGAAGGCGTCGCCGGCGGCGGCCGTGTCTGGGGCTTTCTTGGCGTATTCCAGGGCGGCCAGGCGGTCGATCAGGATGGCGTCAATGCGGCCGATGCGCAGGTCCTGAAATTTGGTCGGGTCGTCGTTGTAGGTCTTGATGATGGCTTTGGGTTGGTTGTCCTTGAGCCATTGTTCATAGTTGGTGCCCAGGCCTACGCCGACTTTCTTGCCGGCCAGATCGTTGGCAGTCTTGATCGTGTCGACGTTTTTCTTCAGCACCAGCGCCTGGATGCCGGAAACGGTATAGGGCTTGGAGAAGTCGTACTTCTTCTTACGCTCTTCAGAGATGGTGACTTGGTTGACCACCGCGTCCAGGCGCTTGGACTCCAGGGCAGCGAGGATGCCGTCCCATGGCGTGGCCTGCAGCTTGACCTTCACACCCAGCTCTTTGGCCAGGGCTTCGGACAGCTCCACTTCGAAACCGCTGAGCTTGCCGCTTTCATCGACGAAGCTGAACGGTGGGTAGGTGCCTTCCAGGCCAATCTTGATCTCGCCGGCCTTTTTGATAGTGGCCAGTTGTTCGCCGGCAACCGCTTGGCCCAGCCAACCGGCGCCCAGCGCCAGACCCAAAGTGCCAACCAGCAACGTGCGACGGAATACAGAAATAGTCATGAGAGCCCCTGTGTTTTTTATGTTGAGCGAAGCAGGTGACGCAGTAGGTCGTATCCTGCCTTAAAGCGCGAAGCGCGTCTTGGCCTTCGGCGCGATGATAAAGGCGGTTTTTAAGACTTGAAAATAATATAAATCTTAATTCATATTCCATTTCTGAATATGTGTTGGGTCTAATGTGGGAGGGGGCTTGCCCCCTCCCACATTCAGCCCGCGTTTATTCAGTTGAAAACTGAGTTGTACGCAAACAACGCCGGCGCCCCGCCGGTGTGCAGGAAAATGATCGGCCCGTCTTCAAACCGCTGACGCCCGATGCCATCGAGCAGACCGGCCATGGCCTTGCCCGTATAGACCGGGTCCAACAGCAGACCTTCCTGGCTGGCCAAAAGTTTGATCGCGGCCAGGGTGCCGGCATTCGGCTCGCCGTAGCGGGGCCCGAAGTATTCGTCCCACAGAATCACCTTGAACGCGTCGGGGATGCCCACGCCGAGCAACTCGGCCGTGCGCTCGGCCAGGCCCTGCACTTTCGGGCGCTGGGCTTCGTCGGTGCGCGACACGGTGATGCCCACCACCGGCAGGTTCGGCAGCGCTTCGCTCAACGCCAATGCCAGGCCGCTGTGGGTGCCGGCGCTGCCGGAGGCCAACACCACGGCAGCGAATTCCAGGCCGCTGTCTTCGATCTGTGCGGCCAGTTCCAGGCCCGCGCGCACGTAACCCAGGGCGCCGAGCGCATTGGAGCCGCCGATGGGCACCAGGTACGGCTTCTTGCCGTTGCTGCGCAGGCGGTCGGCGAGGGCATTGAGCTGGTCGTCGACGTTGTCGAGGTTCTCTACCAGTTCGACCTTGGCGTCGAACAGTTCCAGCAGCAGGCGGTTGCCATTGCCGAGGTAGTTGGGGTCTTCGGTACCGGTAGGGTTTTCCAGCAGGGCGGCGCAGCCCAGGCCGAGCCTGGCGGCCAGCGCGGCGGTTTGGCGTACGTGGTTGGACTGGATGGCGCCGGCGGTCACCAAGGTATCGGCGCCCTGGGCGATGGCGTCGGCCGCCAGGTATTCGAGTTTGCGCAGTTTGTTGCCGCCCATGGCCAGTGGCGTGGTGTCATCGCGCTTGACGTAGATGTCCCGGCCCAGCCAGGTCGACAGCCGTTCGAGTTTTTCCAGGGCAGTGACGCCGCCCAGCAGGTCCAGACGGTTAAAGCGGTCGAGCTGTTGCTTGATCATGGCTACGCACGGTTGCTGAAGGGATGAAGCGACTATAGGCAGGCACTTTTCATCGGGCAACCGTCAATCGCTTATGTCCAATAGTTCTTAGCATCGCACCATTGGTTCTTAAGGGCGGCCCGGTTGGATACCGTAAAGTGACGGCCATTACGTCAGGAGTGAATACCGTGAGTGAGCGTTCCAGCCATTGGCAATTACAGACCATCGTCAGCCAACTGCGCGGCGCCCGCGACCAATGGCGAACGCGCAACGGCCGGTTGAGCGGCGAGCATGGTGGCCGCGAATTGCCTTCGCGCGAGGCGGTGGCGCAGATCCTTGAAGCGCTGTGCGGGGCGCTGTTCCCGATGCGCCTGGGGCCGGCGGATTTACGCGAAGAGAGCGAAGACTTTTACGTCGGTCACACCCTCGACGTGGCACTCAACGCCTTGCTCGCCCAGGCGCGCCTGGAGCTGCGTTATGCCGCGCGCCAGGGTGGCCAGGATGACAGCCGGCTCGATGCCCATGCCATTCGCCTGATCCAGGATTTCGCGCTGGCCTTGCCTTCGTTGCGCAGCCTGCTGGACACCGATGTGCTGGCCGCGTACCACGGCGACCCCGCTGCGCGTAGCGTGGATGAAGTGCTGCTGTGCTACCCGGGGATCCTGGCGGTGATTCACCATCGCCTGGCCCACCACCTGTACCGCGCCGGCTTGCCGCTGCTGGCGCGGATCATCGCGGAAATCGCCCACTCGGCCACCGGCATCGATATCCACCCCGGCGCGCAGGTCGGCCCGAGCTTCTTCATCGACCACGGCACGGGCGTGGTGATCGGCGAGACCGCGATCATCGGCGAGCGGGTGCGTATCTACCAGGCCGTGACATTGGGCGCCAAACGCTTCCCGGCGGACGAGGATGGGCAATTGCAGAAAGGTCATCCGCGCCACCCTATCGTCGAGGATGACGTGGTGATCTATGCCGGGGCGACGATCCTGGGGCGCATCACCATCGGCAAGGGCTCGACCATTGGCGGCAATGTGTGGCTGACCCGCAGCGTACCGGCCGAGGCGAACATCACGCAGGCGAACTTGCAGCATGACGATGGCGCGCAGAAGTAAAGAACCGGCATGAATCCCCTGTGGGAGGGGCAAGCCCCCTACCACTTTTGATTGCATTCCAGATTTTTACCGGATTTCTCCCTGCAATCGCTGAACGATTAGCTCCCGCCACCCGTCATACCAAACCTTGAGCTGGTGTAGGAAGTATCTGCCGCTCAGCCCTGCGATTAGTCCCAGACCGCCTTTTCATGTTTAACTTGAACGCTTGTTCAAGTTAAACCCGGTGGTTCGCTGCCCGCTCACAACAGGAGGCTTACCTTTGCTGAGTCCGTTTTTTACAGCCACATTCCCAACCCTCGGGGTGCATCGTTCATGAGTGCATCGTCCACCCCAGCCAGCGGCATGGTGCGCATGAATGCGCCGGTTTTCTACTTTGCCGCTACCTTCATTTTGCTGTTCGGCATCACGGTCATCGCTATCCCGCAACAGGCCGGTGCCTGGTTGCTGGCGGCGCAAAACTGGGCGGCCAATACGGTCGGCTGGTACTACATGCTGGCGATGACCCTGTATCTGGTCTTCGTGGTGGTCACCGCGTTATCGGGCTACGGCAAGATAAAACTCGGTGCCGACCACGACGAGCCCGAATTCAGTTACTTGTCTTGGGCCGGCATGCTGTTCGCCGCCGGCATCAGCATCACGCTGTTTTTCTTCTGCGTGTCCGAGCCGCTGACGCACCTGGTGCAACCGCCCCAGGGCGCGCCAATGAACGCTGACGCCGCGCGCCAGGCCATGCAGGTGCTGTTTCTGCACTGGGGCCTGCACGGCTGGGGCGTGTTTGCGTTCGTCGGCATGGCCCTGGCGTATTTCGCCTACCGGCATAACCTGCCGCTGGCGTTGCGCTCGGCGCTGTACCCGCTGATCGGCAAGCGCATCAACGGCCCCATTGGTTATGCGGTGGATGGCTTCGGCATCATTGCCACGGTATTCGGCCTGGGCGCCGACATGGGCTTTGGTGTGTTGCACCTCAACTCGGGTCTGGACTACCTCTTCGGCATCGCCCACACCCAATGGATCCAGGTCGGCCTGATCACCCTGATGATGGGCGCGGCGATCCTGGTCGCGGTGGCCGGCGTCGACAAGGGCGTGCGGGTGATGTCCGATATCAACATGCTGCTGGCCTGCGCGCTGCTGCTGTTCGTGTTGTTCGCCGGGCCTACCCAGCACTTGCTCAATACCCTGATCCAGAACATCGGCGACTACCTTGGCGCCTTGCCGACCAAGAGCTTCGACGTGTACGCCTACGACAAACCCAGCGACTGGCTGGGCGGTTGGACGGTGTTCTATTGGGCCTGGTGGATCGCATGGTCGCCGTTCGTGGGCCTGTTTATCGCACGCATTTCCCGTGGCCGTACCATCCGTGAATTCGTGTTCGGCGTACTCCTGATCCCGCTGGGTTTCACCCTGGCGTGGATGTCGATCTTCGGCAACAGCGCCATCGACCAGGTACTCAACCACGGCATGGCGGCGCTCGGTCAGTCGGCCATCGATGATCCGTCGATGAGCCTCTACCTGCTGCTGGAAACCTACCCGTGGAGCAAAACCGTCATTGCGGTGACGGTGTTTATCAGCTTCGTATTCTTCGTCACCTCGGCGGACTCGGGCACCGTTGTGCTGTCGACCTTGTCGTCCAAGGGCGGCAACGCCGATGAAGACGGGCCGAAATGGCTGCGCGTGTTCTGGGGCGCAATGACCGCGCTGGTCACCAGTGCCTTGCTGTTTGCCGGCAGTATCGACTCGTTGAAATCGGCGGTGGTGCTGACTTCGTTGCCGTTCTCGCTGATCCTGCTGTTGATGATGTGGGGCCTGCACAAAGCCTTCTATCTCGAGTCGCAAAAGCAGATTGCACAATTGCATTCGCTGGCGCCGATCTCGGCCTCGCGTAAAGGCAGGGGCGGCTGGCGCCAGCGCTTGAGCCAGGCAGTGCACTTCCCGTCGCGCGACGAGGTGTATCGCTTCCTTGACTCGACGGTACGCCCGGCAATTGAAGAAGTGACCGCTGTGTTCGTCGAAAAGGGCCTGAGCGTGGTCGCTCAGCCGGACCCGGCCAACGACAGCGTCAGCCTGGAAATCGGCCATGGCGAGGAGCACCCGTTCATCTACCAGGTGCAGATGCGCGGCTATTTCACACCGTCGTTCGCCCGTGGCGGCATGGGTTCCAAAGAGATCAACAACCGCCGCTATTACCGCGCGGAAGTGCACCTGAGCGAGGGCAGCCAGGACTACGACCTGGTCGGCTATACCAAGGAACAGATCATTAACGACATCCTCGATCAGTACGAGCGGCACCTGCAGTTCCTGCACTTGGTGCGCTGAAAACGGCCTGTGGATGTGCGTCAAACCGTTCCTCTCTTGTAGCGCTTTGCTGTAAAAGGATGAGGCAGACTTAAGCGATTCAGCGGCTTAAAAGGCTCGGGAATAACGTTATTCCCGGGCCTTGTTTGCCCCAAGCCCAGAGAGGATTCGATGACGTACATTGCAGCCGAAAACCGCTATGAATCTATCCCGTATCGCCGCGTAGGCCGCAGTGGACTGGTGCTACCCGCACTGTCCCTGGGGCTGTGGCACAACTTTGGCGACAGCACCCCGATCGACACCCAGCGCGCCCTGCTGCGCACCGCCTTCGACCTGGGGATCAACCACTTCGACCTGGCCAACAACTATGGCCCGCCCTATGGCAGCGCCGAGATCAATTTCGGCCGGCTGCTGCGCGAAGACTTCAAGCACTACCGCGATGAATTGATCATCTCCAGCAAAGCCGGTTGGGACATGTGGCCAGGCCCTTATGGCCAGGGCGGTGGCTCGCGCAAATACGTATTGGCCAGCCTCGACCAGAGCCTGCAGCGAATGGGCGTCGACTATGTGGATATTTTCTACTCCCACCGTTTTGACGCCGACACGCCCCTGGAAGAAACCGCCAGCGCCCTTGCCACTGCCGTACAACAGGGCAAGGCGTTGTACATCGGTATCTCTTCGTATTCCGGTGTAAAAACCCGTGAAATGGCGGCGCTGCTCAAAGCGTGGAAAGTGCCGTTGCTGATCCACCAACCGGCCTACAACCTGCTCAACCGCTGGGTGGAAAAAGACCTGCTGGACACCACCGAAGAACTCGGTGCCGGGGTGATCGCTTTCACGCCGCTGGCCCAGGGGTTGTTGACCGACAAATACCTCAACGGCGTGCCCGCTGACGCGCGGGTCAATCGCCCGGGTGGCGGTTCTTTGCAGGCCGGGCATCTGTCCGAAGCCAACATCGCCCATGTGCGTGCGCTGAATGAAATTGCCCAGCGCCGTGGCCAGAGCCTGGCGCAACTGGCGTTGGCCTGGACCCTGCGCGACCCACGGGTAACCAGTGCGCTGATCGGCGCGAGCCGGCCGGAGCAGATTATCGAGAACGTCGGTGCGTTGAAGAACTTGAGCTTCACTGCCGAGGAGTTGGCAGAGATCGACCGGTTTGCGCAGGAAGGCGGGATTAACCTTTGGGAAAAACCATCCACGGCTGAATAGCCTGATACCACTGGGTCAAAAGTGCGGGAGGGGCTTGCCCCTCCCACCGTTGATTTTCGGTGTGACGACTAGAACGGTGCGTCGCCCAATATCGTCGCCCGATGCATCACCCGCCGCTGCGGCCGGTAGTCATCCACCGCGTAATGCTGGGTCGCGCGGTTATCCCAGAACGCCACGTCATTCTCCTGCCAGCGCCAACGGATGGTGAACTCCGGTCGCGTCGCGTGGGCGAACAGCAGCTTGAGAATCGCCTCGCTCTCGGCCGGTTCCAGTTCGTTGATCCTGGTGGTGAAGCCCTCGTTGATAAACAGCGACTTGCGCCCGCTGACCGGATGCGTGCGCACTACTGGGTGCGACAACGGTGGGTTTTTGCGGCGGGTTTCTTCCCAGCGCACCACGTCTTCGGCCGTGTTGCCGAAGCGCTCCAGCGGAAAGGACTTGGTGAAGTCGTGGGTAGCGGTGAGGCCGTTGAGCAGCGCCTTGAGCGGCTCGGACAACGCCGCATAGGCCGCAAACCCACTGGCCCACAAGGTGTCGCCGCCAAACGCTGGCAGCAGCTTGGCACTGAGCACCGCGCCGAGCGCCGGGGTCGGCAGGAAGGTCACATCGGTATGCCACACGGCATTGTCGCGCACGTCAGTGACGGCCGTGTCGAGGACCAGCACTTCGGGCTGTTCCGCCACGTTGGGGTAGATCGGGTGAATGTGCAGGTCGCCGAAATGCGCGGCGAATCGCGCCTGTTGCTGCGGCGTGATGGCTTGGTCGCGAAAGAACAGCACCGAGTGGCTGAGCAACGCGTGTTCGATGGCGTCGCGATGTTCGGCACTCAGCGGCTGGGTGATATCGACGCCGCTGATCTGGGCGCCCAGGGCGATGCTCAATGGGGTAACGGTCAGGCCGGTCATAGGTTCACCACTCAATGTGCCTGGCCATGCCAGGGCACCAGTTTGCGCTGCAGGGCGCGCAGGCTCATTTCCATCGCGAAGGCAATCAGGGCGATGACCAGGATCCCCAGCACCACCACGTCGGTGACCAGGAACTGCGCCGCCGACTGCACCATGAAACCCAGGCCGCTGGTGGCGGCGATCAGCTCGGCAGCCACCAAGGTCGACCAGCCCACGCCCAGGCCGATGCGCACACCGGTGAGGATGTCGGGCAGGGCGCTGGGCAGGATCACGTGGCGAATCAACTGGGCACGGCTCGCGCCCAGCGATTGCGCCGCGCGCAGTTTGGCCGGGTCGACAGTGCGCACGCCCGTCGCGGTCGCGATGGCGATTGGTGCAAAGATCGCCAGGTAAATCAGCAGCACCTTGGACAGCTCG
The DNA here is from genome assembly GCF_019139815.1 of Pseudomonas asgharzadehiana. Classification (NCBI taxonomy): domain Bacteria; kingdom Pseudomonadati; phylum Pseudomonadota; class Gammaproteobacteria; order Pseudomonadales; family Pseudomonadaceae; genus Pseudomonas; species Pseudomonas asgharzadehiana. The sequence goes on from NZ_CP077079.1 coordinate 440,218, forward strand.
CCGATGCCGCACCAGATCACGATCAACGGCAAGTAAGCCAGGGGCGGTATCGGCCGGTAGAACTCGATCAACGGATCAAGAATGCCGCGCGCAATGCGATTGGAACCGATGGCGATCCCCACCGGAACGGCGGTGAGCACTGCAAAGCCCAAACCCAGGCCGATACGGTTGAGGCTTGCGCCCAGGTGCTGCCACAAGGTGGCGTCCATATAACCGGTGGTCGCCAGCAGCCAGCCTTTTTGCAGCACCGCAGACGGTGGTGGCAGGAACAGCGGTTCGATCAAACCAGTGGCGGTGACGGCCCACCAAAGCGTCAGCAATGCCGCCAGGGTCAGCACGCTGACCCAGCGGGTACTCAGGTTGCGACGCACCGCGATCGCCATGTGCGCCGGCGGCTTGGCGACAGTGGCGGGGAGTTCATAGCTGCTCATGCGGATACCTGCCGTTGCGAAAATACTCTGCCCAGCACGTGCTCGCGGGTTTCGATAAAACGCGGGTCGGACTTGATCGCCCGTGCCGATTCGCCGGCCGCGTAGCGTTGGCCGAAGTCCAGTTGCAGGCGCTCGACGACCTGACCGGGGTTGGGCGCCAGCAGGATCAGATCGGTGGCCAGAAACACCGCCTCTTCGATGTCATGGGTAATCAGGAACACCGGCTTGGCCGTGCGCCGCCAGACTTGCAGCAGCAGCTCCTGCATCTGTTCGCGGGTGAACGCATCGAGGGCGCCGAAGGGTTCGTCCATCAGCAGCACGCGCGGGTCGGCCGCCAAGGCGCGGGCCAGGCCGACACGTTGTTTCTGGCCACCGGAAAGCTGCCAGATACGGCGGTTGTCGAAGCCGGCCAGGTCCACCAGGGCGAGCATTTCTCGCGCACGCGCTTCACGCTGCGCCTTGGCTACACCGGCCAACTCCAGGCCGAAACCGACGTTGGCCAGCACGTCCTGCCAGGGCAGCAACGCGTCGTCCTGGAACACCACGCCACGTTCGGCGCTCGGGCCTTTGACCGGTACGCCATCAAGGGTGATGCGCCCGGCGCAGGGTTCGACAAAACCGGCAATCAGGTTCAACAGCGAGGTCTTGCCACTGCCGGAAGGGCCCAGGGCGACCAGTAATTGCTGGGGCCCAAGCTCAAGTGAAATATCTGCCAGTACCGGTTCCGGGGCGCCTGGGTACTGTGCGCTGATGCGCTCCAGTTGTAGCAAGGCCATCGCGACGAACTCCTTGAATCAGTTGGTGATGAACTTGGCGTTGATGTAAGGGGCGTAGTCCGGCAGCACGGCGTCGACTTTGCCTTGTTCCTTGAGGAATGCGGCGGTATCGGTCACGGCCTTGGTGGTCGGTGCGCCGAGCAAGGTCACTTGGTCCGCGGCCAGCGGGTAGACGTTGCCTTGCAGCAGCAACGGAATGTCGCTGGCCTTGGCACCGGAGAGCTTTACCAGTTTGTCGACGTTGCTTTTGTCGGCGAGCCAGGCTTGTGGGTCTTTGCGGTATTGGGCGTAGGCGTCCAGCGTGACTTTGGCGAAGGCAGTGACGATTTCCGGGTGCTTCTCGGCGAAATCCTTGCGCACGATCCACGCGTCGAACGTCGGTGCGCCGAACTTGGCCAGTTCGCCGGAGGTGATCAACACTTTGCCGTTTTCCTTGGCCACGCCCAGGGCTGGGTCCCACACATAGGTGGCGTCGATATCACCGCGCTTCCAGGCGGCGATGATCGCCGGAGGCGCGAGGTTGAGAATCGTGACTTTCGACGGGTCGATGTTCCAGTGCTTCAACGCGGCCAGCAGGCTGTAGTGGCCGGTGGATACGAACGGCACGGCGACCTTTTTGCCGATCAGGTCCTGTGGGCTGTTGATGCCGGAACCGTCGCGCGCTACCAAGGCCTCGGCACCGCCGATCTGGGTGGCGACCAGAAAGGTCTGCACCGGCACTTTGCGGGTGATCGCGGCGGTCAGCGGGCTGGAGCCGAGATAGCCGATCTGTACGTCGCCCGAGGCGATGGCGGCAATGATGTCGGCACCGTTGTCGAATTTGCGCCAGTCTATTTTGGCGTGGGTGGCTTTTTCATAGGCGCCATCGGCCTGGGCGACCTTGGCGGGGTCTACGGTGGTCTGGTAGGCGATGGTCACATCCGCCGCCTGGGCAAACAGGCTGGCACCGGCCAGGGACAATGCGGCCAGAAGGCGCAGAGGGGTCAGCAGTTTCAAGGGTAAGCTCCTCAATCAGGCGGCCGAGGGTCGGCATGTGAGGAGACTAAATGATCTAAGAATCCGAAAATAAATAACTTTTTCGAATTAGCTTATGGGCGAAAGGTTGAAGCAATCTTCCTGCAAGTGAAGGGCAACTGTGGGAGGGGGCTTGCTCCCGATAGCAGGGTGTCAGTCGGTATAGGCATCAACTGACCCGCCGCCATCGGGAGCAAGCCCCCTCCCACCGGGAACCGCGTAGGTCCTTAGTTGCTGATGGCGAGGATGCTTGCCTGGTACGAACCGACGAACACATCGAAATCGCCCACTTCGTTTTGCTCCAGCTCTGCCTGCTGCGCCAGCGACGTGCGGGCCAGCTCTTCAAAACGTGCCTGCTCTTCGGGCGCGAGCGGTTCCTTGCGGAAATACTCGGCGTGCAGCTGGCTCTGATGCAGCGAGAACTGCGCGAAACTTTCTTTGCGTTCGGCCATCGCCGCCAGCACCTTGGCCGACGGCGTCAGGGACGGGTCCTGAACCTTCGCCAGTTGAGCGTCCAGCGCCTCGCTGTGTTCAGTGATGCCATGGCTCTGATCGAGCAGAGCGGCCAGCGGGGCGATCTTCTCCAACAGCTCGGCCGCCCACTCTTTCATGTCCACTGGCTGGCCGTCACGCTGCAATTGCAGGCCCGGACGCCGACCTTCCTTGACCACGCTGAGGAAGTTGGAGGTGGCGTTGCCGCACTCGTTGTTGGCGAACAGTGGGCTGTCGTTCAGCGCGCAATACAGCAGGAACGCATCGAGGAAGCGCGACTCCGGCAGGTCGATGCCCATCGGCAGGAACGGGTTGATGTCCAGGCAGCGTACTTCGATGTACTGGATGCCACGGGCCATCAGCGCCTGGATCGGGCGCTCGCCGGTGTAGGTCACGCGCTTGGGGCGGATGTTGGAGTAGTACTCGTTTTCGATCTGCAGGATGTTGGTGTTGAGCTGCACCCACTCACCGTCCTTGTGCGTGCCGACTTCAACGTACGGCGCGTACGGTGTTGCTACCGCTTCGCGCAGGCTATCGGTGTAGCTCGCCAAGTCGTTGTAGCACGGCGTCAGGCCGGCTTGGGCGTTGCTCTGGTAACCCAGGTCGCTCATGCGCAGGCTCGTGGCATACGGCAGGTACAGGGTGTCGGCGTCGAGCACTTCCAACTGGTGCGAGCGACCGCGCAGGAAGCCCGCGTCCAAGGCCGGCGAGGCACCGAACAGGTACATCAGCAGCCAGCTGTAGCGGCGGAAGTTGCGGATCAGCGCGATGTAGGCCGTGGACTGGTAATCGCGGTCGGTGCCGACAAAACCTTCAGTCTCCTTGAGCAACGGCCACAGCTGTTCCGGCAGGGAAAAGTTGTAGTGGATGCCGGCGATGCACTGCATGGTCTTGCCGTAACGCAGGGCCAGGCCCTTGCGATACACGTACTTGAGCTGGCCGATATTGGAGGTGCCGTAGTAGGCAATCGGAATATCTTCCTCGGCCGGCAAGGGGCACGGCATCGAGGGGCTCCACAGGTATTCGCTGCCGAGCTTGGTGTAGGCGAAGCGGTGGATCTTGTCCAGGCTGCTCAGGGTATCGGCCGGGTTGGGCAGGGCCGGGGTGATGAACTCCAGCAGCGATTCCGAGTAGTCGGTGGTGATCAATTCGTTGGTCAACGCGGCGCCCAGGGCTTCGGGGTGCGGCGTTTGTGCCAGGCGACCCTCACCGGTAACGCGCAGGCATTCACGCTCGATGCCGTGCAGGCATTGCTCTAGCAGGGAGAGGTGTTCGCGCTTGCCGAGCAGGGCCAGGCGGCGGTTGAGAAGTTCGCTCAAGTTGGATTCCTTCACGCGTCAGTCGCCCCAATATGGGGGTGGGCAGGACGGTCTACAAGGGTGAAGTTAAAACTGGCGTGATCGCCTGGTTTTGAGTCGATTTGACCCGCTATAAATAAAGCCTACTTCATTCTACGAATTGGGCTACAGCGCAGCGGGAAAATTCCGGCGCTGTTATCGCAGCGCCGAAATTAACTCAAATCAAGGGTGAGGAGCTATAGGACAGCGAACGTGCCCTGCGCTTTTGCGACAAGTCTTTCGTCCTGATACACGTCCGCTTCGACCACCAGGGTGCGTCTACCGGCGTGAATCACCCGGCTGGTGCACAGCACGTCACCGTCTTCCACGGCGCGAATGTAGTTGATCTTGCATTCGATGGTCGCGCTCTGCTGGTCGAAGCCATGGGAACTGGAACATGCCAGGCCCATGGTGATGTCCACCAGGCTGAAAATCGCCCCGCCATGCAGCTTGCCCGCGCGGTTACGCAGGTGCGGCTGCAGGGTCAGGGCCACCTCGGCAACGCCTTCTTCCAGGCGTTGCAGGCGGCAGCCGATCAGTTCGCTGAAGGCGCTCTGGGTCAAACCGGCGGGGATTTGCATCAGCGCTTCTTCAACTGCTTGGCGTTGGCGAACAGCGAGGCCATGGCGTTGTTGCTCGGCGCCGCAGTCGCGGTTTCCTTGCGGGGGGCGTTGTTCTGCGATGGGCGTGGCGCGGAGCCAGGGCGCGCACCACGGGCACCGTCGATTTTTTCGCCGGGCGTGTCGCTCATGCGCATCGACAGGCCGACGCGTTTGCGCGGGATATCAACTTCCATGACCTTGACCTTGACCACGTCGCCGGCCTTTACCGCCTCACGCGGGTCTTTGATGAACTTCTCCGAAAGCGCGGAGATGTGCACCAAACCGTCCTGATGCACGCCGATATCCACGAAGGCACCGAAGTTGGTCACGTTGGTCACCACGCCTTCAAGGATCATGCCCGGTTGCAGGTCCTTGAGGTCTTCGACGCCGTCCTGGAACTCTGCGGTCTTGAACTCTGGGCGCGGGTCGCGGCCAGGCTTTTCCAGCTCTTGCAGAATGTCGGTGATGGTCGGTACGCCGAAGGTTTCGTCGGTGTACTTTTTCGGGTCCAGGCGCTTGAGGAACGCAGCGTCGCCGATCAGCGAGCGGATGTCTCGGTCGGTTTCGGCGGCGATGCGTTGCACCAGCGGGTAGGCTTCCGGGTGAACGGCCGACGAATCCAACGGGTTGTCGCCGTTCATCACACGTAGGAAACCGGCGGCTTGTTCGAAGGTTTTTTCACCCAGGCGTGCAACTTTTTTCAGCGCGGCGCGGGTTTTGAAGGCGCCGTTTTCGTCACGGTGGGTGACGATATTCTGCGCCAGCGTGGCGTTGAGGCCGGAGATGCGCGCCAGCAGTGCCACGGAAGCGGTGTTTACGTCCACGCCCACGGCGTTTACGCAGTCTTCCACTACGGCATCCAGGCCTCGCGCCAGTTTCAATTGCGAGACGTCATGCTGGTACTGGCCGACACCGATGGATTTAGGGTCGATCTTCACCAGTTCGGCCAGCGGGTCCTGCAGGCGACGGGCGATGGACACCGCGCCACGGATCGACACGTCGAGGTCCGGGAATTCCCTGGACGCCAGTTCCGACGCCGAGTACACCGAAGCGCCCGCCTCGGAGACCATGACTTTGGTCATCTTCATGGCTGGGTATTTTTTGATCAGCTCGGCGGCCAGCTTGTCGGTTTCGCGGCTGGCGGTGCCGTTGCCGATAGCGATCAGGTCTACCGAATGCTTGGCGCACAGGGCGGCCAGGATGGCGAGTGTCTGGTCCCACTTGTTGTGTGGCACGTGCGGGTACACGGTGGCGTGGTCCAGCAGCTTGCCGGTGGCATCGACCACCGCGACCTTGCAGCCGGTGCGCAGGCCTGGATCGAGGCCCAGGGTGGCGCGCGGGCCGGCCGGTGCGGCCAGCAGCAGGTCGTGAAGATTGTGGGCGAACACGTTGATCGCCTCGGTTTCGGCGCCGTCGCGCAGCTCGCCGAGCAGGTCGGTTTCCAGGTGGGTGTAGAGCTTGACTTTCCAGGTCCAGCGCACGACTTCACCGAGCCACTTATCCGCAGGACGGTTCTGATTCTGGATGCCGAATTGTTGACCGATCATGCCTTCGCACGGGTGCATGGTGCCCGGCAACTCGTCGCCGACTTTCAGCGCGCAGCTGAGAATGCCTTCGTTGCGGCCGCGGAAAATTGCCAGTGCACGGTGAGACGGCATGCTTTTGAGCGGTTCGTCATGCTCGAAATAATCGCGGAACTTGGCGCCTTCTTCCTCTTTGCCGGCGATGACGCGAGCGCTGAGGATGGCTTCCTGCTTGAGGTAAGTGCGCAGTTTTTCCAGGAGGTTGGCGTCTTCGGCGAAGCGCTCCATGAGGATGTACTTGGCGCCTTCGAGGGCGGCCTTGACGTCGGCGACGCCTTTTTCGGCATCGATAAAGCGCGCGGCTTCGGCTTCCGGGGCCAGCGACGGATCGTTGAACAGCCCGTCGGCCAGCTCGCCCAGGCCGGCTTCGAGGGCGATCTGGCCCTTGGTGCGGCGCTTTTGTTTGTACGGCAGGTAGAGGTCTTCGAGACGGGTCTTGGTGTCGGCAAGCTTGATGTCACGCTCGAGTTGCGGGGTCAGCTTGCCTTGTTCCTCGATGCTGGCGAGGATGCTGATGCGCCGTTCGTCGAGTTCTCGCAGGTAGCGCAGGCGCTCTTCCAGGTGACGCAGTTGGATGTCGTCGAGGCTGCCGGTCACTTCTTTTCGGTAACGGGCGATAAAGGGCACCGTGGAGCCCTCATCCAGTAGAGCGACGGCCGCTTCGACCTGTTGTGGGCGTACACCGAGTTCCTCGGCGATGCGGCTGTTGATGCTGTCCATAAAACCACCTGAAATTCTGAAAAGCAGCTCGCAGGCCCGGGAAACAAGGCCTTGCGCAGCTGGTTGAGCGGCCCGACTGGCGCCGCTACCTGGGTCAAGAGGCAGCCTATTGACCCTCGAAATCGGGAAATTGCTGCCCTGCGCTGAAAAAACGGATGAAGCCGTAAACAGTAAAGTCTGACAGTGCCCCTGCACGAAGGCGCCGCATTATAACCAGCGTTCTGCCCTTGGGGGGTACCGCGCCGGCGGTTGTAGGGCGCGGGTTCACTGGCAGTGGAGGAAAAATCTGCTAACAATGCACACGGTGCGTATAACGGCAGCTAGGCCATAATGCGCGCCGAGATAAGAGGAGCATCCAATGAGCAGCACTGCACAAACTGCTGAAGGCGAAAAAATTCTCATCGTTGATGACGATCCGGGGCTGAGCAGCCTGCTGGAGCGTTTTTTCAACTCCAAGGGCTACCGTGCCCGCGCGGTGCCGAACACCGAGCAGATGGACCGCCTACTGGGGCGCGAAGTGTTCAACCTGGTCGTACTCGACCTGATGCTGCCCGGCGAAGACGGCCTGACTGCCTGCAAGCGCCTGCGCGGCGCGAACAATCAGATTCCAATCATCATGCTCACCGCCAAGGGCGATGAGCTGAGCCGCATCAAGGGCCTTGAACTGGGCGCTGATGACTACCTGGCCAAGCCATTCAACCCGGATGAACTGATGGCCCGGGTCAAAGCCGTACTGCGTCGTCAGGCCCCGCCGGTTCCTGGCGCGCCCGGCAGCGAAGACGAAAGCGTTACCTTTGGCGATTACGAGTTGTCGCTGGCAACGCGCGAACTCAAGCGTGGCGACGAAGTGCACATGCTCACCACCGGCGAATTCGCAGTGCTCAAGGCCTTGGTGATGAACGCACGCCAGCCGCTGACTCGCGACAAGCTGATGAACCTGGCCCGTGGCCGGGAATGGGACGCTCTGGAACGCTCCATCGACGTGCAGATCTCCCGTCTGCGCCGGATGATCGAGCCAGACCCGTCCAAGCCACGTTATATCCAGACGGTATGGGGCGTGGGTTATGTGTTTGTGCCGGATGGCACCGCAACCAAGTGATCGATGATTTGCAGCGGCGAGCATCCTGGCGTTTGATCCCATGAAGGTCAACGGCGTGCTCGGCGTCTGCAATTCTGCGAGCGCCGCTCGTTCCTGCAAGGTGTCCAGCTGTCATCTATGAAAACCCCGCTGTGGTTCCCACAAAGTTTCTTCTCGCGCACCCTTTGGCTGGTGCTTATTGTCGTTCTGTTTTCCAAGGCACTTACGCTGGTTTATCTGTTGATGAACGAGGACGTGCTGGTGGATCGGCAGTACAGCCATGGTGTCGCCTTGACGCTGCGTGCCTACTGGGCCGCCGACCCCGAGAACCGCGAGAAGATCGCCAAGGCCGCCACCCTGGTGCGCGTGGCCGGCGCGGGCGTGCCGGAGGGTGAGCAGCACTGGCCCTACAGCGAGATCTACCAACGCCAGATGCAGGCCGAACTGGGTGAAGACACCGAGGTGCGGCTACGCATGCATGTGTCTCCCGCCTTATGGGTGCGCGCGCCGAGCCTGGGGGAAGACTGGCTGAAAGTGCCGCTGTACCCGCACCCGCTGCGGGGGCAGAAGATCTGGAACGTGCTGGGCTGGTTCCTGGCTATTGGATTGCTTTCAACCGCATCCGCGTGGATTTTCGTGCGGCAGCTCAACCAGCCGCTCAAGCGCCTGGTATTTGCCGCCCGCCAACTGGGTCAAGGGCGCAGCGTGCGTTTGCCGGTCAGCGATACGCCCAGCGAGATGACCGAGGTGTACGGGGCGTTCAACCAGATGGCCGAAGACGTCGAACAGGCCGGACGCGAACGTGAACTGATGTTGGCGGGAGTATCCCACGACCTGCGCACGCCGCTGACGCGCCTGCGGTTGTCCCTGGAGTTGATGGGTAACCACACCGACCTTACCGATGACATGGTCCGCGACATCGAAGACATGGACGCGATCCTCGACCAGTTCCTGGCGTTTATCCGTGATGGCCGTGACGAGGTGGTGGAAGAGGTCGACCTGACGGATCTGGTGCGTGAGGTCGTTGCGCCCTACAACCAGAACGGCGAACAGGTGAGCATGCGTCTGGAACCTATCCAGCCGTTTGCATTGCGGCGTGTGTCGATGAAACGCCTGCTGAACAACCTGATCGGCAATGCTCTGCACCATGCCGGTTCCGACGTGGAAGTGGCTGCGTACGTGTCGGGTGACAGCGCTGCGCCCTATGTGGTGTTGAGTGTGATGGACCGTGGCACGGGGATCGACCCGGCGGAGCTGGAAGGCATCTTCAACCCCTTCACCCGTGGCGACCGTGCCCGGGGTGGCAAGGGCACGGGGTTGGGGCTGGCGATTGTGCGGCGGATTGCTTCGATGCATGGCGGCAACGTGGAATTGCGTAATCGCGAAGGTGGCGGCCTTGAAGCACGGGTGCGTTTGCCGCTTGGGCTGATGCTGCCAAGAGACGCGGTTTAGCAAACAACGCAGATCAAAATATGAGAGGGGCTTGCCCCCTCTCACGTGTGGTGCTCTGTTGTGTCAGCGGGCGGGGGGTTAACCCTTGCCCTTGGTCCGGGTCATATTCGGGCCACCGTTTTTCTCCAGGTGCTGAATGATGATTCCCGCCACATCCTTGCCGGTGGTGGTCTCGATCCCTTCCAGGCCCGGCGACGAGTTGACCTCCATCACCAATGGCCCATGGTTGGAGCGCAAGATATCCACACCCGCTACCGCCAACCCCATTACCTTGGCTGCCCGCAGTGCGGTCATGCGTTCTTCCGGGGTGATCTTGATCAGGCTGGCACTGCCGCCACGGTGAAGGTTGGAGCGGAACTCGCCCGGCTTGGCCTGGCGCTTCATCGCCGCAATTACCTTGTCGCCTACCACAAAGCAGCGGATATCCGCCCCACCGGCTTCCTTGATGTATTCCTGCACCATGATGTTCTGCTTGAGGCCCATGAACGCCTCGATCACCGACTCGGCCGCTGTCGCGGTTTCACACAGCACGACGCCGATGCCCTGAGTGCCTTCCAGCACCTTTATCACCAGCGGTGCGCCGTTGACCATTTCGATCAAGTCCGGGATGTCGTCGGGGGAGTGGGCGAAGCCGGTGACCGGCAGGCCAATGCCACGGCGCGACAACAGTTGCAGCGAGCGCAACTTGTCTCGCGAGCGCGCAATAGCCACCGATTCGTTCAGGGGATACACCCCCATCATTTCAAACTGGCGCAACACGGCGCAGCCATAGAACGTCACCGACGCGCCGATGCGCGGGATCACTGCATCGAAGCCTTCCAGCGGCTTGCCCCGGTAGTGGATCTGCGGCTTGTGGCTGGCAATGTTCATATAGGCACGCAACGTGTCGATCACCACCATTTCGTGGCCACGTTCGGTGCCGGCCTCGACCAGGCGGCGGGTGGAATACAGACGCGGGTTTCGCGACAGCACAGCAATCTTCATGCAGCACCTGGGGCAGAAATAGTAGAGACCGGGAACACCGGCTTGTCTTGAACGTACTTGACGCCGGGATTGACCACCAAGTGGCCGTCAATCAGCGCCTTGGAACCCAGCAACAGGCGGTAACGCATAGCCTTGCGGCAGGCCAGGGTGAATTCCACCCGCCATACCCGATCGCCCAGCGCCAGGGTGGTGCTGATCACATAGCGCACCTGCGCATGACCGTTGGAGCTCTTGATGGTTTTCATCGTCACCAGCGGCGCTTCACAGCGACGGTGACGCAGTTGCACCACACTGCCCAGGTGCGCCGTAAAGCGTACCCATTTTTCTCCGTCGCGCTCGAAGGGCTCGATATCGGTGGCGTGCAGGCTCGAGGTGCTGGCACCGGTGTCGATCTTTGCGCGCAGGCCAGCCACTCCCAAATCGGGAAGTGCCACCCATTCACGCAGACCTACAACGGTCAAATGGTCAAATGTCTTCAATATGGATAACCGATCAGTTCGCCCAGGCCTGAGGTGAGACCTCGGCCAGTGCATTGAATGCAGGCTTGGCGAACCAGTAACCCTGCATCAGAAATATTCCACAGTCGGACAGAAAGTCTCGCTCGCCAGCACTTTCAATGCCTTCGGCGATGACAGTAACCCCCAACTGCTCACAGATTGTGACAATCCCCCGGACGATCACCTGACGGACACGGTCCTTGTCGACATCGCGGATCAGCGCCATATCGAGTTTGATCAAGTCAGGTTGGAAATCGGCCAGCAGATTCAGCCCCGAATAGCCCGCGCCGAAATCGTCGATGGCGGTCTTGAAACCGAATTCGCGGTATTCACGCAGAATATTCGTCAAATGGCGATAGTTATCTACGTGCTCGCTTTCCAGTGTTTCGAAAATCAGCCGGTCCACTGGAAAGTTGTGCGCACGTGCCGCCTCCAGCGTGCTACGGATACACAGCTCCGGGCGATATACGGCATTGGGCATGAAATTGATGGACAGGTGGGTCTGCATCCCCAAGGCGGCCGCACCAGCAATGGCTTGCGTGCGACAGCGTTGGTCGAAGCGGTAGCGATTGCTCTGATTGACGCGCGCCAGCACCGTCAAGGCGCCTTCACCCTGGGTGCCGCGCACCAAGGCCTCATTGGCAAAGATCGACTGGTCGCGAAGGTCTACGATGGGTTGGTAGGCGAAAGCAAAGTCGAACCCCAGGGGCTCGCTTTGCCGGCAACCCACGCACGGCTGGTTTGGCGAGGTGAGTGAAAGCGGAAAGTCGGTCACGGCGTATCCTCGCGAAAACAGAATGCTATCTGGCGTATCTTAGGTGAGCCTTGGGGTTTATGCGTCGAAGGGTTTCAACGGTAAAGTTGCGACATTTTTCAGAGCGAGGAATTCAAGTGGCTCAGAAGCAGGAAGAGGAAGAAAAGGTTCGGCTGGATAAGTGGCTGTGGGCGGCGCGCTTCTATAAGACCCGTGCCCTGGCAAAAGCCGCCATCGAGAGCGGCAAAGTGCATCACCGTGGCGAGCGCTGCAAGCCGGGCAAGGAGCCGCGCATTGGCGATGAGTTCCAGATTCGCACCGGTTTTGATGAAAAAACGATCGTCGTGCAGGCGCTTTCCATTGTGCGCCGTGGCGCCCCTGAAGCGCAGGCGTTGTACGCCGAGACCGAAGCCAGCATCGCCAAGCGCGAAAATGCGGCGGCGATGCGCAAGGCGGGAGCTTCAGGCCTGACCACCGATGGCAAGCCGAGCAAGAAGCAACGCCGCGATCTGTTCAAGTTTCGCGGCAGCGGCAATGAAGATTGATTGTGCCTGTCCCAGTCAAATGTGGGAGAGAGCAAGCCCCTTCCCACATTTAGCCTGCAGCATTAAGCACCGGGGCGTATGACGCTTAATTGCCCGATCACCGGCAACTTGCCGAGTGACTCAAAAATCGGCGTCGTCACCTTTAGCAATCCCTCCGACACCTTCGCTGCAAACGGTGTGTAATAACCCCAACCCAGCGCCAACAGGGCCAGCAACACGCCGCCGATGTAATCGTCCTGGCCCCAATGCGCGCCTGCCACCAGGCGCGGCATCATGAACAACACCGCCAACCCCCAAATCACCAGTAACTGCCCGATACGCTGGGCAAACACGGTCATGAACATCCCCCAGATCAACAGCACCGACGCATGATCCCCCGGAAAGCTCTGGCTCGAACGGTCCTTCAGCTCCCAGGTCTTCTCCAGGCCGGGGAAAAAGTCGCTCATCTGAATGGCCCCGCCGACCACCATCGAAGGGCTGCTGTGTTGCCAGCCCATTTGCGCCGCCAGCTTGGAAAACAGCATGCGGATAAACAGCAACAGCAACAAAATGCCGACAAAACCTAACAGCGCCTGGCGCACCTGCGCGGCCTTGAATACCCAGTCGCCGCGAATCAGCAGGGTCAGCAGAATCACCCCGACCACCGCATCAAACGGTCTCAAACTGGCTACAGCCCACACATGCAGCCATGTTGTATGGGTCGCCAGCGGGTCGTTGAGCAGATGAAACAGCCACTCGTCGAAAATCAAACACAGCATTTGCCCCGTGGGCCACAGCCAAAAACACAGCAGCCCGATAGCGAGTAGATTGCAAAGAGCCCATCGCCGGAGGTTCCACTTAGCTTGGAACAAACCCGGATTGTTCATAAACTGTCCCTCTTCGCTCTATTAAGTTCTCTGTTTCCAGGAGAAAACCGCACCAAAACGGTGCTAAAGCGTTTAATTTTATAAACGTTGTAATCAATTTGTCATCAATTCAGATACCCAGACCTATGACTGATCTACCGGATACCGACTTCACTCAACGCTTCATTTTCGACGAGAACGACGCCCGCGGCGAACTGGTCTCCCTGGAGCGCAGCTACGCAGAAGTCCTTGCCAAGCACCCCTATCCGGAGCCGGTCGCGCAACTGCTCGGTGAGTTGATGGCGGCCGCTGCGCTGCTGGTTGGCACCATGAAATTCGACGGTCTGCTGATCCTGCAGGCGCGGTCTGAAGGGCCGGTGCCCATGCTGATGATCGAGTGCTCCAGCGAGCGTGAAATCCGTGGCCTGGCCCGTTACCACGCCGACCAGATCGCGCCTGACGCTACCCTGTCCGATCTGATGGCCAATGGCGTATTGGCCATTACGGTTGACCCTACGGAAGGCCAGCGTTACCAGGGCATCGTCGACCTCGACGGCGAGACCCTGTCGGACTGCTTCACCAATTATTTCGTCATGTCCCAGCAAGTCGGCACCAAGTTCTGGCTCAATGCCGACGGCAAGCGCGCCCGCGGCCTGCTGTTGCAGCAATTACCGGCTGACCGCATCAAGGACGACGATGACCGTGCTGAAAGCTGGCGGCATATCATTGCCCTGGCCGACACCCTGAAGGCCGAAGAACTGCTGGGCCTGGACAACGAAACCATCCTGCATCGCCTGTACCACGAAGAGGCCGTGCGCCTGTTCGACGCACAGGGCCTGCGCTTCAATTGCAGCTGTTCGCGCGAGCGTTCTGCCAATGCCTTGGTCAGCCTGGGCCTGGAAGATGCGCAGCAATTGGTTGTGGAACACGGTGGCCATATCGAGATCGACTGCCAGTTTTGCAACGAGCGCTACCTGTTCGATGCGGCGGATGTCGCTCAATTGTTCGCTGGGGCGGGCATCGACACGCCTTCCGACACCCGCCACTAAAACGTTTAAGCACAGGTAAATCACCTGACAAATGCCGGATTAGAGGTGTTCTGACGGGAGGGCCCTACTCTTTTTGGGCTTTTCTGGCATAATCCGGCCCACTTTTTTCGCGGTAGTAGTGCGCAACTTTCTACTACAAAACGTTTGGAGCACTCGGCCATAGGCCGACGGGGAACCTCATGACGCAAGCCAATAACGCCGTATACACCGATCTGAGTGTTGACGATCTGGTCAAAGAAGCCCTGCAGCGCGGTGAAGGCGTGCTTGCCGATACTGGTGCGCTGGTAGTGGAAACCGGTCACCGCACCGGTCGTTCACCGGTTGACCGTTTCATCGTTGAAGAGCCTTCCACCCAGGACGCCATCGCCTGGGGCCCGATCAACCGCAAGTTCCCAGCCGACAAGTTCGATGCCCTGTGGAACCGCGTAGAAGCCTTCAACAACGCGCAAGAGCACTTCGTTTCCCACGTTCACGTAGGGGCTGCCGAAGACCACTATCTGGCCGTTAAAATGACCACCCAGACGGCCTGGCAGAACCTGTTCGGTCGTTGCCTGTTCATCAACCCGGCCCAATACAACCCGGCCGGTCGCGACGAATGGCAAGTGCTCAACGTGGCCAATTTCGAGTGCGTGCCTGAGCGTGACGGCACCAACTCCGACGGTTGCGTGATCCTCAATTTCGCCCAGAAAAAAGTGCTGATCGCCGGCATGCGTTACGCCGGTGAAATGAAAAAAGCCATGTTCTCGGTGCAGAACTTCCTGCTGCCGGCCGCCGACGTGCTGCCGATGCACTGCGCCGCCAACATTGGCGAAGCGGGCGACGTGACCCTGTTCTTCGGTCTGTCGGGTACCGGCAAGACCACTCTGTCGGCCGACGAAAGCCGTTACCTGATCGGTGACGACGAACACGGTTGGGGCGAGGGCGTGGTGTTCAACATCGAAGGCGGTTGCTATGCCAAGTGCATCGACCTGTCCGAGAAGAACGAGCCGGTCATCTGGAAAGCCATCAAGCACGGCGCAGTCTTGGAAAACGTCGTGATCGACGACGCCAAGCACGCCGACTATGCCGACGTGAGCCTGACCCAGAACAGCCGTGCCGCCTACCCGCTGGAGCACGTTGCCAAGCGTTCCGAGAAGAACCTGGGCGGCGAGCCAAACGCAGTGATCTTCCTGACCTGCGACCTGACCGGCGTACTGCCGCCCGTGTCGATCCTCAGCGAAGAACAAGCGGCCTACCACTTCCTGTCCGGCTACACCGCATTGGTGGGCTCGACCGAAATGGGCTCGGGCAGCGGCATCAAGTCGACCTTCTCCACCTGCTTCGGCGCGCCATTCTTCCCACGCCCGGCCGGCGAATACGCTGAGCTGTTGATCAAGCGCATCCGCGGCTTCGGCTCCAAGGTGTACCTGGTCAACACCGGCTGGACCGGCGGCGGCTACGGTGTCGGCAAACGCTTCAACATCCCGACCACGCGCGGCGTGATCGCAGCGATCCAGAGCGGCGCGTTGATCGGTGCCGAGACCGAACACCTCGACACCATCAACCTCGACGTGCCTTTGGCCGTACCGGGCGTTGAAACCGGCCTGTTGAACCCACGTAACACCTGGGCTGACAAGGCGGCTTACGATGAAGCGGCGAAGGCGTTGGCCGGTCTGTTCATCGAGAACTTCAAGAAGTTTGAAGTGAGCGACGCGATCAAGGCTGCGGGTCCTAAGTTGTAAGACTGCGCCGTTGTGAAATAGCCGCCTCTTGTGGGCGGCTTTTTTATGCGTGAGGGGTTGATAAGCGATGCGCAGAACGATCGCCCCAACCAGCATCCACACGCCCCCCAGCACGTGTACGGCCGACAATCGCTCGTTGAAAAACACGAATCGAATTTTGAGTGGCGGTGTGCCTGGACCCGGTGTTCGCTCAACTCAGGTTTTCCAGCGTCTGTGTGTCCCAGCTATGGGTCTTGATCGCCAGGTACAGCATGCCGATGGTCAGCGGCACTTTTTCGCCACGGCCCTTGGCGCGGCGCTTCATGAACACGTCGAACATCGGTGGGTTGAAGTAACGATAGGCGTCGTAGTCGCCTAGGTCGACGCCAAAATCCTGTTCCAGTGCTTCCATGAGTTGTTTGGCCTCACTGCCGTCGCAACCCAGGTCGAAGTTGATCGCGGTTTGCAGGCGGAGGGTCTTGTGTTTCGGCAGGCCGATTTCTTCGTGCAGCAGTTGCAGCAACTGTTGAATCGCCGGGTCTTCGGGGAAGTTGGGGGCCAGGTTCATGGTTGGGGCACGCAGGAGTGGGTGAAGGGGATGGTTGTGTGATCTTTTGTGTTTGTTTTGGGTGAACAAGAGATCGACACCTGTGATGAAGGCAATGATCGGGAAACTGAAGAATGGTAACTGTGTTATCCAGGACGTGGCGCTGAATAAAAGTGTGGGTCCTGTAAGCATAAGGGCTAACCCAGTCCATTTTCTGATTACGGGGTGCTTCAGTTTCCTATCCAATACAGTGGCAAGTACTACAACGATGATAAGAGTTATCCAGGGAGAGTATTCGGTCACCGTATTATCCTCCCTGGAACTTTCGGACCATGGCTGACAACGATCGTTGAGGACCGATGCCGCCGTTTACTTGTGCGTCTATGCCGATGATGACGTCTGCGACGTGATAGCTGCGAATGACATCTTTCACTTTCAGGCCAACTGCTCCACCTGCGGCGGCTCCCAAAAAGGGTGATGCCAGGCTGATGGGCGCTGAAACAGCACTGGCGATCAACCCTGCCACGATGGTTCCACGTTCATTAAGCAAATCGGCCTGGCGCCGGGTCAGCGGCTTGGAGATTGCGACGGTCATCTTGCAAGGCAAATCACGGGCAAGCCTCTTTTCGTAGAGGCACATTAGGCCGTAGCGAACCTCGTTTGCTGAAGGACCGGCCTCCAATAAACAAAGGTTTGCCAGTGCCTGTCGGTTGGCAGGTAAAACGGTAAGGCGAATCACAGTGAACGTGACGCCGTAATGGCCGATGTGCTGAGTCCTTTCGATGTTCACTTTTTTTGCCGAAAAAATTGAGAGAGCGCTAGTTTCGGTCAGAAGGCGGGGCGTTCTGTAGGGGGGCAAGCAGGTGTTTTTTGCAGTTTAGGAATGGGATTGCACGGTGTTTGGCTGTTTCCTACAGTGGTTTCTGGCATTTTCGGCTTGGCAGCGATTTGACAGCTGAAACGGCTCAAACGATGGGCGTCCGGCTTGCCCGCTCACTACAGGGAGGATTTTCCAACGTTTAAAAATTGTGTAGATACCTATGCCGCGATGGTGGTGTAGCGCCCCGAAAATCCAACTTTTTTCTTAGTTGGCCGGCCTGCTGATACACCGCTCGAAAATGGCCTCCAGCCCGCGATAGTCGCAGGCAACCGCATCAATGTTCGCGGGGATCCACGCTGCATGTTTGACCAGCCACCAGTTCACTGAAAACCCCGCGTTCACGATGATCTGTTCGAACAGGATCCGCTGCGCCCGGCCGTTGCCTTCGCGAAAGGGGTGGATAACATTAAGGTCGCCGTACGCCTCGGCAATTTTCCTCACCAGTTCAGCCTGGTTTGCGCCGACAAACCAGTTCGCTTCTTCCATATGACGAATGATCTTCGCCGCTTCCGGTGGGATGCGTTCCGGGGTGCAGAACAGTGTGTCGCCTTTCTGGATGTTGACGCTGCGCAGTTCACCGGCCCAGTCATAGATGTCGCTGAACAGCGTGCGGTGGATGTTTTGCAGGCGGGCGAGGTCGTAGGGCGGCGGGAAGAGCGGGAGGCTGCCCACGGCGATTTCGGATAATTCCCGCTCGGCCTGGTGCAGGCGGTGTTCGTCGAGCAAATCCAGGCGGTTACGCAGGACGCTGCTCCCGGGGTAGCAGTACGGGTCCTGGCCCACCCCGTATTTGTCGAGCATCAGCGTGGAGTGTTGCGGTACTTGGCAAGCACGGCTTCGCGGGTCGGCAGCGGTTTGTCGACGTCCGTCGGTTGGGTCTCGAACCCTTCCAGGCGCAGGCTGGCCAGATAATTGGAGCGGCGGATCTTATGGTAGTGATCCTGTTTTTGCTCAAACGTCAGTTCGCTCATTGCAGCGTCCTCCTGGTTAGCAAGGCCTGATTGTAGCGCAATGCGTCAGCGGGCAGGCGGGATAAAAACCGCGTCACATTTTGTATAAAAACTCCGCCAGCAGGCTGAATTCAGCGTATGTTTCACCGCAAAATCTTGTAGGGCGATTCCGCCCGTTATTAAAGGGAGTTAAGCATGAGTTTGCTTCGTGTCGCTTCGGCGATGTCATTGTGCGCGGTAGCTTTTTCCGTTCAGGCCGAGCAGTTGCCGATTGAAGTGCTCAGCGCGGTGGTCAAGGATCAGAAAATCGCCGATGCCGAAGTGTTGCTGCAACGCAACGGCGCGCAGAACGTGGTGGGCCGCACCAACGCTCAGGGCCAAGTGACCTTGACCAGCGAAGCCGCCGACGATGCCAGCAACCTGCTGATCATCAAGAAGCCCGGCTATTCCAACCTGGTGGTGAAGTGCCCGTGCAAAGGCATGACTTACGCCATCAGCCCGGTGATGGAAAACCTCGACGGCCTGCGCGTGGTGCTGACTTGGGGCCAGACCCCGGACGATCTCGACTCCCATATGATCTTCCCCGGCAACAACATTTACTTCGAGAACAAGACCGGCACCGACGCCGAGCTGGACGTAGATGACACCGACAGCTACGGCCCGGAAACCATCACCCTGCAGAAAAAACACTACGGCGAAAGCTACGTTTACGCCGTGCATGACTACAGCAACGGCGGCAATCCAGGCTCGCGCCAGTTGTCCAACAGCGAAGCCAAGGTGTTCGTGTACATGGGCCAATCGCTGGTGCGCACCTACTACGTACCGAAAAACCGCAGCGGTAACCTGTGGACAGTGTTTCGCATGACCGGCAGCGGCGACTTCCAGGACATCAACACGTTCAGCGGTGTGAAGGTCGATGCCAAGGACGTACTGAACGAAGTAAAACCATTGCTGGATGACAGCGTTGCGGTCACCGCAGTAGCTGTCAGCTCGTCCGCACAAGCTGATGCGAAGCGTCTGAATGTGCAGGGTGAAGCGGCCTACCAAGCGGGTAACCTGGACCAGGCGATTGACCTGTTCCGTCAGGCTATCGATCTGGACAATGGTTTTGGCAAGGCCTACGGCAACCTCGGCCTGGCCTATCAGAAGGCCGGTAACACTGCTGAGTCGATCTGGGCCAACCGCAAGGCCATCGCCCTGGCGACGGGTGCCAATGCGGCCACCGTACGTGCCGGCGCCTACTACAACATCGCGCGCATCTACGAAGCGGCGGGGCAGTTTGCGGATGCGTTGCGTCATTACCAATTGGCCAAAGAGCAGAAGGCCAATCCGGTGTATGACACGGCGATTGAGCGGGTGCGGAACCGCTGATTCAGCCATGGCGCAGTTCTGAAAGTGTGGGAGGGGGTAAGCCCCCTCCCACATTTGGTTTGCGGTGTTCCTAGCTACATCCTGTGTATCATCCTGTCTCTTTTTTCCATGCGACCTTTCTCGATCCGCTGAGCTGACTGGGCTACGTTTTCAAGCCACGTTCACCGGTCAATGGAGTGACAGCCTATGCACGACACCCTCCAGCAGGTCTTTGGTTATCCACAGTTTCGTTTGGGCCAGCAAGAAACGGTCAGCGCCGTGCTGGCCGGTCGTTCGGCGGCCGCGATATTTCCTACCGGCTCAGGCAAGTCCCTTTGTTACCAGCTATCGGCGGTCCTGCTGCCGCACCTGACGTTGGTGGTGTCGCCGCTGTTGGCACTGATGCAGGACCAGTTGGGTTTTTTGCAGCGCCACGGTATCTCGGCGGGCAGTATCGATTCGGCCCAGAGCCGCGGGCAGGCCAACGACGTCATGGCGCGTGCACGTTCGGGCGAGTTGAAAATCCTGATGATTTCAGTGGAGCGCCTGAAAAACGAGCGCTTTCGTAACTTCCTGCAAAGCGTGCGGATTTCGTTGTTGGTGGTGGATGAGGCGCACTGTATTTCCGAATGGGGCCACAACTTCCGTCCGGACTACCTGAAACTGCCGGACTACCAACGTCAGTTCAAGATCCCACAAGCGCTGCTGCTGACGGCTACAGCCACGCCCAAGGTGATCGCCGATATGCAGGCCAAGTTCGCCATCGCGCCGCACGATGTGGTAACCACAGGGTTCTATCGGCCGAACCTGAATCTATTGGTCGAGCCGGTCAGCGGTGCGGACAAACGCCGACGCTTGGTGCAATGGATGAGTGAGCGGGCCAACCAGCCGAGCATTGTCTACGTCACCCTGCAAAAAACCGCCGAGCAGATCGCCGAGCACCTGAACCGCAACGGTATCCAGGCCGAGGCCTATCACGCAGGTTTGCTCCACGACAAACGAGAGAGTATCCAGCAGCGCTTCATGGGCGGGCGCTGCAATTGCATCGTTGCCACCATCGCGTTTGGCATGGGCATCGACAAGAGTGACATCCGCAATGTGGTGCACTTCGACCTGCCCAAATCCATTGAGAACTACAGCCAGGAAATCGGCCGCGCCGGGCGCGATGGGCAGCCTTCGGACTGCCTGGTGCTGGCCAACCGCGACAGCCTCAATGTGCTGGAGAACTTCGTCTATGGCGATACGCCAGAGCAGGAGGGCATCCGGCGCGTGCTCGAAGACTTGCAGGCGGCGCGCGGCGAGGGGCAGTGGGAGTTCCTGCTGCGCTCGCTGTCGGATCACAGCAATATCCGCGAGCTGCCACTCAAGACGCTGCTGGTGCAACTGGAGCTCAAGGGCGTGATCGCGCCGCGCTATGCGTTTTATGCTGAATATCGCTTCAAGTACCTGATCGAACCCGAGGCGTTGCTGGCACGATTTTCCGGTGAGCGGCAGCAGTTTGTCGCAGCGATTATCCAAGTGTGCAAGCGTGCGAAAACCTGGGCGACGGTGGATTTCGATGCGCTGTACCAGCAACACAACGCCGAGCGCAGCCGCGTGGTGAAGGCGCTGGATTACTTCCAGGAGCAGGGCCTGATCGAGCTGGAAAGCAAGCAGATGACCGAGGTCTACAGCCTGCTGAATACCGACTTTGACCCCCAGTTATTGAGCGCCGAGTTATACACAGGCTTCAAGCAGCACGAGGTGACGGAGGTGGCGCGAATTCACGCCATGCTCGAGCTGTTTGCCACTCAACACTGCCTGGGGCAGCGGCTGGCGCGGTATTTCGGCGATGAAAACGCACCGCAGCGCTGCGGGCATTGCTCGGTATGCCGGGGGCACGTCGCGCATCTACCGGCGCCGCCGAGCCTGCCGCCGCTTGTGGATAAAAATTTCATGGGGCTGTGCGGTGATTTTATCCACAGGCATCATGCACACACCGGCCAACTGCCCGGCGCTGAACGGTTGACGCGTTTTCTGGGTGGTATCAGTGTGCCGCTGTTCACCCGGTTAAAGGCGCGAGGCATTTCGGGTTTTGCTGCGCTGGAGGACTACCCCTACGCCGAGGTGCGCGAGTGGGCCGAGGCCCATTTGAATGACCTGTAACTTCCCTTTGACCAGAGGTGCCCATGCCTGACTCCGTGCCGCAACGTGCCGATTACCTTCACTTCCAGCCGGTCATTACGCGTTGGCACGACAACGACGTGTACGGCCATGTAAACAACGTCACCTATTACAGTTTTTTTGACACGGCGGTGAATACCTACCTGATCGAGCAGGGCGGGCTGGATATTCATGACGGTGAGGTGGTGGGGTTTGTGGTGAGTTCGGCGTGCGATTACTTTGCGTCAATCGCCTTTCCCGAGCGCATTGAAATCGGCCTGCGGGTGGGCAAGTTGGGCAACAGCTCAGTGCAGTATGAATTGGCGGTGTTCAAGGCAGGCGAAGAGCAAGCCTGTGCGGCGGGGCGTTTTGTGCACGTGTTTGTGGAGCGCCAGACTAACCAGCCAGTGACGATAGCGGGGACGTTGCGCGAGGCGTTGCAGCGGTTGGCGGTGTAGCCGATCCCCCAAACGCGGCAAGCACAATGTGGAAGGGGGCTTGCTCCCGATATAGGTCGGTCAGTCAAGGATGCTATGACTGATCCGCCCCTATCGGGAGCAAGCCCCCTCCCACATTTAGTTCTTCAGTGATTCGTCAGGCCGCGTGTTTATCAGTCGCGATAACGATGCTTGTTCTTGCGATGCCCATAGGCATGGCCACGGCCTGGGTGGCCATCGCGGTAGTAGCGACGGTCGTCGCGCCCACGATAACGGCGGTCGTCGTCATCGCTCTTGTTACCCATATAGTTGCCCAGCGCACCACCCGCGCCACCACCAGCTGCGGAGCCGATCAGTGCACCGGTGCTGCCGCCGACACTGCGGCCCACGACGTTGCCGCCGGCTGCGCCCAATGCGCCGCCAATGGCTGCTTCGCCACGGCTGCGTTTGTCGGCGCCGACCGCGCTACCGCCCGCGCCGCCGATGGCTGCGCCGATCGTCGAACCGGTGTTGCCGCCCAACTGCTGGCCGACCACAGAACCTAGAACCCCGCCCAATGCGCCGCCTACACCGGCTTCGGTGGTGCCACCGGCCATGGCTGCGCCACTGACCAGGCCAAGGGACAACAAGAGAATCGAGGAGAACTTCATTCAGGGAAACCTCAAGGGGATGACGGCGCGATCCTGAGGCTGTATTGACATTGTGACAATAGAAATCCGACCAGTAGCACGAGTTGTACACAATTCTCTAAGTTACTGTTTTAACTACGGAACTTAAGTGATTTTTGCGAGTCATTAGCTACTTCGGAACGGCCGCTTTTTTACAAAAGCGGCCTTTTTTTGTGTCCGAATTGATCGGTCAGGCCGAACGCGACAGGATCAAACCGCTCTCGCTCGCCGCTTCCAGGCGTATCGCCACAAATTTTGAGGTTGGCGTATGGCTGCCATCGCCTGTGCTTTCGAGCGGCACCAGTGGGTTCACTTCCGGGTAATACGCCGCTGCCTGCCCCGCCGGAATATCAAATGCCAGCAAGGTAAAGCCCTTGACGCGGCGCTCGCGGCCATCCTCCCACAGCGACACGATGTCGGCCTTCTGCCCAGGCTTGAAGCCCAGGCGGATAATGTCGGCTTCGTTGACGAACAACACATCGCGCTGGCCTTTGACCCCACGGTAACGGTCGTCCAGGCCATAAATGGTGGTGTTGTACTGATCGTGGGAGCGCATCGACTGCATGATCAGGTCCGGCACGCGCCCTGTGGCGTGGGTGCGCTCGTGGATCAGGTCCTTGGGCAGGATGTTCGGGCGGAAGTTGGCGCGGCCCGAGGGCGTGTTCCAACGGCGTGCGCCGGCGGAGTTGCCCAGATAGAACCCGCCCGGATGTTTGATTTTTTCGTTGAAGTCCTTGAAGCCTGGGATGGTATCGGCGATCAGATCGCGGATGCGCCCGTAGTCGGCCACCAGCCAGTTCCAGTCCACCGGTTTGCTGCCCAGGGTGGCGGCGGCGATGCCGGCGAGGATGGCGGGCTCGGACTTCATCAGCTTGGACAGCGGTTGCAGTTGGCCATTGGAGCCGTGAACCATGCTGAACGAGTCCTCCACTGTGACCGCTTGCGCGCCGTCGGCCTGGATGTCGATATCGGTGCGGCCCAGGCACGGCAGAATCAGTGCGTCTTTACCGTGGGTCAGGTGGCTGCGGTTGAGCTTGGTGCTTATTTGCACGGTCAGGTCGCAATTGCGCAGTGCTTCGAAGGTGCGGGTGCTGTCCGGCGTGGCTTGGGCAAAGTTGCCGCCCAGGCCGATAAACACTTTGGAACGCCCTTCCAGCATGGCGTGGATGGCTTCCACCACGTTGTGCCCGTTGCTGCGCGGTACCTGGAACTGGAAACGACGCTCCAGAGCGTCGAGGAACGCCACCGGCGGACGTTCGTTGATGCCCATCGTGCGGTCGCCCTGCACGTTACTGTGGCCGCGCACCGGGCACAGGCCGGCGCCTGGGCGGCCGATGTTGCCGCGCAACAGCATCAGGTTGGCGATTTCCTGGATGGTCGGTACCGAGTGGCGATGCTGGGTGATACCCATCGCCCAGCACATGATCACGTTCTTGCCCTTGGCGTACATGCGCGCCGCCTGCTCGATCTCCACCAGCGGCAGGCCGGATTGCTCAACGATTTCATCCCACGAGGTGTCGTCGATCTTGGCCAGGTAATCCAGCACGTTGGCGGTGTGTTCGTTGAGGAAGTTGTGGTCGAACACGGCTTCCTTGCCTTCGGCCTGGGCCTGGCGTTCCCACAGCAGCAGGAACTTGGCCATGCCGCGCAGGATGGCCATATCGCCGCCCAACGCCGGACGAAAATAGGCGGTGTTGGTCGGCCTGTCGCCGTTGGTGAGCATTTCCAGCGGGTGTTGCGGGTGCTGGAAGCGTTCCAGGCCACGCTCTTTGAGTGGGTTGATGCACACCACCTGGGCGCCGCGCTTGACCGCTTCGCGCAGCGGTTCGAGCATGCGCGGGTGGTTGGTGCCGGGGTTCTGGCCCCAGACGAAGATCGCGTCGGCATGTTCGAAGTCATCAAAGGTCACGGTGCCTTTGCCCACCCCCACGCTCTGGGCCAGGGCCACGCCGCTGGCTTCGTGGCACATGTTCGAGCAATCCGGGAAGTTGTTGGTGCCATAGGCGCGCACGAACAACTGATACAAGTAGGCCGCCTCGTTGCTGGCGCGGCCCGAGGTATAGAACTCGGCCATGTCCGGGCTTGGCAACGCATTGAGGTGTTGACCGATCAGGGCGAACGCCGCTTCCCAGCTGATGGGCGTGTAGTGATCGGTTTGGGCGTCGTAGCGCATCGGCTCGGTCAGGCGGCCCTGGTATTCGAGCCAGTAATCGCTCTGCTCCAGCAGCGCGGTCACGCTGTGCTTGGCGAAAAACGCGGCGTCCACACGGCGCTTGGTGGCTTCCCAGTTGACCGCCTTGGCGCCGTTTTCGCAGAACTTGACCATGCCGCTTTCCGGCGAATCGCCCCAGGCACAACCGGGGCAGTCAAAGCCGCCGTTCTGGTTGGTCTTGAGCATCATGCGCAGGTTTTTCAGTGCGTTATCGCTGGTCAGCCAGGCCTGTGCCACGCTGATCAGGGCACCCCAGCCGCCGGCCGGGCCTTTGTAAGGCTTGTAGCGCGGGGTCGGGGTTTGGTCGGCTTGATGATGATTGCTCACGGCTGGTTCTCCATCGCAGGGCTGTAGACCCGCGGCGCACTTTTTTGCGGCAGGTGGATGAGATTGAGGTTGTGTCGGCGAGCCCATTGCAGGGCCAGGCCGGTGGGCGACGACAGGCTGACCAGGGTCTGGATGCCCGCGCGCAGGACTTTCTGGATCAGCTCGAGGCTGCAACGGCTGGTGACGATCGCCAGGCCGCCTTCGGTCGGGATCTGTTGGCGGATCAGCGCGCCGATCAACTTATCCAGCGCGTTATGCCGACCGATGTCTTCGCGGCCCAGCAGCAACTGGCCCTGGCTGTCCATAAACACCGCCGCATGTACCGCGCCGCTGTACTGGCCCAAGGGCTGGAAGGCGCTGATGCGCTGGCGCAGGCCATCAAGCCATGCCGCAGGCGGTAACGGTGCACCGGGCAAGACCTTCAAATCCGGCAGAGCCTGCTCTACGGCTTCGACGCCGCACAGGCCGCAGCCGCTGGTGCCGGCCAACTGGCGACGTTGCTGTTTGAGGTTCCAGAATGCGCGGCTGGAAATCTGTACATGGGCGTACTGGGCAGAGCCCGAACCGCTGAGTTTCAGGTCATAAATCTCGCTAACGTCGGCGATAATGCCGCTGCCGATACTGAAACCAACGATAAAGTCTTCCAGATCGGTCGGTGTTACCAACATGACCGCCTGGCTGATGTCGTTGTAGGCAATCGCCAACGCCACTTCTTCCGCCAACGCAGTGCTGGCGACGTCTGTGTGTTCGAGTGTGCAGTACTGGTAGCTCTGGCTGGCGGCGGGCGCGGGCGTTTCGAGAGCGGGCGCCGCGCAGACTGGGCGCTTGGCGTTCATGAGGCAATACCACCGGCGGATTGATCAGTGTTTAGACTAGGCGCGACAAAGCGTCGCGTCTAATTGCCAGTACTGATCTACCGATAGATGACGTCGATCAAGGCTCGATCTGCGATTTCTGATACAGCGCGAAACAGGCCTCGGCCAACGCCGAACGTGGCGCGCCGCGCCGCATGATCAGCCCCAGCCGGGCGAGGGTGTGGGCGTCTTCGATGGGTTGCAGGCGCAGGTGCTCGGTGAGCGCTTCCAGGCCTCCGTCCAGCGGCATCACGGCGCAGCACAGTCCACCGTGTACGGCTTGTAACAACTGATGGACGGCATCGGTTTGCAGCAGCGGTTGGGGGTTGAGCCCTCGGCTGTGGAAGTTGTGGTCGATGGACTGGCGAAAATGCATGCCGCTGGTGAGCATGCCCAGGGGCAGTTCGATCAGTGCTTCCCAGCTCAACGGCTTGTCGCCGAAGCTGAAAAAACGTTGATCGTAGAGCAGGCCCATGCGCGTTTCGCCCAGGGCCAGCGAGTCGAAGCGCTCGTTATCCAGGCGCTCCAGGTATGACACGCCCAGGTCCAGGCGATTGCTCGCCAATTGCTCAAGGATCTGTTCCGAGCTTAAGGCCGACAGCTCGAAGCGCAGGCTCGGGTGCTCTTTATGCAACTGTTGCATCAACGCCAACGGATCAAAGCTCGACAGCGGCACCACGCCCAGGCGCAACGTACCCACCAGATTGCCCCGGCAGGCCGCCGCTTCGGCTTGCAAACCGTCATACGCCGCCAGCACGGTGCGTGCCCAGGCCAGCACGCGTTCGCCGGGGGCGGTAAAGCCTTCAAAACGCTGGCCGCGATTGACCAACGGCAAGTCCAGCTCTTCTTCAAGGCTGCGCAGGCGCATCGACAGGGTCGGCTGAGTGATATGGCAACGCGCCGCCGCCTGGCCAAAGTGACGGGTTTCGTCGAGGGCGATGAGGAATTTCAGCTGTTTGATGTCCATCTTCGCTCCAGGGCTTATTCCAATGGCGGGGGGATTCTAGCGCGTTTGGGTCTTTGGTCGGTCTGGAACCCAATTGTGTAAGGCTGGTCTAGTCTTGGGCATCTGGAACTTAAATACCAAGGAGAGTGCACCATGAGTCTTTTTAGTTTTGTTAAGGAAGCCGGCGAGAAGTTGATCGACCTGTTGACGCCGGGCAATGCGAATGCCAGTGAGCAGTTGAAGGAGCACGTAGCCAAAGTGGGTCTGGGTAATCCGGATGTACAGACCACGGTGGAGGGCGACAAGGTGACCGTGACCGGTAAAGTCGCCAGCCAGGAAGAGAAAGAGAAGATTCTGCTGGCGCTGGGCAATATTGCCGGTGTGGCCAGTGTGGATGACCAGATCACCGTAACCGGCCCGGCCGTTGCCGCTGCCCGTTTCGTCGTGGTGAAAAAGGGCGACACCCTGAGCGCGATTTCCCTGACGGTGTATGGCAACGCCAACCAGTACAACAAAATCTTCGAGGCCAACAAGCCGCTGTTGTCGCATCCGGACAAAATCTACCCAGGGCAGACGCTGCGCATTCCTGAGTAACAACGCAGGGCAAAATGTGGGAGGGAGCAAGCTCCCTTCCACATAGGTTCAGAGCCCGGCAATCAGGTCCCGGTAATCATCGACCGCCGCAAACTCCGCCGTGTCCTTCGGCCCCTTTTTGCTGTCCGGCTCTTTCACCGCCAGCAAATGCCCCACGCCAAAATCCCGCGCACTGCGCAAAATCGGCAACGTGTCGTCGATAAACAGACTGCGCGAGGGGTTGAAGCCGGTGTCGGCTTGCAGCGCATCCCAGAATTGTGGGTTTTCCTTGGCAAAACCGTAGTCATGGGAGCTGATCAGCCGCTCGAAATACGGCGCCAGTTCGATGCGCTCAAGCTTGAGCGACAACGAATCGCGGTGGGCGTTGGTGATCATGATCACGCGCTTGCCGGCCTGTTTGATCGCCGCCAGGAAGGTATCGGCATCCGGGCGCAGGGCGATCAAGTGAGCGGTTTCCAGCTTGAGCTCGCGCACCGGGATCTTCAGCTCGGCACTCCAGAAATCCAGGCAATACCATTGCAACTGTCCGGCGTTACGCTCGAACAGTGGCAGCAGCTCCATCTCGGCCATGGCCCGGCTCACACCGTGCAGTTCGGCATAACGCTGGGGCAGGTGTTCCATCCAGAAGTGGTTGTCGTAGTGCAGGTCGAGCAAGGTGCCGTCCATGTCCAGCAGGACGGTGTCGATGGTTTGCCAGGGCAAAGAGGGCATGGGGCGTTCTCATATAAGTAAAGATATCCGACACAGACAATCGGAAAAGCCACGGTATAGTACCCCGATCACGCCAAGGAGCCGCTTATGCGCCAGAAACCCACCGTCCTCGCCCGCGAAATAGTCGCCAGTAGCCGTTTGTTCCGCGTGGAGGAAGTGCAATTGCGCTTTTCCAACGGCGTTGAACGCACCTACGAGCGCCTGGTGGGTCGCGGTGCCGGTTACGGCGCGGTGATGATCGTGGCGATGATTGACGCAGACCATGCGTTGCTGGTGGAAGAATACTGCGGCGGTACCGACGAATATGAGTTGTCGTTGCCCAAGGGGTTGATCGAACCCGGCGAGGATGTGCTGGCGGCGGCAGACCGCGAACTCAAGGAAGAGGCCGGCTATGGCGCGCGGCAGTTGGAGCACATTACCGAACTGTCGCTGTCGCCCGGTTACATGAGCCAGAAAATCCAGGTGGTATTGGCCACCGATCTCTATGAGGAGCGCTTGGAGGGCGATGAGCCTGAGCCGATGCGCGTGGACAGGGTCAACCTGCGCGAGCTGTCGCAGTTGGCGCAAAACGAGCAATTCAGTGAAGGCCGCGCCCTGGCGGCGCTGTATCTGGTACGAGACCTGTTGACCCAGCGTGGAGTGTTTGGCGCATGAGCGAACTGTTTTTAGGCCACCCGTTTATCGCCCCCGTGATCGAGTTGGCGCGCCAGGCCGGTGAAGCCATCCTGCCGTACTGGCGCGCTGATGTGGCCGTGACCTCCAAGGCTGACGATTCGCCGGTGACGGCCGCAGACCTGGCGGCTCACCACCTGATTCTCGCGGGCCTGACCGCGCTGGACCCGAGCATCCCGGTACTGTCTGAAGAAGACGCCGATATCGACCAGAGCGTGCGCGCCGGTTGGACGCGCTGGTGGCTGGTGGACCCTTTGGACGGTACCAAGGAGTTCATCAGCGGCAGTGAAGAGTTCACCGTCAATATCGCCCTGATCGAAAACGGGCGTGTGGTGTTCGGTGTGGTGTCGATGCCTACCAATGGCCGTTGCTATTTCGGTGGCGCGGGGTTGGGCGCATGGCGCTCCGATGTGAACGAAGCGCCTCGGCAGATCCAGGTGCGCGAGGCACCGGCGGCCGGTGAGGCGTTTACCGTGGTTGCCAGCCGCCGACACACCAGCCCTGAGCAAGAAAACCTGTTGAGTGGGTTGAGTGCGGGGTTGGGTGAGTTGAAGTTGACGAATATCGGCAGTTCATTGAAGTTCTGCCTGCTGGCCGAGGGCAGCGCCGATTGCTACCCACGGCTGGCGCCGACGTCGCAATGGGACACCGCCGCGGCCCAGGGTGTGCTGGAAGGTGCTGGCGGCGAGGTGCTGGAGCTGAGCGGCGAGCCGTTCAGCTACCCGGCGCGGGCGTCGCTGTTGAACCCGTTCTTTCTGGCGTTGCCGGCCAAGGCGGCATGGCGTGAGCGGTTGTTGACCCTGGCCCGTTCTTAAGACCTGCGCAGATCAAAATGTGGGAGGGGGCTTGCTCCCTCCCACATTTGTTTTGTGTTTGGCTGCTAGCGGTGCAGGACGTATTGGCCCGTGAAGGCTACCGCTCTTTGGTCACTGCCCTCATTCACGATCCACGTGTCCAACGTCAACCGCGCCCGGCCATAGCGCTTGTAGGTCGCCAAGAAACGCTTCCACACCTTCTCTTCCGGCGCGGCGCAAATAGCCGTAGCGTCCTGCGTCACCGGCAGCGGGTAACTGATCTGCCCCTCTTGAATCACGATATGCCCGTCTTCAATCCCTTCCTCGCGCAGTTGCAGGTGCAGCCAGCCCCAGCCCGCCAGCACGGCGCCGCAGTACAGGCTGCCGCCGAACATGGTGCTCTTGTGGTTGATATTGGCCTCAAGGGGCAAGTGCAGTTGCAGTTGCCCGTGTTGCCAGTCGAGCACCTTCAAGCCCATTTCCCGGGTGAGGGGGATGTCGTGGTGGAGGATGGATTCCAGGTAACGGCTGTCGCGGCTCATGGCGGCCTCGTGGTGGGTGGGCGGGGTCATTCGTCGTCAGCGCTTTGGTTGGCGAAGTTGAGGCCGTGCTTGCGCAGTTTGTCGTGCAAGGTTTTACGCGGCACGCCGAGGGCTTCGGCGAGGCTGCGCATGGAGCTGTGGGGGCGGGTCAGCTCGGCGGCGATCAGGCTTTTTTCGAACTGCTCGACCTGTTCGCTCAAGCCGCCCGGGGTGGACGTGAGCGCGCCGCTGGCGGGGTTGTCCGGCGTGCTGTCCAATGCCAGTTCCAGGCCCAGGGCGAAGCGCTCGGCGGCGTTTTGCAGTTCGCGCACGTTGCCCGGCCAGCTATGGCGCAACAACAAGGCGCGCTGGCCTGGCTGCAACTCGTGCAGCGGCAGGCCGTGACGGCTGCTGGCTTCGTCGGCGAAGTGCTGGAATAGCATCAACGCGTCTTCGCCACGCTCGCGCAGGGGAGGGATGCGCAGCGGGGCGACGTTGAGGCGGTAATACAGGTCGGCACGGAAACGGCCCTGGTCCGCCGCCTGGCGCAGGTCTTCCTTGGTGGCGGCGATGATGCGGATATCCAGCGCAATCAGCTGATTGCCGCCCAATCGCTCCACCACGCGCTCCTGCAACAGGCGTAGCAGCTTGACCTGCACGTCCAGGCTCATGCTTTCGATTTCATCCAGGAACAGCGTGCCGCCGTTGGCGAATTCGAATTTGCCGATGCGGCGTTTCTGCGCACCGGTAAACGCGCCGGGCTCATGACCGAACAGTTCGCTTTCCACCACCGACTCGGCCAAGGCCCCAGCGTTGATCGCCACAAACGGCCCGCTGCGGCGGCTCGACAGGTCATGCAGCGCACGGGCCACCACTTCTTTGCCGGCGCCGGTCTCACCCAGGATCAACACATCGGCCTTGGTCGCCGCCAACGCACCGATCTGTTCGCGCAGGCGCAGCATTTGCGGCGAGTGCCCCACCAGGCGCGTGCTCAGTTGCTGACGGTCGCTCAAGGCCAGGCGCAGACTGCGGTTGTCCAGCACCAGGCGGCGCAGGGCCAGTGCGCGGCGCACGCTGTCGAGCAGCGCGTCGCTGGCAAAGGGTTTTTCGAGAAAGTCATAAGCGCCCGCGCGCATGGCCTGCACCGCCAGCGGCACGTCGCCGTGGCCGGTGATCAGCAGCACCGGCAGGTCCGGGTCCTGGCCGTGCAGTTCGGCGAGCAACTCCAGGCCGTCCATGCCGGGCATGCGGATATCGCTGACCACGACGCCCGGCCAATCCCGCGTCAGGCGTGCGGTAAGGCCGCTGGCTTCACCCAGAGGCAGGACTTTCAGCCCGGCCAGGTCCAGGGTTTGGCACAACGCCTGACGCAGGTGCGGATCGTCGTCGATCAATACCACCTGAATCTGGTTATCGATACTCATACACTGCGGTCCTCGGACGGTTGCAGACTCACGCCCGGCGAGCCGGCACGCAATTTCAACGTTAATAGCGCACCGCCTTCCTTGTGGTTGGCGAACAGCAATTCACCGCCAAACGCACGCATCAGCGTTTCACAGATCGCCAGGCCCAGCCCCAGGCCCTGGGTGCGCGTCTTGGTGGTGTAGAACGGCTCGCTGGCGCGGCCCAGCGCTTCCATGCAAAAGCCTGGGCCGTTGTCGCGAATGTACAGGTTGACGCCCTGTGCGGTGGTTTCGGCACTCAGCCACAGTTTGCGTGGCGGGCCTTTTTCGGTGAGCGCATCGAGGGCGTTGGCCAGCAGGTTGCCCAGCACCTGGCGCAAGCGGGTTTCGCCGGCTTGCACCCATAAGGTCGCCTCCGGCAGATCGCGGATCAGTTCCACTTCCATCGACCGCCGGCGCTTGGCCAGCAACGCCAGCGCATCGTCCAGCGCTGGTTGCAGCGCCACACTCTCCGGTGCGTGCCGGTCGCGACGGGCAAAGGCACGCAGGTGAGCGATGATCGAGGCCATGCGCCCGGTCAATTCGCTGATCAGCTTGAGATTGCCCCGCGCATCGGCGGTGCGTTCATGGTCGAGCAGGATCTCGGCGTTTTCCGCATAACTGCGAATCGCCGCCAGGGGCTGGTTGAGTTCGTGGCTGATGCTCGCCGACATGGTGCCCAGCGCCGACAGTTTGCCGGCCTGTACCAGGTCATCCTGGGCGCGCACCAATTCTTGCTGGGCGTGTTCGCGCTCCAGCACTTCCTGTTTGAGCCGCCGGTTCAGGCCTTCGAGGTCGCTGGTTCGCTCGGCCACGCGCATTTCCAACTCGCGCCGGGCCTTGGCTTCGAAGGCGATGCGTTCCAGGTAGTGGCGACGGCGCTGCATCAGCAGGCCCAGCAGCAACATCAACACCAACAGTGTCGCGCCGCCCACGGCAACCACGGTGCGCACGGGGCGGCTGATCAAGGATTGCGGCGCCAGGATCTCCACGTTCCAGCCGGTCTCGGCGATGGCGGTGGATTGGCGCAGCCAGGCGGTGCCGCTCAGGTTCAGCGGCTGCGGGTCGCGGGTTGGGTAGGGCTGGATCGCAATGATGGCCTGGCGCTCTTCGGCGGTCAGCGGCCGGGTGGCGCGAAAGCGCCATTGTGGGCGCGAGGTGAGGATCACTACGCCGTTGTGGTCGGTGACCAGCAGTTGTTCCGGGGTATTGCCCCACAGGCTTTCGGTGTGGTCCAGGTCGACCTTGACCACCAGCACGCCGATGATCGTGTCACCCTCGCGCACGGCGGCGGCGAAGAAGTAGCCGCGTTTGGCCGACGTGGTGCCCAGGCCGAAAAACCGCCCCAGGCGCCCGGCCATGGCTTCGCTGAAGTACGGGCGGAACGAGAAGTTGCGCCCGACGAAGCTGTCCTGTTTATCCCAGTTGGAGGCGGCGAGGGTCTTGCCGGTGGTGTCCATCAGGTACATCACTTCTACCCCGGCCTGGGCGGCAACGTCCTTGAGCAACTGGTTGGCGTTGGCCAGGTGGGTGCTGACGTGCGGCGCATCCAGGGCGGTGCGCAGGGCGGGCAAGTCACCGAGGATCTGCGGCAGCACTTCATAGCGATGCAGTGTGCCCAGCAGGTTGGCCACGTACAGGTCGAGAGTCTGGCGGTTTTGCCCGGCCAGTTCGCTGCGGTAGTAGCGCTCGGCCAAATGCTCCAGCGGCCACAACAGCGGTGCCAGGCACAGCGCCAACAGAGCAAGGCTGCGCCAGCGGGGTCTTCGCGCAAGGGATGGAGTCATGGGAGTCGTGCGCCTGGGGGTACAGGCGCATTATGCCTAGTGCTGTTGTGTAAGACACTCGCGCAATGCGTCTTGCCACTGCGGCTGGCTGACGTGCCATTGCTGTTGCAGGCGGCTGCAATCGAGGCGTGAGTTCAGTGGGCGCCGGGCCGGCGTTGGGTAAGCGCTGGAGGGGATCGCTTGCAGTTCGGCGCAGGCCTTGCCCTCGGTGCGTAAATGCTCGCCAATCGCCTGGGCGAAACCGAACCATGAGGTTTCACCCTGGGCGCTCAGGTGATAAACGCCCCATTCGCCGGCCTCGCCGGCCCGCCAACGTTCGATCAACGCACGGGTGCTGGCGGCAATGGTCCCGGCCCAGGTCGGCGCGCCGATCTGGTCGGCGACGATGCGCATTTGCGGTTTTTCCTGCAGCAGGCGCTGCATGGTCAGCAGGAAGTTTTTACCGTGGTTGGAATAGACCCAACTGGTGCGCAGAATCAGATATTCGCCCCCCACCGCCGCAATCGCCTGCTCACCCGCCAGTTTGCTTTGCCCATAGACCCCCAAGGGGTTGGGTGTGTCGGCTTCGGTGTAGGGCGCGGGTTTGCTGCCGTCGAACACGTAGTCGGTGGAGTAATGGATCAGCGGGATGCCCAGGGCCTTGGCCTCTTCAGCCAATACACCAGGGGCGATGGCGTTGATGGCGAAAGCGGCGTCTGGTTCGCTTTCGGCTTGGTCGACCGCCGTGTGCGCGGCAGCGTTGATGATCAGGTCGGGGCGGTGGGTGCGTATCTGCCGGCGGATCTGGTCGGCGTCGGCCAGGTCGAGTTGGTCGCTACCCAGCACGATCAACTCGCCCACGCCTTGGAGCTGCTGTTGCAGCGCCCGGGAGACTTGGCCGTGCCGGCCGGTGATGAGGATCTTCAAAGGGGGCGTCATGGGAAAAGGTCGGCTTCCTTCAGCAATTTGCCGGCTTGGTCTTTCGCCGACAGTTGCGGTGTCTCGGTGAGCTGCCAGTCGATGGCCAGCGCCGGGTCATTCCAAAGGATGCAGCGCTCGGCGCTCGGCTGATAGTAGTCGGTGGTTTTGTACAGGAACTCGGCGGCGTCGCTCAGCACCACAAACCCATGCGCGAAGCCTTCCGGCACCCAGAGCTGGCGGTTGTTCTGCGCCGACAGGCGCACGCCTACCCACTGGCCGAAGTGAGGTGAACGGCGGCGTATGTCCACAGCCACGTCCAGCACTTCCCCGGCGATGACCCGCACCAATTTGCCCTGGGTGTGTTCCAGTTGGTAATGCAGCCCGCGCAGTACGCCTTTTTGCGAGCGCGAATGGTTGTCCTGCACGAAGTCGCGTTTGAGCCCGGTCGCGGCTTCAAATGCACGGGCGTTGAAGCTCTCGTAGAAAAACCCACGCTCATCCCCGAACACTTTGGGTTCCAGGATCAGCACGCCGGGCAGTGAGGTTTCAACGACGTTCACTGTTTGTCTCCAGCCAGCGCGTACAGGTATTGGCCATAACCGGTTTTGCCGAAGTATTTGGCACGTTCCAGCAGGTGGTCGCGGTCGATCCAGCTATTTTCATAGGCGATTTCTTCGAGGCAGGCGACTTTCAGGCCCTGGCGATGCTCGATGGTCTGCACGTACTGCGAAGCTTCCAGCAGGCTGTCGTGGGTGCCGGTATCGAGCCAGGCAAAGCCACGGCCGAAGCGTTCTACATGCAGGTCGCCGCGCTTGAGATAAGCATTGTTGATATCGGTGATTTCCAGCTCGCCACGAGGTGAGGGCTTGACCGCCTTGGCGATCTGGATCACGTCGTTGTCGTAGAAATACAGGCCGGTCACGGCATAGCTGGACTTGGGCTGGGCCGGTTTTTCTTCAATCGACAGGGCGCGGCCTTCGCTGTCGAAGTCGATCACACCGAAGCGCTCCGGGTCCTTGACCCAATAGCCGAAAACCGTAGCCCCCGAAGGCCGCTTGGCCGCGCCCAACAACTGCTCGCCAAAATGCTGACCGTGGAAGATGTTATCGCCCAGGATCAGGCACACCGGATCATCACCGATAAATTCTTCGCCAATGATAAACGCCTGCGCCAGACCATCCGGCGTCGGCTGTTCGGCATAGCTGAAACGCACGCCAAACTGGCTGCCATCACCCAGCAGGTTGCGATATTGCGGCAGGTCCAGCGGCGTGGAGATCACCAGGATGTCCTTGATTCCGGCGAGCATCAGCACCGAAATCGGGTAATAGATCATCGGCTTGTCATACACCGGCAGCAGTTGCTTGGACACACCCAGGGTAATGGGGTGCAAACGGGTGCCGGAGCCGCCCGCCAATACGATTCCCTTCATCATGCAATCAAATCCTTCATATCGGTGTTGCCCAAACGTTCGCCCTGATAACTGCCGTCCTGGACCCTGCGGCACCATTCCAGGTTATCCAGATACCACTGCACGGTCTTGCGCAGGCCGGTTTCGAAGGTCTCTTGCGGGACCCAGCCCAATTCACGTTCGATCTTGCTGGCATCGATCGCATAACGCTGATCGTGGCCGGGACGATCCTTGACGAAGGTGATCAGGTCGCTGAATTTTTCGACACCGGCCGGCCGCTGCGGCGCCAGCTCTTCCAGCAGGCCGCAGATGCTACGTACTACGTCGATGTTCTTTTGCTCGTTGTGGCCGCCGATGTTGTAGGTTTCGCCGACGACACCTTCGGTGACCACTTTAAGCAGCGCGCGGGCGTGGTCCTCGACGAACAGCCAGTCACGTACCTGCAAACCATCACCGTAGACCGGCAATGGCTTGCCCGCGAGGGCGTTGAGGATCACCAGCGGGATCAGTTTTTCGGGGAAGTGGAACGGCCCGTAGTTGTTCGAGCAGTTGGTCAGCAGCACCGGCAGGCCATAGGTGCGTTGCCAGGCACGCACCAGGTGGTCGGACGCGGCCTTGCTCGCCGAATAGGGTGAGCTGGGGGCGTAGGGCGTGGTTTCGGTGAACAGATCATCCACGCCGTGCAGGTCGCCATACACCTCGTCGGTGGAGATGTGATGGAAGCGGAAGGCGCTCTTGGCCGGCTCTGCCAACGTAAGCCAATAAGCGCGCGTGGCCTCAAGCAGGCTGTAGGTGCCGACAATATTGGTCTGGATAAAGTCCGACGGGCCGTCAATCGAACGGTCGACGTGGGACTCGGCGGCCAAGTGCATGATGGCCTGTGGCTCAAAGCGCGCAAGCACCGCGCTGACGGCCGCCTGATCGATGATATCGGCCTTGACGAACTCATAACGGCTATCGGCGGCGACGCTGACCAGCGACTCCAGGTTGCCGGCGTAGGTGAGTTTGTCCAGGTTAAGCACTTCGTGCTCGGTATGTTGGATCAGGTGGCGGATTAGGGCAGAGCCAATAAAACCGGCGCCACCGGTGATGAGAATGCGCATGTCGGAGGGCCTTTTCCTTAGACGTACTTGAAGCGAATGGGGCATAGCTTGAGTCGTGGAGCCCAGCTCTGCAAGAACCATGTAAGTGGGGGTTGCCTAACGCCCCTGAACAATGGCGATATAGACGTCTAAAAAAACCGAGGTCGTCACAATGCTGCTCGCCACGCTGATCCACCGTGCAAGCCTACCCAGCCCTCAGCTAGGCCCCGATCAGGCCGCTCAACTGCTTGCGCGGCACTACGGCCTTAGTGGCACTTTGCAGTCATTGGGCAGCCAGCAAGATCTCAATTACAAACTTGACAGCATTCAAGGCCGCTTTGTTCTGAAAATCTGCCGTGGCGATTATGCCGCTGCAGAGTTGCAGGCCCAGCACGCGGCGCTCAATGCGGTGCACGGCGTGCGCGTGCCCAAGGTCATCAAGGCCCTGAGCGGTGAGGAGCTACTGACACTGAGCGTCGGCGGCCAAACCCTGCACCTGCGGTTGTTGGACTATATCGACGGTCAGCCACTGACTCATCTGCCTCATCTGGGGCGTGATGTGATCGCTGCGTTCGGCGACCTCTGCGGCCGTATGAGCCAGGCATTGGCCGATTTTGAACACCCTGGCCTGGACCGCACCCTGCAATGGGACCCGCGCCACGCCCCGGAACTGATCACCCACTTATTGGCCACCCTGCAAAACCTGCCCCACCGCGCTGCGCTGGAGCAGGTGGCCGAGCAGGTTGAGGCGCGCGTAGGCCCTTTGGCGGATCGCCTGCCGTGGCAAGCGGTGCACATGGACATCACCGACGACAACGTGGTGTGGCAGCGCGATGCTCAGCGGCGGTGGCAGTGGCAGGGCGTTATCGATTTTGGCGACCTGGTGCGCACGTGGCGCATTGCCGACCTGTCGGTGACCTGTGCGGCCCTGCTGCACCATGCCGAAGGTGACCCCTTTGCCATCTTGCCGGCGATTCAGGCGTGCCACGCCATTACCCCCTTGCAACGCGAAGAGTTGCAGGTGCTGTGGCCGCTGATTGTCGCCCGCGCAGCGGTGCTGGTGCTGAGCAGCGAACAACAGCAACGTCTGGACCCGGACAATGCCTATCTGTTGAAAAACGCCGACCATGAGTGGGAAATTTTCCATGTGGCGACATCGGTGCCGTTCGAGCTGATGGAGGCGGCGATTTTGCGCTGCGTGGGCGAGGCACTCGCGCCGATTGCCGATGAAGGCTTCGTGCCCTTGTTGCCGGGGCTGGTGGGGCGAGAATTCGCGCTGATCGACCTGGGGGTGCTCAGCCCGCATTTCGAAGCGGGCAATTGGGAGACGCCCGGTATCGACCATCGGTTATTGGACGAGGCGGCGGCAGTGCATGGGCTGGCGGCCAGTCGTTATGGCCAATACCGGCTGTCGCGCACCTGCCCGGACAGCGCCGCCGAGCCGGAAAGTTTCCCTCTTCACGTCGAGTTGCATGTGCCCCATGGGACGACCTTGGAAGCGCCCTTCGCCGGCACGTTGCGCCAGGACGCCGATGGCCTTGTGTGCGTGCAAGGCGTTGAGTTGAGCGTGCGTTTGCGCGGCGTGAAGACGGTATTGAAGCCCGGTTCGCTGCTGGTAAAAGGGCAAGCCCTGGGTGAGGTCCAGGCACCGCTGACCGTGCAACTGTGCCGTGCAGACCTGGAACCGCCGCTGTTTTGCACGCCTTCCCGGGCGCAGGCCTGGCAGGCACTGTGCCCATCACCTTCGGCATTGCTCGGCCTGGCCTGTGACGCAGAGCCGGAGCTGGACGCCGACGTCCTGCTCGCGCGCCGCGACGCCAGCTTCGCCCGGTCACAGAAGCACTATTACGTCGACCCACCGCGCATCGAGCGCGGCTGGCGCAATCACCTGATCGACATGCAGGGCCGTTCCTACCTGGACATGCTCAACAACGTGGCGGTGCTGGGCCATGGCCACCCGCGCATGGCCGCGGTGGCGGCGCGGCAGTGGTCGCTGCTGAACACTAACTCGCGGTTTCACTATGCCGCGATTGCCGAGTTCTCCGAGCGCTTGCTGGCGCTGGCACCCAAGGGCATGGACCGCGTGTTTCTGGTCAACAGCGGCACCGAGGCCAATGACCTGGCCATCCGCCTGGCCTGGGCCTACAGCGGCGGGCGCGACATGCTCAGCGTGCTGGAGGCATACCACGGTTGGTCGGTGGCGGCGGATGCGGTGTCCACCTCGATTGCCGACAACCCCCAGGCGCTGAGCAGTCGCCCGGACTGGGTGCATCCGGTGACCGCGCCGAATACCTATCGCGGCGAGTTTCGGGGGCCGGACAGTGCACCGGACTACGTACGAAGCGTGGAACACAACCTGGCGAAAGTGGCTGCGAGCAAGCGCCAATTGGCGGGGTTCATCTGTGAGCCGGTGTATGGCAACGCGGGGGGGATCTCCCTGCCGCCAGGCTATTTGCATCAGGTGTATGAACGGGTCCGCGCCCAGGGCGGTGTGTGTATCGCCGATGAAGTGCAGGTGGGGTATGGCCGCATGGGGCACTTCTTCTGGGGTTTTGAAGAACAAGGCGTAGTGCCCGACATCATTACCATGGCCAAGGGCATGGGCAACGGCCAGCCGTTGGGTGCGGTGATTACCCGGCGTGAAATCGCCGAAGCCTTGGAGGCCGAGGGGTATTTCTTCTCGTCATCGGGGGGCAGCCCGGTCAGTTGCCGGATCGGCATGGCGGTGCTGGATGTCATGGAAGAAGAAAAGCTGTGGGAAAACGCCCAAGTGGTTGGCGGGCATTTCAAGGCTCGGTTGCAAGCACTGATCGAGCGTCACCCGCTGGTGGGCGCGGTGCACGGGTCCGGCTTCTATCTGGGCCTGGAGCTGGTACGCGACCGGCAAATCCTGGAACCGGCCACCGAAGAGACCACGCTGCTGTGCGAGCGCCTGCGTGAGTTGGGAATCTTCATGCAGCCCACCGGCGATTATCTGAACATCCTCAAGATCAAGCCGCCGATGGTTACCTCTAAACGCAGCGTGGACTTCTTTGTCGACATGCTGTCGAAGGTGCTGGATGAACAACTGTAATTAATCGATTGTTATCGGTTATTGCTTGTCATATTTATCGATCATGCTCGTTGATCGCTTTTAAAGCCGATTTTTATCCGTTATAAAGTCGGCCTTTACCCCATTCGGAGTCTTGATCGCCATGACCACCCTGCACAGCACCCCCCGCGCCGATGGCTTTTATATGCCTGCCGAATGGGCGCCACAAACGCAAACCTGGATGATCTGGCCCGAGCGCCCGGACAACTGGCGCCTGGGCGGCAAGCCGGCGCAGGCGGCCCATGTGGCCGTGGCCAAGGCCATTGCGCGCTTCGAGCCGGTGACCGTGGCGGTTTCCGCCGGCCAATACGAGAACGCCCGTGCGCGCTTGGACGTGCCGAATATCCGGGTGGTGGAAATGTCCAGCGATGACGCCTGGGTGCGTGACACCGGCCCGACCTTCGTGATCAACAACAGCGGCGAAGTGCGCGGCGTGAACTGGGATTTCAATGCCTGGGGCGGGTTTGATGGCGGCCTGTACGCGCCGTGGAACCGTGACTCGCAGGTGGGCGGCAAGATCCTCGAAATCGAACGCGCGCCGCGCTACCGCACCGAAGGCTTTGTGCTGGAGGGCGGCTCGATTCACGTCGACGGCGAAGGCACCCTGATCACCACCGAAGAATGCCTGCTAAACCGCAATCGCAACCCGCATCTGGATCGTGCCAGCATCGAAGCGGTGTTGAGCGACAACCTGGCGGTGGACAAGATCATCTGGCTGCCCGATGGCCTGTTCAATGACGAAACCGACGGTCATGTGGATAACTTCTGCTGCTACGTGCGTCCCGGCGAAGTGCTGCTGGCCTGGACTGACGACCCGCAGGACCCGAACTACGCACGTTGCCATGCGGCCATGGATGTCCTGCAAAGCAGCACCGATGCACAGGGCCGCCCATTCACTGTGCATAAAATGCCGATCCCTGGGCCGCTGTATGCCACTGAGCAAGAGTGTGCCGGCGTCGACCCGGTGGACGGCTCCCAAGAGCGCAACCCGAGCGTGCGCCTGGCGGGTTCCTATGTGAACTTCCTGATCGCCAATGGCGGCATCATCGCGCCAAGTTTCGACGACCCGTTGGACAGCGAGGCCAAGGCCATCCTGCAGAGGCTGTTCCCACAGCATGAAGTGGTGATGGTGCCGGGGCGTGAATTGTTACTGGGTGGCGGCAATATCCACTGCCTGACCCAACAACAGCCGGCCCCGCACAGAAACTGAGTGCAGTTGTAACAGCGCCTTTCGTGTAACCGGGCGCTACTCGGTTTCAGCGCCTAAAGCAAGCCCGCGGCCCAGCACGGTCGCGGGCTTTTTTGCGGCTGTATGCCTGCGAATACGGGACATTGGCATAGCTCTTGTATCGGTGATGCTCACAGTGGTTCAGGGGCATGACTGCGCGGTTCTGTCATAAACCTTGAGTAAGTTAGCCGCTCAAGCAGTAGGAGAGAGCGCTGAAATGAACGCCGATATCAACCTGATGAATACCCGTACGTTCCACCCTTTGCGGGTCGACGGCGACGCGATCCAGGCGCTGGGGCTCTGGTTGAAGGAACACGGCTCGCGGCAGATCAGGCAGCAGCCCGATTTACGCAGCGTGATGAGTGAACGCTACCCGGTGGGGTTGTTCAGCGAGGATGAACTGCATGCGTTGTGTGACGTGTTGAAAAACTAGGCAACGCAGCTAACACCTGTGGGAGGGGCTCCGATTGCGGTCTGTCAGCCAAGTTTTCAGTAGCTGATCCACCGCAATCGGGAGCAAGCCCCCTCCCACATATTTGACGGGTGTGTCGCTTTTTAGAAACTGTAAGTACCTCAGCGCCGCCCGCACATCCCAGCCCTTCTGACGGAACCCGAGCAATCCTTTTCGAGCTTGGCATCCTGTAGGCCAATGTCGCTCAAGGCCAGAAAGGCTCTCAGCCATTGCTTAGAATTAAATCGCCTAAATACAGACGATTCACGAAATTGACACATAGTTCAACGCGCGACTAGGATTGCGCCCAACGCCTGTGGCTAACAGCCATGACTCATCCAATAAGAAAAGGCCCGCGGCATGTTCAGTCGTCCGCGGGCCTTCTTTTTTCCGGATAAAGTCGACACCAGAAAAGCGACACGGAGCCCTGGTGTCACAGCGCGTACTCAACCAGAAATAAGGAATACAAAAAAATGTTGAAGCAACGGATGAGTCTGATCGCTCTGGGGATTTTGAGCGCATCGGCAGCCATGGCAAACGACCAGGAGCAATCCAAGGGTTTCGTTGAAGACAGCCACCTGAACATCGCCGCACGTAACGCCTATATCAGCCGCGACTATAAAAACGGCAAGCAAGACAAAGCCGAATGGGGCCAGGGCTTCATCGGCAAATTCGAGTCCGGCTTCACCCAAGGCACCGTCGGTGTAGGTGTGGACGTGATCGGCCAATACGCTATCCGCCTGGATGGTGGTAAAGGTCGCAGCGGTGCGGGCGGTATCAACTTCTTCAAGCAAGGTGACAGCGGCGCGGCAGCCGACGACCTGGCCAAGGGCGGCGCGGCAGTGAAGTTCCGTGTGTCCAACACCGTGCTCAAGTACGGCGATCAAATGCCGGCCGTCCCTGTGCTGCAGTACGACAACTCGCGCCTGTTGTCGGAAACCTACACCGGTACCTCGATCGTTTCCAAAGAGATCGAAGGCCTGCAGCTGGACGCTGGTCGCTTCACCAAGGAAGCCCAAAAAGCCGCCGAAGGCACCGACAGCGGCAACCTGAAAAACATCAGCTACCTGGGCGGCAGCTACAAGTTCACCGAAAGCCTGTCCGCTGCGCTGTACGCTTCCGACATGGAAGACGTGCTGAAGAAGCAATACGTCAACGTCAACTACGTACTGGCCCTGCCGGAAAAACAGTCGCTGACCTTTGACTTCAACGGCTACAAAACCAAGCTGGACAAGAGCTTCGCCGAGCAGCGCGGCGATGCCGACGCGCGCGACAACAAGATCTGGAGCCTGGGTGCCACCTGGGCAGTGGGCGCACACAGCTTCACTCTGGCCCACCAGCGCAGCACCGGCGACACCGGCTACCTGTATGGCGGCTACCGCGACAATACCCGCGACACCGGCATCGGCGATGGCGGCAACACCATCCTGCTGGCCAACTCGTACTGGTCCGACTTCAACGGCAAGGACGAGC
Organism: Pseudomonas asgharzadehiana; assembly: GCF_019139815.1. Classification (NCBI taxonomy): domain Bacteria; kingdom Pseudomonadati; phylum Pseudomonadota; class Gammaproteobacteria; order Pseudomonadales; family Pseudomonadaceae; genus Pseudomonas; species Pseudomonas asgharzadehiana. Next base: position 483,544 of record NZ_CP077079.1, read on the forward strand.
GTTCGTGGCAAGCGGGCTACGGCATCGACTTCACCACCTTCGGCGTGCCGGGCCTGACCTACAACGTCGCTTACGTGCGCGGTACCAACATCGACGATGGCTCTGGCCGTGGCGATGGCACCGAGCGTGAAATCTGGAACCAGTTCAAATACGTGGTCCAGAGCGGCCCGGCCAAAGACCTGAGCCTGCGCGCCCGTGCCTCGTGGTTGCGCGTGTCCAACAACGCCAGCAACTACAACGTTGGCGGTAATGAACTGCGTCTGTTCGCCGACTACCCGATCAACGTTTTCTAAGTGATCGCACGTCGTGCCTGATGCCAGGCGATAAAAAACCCCGACTGGTTCGGGGTTTTTTTATGGGCGCCGATCAGTCCTCGCGGTGCTGCAAAATCTTGCGCGCCAGCGACGCGTTGACGTAGTCAGTCATCAGCACCAGGCCGTCGTAAGGCTCGATCTTTTTGTTGTCGATGCACAGCTGTGCCATCTGCAAAAGCACCTGGCGCTTCTTCTTGTTGACCCGTGCACCAGGCACGCCGAACGCGGTTTTGCGCAACTCGGGCAATGGCGCTTCCGGCGTCAGATCCACCGTCACCCAGATGCCTTGCATAAATTGCAACGTGACGCTGTCGATGTGCTCGATGGGCAACGGCTGCGCCAGGTTGGCAAACACAAAATGTTCCGGCGTCAGGCGCAACGCAATTTGCGGGGCGCGTTTGAACCGACGCACGCCCAGCCATAGAAAGATCAGCGCGATGCTACCGATGGCCGCACCGGCGCCGAGGGCGGACAACGGCGTGCCCTTCATGCGCTCCGGCGCAAGCCAAGGCTGGGCCATGACCCACAGCCCGAGCAGCACGAACGGGATCGACAGCACCGCCATCAGCACAGCGCCTCGGCGCCCGCCCTCGTGCAACGCATGCTCGCCCTGGGCCGATGCGACCATGGTTTCCAGCAGATGGGTGTGCTCGGCGTTCTCCACCACCGCCACCTCAATCAAGTCGCCGGACAGTTGTTCGCGTAATGCCCTTGGTGCGCTGAAACAGGCGTCGATTTGCGCATTCGCCGCGTCACGGTCCACCTCGCGCGTGGCGCTGCGCACTGCATCGTCCAATGACACACCCAATGCCTGTAGGCGTTCGCCATTGGACGGGTGGGAATCGGTCGGGTGCGCTTGCTGAATCTCCAGGGTTTCGGGCGGCAGTTGCAGCTCACACCCGCGCAAGGCGCCGAAAACCGCATCGGGCAGGTCCGTCGCTGACGCCGCGTCGCACAACGCCAGCAGTGAGTCCTCAATGTGCGGCTGCAACACCGCCACCCGCAACAACGCCGAGGCGGCCGCGGCATTGCCCACCAACCGCGCGCCGGCGGCATCCGCGAGTAATTCGCGCTCACGGCTCCAGTGGTTCACCGCCTGGTCAAAGCGCTGCATGAAAAACACGCCGAACATGAACGACGGCCGCATCAACCGTCCCTGGATAAAGTCGCTGGCCAGCAACGCGTTCCACAGCGCTTCGAGGCTGCGATTGACCCCATCGTAGATCGGCAAAAAGCGCAGGCTGTACGCCGTGTCTTGCCCCGCAAAGTGCGCCAGCTCGTGGCCGATCACCGCGCCGATTTCCTCACGGCTCAACAGGCCCAGGTACAGCAGCGGCACATGCAAGGTGCGCCCCTGCAGCGCAATGTCCGCCGGTTGCACAACGGCGTCGCTGGAGGTCACGTAAAAACCCTGGGCCAGGCTCACCACAATATGGTCCGGCGGCAGCGCGCCCAGTGAACCTGCCAACTCGTTTACATGCCGCCACAACCCCGGCGCCTGCTCGGGGCTGACCACCTGGCCGTACATCTCCAGCGGCTCGGGCGTGAACATCCCCAGCATGTGGCGCAGCTGTTTAAGCAACTGCCAGATCGAATACAGACAGAACGCCGCGACCACCCCCAGCACCGCCATCAGCTTGACTTCGCCGCTGCCCAGCCGACCGATATGCCACATCGCCAAGCCTTCAAAACTCAGCACCAACGCGACCGCCGCCGCCATCGCCACCCCATGGCTCACCAGCACATAGGGCAACAAGCGGCTGCCCAGAGAGAACACCTGCAACAACCTCTGCCGCGACCGCCGTGCCCGCCGCCCCGCCCAATACGTACCCGCCAAAGCGGCCACGCCAACCCCTGCCGCCAACAGCCCCAGGCCCATCACCCACGGCGCCAGCCCACGCATCACACGGTTCACGCGATGAGCAATGGGCAGTTCGGTTTCGATTTTTGCCAGGCGGGAGAGTGCCAGTTGCACACCGATTGTTTCGTCTACCAGCTTGACCTTGGCCGCCGGGTCCTTTGCCGCCAGGGCTTGAAGTTGCTGCTTAGCGATATCCACATTGATGTGGTAATCGATCATCGCGGTGGTGGTTTCGTCAGCCCGCTGACGCTCCCAACCACCCAGGGCAGCGAGCACCAGCGGGAAAATCACCAGCAGAGCAACTAATTTCAGGGCGTTCATGGGGGGCCGTTCACCACGCAGAGATGAACAGGGTTATACCGAAAAAAACGCGCCAGGCCGAGGTGATCGTCCGCGGGAGCTGGGCAGCGCGCACAAAAAAGGCCCACCTTTCGGTGAGCCTTTTTTGATGTTGCGTATGGTGCGGCACCAAGAGTCGAATATATCTTATATACATATGATTTATATGAATTTTATTTAGCTATTCAAATCGGATTACCCCTTTGAATACCCTTGATCCCGGCAGTGGTCGAATATATTTTGTGCACCTGTTTTTCAGCTATGCCTAACCGTATTCGGATTACTCCCCAAGTATGAAATTTGAGCTGTATTTCAACGGACAAAAGACAGGAAACGGCCAAAATTAGCCAGTGGAGCGGCTGAGCTGCGCTACTGCAGGTGTCTGTCAGATGGCGAAATGCCCTGCACTCCGGTTAGGATGAAAAAAAACTTCAGGGAGGGAAGGCGCATGAGTCAGTATCTATTGAGCTTTGCCAAAAGCCACTTGGATGGCAAATCGGATGGCTATCTGGCCCTTCTCTGGTGCATGGCCAAGGCGAGCCAGGATCGCGGACGCTATTCTGATCACATCAAGTCCTATCTCGCGTCGAACGCTGACCAACTGCTGAACACTAATTTTCAGCGTATCGGTGCATTGTTCAAAAGGGGGCTGGAGTCTAGGCCAGAACTGGACTGGGTGGCACCCTCAGGCCTCAGTCCTTTACTGGATTTGCAGGTCAAAAATTTCAGAGGCTTTGGCGAGTTGTCTGCGGATGACAGGGGAAGCTTTCTGCGTTTTAGCAAAATGAAGAACATCTTCTACGCACCTAATGGAGGGGGGAAGTCTTCGCTTTGTGAGGCGATTGAGTATGGCACGACCGGGCATATCAAAGAGGCAGATCGCCGGAAAACGAAGGTAAAGGCCTATATTGCTAGGGATAGTGCAAAACCGACGCTGTCGTTGGTGGGCCGGGACAGAAAAGCCGTGACTAAGAGCCTAGCTTGGTCAGCTTGCTTCATTGATCGCAACCGTCTGCAAGAGTTCTCGTTGCTTGGCTCTAAGGATACGGGGAGCGCTGAAAGCGACGTAGTGGCCAGCCTCTTCGGCCTCGAAGAGTTCCAAGAGATCATTGGACGGTTCGTGAAACCGGAGAGCTTCAATCTCACCCTGTACTTGAAGCCAGACCAGGCCGAAGCGTTGACCGAAGTTGAATTAGACCGGAAAGGCCTCCTTGCCGAGCGCCAGGATCATTTCAACCGCATAACTGAGATCAATGACCAAGTATGCGAGACGCTCGGTTTGCAGTCGGATCAGCAATCTGCTGTTCGGATTAGATTTTTGCGGCTGAAGAGCGAGATCGAGCACAAGATCCGTAAGTCAGAGCAACTCAAGCTTGCAGAAGCTCCGGTCGTTGATTCTTTCGAACGAATTAAGCGTGCGGCGCGTGCCGCCCGCTACCTCCTTGCCCGAAAGTCGATGATCGAAGCCTTGTTTTTAAAAAGTGCCAAGGACGTGAACTACGAAGCCATTTACTTGGCCATCCAAGACCTGGGTCAAGTGGAAGGCAGTGACACCTGTCCAGCATGTTCTACTCCGTTGCAACGCGTTGTGGAGAACCCCTTTGAAAAGGCAAAGCGAGAGCTTCATACCTTAGGCCGACTGGAGCGTTTAAGGGCCGCTAACCAGCGTAATGACGAGAGGATTCTTCAAATCGTCAGAGAAATTGCCAACGGGCTTGCGGGAATCGAAAAGAACACCCGGTTGGATGTCCCTTGCCGTCTTCACCTAAACGACCTCAAAAGCGAACTGGCCAACTTCCAGGCGTCCACCGACCGAGGAGCGCGTGCGGTGTCCGTGCTAAGTCACTTCGTCTCGCTTGTTAGAGAAGAGACCGCCGAAATCGAGACCTACCTGCAGGCTTGTACACTGAAGAGCGAAGTGTTCGCGCAAACTTCGGAGGCTGTCTCCCGTCTGGGCAGAGCGGTCGAGGTACTACAACAGACGCAAGATGCAATCAAAGATCTATTTGGTGCCAAAAAAACCTGCAAAAAACTGATTGAGACTGCAGGCGAAAAGATCGCGCGACTCATTGATCGACGAAATATTTTAAAACGTGATGACGCCGATACGGCTCGATTCAATACCCTCATTCGTCAATTGCAGGATGAGTACGGCAACCTCTATCAAGATCTGCTGGAGTACAAACTTCACCTTGAGAAGACACGTATCACCGGGATCGAGACGAAGGCGGCTGAGTACTACAAAGCCATCAACGATCATGACGATGAGCATGAGCGTATTGATGCTATCCGCTTCGAGAAGATCAACGACAGCTATCGAATCAAGATCAACGCTGCGAACGGCACAGTGCAGGACGCTTTCTCGGTATTGAGCGAAGGGCACCTTCGCGTGCTCGGCCTTTCGCTTCTGCTGGCAATGGCAGAGAAAAATATGCTCCCGCTGATTGTGTTCGACGACGTCGTGAACGCGATCGACAGCGACCATCGCTCGAACATCATCGACCTGTTTTTCTCTGACCCTTACCTTCGGCGTACTCAGATGGTCGTGACAACACATGACCGTCTGTTCTGGGAGCGCTTCTGCATCATCGCTGATCGGCACCCTCAGGCTGATCAGCACACAAGTTGCGTCTTGAGCTACACGAACAGAGGCATCGTGGCGGTCGATCACTCAGGTGGATTTCAAGGCAAGGTGCATGAGGCGTTGCGCGTCTATGACGTGAGGCAGGCATTGATTTATTGCCGGATCTGGTTCGAGTCGATCGTGATCGAGTACTGTCTGGATAATGCCGTGGCGATCACAGCTCAGTTCGGCAAGTCTCAGTTAAAAAAGAACGTATATCTGCAGGTCAGTCTGGAGAGAACTTTCTCACTTATCGAGCCGCTGCTCGCTTACGATCCTGTCCACTTCAACCTGATCAAAAATGATCTGGTGAACTGGGCGGGTCAGAACCAGGAACACCACGCATTTGATGAGGGGAGCCTGAATTTCGTTCATTCAAAAACCAGTAAGGAAGTGGTCAGAGTCTACGATGCGATTCGCTTACTTGAATGCCAGCTTTTCCCTCTCAAGAAGAACATTGCTTGTAAGGTGTTTCTGGTTGAAGTGAACAATAAGATCGATCAGTGGGTGGCGAAGCTTGCCAAGCTCGCTCAGGCTCCAGAGGACGTGAAAAAGGACGCTGAGGCGCGCCTGAGACTCCTGCGCAGGCGGGCAGATGAGCTGACTCAGGAGCTAGCCTACATCGCCGTCTGCCTAGCCGAGATGGCTAAACTAAATCTTCTGCCAAGCGGCCAGATGCATCCGGACGACGAGCTTCTGGAAGAGGGGGGCTAGGATGCAGATGTTCGCCTCCCCAAAGATTAGCGGCTACCAGAGGCCAGTGCCCAGCTAGAGTTGCGGAAAGAGCCATTCGAAGGAAACTCACGCCCCCCGATCACGGACATATACCAGCGCCTGCGCACACCCAGCGTATCGGCGGTTTTTACGTGCTACGAATGACGCGCACCAACGTGTTCTTCCATGATGCATCATGGCTTGAGTACGTCGTGCGCCCCCGAAGATCCTCGACAGGAAAATACATGGCGACCAAGCCAAAGAAAAAAAACTCCAAGAATCGGACACGTCGCAATGCCGGCGGCGCTGCGACGGCGTCCGGGATGAACTTTCAGGCTGCTGTCACGGCGATCGCTGGGAGTCACTTGTTGCTTGGCGCATCGCTCGGGTGGCTTGACGGCTTGATTGAGGATATCCCAACCGCGATCTGGGCCGAGACTGGCGGTCCGGGTGACGATATCCGGATTGAGTTGAGAAACGGCGAAGTTCTCGAAGCGCAGGTCAAGCGCGGTTTGAGTCGTGGCGAGAATTTGTGGGAGGCCATGCGAGCACTGGCGGTTGGTCTTGACGCAGGCACGATCCAGTACGGCGTCCTCATCGTTTCGCCCGACACGAGTAAGACCATCTGGACGGACTTGGCCAGAGATAACCGACGTCTTGGTGAAGGGCGCACCGACAACCTAAGCGATATCGGTCTGGAATGGCTCAGACGACTAACCGATGCCGCGCTGCCTGTGAACGAGGTGTGTGCCTGCCTCCGTATTCACGTTGTGCATGCATCGGATGCAGATCATGTCTCGGTGATGATGGCTCGGGCCCGCCTGGCAAGCAGCTTCGCCAGCGCCTCCGATGCAGATAGCATTTGGTTCCGACTGTTACAAGACGCGCATGTAATCACAGAACGACGCGGCCGCTGGGAACAAGCTGGCTTGGCTCAAATGCTGATGGGGATGGGGGTGCAAGCGAGTGCAGCCGCAACACCGGCAAGTGTCGCCCCCCGGGTCAGTTGCTGGGTCGCTGATTCTAACCAGCACTTTTCTTTGCTCGGTGTTAAAAACTCGCTTTCGATGGACAAGGCTTGGTTGCCTCTCAAAGCCGGTGTGGCGGATCCGGGCGAGCCAGAGCCCACTGATCCAGTCGCGGCCTTGGCACACTATCATGCTGCTTCCGGCGCCTCGCGTTCGAGGTGGAACAAACAAAAGACTCTAGAAGCCGAATGGGTCGGTCGGTTCTACACACGCGCCGTCGTGATCGGAGGACCGGGCATGGGCAAGAGCACGCTCATGACTCGGCTCGCTTGTCTATATGCGCGCGATGGACTACCGGTCCTCAAGGTTCGCTTGCGGGATATTGCTGCTCGACTCGCCGCGGGCAACAGCTTCGATGAAAGCGTTTTGCAGTTGGGCTTGGATGGATCAGGAGTCCCGTTCCAACAGGTTCGCGACAGTTCGCTTGCCGACTGGGTTTTGCTATGCGATGGGCTAGACGAATGCGATGCACACCAAGAGCTGGTGGCAACACGCATCCGACAGTTTAGCGCAGGTAATCCGCGCGTCCGAATTATCGTAACGACTCGCCCAATTGGGTACCAGACTGGGGAACTATCGGAGTGGAGACACTACGAACTGATCGCTCCAGATGCCGAGCGAGGAGCGGAGAACTTAGCCAAGTTGTTACAGGCCGCCTCCCCCAAGCGCGCGGCGGAGGATTCTGACTGGGCCTTTGCTTTGGCGACCGAGCAATTGGAAGGTAACGCGGCGAAGGCCGTGATTTCGCAAAGTCCACAACTGTTAGGCATGGCCGCGTCCTTGCTAGCACGCGGTGGCACCTTGGGCACGTCCAAGACTGAGCTATATCAAAACCTCTTCGAGGTCATCGATGCTGAGCCAAACACCCGCAAAGCGCTGGATGATCAACCTGATTCAGCCGTGTTGGCCCGGGTCTTTGACATCGTTGGCTGGGAACTGATTGCTGACCCACTCGCCAAGACTTCTGATCTACTGACTCGAACTGCCATTCATCTTCGCGCGGATCTGGGCGTGATGCCGCTCAAGGCCAAGTCCATCGTCAACGCCGCTTTGAAGTACTGGCAGCAGGTAGGCCTGATAGAGCAAGTGCGCCACGGAGCGACGACCTTGATCACGTTCGTTCACAAAACTTTTGCTGAGTTCGCTGCAGCAAGGTTCGTATGGACAAACCACGAGGCGACCGAACGTGCGCGCTGGTTATCTTCGTGCCTGGATGACTACGAACGTTGGAGCGAGGTGGTGGTCTTTGCCAGCGCCAAGATGTGCGAGGAAGTCCTGCAGGCTTTGCTGGTGCGGGTGGCGCAGGGGGATCGCCATGCACTCGAGCGGGCCTTGGGATTGTTGGTAGCAACCCCTGCCGGCGTGTTGGACGATACCGTCCAGCGTCTTGTGCAGTTGTCATTTGCGCAAGTTGACGCCGATAACACGGTGGTGGCTTACCGTTTCGGATTGCTTTTGGCACGACTTGTCACGCGATTTGAGCCAGTGATTGGCGCACTATCTAGGGCACGGTTGCATTCAACCCAACCCTGGACACAAAGGGTGGCGTGGGCATGTGAAGTCGAGATGGCCGAGTTCGATATCGATACAGCCCAAAACAAGCTGCACGAGTTTTTGGCAAGCAGCTCTCCATCGACGTCGATAAATTCAATGATGTCAATCAGTAGCTTGTCGCTCAGGCGGAACCCGGAAAACGAGCTCCACGAGAGCATGGCGCTAGCCTTAGTGCGACGCAGGTTAGCAGACCGTTCGGTCGATCAGCTTACTGCCTTGCTTAAGCTGTTTACTGACCAAGCCTTCGATACCGTCGGCTTCAGCATTAAGCTGAGTAAGCTTGCAAATCAGGCGGGTATGGAGCTGCCACATGTCCGGCATAACCTGAGCGGTGACGCTCTCGCAGCGATGTTCCCCGCCGTCGAATACAGGCAAGCGCATACCACAGCCATGGATGCATTTCTCAGCACCCTGGCCACTCAGAATGAATCCATTGGCAATGGGACAGCACTAGACCCAACGCTGCAACTGAGCGCGCTGTTCGAGATCACTGGATGGAACGAATCGCCCGCGTCGGATATCTGGTGGGCGATGAAGCCCGTCGACCGTGAGCCGATGCGTGAGGTCCTGCGTGGGATAATCGCACTTTCGGTAATTCACCCTGGACAGCTCCAGCTCGAGGCAGCGGCTGTGCGTGCACAAATTAAAGACGAACACGCAGATCCAGAAGCTTGGTTTATTCCCCACACCGTCGAAGTCGATGTCCCGGAACTGGACTGGAGTCGGGCAGGTTCCTTGGGGCTCGACCGCGCCAAGCTTGAGCATGCCGCCCTGCAACGGCCTCAATGGTTAGCGATATCGGCGACCAGACTACTTGAAAGTCTCGAGCCTCCGGACCCGGATCGGCTCGCCGATCTGCTCGCCAAGGCAACTGGCCTGGGAGTATTTACTGCCTGCCACCTCGCACGCCAGCAAGGCGAGATCGGCTTAAAGCTCCTGCTTGATCGTCTGGATGGTCCGATCACCTCCGGATTCGAACATCTTATAGGAGCACTCGCAAAAACCAGCACGACCTGGCCGCAGGTGGCTGACGGTGTGGGTAAGGCGATGCATGCGTCCAATGCACGCGTCGCGGTGGCGGCGGCGAGTTTGACGCTCAAGCACGTCAAAGGTGGGGGCGCGGTGCCTGAATCGATGTTGGAAGCGGCGTACCAGTATTGGTTGGCCCATGAAGAGCCCTATCCCGTGTCCTCGGGCACCGTTCCAGACAGTCCGAGGGAGACGCTTTTGGAGGCGATGAACTACCTTCGGCCGGTTTCAGATGAGCGGGCGGTCGAGCTACTCAATGATATGCGTCGCGATATGAAGGATTTAGCTCTGTCCTGGCTGATCCAGCGTGCCACTCGGTCTCCAATATCACGATCGAAGCTGGTCACATCCATGAGGGGAAAACTCCCCAATGCAGAGTCGGTTGCAAGATTGCTTGATTCGGAGATTGCCTTCGACGAGGCAGAGATATCGCAACTGTGCGATCTGTTTTCCGATGCCGATCCTGACTATCGGCTGGCTGCGTTGCGACTGATTAAGCCTCATCGAATGCCCAACGACCTGCTGACGGCGAAGCTCAAAGCACTAATGACCGACACATATTCCGATGTCGGCCGCACTGCGCGAACGCTGTGGGATACCTTGGAAACCGATGGCGGCGTCGATTGAGGGCATCCGGACAGCTTGGAGTTGGCGATGCTAGCCGTTGGCTAGCCATTTGCCCAAGGCAGACCGTTTTTCTCGAATGAAACACTGGGCGCGACAGCCCAGTGCTTCTGACGATGGCCATGAGATTACCAGCTGCGCTCAGACTTGCTGCCGCCTGATACATCAGCATAGTAGCGATCCTTGCCTTTTGCCTTTTAAACCTCTGAGATAGCCTCATGGCAGCTAGAAGTGGTCCACGACCGCCTTAGCATTGCTGACCAATGTCCGTTTCTGGCTGGTTTCCGCCTATTACCAAACGGCTGAAGTTGGCGGCGGATTCAATTGGTCAACGGCAACATCGTAATTCCTGTATAGGCAGGAGGAGTGTGCAGATGAAGCAAAGACCGCCGCGTATAGTTATCGGTCGTGACCATTTGGATCAGGCTCCACTCAGAGATTGAAAACCCATGACGTTTTTAGACGTCGAGCGAGCAGTCGAATCGTCAGCATGTAGTAATACCGCGTTGCCTCACTCCGTTGGCTCAGTCGGTGTTCTAGAAACCAAGCCACATGCTTTCTCTGCCAACCCCAAGGTGTTTCTCGCTGCCAGCGTGCTGCGATTTCAGCCTGAATGATTTTCGCCTGGTGCAAATGGCGTTGCCAGGTCGCGTGCGAGCCGGTCAGCACGCCAGCCAGGAACAGCTCCATATCGAATGGCTTACTCATGCTACCCACCGATATAGGCAGCGACCACATCGATCCGACCGTGCCCCAGCTCATAGCTGATTTTCTTTCGGGCATTACGATCAAGGTACCTATCTATCTCGCAGCATCGACCGCCATTGATAGGCGCTCGGTGCTGGGTAATCCGCTCATAGCGCTCACATGCGTAAGCAGCTCGCAGTTCATGAAAACCTTTGAGGTTGTGTGCATGGAGAATGTCCCTCGAGGGGCGGACGATGTCCTGCAGAACGTTCAGAAAGCGTTCATTTGGTGCAATCAGGTTTCGGCTACCCACTGGCGAAACCTGCGCCGCAAATCCAAGCGCATCGCGAACATGCTGATCTACCGCAATCCAGCGAGACGCTGAAATACCGGCACGGCCGCCTTTGGTACCGTCCTGAATGCTGATCTTGCCGAGGTCTTTAGCCTCCCGGCATAGCCGTGGAAGGTCAGCCAAGATGGCCTCATGCAAGCGTATGCCAATGGCGCGAGCCAATTGAGCGATGGCAGCAGCACGTGGCATCTGGTGCTCGCAGAGAGCGTCGACTAACCGCTTCACAAGTTCGCGGTCTTGGCCTTGAGGTGCCGAGCGGCGAATACCGGTTCGTTGCATCCTCAATGCCTTGCTCGGGCTCGTCACTTTCACATATTGATCACCTCGAAGGGCCGCCATGGTTCGGTTCACGCTGGACAATCGGTTTTGCGCGGTGGCGATGGCGAGCTCACCTTGTTCAACTTGCCGCAGATGTCTGGCGTAATCCAGCAAAGTCTGCCGAACAATCTGACGAGCATCGTTAAACCTGGATCCATCTTCCGACCGACACCAGCGCACAAACGCCTGCCAGCGATCCCTGTGTGCTTTGACCGTGCCGTAATGCCCGCCGCCAAACAGATCTTTCAAGGCCTTTGGCCCGGCATAGCTCAACTGCCGACCGTAGCCAAAATTGCGTCCGTCTCGCCTGCCCACCAGTGCCATGATCGAACTCCTCTCGAAGCCAAAACTTTTAAAACTTTCCCCACGTCATCCCGCCAAGAATGTTGAGTGTTATCAGGGATCAAGGCCCCTGCGACCTGTGAGGGTTGTCCACTAACGCGGGACTTGCGGCTCCTTACGACCGGGCGCTTGGGCATCTCATGATCTGGCCTCCTGAACACCGTTACCGGTGGGCGGGTGGAGGCTGCATTGGCTGACGAGACCGACGCCGCGAGATCTTGAGTCAGGTGAAGGCAGTGAAGCGATGACCGGGCGTGCCTGACTGTCAGTCAGGTGCAGTCCATTCCGTGGGCTGCGGCACCATCATCTGCATCGCTGTTGCTGGTGACTTTTCGGTGTTTGTCACGCCGATTGTCACGAGGGGGAATGCCGCAAAGCCTTGTACGAGTTGGGCTGCAGCGGCGGTAGGAGCGCCCGTCTCTTTCCGGGAGAAAGAGACGGGCGCAGGTTGGCGCAATGAAATGGCCAAACGGATAGGTTGCTGCAGGGCAGATATGAAAGGGGGAAGTTGCCGCAGTGGGCACACTGGTAAAAGTAGGCATCCATCACATCGCTGTGACCGTGCGAGCCGCCGGACGCTAATCGCACTTTGGGAGAACCACCACGGTGTGGCGTAGCCTTAAAGGTTCTGGCTACCTGGGTTGCTGTCAACGACAGCGCTTTGCCCGATCTTTTCTACGCCTGTGGATAATTTGGGTCAAGGCTCGAATTTTCGGGAACTCTGCGGCTGTGGATGAAATTATCCACCGGTGGAAATCTATGGTTTTCCACAGACAATTTGCGTGGGCTTTAGATTTTTTAAATGAGGTCCATCCAAGCAGGGCGGCTTTGCAGCCCCGCTTGGATGGACCCGCGTGGAAGGGCGGACTGCGGTGATCTTATTGGCTTACCCACGTTTGGATGCGCCACGGCTATTTTGTAGGGCGGTAATGTTGTCGCCGACCGGGTGAGCGAATTCGTGGGGCGTCACATGCCCATGGCGGTTGGCGTCGATGTAGTTGCTCCACCACGCCATGATCAGCCTGCGCTGCTCGAGGAATTCGGCCTTGTGGATATACGCGGCGCGCACGCGGTTGCGTTCCTTGTGGCTCATTTGTCTTTCGATGGCTGCGTCGGTCCATAACCCGGACTCAAGCAGGGCGCTACAGGCCATGGTCCTGAAGCCGTGGCCGCACACGTCCTTACTGGTGTCATAGCCGACGTTGCGGAGCATGGTGTTCACTGTGTTCTCGGACATGGGCTTCCAGTACTTGTGGTCGCCCGGTAGCACCAACTCTGAAAAGCGACTGAGGCTGCGCAGGCGCTCCAGTATTTCGATGACCTGCGGCGATAACGGAACCATTTGAATGTCGCCGTTCATCTTGGTCCCGCGTGTGGAGTTGCGTACCCCTTCAATCGGTGCGCGAGTATCGGGGATTTCCCACATGGCGCGTTGGAGGTCGAACTCACTCCATCGAGCGAAGCGCAGCTCGCTGGAGCGGACGAATACATGCAACGTCAACAGGACGGCGAGGCGCGTCAGTTCGCGGCCGTTGTAGTTGTCGATACGGTGCAGCAGTTCGGGTAGGCGGTTGAGGGAGAGGGCCGGGCGATGGACTGTGCGCGGCGCGTGAATCGAGCCTGCCAGATCGAGGGCAGGATTCATGGTGATCTGCCGAGCCCTTTTGGCCCCGCGCATGATGGTGGATAAGTAGTTCTGTACCCTTAACGCCACATCCATGGTGCCGCGTTCCTTGATGCGCTGGGTGATCTCTAGCAGGTCGTGGGTATCGAGTTCGGCGATGGGGCGTTGGCCGATCAGCGGGAAGACGTGGGTGCGCAGTCGGCTCATCACGGTTTTTGCGTGTCCTTCGGTCCAGCGACGGGACATGTCGGCGTGCCACTCCAGAGCAACGGTTTCGAAAAGCAGTGCCGCCCGTTGGGCTACGATCTTGGCCTTCTTCTTTTCTTCCATTGGGTCGAGGTTGTCGAGCAGCAACGCCTTGGCTTCGTCTCGCTTACGTCGTGCGACGGAAAGGGTAACGATGGGGTAATTGCCGATGATGAGCGTGCCTTCCTTGCCGCTGGGCTTGGTGTACTTCAAGCGCCAGGTCTTCACGCCATTGGGTTTGACGAAAAGGTACATGCCTCGGCCGTCGAACAGTTTGTAGGCGCGTTCGCGGGCTTTGGCCGTGCGGCATTGCAGGTCGCTGAGGGGGATCGCTAGACGTGGCATAGGGGGTACGCGCTCCTGACCGGGAAATCGCAGTACCCCTAACATACCCTCGGGGAAGGGGGATTTTGTTGGATCCCGACGGAGGGTCCTGGAACGAAAAAACCCGCCAAAGGGCGGGTTTTCGGGGCTTCCAGAGCATTCGGTGGAATGCAATGGAGCCTAATGTGGTGCCGGCACCAGGAGTCGAACCCGGGACCTACTGATTACAAGGAAGCTGCTTTAAACATGAGAATCAATGGGTTATCAATTTTCTTGTTACGTGTGATGTCCCTGAAACCCAAAGGAATAAAGCATATGAGGAGGTTTGTTACGTGGGATTGGCAGCGATTTGAAAAAAAAATTTGACTTCGAGGCTGCCCTGCAAGTCAGCGCGAAGACAGCTGCACTGATCGTCAATATAAGATTTTTCGACCAGTGGCAGACAGGTATCAATGCTTATCTAGCTGAAAAACTATTCAGTCTTTGCGACATGAGTTCAACGACTTTAGATCTATTGCGCCAGTAGCGAGCCATTCGTTTGATCTCGTCTTGGTCGTCAAGAAGGGCGAGTTCTGCTTCAGAAATGAGGCAGGCATGGAAGCATTTTATAACGTGCTCCATTACGTAATTATCACTTTTAGGGTCCGGATAGTATTTGAATGCCTCTTGGACATCTAAAATGGTTGCCTTACCTTCTACGAGCTTTTCGAAAACTCCTGGTCGCATGACTTTCATCATGCAAACTGACGAAATTAATGCTTCCTGTACTTCCGTCTCTGGCTTTTCCGTCATTAGCATTATTGCAATGTTTGAAAAAACTCTTTCCAGCTCTCGCAGAGAACAATTTAACTGCGTGCCAATAGCCCTGAGATACTCCGACCATGAACTAGATGGTAGATCATATTGTTTTATTAAGTAATGGCAATATTTATCTATATCGCCATCTCGACCTCTCTTCTTCGGTAGCGTAGCTTCAATTGTAATGAATTTTTGAAGATAAGTATGGGCGTTGATGTTTACGCCATAGGTAGATTTTATAGACTCTTGCAGCTGAGCTTTATTTATAACTAATAGAAAGTTGACATTCGGAACAGAGAAAAGGTGTTTTATTTTCTCCAGCATTTCTACGGCAAAGGACGGCCGGCAACGATCCAGTTCGTCAATGATGACGGTCAGTGGGCTTTCGGATGGTACCTTTAGGCTCGCAGGAATTGTTGATAAGAATAATTTAAAGTGTTCGATGGATTGACGTTCCGCTTTATGATTTATCAATCTGTCCTTAATGTATTTTTCAGCGCTTGAGCTAATATCTTTAGATATGTCATCTCCTATCTTTGTAAATTCCTGAAGATCGCTTTCTTTTATTACACCGGCCGATATTGCTCGAATTCCAATTTTCGCACTTAGCGAGAGAACGTGTGCGCCAACATTTTTAGCTTTGTCAACGAACTCTCTAGATTTTTTTTCAGGTGCATGTGTTGATACATATTCAGTTATGGCTCCTGCAACGACCATAAAAGCATCGTCTACGTAATCTGATGCGAAAGCGTCAATATATATATTAGGTACATCCTCTTTGTCGAGGGTCTTCTGCCAAGCCTTTACAAAGGTTGACTTCCCCTCGCCCCAATTACCATCAAGGCTGATGACCAGCGGGTCAATTGAATTTTTTACTATGTTTGCGAGAGCATCACCAAAAGGTTTGCGGCCAAATAGATCGGGGCCGAAATCTTCATCGGAGCTCTGATGAGGCTGAATAATTATTCTCATTTTATATCCTTGTTGTTTAAACCTTTCCAAAAGGCTAGTGATTTGGCTTCCAAGAGTTAGGAGAACTCACCAGACTACTTCAGGAGTCTGACCGTGCTTAAGATAGTCCATTTTCTAATCGCCTGAAGGAGCGACTAGTGGAAGACTATAGTCGTATACATCCATCATTTTAGAATCACGATGCCCGCTGGCTTCCTGTTTTTCTGCCCGCGTACCTACAGTGTCTGTTATACCCCGCCGCTTTAGATCGTGTAAGGCAAAACGGTCTTCCTGATCGATATCCCCGTCTGCTATCGCTAAAGTTATGAAGCGTTGCCACGCTGTGTCTAGGCTCGTTTTAAGAAGGGGGCCGCCGTGGCTGGCTACGATGATAAATCGTTTTGACGCCGCCATTGGAATAGGCGTTTTACGGCGCTCCCAAACCCTTGCGCGTAGAGCTTTTGCACCTTCCCACACGCTGCGCAGTCGGGGCGTCCATCGGACAATATTGTCCCGACTGCCTTTGCGCCGATTGGTCAGAATCCCCTCCTGCAATTCGTTCGCGTCCGTGAGTGTCACAACCTCGATGCCGCGCAGTCGACAAAGGTAGGCTAACTCCATCACGCTTGCCAGGTAATCGGGGCAACCGCCTGGCTCATTGCGCGCCAGGCGTCCGCGCGCTGTCGCGCGATCAATGAGGACGTCCATAACGTTCAACCGTGGCAATCTGCGTTGCTTCCGCTCAATAGGCGCCTCGACGCCCGAGGCCGGGTTCACCTCAAGGAATCCCCTGTTGCGTCCCCACTGCAGTACGCGCCGTAAATAACGCAGAGCATGCGCCGCTTTTGAAGGCGTACCTTCGTCGGCGATCCGATCGACAATGCGTTGCACCAAGGCAGCGGTGAATTTCTTCACGGCCAGATCGCCGAGCGGCTTGCCCAATTTTGTGGGAATACTCAGCAGAACATCGCGTGAGTAGCAGTAGTCGTTGTGGGTTTTAGGAGCGAGTTTTTTATAGCGGTCGCTCAGGTGGAACTGTGTGCAGACGTAGCGGAGCGTTCCCCGATCGACGTTGGTCGCCTCGTCCATGATTTGGTGTAGCTCTGCTAGCGAAACGCTAGCAGGCGCAATGTTGCGCCGGCGCTGTGTGCCCGTCTCGTCACGATGAAGGGAGTACCAAACCCCTTCGTTTCGCTGATCAAAGTAAACGGCCGCTGGGAGAGCGGCCTGGTCAATGTGAGCGGGAATGTGCGGATTGTGCTTCCGCTTCCTTGCTTTCCTCATAAGATATCGGCGTCGTACCGCTCTGCAGCGACAGGCTTCATGCCTGCGGCTTGGTTGATAAGGTCCAGTGTTGTCCATGGCCCAGTTCGGCCGCGGAACAGGCGAACGCCCTGGTCGATCAGCGAGCGTTCAACATCAGACCGGCGTTGGTAGCCGGTGATGCGCTGCAGGTCGGTGAATACCAGGACGTTGTCCGATCGGGAGTTCATTGCTAGCCCTCTATAAGCTGAAGCACCCCGGGCAGTCTAGCGCTGCAGCCGGGGCATGATTGTTAGAAGTTGGGACGCAGACTGCTGGAGCTATTGGTTGGCCAGCAACTGGGACACAAATGCTCGTTCACCTGCAGTGAGATCGCCTTGCAGGTGGGCCATGGTGGTGACTGCCTCGAGGCGGACCCGGGCGTCGGGCGTCTTGTTGACCTGGTAATCGAAAAGCGCGGTACCGACGATGCGGATGGCCATCAGATGGCGCGCCGCCTGCAGCCCTTCCGCCGGCACTGTGATAGCCTTCGGATCGCTGCTGCTTTGGTGCTGTGCTTGCATGGTGTTGCCCTCAGTGGTGGTTGGTACCGGGGAGCTGTAACTCCTCGGTGCCCTTCATTTGCCGGCGTAGCCGGTGTCCGGTCCGGTTCTTAGGCTCATGCCTTTCGCACCAGGTGAATAACCAGGTCTTCAAACTCCCCTTCGTCGTTGCAGGACTGCCACTCCAGCACGGCTTGCACTTGTTCCCGGGTGCAGTCCATAACGAAAATCTCGCTCTGCCCACCGGTGGCCCGAACCTCAAGTATCTGGACGAGGCCGTCGGCGCCGTAGGCTTCGGCAAATACGGTTTTGCCCTCGTAGCCCAGTTGAACCATTACCGCGTTGACCCGGCGGATCTCCTCGGCCGCGTTGTTCTGTTCCCGCTCAACAATCAATTGAATGTGCATCGCGGTCACTCCCGAAAGATGAAGCAACGCATGGTCGACGGGATGTGAGCAGTCGGCGCCATATCCTGCTGACGTGCACGGATCGCGCTTTCCACGCGTTTCTGAGTGTCCAAGCAATGGTGAGCACGGCAGTCTTTGAGCAGTCGGCGCAGCACTGCCAGGTCCGGAATGCGCTGGCGGTGCTCCAGGGCGACCTCGGCGAACTGGTTAAGATTGATGGCGATCAAGCCAGGCTTTTTGCTGTGGTTGACCATCGGGGCCGAGGGCAGCGATTCCAGGTAATCAAACACCTGCCAAAACTCGTTCACTTCCTTCGGATCGGTGCTGATCGCCGCCTGGCGCTCGTTGGCTGCTTTCAGAAGGTATTTGCGGCAGGCCTGGACCATGTGGTCCGGGATTGCGATGACGAGCTGTAGGCAGTCCAGCAGGGCCAGCATCATGCTGTGGTTCTTGATGACCCGATCGGATGCCAGATTACGGCTGGCCCAAAGCTCGGCGCGGTATTGGGGATACAGTTCCGCGAAGCGCTTGAGCACCAGCGGCTCGGCGCGCATTGCCTTCACCATGAAGTGGCTGACGTGCTCCAGCTCGGTCTGAACAATTGCATCAGCAGCCTTGCGGCTCTTGTCGGTGATCACCGGCTTGAGAAACGGCAAGCGGACGATACGGCTGATGATCGCTTCGTGGCCGGTAACGATGGCGTTCTGAGCGATTACGATGGACGCGCGAAACGGCGGTTCGTAGGTATCGTTGCTGTTGGACTTGACGCCCCGGGTACGCAGGGTGCCGCCGCCATAGAAGTCCTTGAACTGGTCCCACTCGAAGGCCTTGGTATTGTCCTCGTTGGTGTTTCGGTCGGCCTCAAGAAGCACCAATGGCAGGTTGGCCACCTGGCCCATTGCTCGGCTCAAGCCTGAGAACGAACTTTTGGCCGGATCGAAACCCTCGTAGGTCCGCCCGAAGAGCTTCCAGATGAACTTGATCAGCGTGGTTTTGCCCGAATCGGGCTCACCCGACATTTCCAGGAACGGAAAGCTCTCATGTTCGGCCCGGATCTGCTCGGCAAACAGCGAGCCAAACCAATACGTGAGGGCGAGAACCCCATTCTCGCCAAAGACAGTCCATAGGTTCGGCAGCCAGTCTTCGCGATAGCCCTTACTGTCCAAGGCCATTTTGATTTTTACCGACTTCATCAGGCATTTGACCCGCTGCTTTCCAAACTCGAAATAGTCCTCGTCGTTGGCCTTGTAAATAGACCCGCCGTGGATAGCGATGTCGTTGAAGATGTACGCCTTGTGATCGCGGCTGTAGCCCAGGAAGTCGATGGTCTCGACGGTTTTCAGGCGTTCGGTTTGACGGATAATGATCTGGTCCAGGTGCTTCTGAGTGCCCAGCCAGGTCGCGCCCGAATACATCAAGCGGGTCTTAAACTCGCTGCTTGAGGAGATTTGCTTCGGCGTGAACGTGTAATTCTCGCCATGGTCGTCGTGGATCCCCAACACCTGGAAGTAAAACCACGCCTCGTTGGTGACGTCGTTCACCTGCTTGTACAGCGCCTCAAAACGGCAGTTGGCCAAGAGCTTCAAGCTGCAGACGTTCTGCAGCACCTTGCGGCGTGCAGCCTTGTCGTTGAGCTGTTGATCCTCATGGTCTTCGCTGGTTGCCAGTGCCTTTTGTTCTTCCTCGAGCTTCGACAAATCGAACTTGGCCCAGTAGGTTTGGTTGCCGAAGTCAAAAGCGAACTCTGGGAAACCTTCCTCCCAGGTGTACATGAGCAGCGCCTTTTCTTTCGGCGAGGGGGCCAGTAGCAAGTCACCCTCATGGCGCGCGGCATCCAGGTCACGCTTGCGCTTGTCATTGCGCGCTTTACCTTCTTCTTCGAACTGCCAGCGCTGGTGCAGGTCGTTCCAGTCGACTTTCTTATCCCGCTGGGGAATCAGCGCTGCCTTACAGATGAAGCCCATTTCACGTGCCTGTTTGACCCAGCGCAGCAGGTAGCCGCGAGCAGTTGGCTCGTTGTCCAGGGCCCAGACCAAAGTGGGCAGGTTGCCCGGGCGCTGCTCGACCAAATGTTTCAACGCTTCCAATGGGAAGTTCACACTGGACATAGCCGACACCGCATCGACGTCGTTTTGCACCAGGGCGGTGGCGTCGAAGATGCCCTCGACAATCCACAGCTCTTTGACCTTGGCCAGGTCCACGCTCGGCGGGCACCACAACTCGCCCTGGGCGCTATATTTGGGCTTGAATCGGGCTTTCATCTTTCCGAAGCGGGAAGGGCGATCGATCAGGCGTTCCCAGTAACCACCGTTCGGCAGGGGGAATCGAATCGTGGCACTAGACTCGTTTGTCTCGTGGTTGACGTAGTTCTCTTGGGTGAACCAACCGGTCATAGCTCCGGCATTCAAACCACGAGCAAACTCCAAGTAAGCGCGTGCGGTAATGGTCGGATCGTTGTCAGTAGCCGGCGCGCGCTTGCTCCAGTCCTCAAACAGGTCTTCATAGATTTCTTTGACGTGCTCGATATGGCCGCAGCGCTCCGGCCGGCCGCAGCGGATCTGCCAGGGCTTGTCGTGGCGGGCATACAGCTCTTTCTTGTTGCAGGCCGGGCAAACCCCGCCCCGCATGTAATTCGTGCCTACACGTAGCTTCAGGCCGAAGTCATCTTCCAGCCGCTGCAGTAGTTGGGTGCGGATATCTTCATTCATCATTGACATTATTTCGCTGCTTTTAAGCTGTGAGAGAGCGCGGCCATTAGGCGTTTTTGTGCTGCCATTACCGGAACGTGGGCGAGGATTGCGCCGTGGCGAAGACCGTCCGCTACAAAGCGGAATTGGTCGTCGTACCAATGTTCATTGAGGCTCAAGCGGTACTGTTCACGCAGCGCGGCCAGCAACGCTTCGGCCTCGGCCGGGGGCAGTTGAGTGGTGACAATTACGGCGTTTACCATCGTGAAACCTCGACTTCGGGCGCAGTTCACCCAAACCCACAAGACGTGGGGCCGGCGTTTGGTTTGGATTGGGTGTTACGAGTGCGCGGAGCGCAGACGGACGTTGTCCGGGGTGTTCAGGACGCGTTGATAGATCAGGCTGACAGGCACAGACCAGCAGTGCCCTTTGACTGGATCGCGGATAACCACAACGGTCTCCGTGCTGTGGTCCAAGATGAGACGCTGACGGAAAGCGATTTCCATTAACTCAACGTGGGCAAGGGAAGCCAGTTTGGTTGCAACCGATTCTGCTACGTCGAAGCTGTTCACCAGGTGGTTGATGGCACGGTTCAGCAGTGCCGACAGATCGCTCAGGTGTTCGGCTTGATGGCGCTCAAGGAAAGCCAGGGCGGCGTTCTGCATGCATTCCTGATAGTCCAGGGCATTGGTTTGAGTTGTCATTTGGCTTTCCCCGATTTGGCGCGGTAGAGATCGATCGCGGCATACACTTCGGCGGTGCGTGCGGCCATGTGCAAGGTATGGGCGTTCTGGATCAGCTCGGCTTCAACGTCGGTGATCACCCCGTCATCAAGTGCCTGGGCAATGATTTGGTCGACCGTTCCTTGTTTGGCTGAACTCTGCATGGCCCGTGCGTACATCTCCACGTTGTCCAGTCTGTCTGGATGGACCACTGGGACGAACATACCGCCGTACATTGCTGCGACATAGTTGGGCAAATGTTGAGTGCCCGTGACCTGCTCCAACTGGAAGATCTGTGCATCGGTCAATGGGCGGCAGTTGTTGTTCTCATAAGCGTGGTTATCAAACTTTTTGAGCGGCAGGCCGATCCGGGCAGCGGCACATTCGCGGCCACCTGAGTAGCTGCAAATGATCGCGCTGACCACTTCCCTACGCGTCTTTAGAACACGACTTTTCATCTTCTGCTGTTCCCTCAGTGCACTGGCCATTACTGTGCGATCACGCCGTCTTTGATACCGAGCAGTACGGCGGCGCGATGTGCCTCCCCCCGGCGACCTTTTTTACGACCGTTCAAAAGGTCGCTGACCAAATTCTTATTCAGTGAATGAGTGCGGCAGAATTCCGCAATGCTCATCCCTTTGCGATCCAGAGCCTCCCGGGCTTGCTCGGGTGTAAGGGTGGCGGGCATAGTGTTCGCTCGTGTGCGTTCGTGTGGATTCGTGTTTGTACGGCGCTGATTATGACCAGTTTATTTGTCCTGTAAAGGGGCTAAAGTTTGAGAAATTTGTCCTCGGGAGAATTCCCAGATGTAAGTGCGGGCGAATGCTTGCGCGAAGAACGAGGTCGTTTGGGCCTCAAACAAGAAGAAATGGCGCAGATTGGCGGCGTAACCCGAAACACCCAAGGCAGTTATGAGCGTGATGAGCGCCGCCCTGATACCGGCTATTTGAAAGCCTTGCATGCTGTGGGTCTGGACGTGCTCTACGTCATAACAGGCGTGCGGACTCCCGAACCTGTAGGGGATCTGACCGAGGACGAAGAAGTACTGGTAAAGCGATATCGAAGCATGCCGTCCGATGACCAAAAATCTGTGCGTCGCTTCGTCCAAGCCATTGCTGACGATGTGGCAAAAAGCTCGAATTAACTTGTAACAAAACTTGTATCGCATTCAGGCCTCCCCAGTTCTAAAGCGAATCCCTGCCCCGATAACGTCGATTCAGCAATGCATTTCATGGAGTAATTAGCATGTTGGATCGCACGAACAACGAACGCGCCTGCGTGGAAGCCCACGATTTTGAATGGCTCGCCCTTTCCAAAATTGAACGTAGTTTTATCGGTTTGTATCGGCAGTTGAATGAAGAGGACCGGCAGCAGCTAAGGCGCCTTACCGTGGCATTGGCCACCGTTCCAGAGGAGTCGGTAGCGAGTTGATTCGTTACTGCTGAATCGTCACCTGCCTTCAGGCGTAGCCTAGTCGCCGGCCTGTATCGGTCGGCGTTTTAGTCGAGTCACGCCGCTCCCAGCTGGTCGAATAGCTCCCGCTGTTTTGCCCTGGGCATATCCCTTAAACGATCAAACAGCATTCTTTCGTAGGATTGAGCGGAAGGGCTGAGCGTGTGCGAAAACGTCAAATTCGCTACCCACGTGTGCCCGCACGTTGCGTCCAGGCACTGGCAATAGAGCTTGGCAAAATCCCGCGACAGTTCTTCGCGTGAAGCAATCCGGCCCTTGTTCCCGCATTTGCATACAACTCTCATTGTGTCCCTCCCCAGGGCAGCCAATAGCCACTATTTTGCCACATTTCGTAGTGGAAATAGCTGCTTTAAGACGTTTGCCCAGTGTTATCGACTGGTGTTTTGGTTTCTTGCCACGATATTTTCCTGTCTCGCCGAAGCGTGTCGTTCAACTGGTTGAACAACTGACAGATCGGCCTGATCTCGTTGCTGGTGTACACGCGATCGATCTTCTCGATATCCCCAAAACCCCCGCTGTTTTCCGGGATGATTCCGGCCAGGGCAGGGTTCATTCGCCAGGCGGCGATCACGTCGTTGCGGGTGATGTTCTTCACTTTCTCCAGCTCGTCCTTGGCCTGGAAGTCGCCCACGGGAATGATCTGGATCGCGTTTTCCTTGCCGTTGGGGATGTTGACGAACATCGAGCGGAAGTTGCCCACGCCCTTGCTGGCGCTGATCTGGGCACGCAGGTTGTCTTCGTCTTCCTCGGTCAGGTCCGGGTCGTTGGTGTAGAAGATGTAACCCGCGTGAGCACCGTTGCTGTAGTAGCGCCGGCGGAAGAGGGTCGCGGCTTCATTGAGCAATAGCGCCTGCAGGCCGCCCAGGTAGTCGGGTACGCCGTAGATGTTTTGTTCCACGTCGTAGTCCAGAACGTGTTCGACTTCGTCCTGGTCGAAGTCCATATACTTGCTGTCGGGCAGTAACATCCTGAATCCTCCGTCGACCTTCACGCGCATGTTGATGGCCGGCAAGTGCTGCATCTCCAGCACTTCGCCGAAGGCGTTGGTGTCGCGGTAGAAATACGCCTCTCCAAACACCATGTAGTCGAGACTGGCCCGGCCCATGGTCTGCGTGCTGCAGCCCTCGGACGGGATGAATTCACGCAGCAGCAGGTTGCGTTTGAACTTCGGAATGGCGCCGTGGTGCGCGTTGGCGCGCAGCAGCTTGGCCAGGCCCGCCCGCGACACCGGCGGCTTGTAGATCTCGCCGTCGTCGCTGAGAAACACCCCCAGGTACTCGCCGATGTTGCCGGACAGCACCTGTTCGGGTTCCCCGAAGGTGAACGCCCGCATGGGCTGCGGCTGTCGCGCCTGTTGGTTGGTTTGGGGCTTTTTGTGTCGTGGCTTGGGCATGGGTTCCGCTCGTGACATAGCGGCTACGGCGCCGCTTGTTGGTGTTGAGGGGTTCATTGAACAGGGCGTGCATGATCGACCAGGCGATATCGGCGTGGCCGGTGGCGTCGGTGCGCGAAGCGCTGTAGGTGACTTGGCCGCTGGTGGTGGTGCCGCGCTTGATGGTCAGGAACGCCTGGGCGATGTCGGTCCAGCCGGCGTCCCACTCGATGCGGCTGCCCTGGATCGTGTCCTGGGCCTTGAGGACCAGTAGGTTCTTGGTCTCCAGGCTGTAGTGGATCGGCGTGGCTTTGGGGTAGAAGTCGCGCACCAGGTCGAACACGCCATAGCCCACACCGGTGATGTCGATGCCGATGTGTTGCACGTTGAAGCGTTCGGTAAGCTTTTTGACCTGGGCGGCCTGGTAGTTGAACGAATGCCCGCGCCAGCTGTGCTTTTCCAGGATGCGGAATTTCGCCCCGGGTTCCAGCGGTGGGGCGACCACCACGCAGGTGGCGTCGTCGCGGGTGCGGCTTGGGTCGTAGCCCAGCCAGACAGGACTGTTGCCGAACGGCCGATCCAGTTCCGGGTTGTAGTCCTCCCACAACGACAGGTCGGAATAGCAACGCTCCAGATCCTTGAGACCGAACGCGCTCTGGCTGCTATCGATGAACTTGCAGTAGAACAGCTGCTGGAATTTGTCTTCGTCGTACTCCAGCTGCAGCTGCTCGAGGTCGAACAGATCGCACCCGCCATCGATCGCATCCTGGATGGTGATGGTCTTGCGCCATTGACCATCGGGGCACAGCGCGCCCTGGGTGTAGGACGCCTCGGTGGGCCAGGTGCCGCCGGCTTTCTTGCCGCGTTTGCTGTTGCGGAACTCCTCTCCCGACCAGAACGGGTATGCCTGGTGCGACACAGCGCTGGGCGTCGAGAAGTAGGTTTTGCGCCACTTCTTGTGGGTACCCATGGCGCTGGCCACGGTGCTGAGCTTTTCGAAGTCGCGGATCCAGAAATACTCATCCACGTACACATGGCCGTGGTAGCCCTGGGCGGTGCTGCTGTTGGTCGACAGGAAGCGCAGCTCGGCTCCGTTGCTGAGCGTGATCGGGTTGCCGGTCAGCTCGATGTCGAACCACTGTTTGGCGAACTGGATGATGTAGCTGCGGAAAATCTCCGACTGCGAGCGGCTGGCCGACAGGAACACCTGGTTGTCGCCAGTCAGCACCGCATCCATGAACGCTTCGCCGGCGAAGTAGTAGGTCAGGCCCACCTGGCGGCTCTTGAGGATATTGCGGATCCGGCTGGTCAGCGGGTTTTGCTTGGCGGCAAACAGCTCCTGCTGATAGCGGTACATCTTGCTGATGAACTTATCCAGGAAGTCGACTTCGGTCAGGCCGCTGATGTCATTCTTGGCCTTCTTTTCCTTCTTCCTTTCACCGCCTTCGCCACGGCTGGAGCGTTGGCCACGCGAGCGCTTGCGCGGTTCCTGGGGCTCGCCCAGGTCGTCGCCGTTCGATGCCGGTGCCGGCTTGGCCGCTTGTTTCAGCAGGCGTTCGCGAACAACGGTCAGGCGGTCCAGTTCATTGAGGTCGTCTTTAGACAGGCTGCCGACTTTGTCCAGGAGCAGGGTGATCCGCCGGCCGACGGCCGTCAGCGGCTCTTCGTCCGACAGCATGTCCTCCCATCCGCCCTGGCGTATCCAGTAATAAACGATCCGGATGTTGGGCAGGTTGAGCTGCGCCTGAATTTCCTTGGCCTTACAGCGGCGCAGAAACAGACGTTTGGCGGCTTCTTTAACTTCGGTCGAGTAGTACATGGGCCGCAGTCTATGCGGCGAAAACGCTGGAAACGCGGGATTAAATTCCGTGATCCGCCTATATTTCAAATATAGGAGAAACGCGCATTTGAACCGTTTGTTTGAGGGCTGACGGCTCCCTATCTTGGCGGCTCATTCAGTGATTGAGCGCAGTCAAATCCATGCCCCGTTCCCTTGTATCGTTCTGGAAACGTGTCGCCACCAGCGGAGCCACCGTTGATGGGCGCGTGATCCTTCCCCAGGAACTGCGCGATATCGCTGAGACCTACAAGCCGTCGTTCTACACGGCGGTGATCTGGTGCGACCACGAACGCTGGCCAGGCTCCCACGGCACCGTCTATGCGGTGCGTCTGGTGGAAGAAGCCGAAGACCTGGAGCCCGGCGAAGTGGCGTTGGAAGCGCAATTGAAGCCCAACGACCGACTGCTGTACCTGAATGACCAGGGCCAGAAGCTGTTCACCAGCATTGAGATCACCCCGGACTTCCGTGGCAAAGGTAAAGCCTACCTGACAGGCATGGGCGTCACTGACCAACCGGCCAGCGTCGGCACCCAGGAACTGTATTTCTCGCATCAGAACACCCGCACCTCCTATTACGCCGCCTCGGTCGAACTCGGTCGCCTGCAGGACGACAGCCAACCCTCCGCCGAAACCGGACTGATCAACGCCCTGACGAGCTTCTTCAAGCGTTTCGCCGCTGACGCGCTGCCCACCGAAACCACTCCACCCAACACAGAGAGCAAACCCCCAATGGATGAAGCTACAGCAACGGCTTTGACAGCCCTGGTGGCGCAGCTGCTGGTTGTCGCTGCCGGCCTTCAAGCTGTCATTGAGCCTGCCGCCGCCGATGCACCTGAGCCCGATCAAGACCTGATCGATGACGTCAGCACAGCCGTGGATGACATCGTGGCCACCGCCGAGCAAGAGCGCGAATTCCGACGTAAAGGCGGCGCGTCGAACAAGGCTGTCCTCGCAGCATTGACGGATTTGCAGGCGAAATTCTCCGCGCTGCAGAACACCTCCGCCGGTCGCCAGTTGCCGCGCAACCCTGGCCCTGTAGCCACCACCAAGAAAAAGGTGCTCTGACATGGCCCAGCCGTTAAGCGCCCGTGGCGCCAAGCAGTATGCCGAGCTGCAGGAAGCGATCGCCGAAGCGTACGGCATCGAAAATTCCACCCGCATGTTCAGTGTGGACCCGACGATTGCTCAGGAGCTAAACGACGCTATCACCGCGAAAGCCGACTTCCTGGAGCGTATCAACGTCACCCCGGTCAGCGAGATCAAGGGTGAGAAAGTCTTCATCGGCGTGAATGGCCCGGTCACCGGCCGCACCAACACCAAGACCACCGATCGTGAAGCCAAAGACGCGTCGGCGTTGGACAACAGCACCTATGAGCTGGCTGATACCCAATCGGACGTGGGCCTGCCGTACGCCAAGATCGACGCCTGGGCGAAGTTTCCGGACTTCAAAGAGCGTTATTCCGCTGCAGTGCAAAAGCGCATTGCCCAGGACCGGATCGTTATCGGCTTCCATGGCACCCGCGCCGCACCTCAGACCGACCTGGCGGCGAATCCCAAGTTGCAAGACGTGAACAAGGGCTGGCTGCAGCAACTGCGCGAACAGGCCCCGCAGCAGGTGCTGAAAGAGGGCGCCGCCGCTGGCAAAGTTACGTTGGGCACCGGTGGTGACTACGCCAACCTGGACGCTCTGGTGCATGACACCAAGCAGATGGTGGACGAGATCCTGCGCGAGGACGGCGATCTGGTTGCGATCATCGGCACCGACTTGCTCGCCTCTGACAAGGCCAAGCTGTACACCAAACAGGGCGATACGCCGACCGAAAAAGAGCGCATCGAAAACGCCCAGGTCATTGCGACCTACGGCGGTCTGCCGGCGTTCAGCGTGCCGAACTTCCCGGTTAACGCGGTGCTGGTCACCAGTTGGGACAACCTGTCGATCTACTACCAGGACACCAGCTGGCGCAAACAGACGGTCGAGAACCCGAAGCGCTCCCGCGTCGAGGACTACAACAGCCGCAACGAAGGTTATGTGATCGAGCAGTTGGAAAAGATCGCACTGACCGAAAACGTGGAGCTGCTGGCGTGAGCCTGGCCCTGGCGCATAAGCGCCGCATCCTGGCCTTGGGCAGCACTGCAGTAGCGGCGATTGCCGCCACTGCAGGCATGGCCTACACCCCGGGCGATGCGCTGAGCAGCCCCGCCAATGCGCGCAAACATCTGCTGCTGCAGGAAGCCGCTTTGGACCAGGACCTGGCGCGCATCAGTGCGATTAACGGCTTGGCCGGACGCCAGGCCCTCAAGCGCGAAGAGCTGCTGCCCAAGTACCAGGAATACGTACAGCGCTACTGCGAGTCGGGGCTGAACTTCCCAAACCGCGTTGCTGTGCAGGTGCTGGTCTGGCTATTCGACACCGCCCAGTTCGAAGACGCCCTGGAGCTGGCCGACGTCCTGATCGAGCAGGGCCAGCAGATGCCGGAGCGCTTCAAGCGCCGCGACATCCAGACCTTTGTCGCTGACGCCGTGTGCGAGTGGGCCTACGCCGAATACAAAGCCAATCGCAGCCCGGAGCCTTACCTCTCTGACCTGCTGCCGCTGGTTGACGGTGAGTGGCAACTGACGGAGCAGATCCCGAGCAAGTACCACAAGTTGATCGGCATACGCGCCATGGAGGCCAAGCAGTGGGAAACCGCACTCAAGCACCTGGAGCGCTCAACGGAGCTGTACGCACAGGCCGGCAACGACACCCGCATCGAAAAGGTCCGCAGGGCCCTAGCAAAACAAGCGGCCGCTAACCCGGCCACCGAATAACCGACTACCCCCCCAGCGGGGACCTGTGGAAGTGAGCCGCCCATTTATGGACCGTCCCACTGA
This sequence comes from Pseudomonas asgharzadehiana, assembly GCF_019139815.1. Classification (NCBI taxonomy): domain Bacteria; kingdom Pseudomonadati; phylum Pseudomonadota; class Gammaproteobacteria; order Pseudomonadales; family Pseudomonadaceae; genus Pseudomonas; species Pseudomonas asgharzadehiana. The sequence continues at coordinate 512,448 of NZ_CP077079.1, forward strand.
AAACAGGCTCCCCGCCCTATTTGAGCGGTCAGCATGAGCTTTTCAGGTAAACCCAACACGCTGGTGGAATTGACGATCGAGAACGACGGCTTTTGGCCTGACTTCTCCGTGTCCGAGTTCCAGCGGGGCTATCGCCTGCCGGCGGAATACCTGGTGGAACTGCTGACGGCTGAGTTGACCACGGCAATGACCGAGGTCAACAACGACCTGGCCAAGTTAAAAGCGCGATGGCAGGGGCTTGGCGTGTCAAACGTTGAGTCTGCAGACACCAGGATTCTGCCGGAGCGCACCTTTCAAGCGGCGACGTACAAGCGCGCCGTGTATTGCCGCGCCAAGGCCAGTTTGCTGACCCAGTTCGCGACGATCATTCGCCGCGAAAGCGCTGAAAACCTGGGCAAGGAACTGCCCGATCGCCCGGAAACCTTCCTGGCATTCAGCCAACAGGCCGTGCGCTCGCTGCAGGGCCGTGGCCGCATCACGGCGGCGCTGCTATGAACAAGCTGCGTGCCCTTACCACCTACCTGATTGGCCTCGACCTGGTGCTGCCCGAGCAGATCGACAGCTGGGCCGAGCAGGTCAACCTGGACCTGATCTGGAAAGACACCACCCAGGGTCTGCACATGGGCGATATGCGTTATCGCGCCGTAGTCGTGATCGAGCGATTCGCCGGTAACCCGGCGTTATTGATGGCGCTTCTCGGCGGCTGGCTGGAATCCAACGATCCCGATCGGGACGACGATCTGCCGGCGCCGACGTTCGCCGTCGACCAGATCACCTCGGACGAAGCGGATCTGGAACTGACCCTGGAATTCGTCGAGGCGCAGCACCTGGCCGAAGACCCCAACGGCAAGGTCGAGGCCTTCGGCAAAACGTGGGGCCTGGTCGAGTTCGACCTATGGACCGCTGAGCATGGCGAGGTCCGCGGCGGTGGCGCGTAGCACTTTCGAGCTGGACGTACGGGGCCACCTGGGCGTTCGCGAACAACTGGCCCTGTTGAGCCTGCCCCCGCAGTTGCGCCGGCGGTTGCTCAACAACGTGACCAAGCGCGTGCGCACCATGAGCCGCAAGCGGATCCGCGAGCAGCGCAATCTGGACGGTTCAGCCTTTGAGGCCCGCAAGGGCGACGGCAAGGGCAAAAAGAAGATGGAAGCCGGCTTGGGCAAGTTGCTCCAGGTCACCAGCGTGAGCGCGGATTCCGCAACGCTGGGATGGCGTAACGGCCTTACCGGCTGGGTCGCCGCGCAGCAACACCACGGCGCGAGCGAGCGCCGTACAGCCGCGCAGATGCGCCGGTGGAACAAGGTGCCCGAGGGCCTGGCCGCGACGGATAAGCAGGCCAAGCGCTTGCGTCGACTCGGTTTCAAAGTGCGCCAGAAGGGCAAGAAGAGCCTAACTCGGCCGTCCGTGGCCTGGATCCAGGAACACGTGAACTACGCCAAGGCGGGCCTGCTGATACGCATCCTGTCCGACGAAAAAGCCGAAGGCACCGGTGCGCAAAGTTGGGAAATAACCCTGCCAAAGCGCCAGTTCCTCGGCGTCAGTACCGATCGGGACACCAGCCTGCTGGTTAACCAGGTGCTGGCACAAATCCTCAACTCCCCCAAATAACGAGGCACTGCATGGCACTTGGCAAAGTCAGCGTTAACAATCTCAACCTCGGCCAGGGTGCCGTGACCGAGATCGAGCGCTATTTCCTGTTCATCGGCGCCGGCGCGAAGAGCGTCGGCAGCCTGATCGCCCTCAACACCGACAGCGACCTGGATGCGCTGCTGGGCCTTCCTGTCAGCGATCTGAAAACCCAGATCGCGGCGGCCAAGGCCAATGGCGGCGACCGCTGGGCGTGCCTGGCGGCTCCGATCGCTGCAGATGGCAACTGGACTATCGCCCTGGAAGCGGCGCAGCAACAGGGCTTTTCCGTCGAGGCGGTGGTGATCACCAAACCGGTGGAGGCTTCAGTTGAATTATCAGCCATGCATGACGCCGCGATCGCCATCAGCAACACCTACGGCCGTCGTGTGTTCGTGATGGCCAGCACCGCCGGCATCGCTGCCGAACAGACTTGGTCCGACTACCTGGCCCAGCAAAAGGCGATCACCAAGGACCTGGCTGCGCCGCGTGTTCTGGTCGTGCCGCAACTGCACGGCAATGACCTGGGCGTGTTGGCTGGGCGTCTGGCCAATGCTGCGGTCAGCATCGCTGACAGCCCCATGCGTGTGGCCAGCGGCGCCGTTTTGGGCTTGGGCAGCGTGCCCAAGGACAAAGACGGCGTGCCGCTGCCATCGGCCATCCGCGCGGAGCTTGATAAAGCCCGTTTCTCGGTCTCGCAGACCTACCCCGACTACCCGGGCGTGTTCTGGGGCGACGGCAACATGCTCGATGCGCCGGCGAGCGACTTCCAAGTGGTCGAGTACCTGCGTTTGGCCGACAAGGCTGCTCGCCAGGTGCGCCCGCTCTTGATCCTGCGCGTTGCCGATCGGCGTTTGAACAACACGCCCAACAGCATGGCGGCCGCAATCAGCGCCTTCATGAAGCCGCTGCGCGTGATGGCCAAGTCCACGACCTTCGCCGGCCAGGTGTTCCCGGGCGAGATCGAGTCCCCGAAAGACGGCGACATCCAGCTGGTGTGGCACACCAAAACCAAGGTTGAGGTGTACATCAAGATCAAGCCCCTCAATTGCCCGAAAGACCTCACGGCGAACATCGCCCTGGACCTTTCCAACGACGATTCGGAGTAATCCCGTATGTCCCGTATTGGCGGTAAAAACTTCGACATCAACCTGGGCGACATGCAGATCCATGTCGAAAGCTGCACCCTGGATATCACCGACAACACTGCCGTGGCGCAATCCCGGGGCGTGCCCAACGGGCACGTCGACGGCGATGTGTCGTGCAGCGGTGAATTCGAATTCGACACCAGCAACTTCAACCTGCTGATCGAGGCCGCCCGCACTGCCGGCAGCTTTCGCCAGTTGGAGCCCTTCGACTCGGTGTTCTTTGCCAAGGCCGGCGATGAAGAGCTGCGTATCGAGGCCTTTGGCTGCAAGTTGAAGGTTTCCAGCCTGCTGAGCGTCGACCCGAAGGGCGGCGAGAAGTCCAAGCACAAGGTGCCGTTTGACGTCACCAGCCCGGACTTCATCCGCGTCAACGGCGTGCCGTACCTGGCTGCGGCCGAGATCGAGGGGCTGCGCTGATGGGCGATTGGCTCGACGACGCAAAGAAGATCGAGGAGTTGGAGCGCGAGCGGTCGATTCAGGCCCAGCTCGCCCGACCACGCCCTTCGGGACCCAGCCTGATCGACTGCATGGACTGCGACTACGAAATACCTGCAGCGCGCCGAGCGTTGGAAGGCATTACCCGTTGCGTCCCGTGCCAAACCATTTTTGAGAAAGGGGTTCTGCGATGAGCGCGGATCAGGTCGCCCAGGACACTGCCATTGCTTTGGCCAAGGCGTCGCCCGCAATCGGTGTGGCCGCTACAGGTGTAACGGGAACCGTCGATTGGTCGGCGGTCGCTTACATGCTGACCGCGCTCTACATGGTGCTGCAGATCCTTCTGCTGGTTCCCAAGTATCGCCAGATGCTGCATGACTGGAAGGGCAAGTCGTGAACCTGCGTATCAAGATCGCCACCGGTGTCCTGGTGCTGGCCAGTGCGCCTTTGCTCGCCTTTCTGGGCAAGTGGGAAGGCGAGGGTGAGAACGTCGTCTATGCGGATCGCTTGGCCCGTGGCCTGCCGACCGTGTGCAAGGGCATCACCCGTTACACCAGCCCGTATCCGCTGGTCGTCGGTGACTACTGGTCGCCGGCGCGCTGCGCCGAGGTGGAGCAGCTGGTGGTCGAGAAAGGCCAACTGGCCCTGGCTGACTGCCTGACCAATCCGGCGATCGGACAGAAGACCTTCGACGCGCTGAGCAGCCATGGCCACAACTTTGGTACGGCCAGCACCTGCGCCAGTCGCGCCGTGGGCTTGATCAATGCCGGCCAGATCCCCGAAGGCTGCAAGGCACTGGCCTGGGGCCCCGATGGCAAGACCCCGGTGTGGTCGTCAGTCACCGACGCCCAGGGCCGCAAGCGCTTTGTACCAGGTCTGCACGCTCGTCGGCGTGCCGAAGCGGTCATGTGCGCGGAGGGCTTGTGATGCTGCGCGAGATCCTGTTTCCGCTGCTGTTGTGCGTGGCCGCATTTATCGGCTTCGACATCCTGGAGGGGCAACGCGACAGCGCTCGCCAGGAGCGTGACAACGCCCTGTTCGAAGTCACGGGCCTACGCGAAGCCGCCCGCATCAGCGGCGAGATGCTGGCCGACCGTGACGCGATCGATCTTAAACGAACCCTGGAGCTGGACCATGAACGCGCTTCAAACCTTGAGCTGCGCTGGGCTGTTGACGATGGCCGTCAGCGGCTGCGCATCAACGCCATCTGCAGCGCCGCCGGCACCGAAAAAGCCAGCGCCGGCGGCGTGGTTGATGCAAAGCCCGCCGAACTCGCAGCAGACGCTCGACCGGATTATTTCACCCTCAGAGATCAACTCGCCCTCAGTAAGCAAATGATCCTGGGCCTGCAGGACTACGTACACCAGGTGTGCCTGCGCTGACACGAAAACCCCTAAACCAACCACTAAACGGACACGAAAAAATGAGCCAGACCCAATCCCGCGAAATCACCCTGGAAGTCGGCGACAAGGAATTCACCTTCACCCTGACGCCCCAGGACGTGACCAAGTACTTCAACGCCATGACTGCCAACAACAAGGTGGCGCCGTCCTTCAACCTGCTGAGCAGCACCGTACTGCCCGCCGAAAAAACCGGCCTGCGCGAAGTGTTGGCCAACCCGGTGATGACCATGCAAATCGCCGGCGCGCTCCTTGAGGAGTACGCGCCTGACGTCGAGATCATCGTAAAAAAGCCCTTGAGCACGCTGACCGCCTGACCGAAGACGGCCTGGGCCAGTTGCTGGCCCTGACCAACCGTTGGCTACCTGGTGCCGAGCCCAGTATCGAAAACATGGGCACGGCCAAGTGGCTGGATGATGAATATTGGAAACGCATGGGTTTCGCCGTGGCAAACGGCATAGCCCATGCGTTGAAAGGATAGGAACCACATGGCCGATCGTAGCGCCCGCCTGGACTTCATCCTGGCCCTGACCGACAAGGTCACCGCGCCCCTGGGCAAGGTGAAGATGGGCTTTTCCGAGCTGACCGAGCAAAGCGAAAAGAACATCAAGACCATGGGCATGGGTTTGGCCGGTGTGACGGGCGCTTTTGTCGGCATCAACGAATCACTGCAGCCCGCGCTGGAGATGAACCGCGCCCTGGGCGAGGTTAAATCCCTGGGTGTGGCCGAAGATGCGCTGACGGCTTTGAATCAGAAGGCCCTGGATTTCTCGGTGAACTATGGCGAGAACGCCCGGGATTTTGTCGCGTCGGCCTACAGCATCGAAGGCGCGATCAAGGGCCTGACGGGCAGCCAGCTGGCCACCTTCACCAACACCAGCAACCTGTTGGCCAAGGCCACCAAATCCGACGCCGAGACCATGGGCGCCTACGTGGGCACCATGTACAACCTGTTCAAGGGCCAGGCCGACGCCATGGGCAAGGGCGAATGGGTTGAAAAGCTCGGCGGGCAGACCGCCCTGGCGGTGCAGCTGTTCCGCACCGACGGCGCCCAGCTCAAGGACGCTTTCAAGGAAGTGGGCTCGATCGCCACGGCCGCCGGCGTCGATATCGCCGAGCAGTTCGCGGTAATTGGCTCGCTGAGCAGCACCATGGAAGGCGGCGACGCCGGCGGGCGCTACAAGGCGTTCTTCGAAAACCTGGGCGCCGCGTCCGAGAAAATGGGCGTGAAGTTCACCGACTCCAACGGCAAAGCGCTGCCCATGCTGCAGATCATGGACAAGCTGCAGGGCAAGCTGGGCGACCTAACCAGCGCGTCGGCCAGCGCCAAGCTGATGGAGGCGTTTGGCGGAGAGGGCGCCCAGGTGATCAGCTCCCTGGCCAAGGACACCGACCGCCTGCGCAACGGCATGGACAAGCTGGGCAAGGTTCGCGGCCTGGAAGATGCGCAGAACATGGCCATGGCCATGGTCGACCCGTGGCAACAGTTTGCCGCTGCAGTCGAGGCACTGCGCATTGCCTTCGGTCAGGCGCTGATCCCGATCCTGACGCCGCTGATGGCCAAGCTATCCGGTATCGCCGGCACCATGACCCGCTGGACGCAGATGTTCCCCAACATCACCCGGGTGATAGGCATTGTCACGCTGACGATCTTGGCGCTGATTGCGGCCATGTCCCTGCTGACCTTCGCCGTCGGCGCCGGTCGCATGGTCTGGCTGGCCATGGTCACCGTCTGGAAAGTGGTGCAGCTGATGGGGTTGCGCACCGCTGCCGTGTTCGTGCTGCAGAAGCTGATCATGCTGACCTATATCACTGTGGTGTACGGCCTGACGGCCGCCCTCGGCGTGGTTCGCGGCGTAATGCTGATGTGGCAGGGCGCGATCTGGTTGGTCAACGCGGCGCTGCTGGCCAATCCGGTCGCCTGGATTGTGATCGGCGTCCTGGCACTGGTCGCGGCGGTGATCGCGGCCGTCGTTTACTGGGACGAATGGACGGCCGCGCTGATGAACAGCGAGGCGTTCAAGTGGGTCAGCGACCAACTGACCGCGCTGTCGGAGTGGTTCGCCTCAATGGGCGGCTGGTCCGGGATGGCTAAGGCCGCCTGGGACGGCATCGTCGCGATCTTCCATACGGCGATCAACGGCCTGATCGAGATGCTCAACAAGATCCCCGGCGTCGACATTGAAACCCGCTTTGGTGCCATGCCCGAGGTGCCCGGTACGGATATCGGCGTCAACACCATGGACCACGCGGCAGCGGCGCAGCGCGCCCAGCAGACCATCAATGCGGCCATTCCAAGCCTGTCGCCGGCGCGGCCCAACGCGGTGCCCCAGGGCGGGCTGCTGACCAGCATCCAGAACAACAACAGTAGCCAGAACAAGGGCACGCACGTGGAAAACATGAACATCCACACCGCCAAGCCCATGACCCCGCTGGAGCTGGAAAACATGATGGCCATGTCGGTGGGCGGATGAGCGAGTACATCGATCTGCTGATTGCCGGCAATGACCTGGTGCTGGACCCGTCGCGTCAGCCGTTGCTGATTGATGACCGGGCCAGCATCGCCCAGGACATCGCCCACATGATCCGCGACAGCGGCTTGCTGGTCACCCTGGTGGCCGAGCGCGATCGGCTCAAGCAACGCGACTGTATCCAGCAACTGGAACTGCTGGTGGAGGCCGACGAACGCCTGGTACCGGGCACCGCACTTATCACCCAGCTGCAGCCAGGCCAGTACCTGGTCACGGCGACAACCCTGAAATTCGGCAATATCGAGGTGGCTTTGTGAGTGACGTAGATTTCAAGCAGGCGCTGGCCGACGCCGGCATTCCCACGACCGAGGCAGGGCTCCTGCAGGCGTGGGAAAAGGAAGTAGCGGCCCAGGGCAGCAAGCTGAGCAACACCAGCGCGTATTCGCCGTTCTGGCGCGTGGTGCGCGCCCTGGTGACCAAGCCGGTGCTGTGGATCCTGGACTTTTTCGTGGCCACGGTGCTGCCGAACTTTTTCGTCAAAACTGCTGCAGGTGCCTGGCTCGATATGCTGGCTTGGGCGGTCAACGTCGAACGCAAGGGCGCGACCAAAGCCAAGGGCTTTTTGCTGTTCACCCGTGAAGCCCCCGGCGGTGCTCTTGAAGTACCCGCCGGAACACTGGTGCAGTCCGCATCAATCAACGGCCATATCTACCAGGTGGTGACCACGGCCGTGGGTATCTTCGCCGATGGCCTGATGCAGTTGCAGATCCCGGTCGAGGCGGTCGACACCGGCGCCGGTTTCAACCTGGCCCCGGGTTACTACGCGATCCTGCCAGTTCCGGTACCGGGCATTGCCCAGGTGGTGAACAGCGACGGTTGGTTGACCACACCAGGTGCAGATCCTGAGCCCAACGACGAACTGCGTTTGCGCACCCGAAACCAGTTTTCGGCGGTCAATCAGTGGCACACCGACGCGGTGTACCGCGCCATGATCTCGGCCTTCCCAGGCGTGCGCCCTGATGGCGTGTACTTTGAACACGGCGCGCCACGTGGTCCGGGCAGTGCCAATGCCTACGTGCTGTTCGAAGCGGACGTGCCGGCGGCGACGTACCTGGCGCAAATCAACGCGCATATTCGCGACCAGGGCAACCATGGCCACGGCGACGATTTGCTGGTGATGGTCATTCCTGAAACCCAGCACGCCGTGAAGTTGGAGATCTGGCCGCGTTCGACGCTGACCACCGAACAGCGCGAAACGCTCAAGGACAACGCGGCGCTGTTCGTGCGTGCCGCGTTCCGTGAAAGCACCGCTACGGACTTCCAGCCGACGCTGACCTACCCCCAGTCGCGGTTTTCATTCAGCCGCCTGGGCGAAGAACTCCACCAGCAGTTCGCCGGCATCGAGTCATTGCGCTTTGCCACGGCCGACATCATCAGCGAGCTGAACATTCCCCGTATCCAGACCCTGGAGGTGGTGCTGCATGATTAAGATCGATCTGCCGTTCTGGCTCGATGGCACCGAGCTGACCAAGCTCAAAGCGGCCGCCCAGTCCTGGTGGGAGCGCGTCGAGGGCTGGTTGCGTTGGCCGCTGCTGCAGATGGACGCGGACACCTGCCATATCACCGTGCTGGACCTGCTGGCCTGGCAGCGCGATATCACCCGCTTCAAGGGCGAACCCGAGGGCTTGTATCGCCTGCGGGTCAAGTTCGCCTTCATCAACGCCGTGGACGCTGGCAGCACCGCCGGTATGAAACGCATCCTGGAGCGCCTGGGCGTCGGCTACGTCGAGATCGAGGAGCGCCAGGCCGGTCGCGACTGGGACGTGGTGCTGCTGCGTTTCTCTGACTCCCAGCTATCGCAGAACCCCGAGCTGCTGCGCGTGCTGATCCAGCAATACGGCCGCACCTGCCGGCGTTATGACTTTTCCACCATTACACCGGTACCGATGCAAATCGCCCTGGTCCACTTTCACGACGATCAGCAAACGCTGGTCGCCAGCCTTTAGGAGCCCTCATGGGAGCCGTTATTACCCTTGCAGGTGAAAGCCTGATCGCGCAAAAACAAGCCGCCAACGCGGGTCTGAAAGTCAGTCGATTCATTTTTGCCAACGTGCCCGGGTTGAATCCCGCCGCACCCGTGGACCGCGCCGCGCCCAAGCCTGTCGCGGGGCAAATCGTCTACACGCACCAGATCCCGGCCGAGCATGCCGGCTACGTAAACCCCAATCAGGTGGTGTACAGCGCGCAGATCGGCTCTGACGTTGGTGACTGGGACTTCAACTGGATCGGACTGGAGACCATCGACGGTGTGCTGTTTGCGGTGGCGTATGTGCCCGTACAGCAAAAGCGCCGCAATATCCCGCCCCAGCAGATCGGCAATAACCTGACACGCAACTTCCTGGTGGTGTTCGACGGTGCGCAGTCGTTGACCGGGATCACGATCGACGCCAAGACCTGGCAGCACGATTTCACCGTACGTCTGGCCGGCATTGATGAGCGCGCCCGTAAAGCCAATCGGGACCTGTACGGGCGCCGTGCGTGTTTGAACACCGGCCTGCAATTGGAGAAGGTGGGGAATAGCTATCAACTCAAGCCTGGCGTTGCCTACGTTGAGGGGCTACGCGTAGAACTTACGGCACCAATGCCGGTTCCGGCTCCCACCAGTTTCCCCATGTACCTCTGGCTCGATGTCAGCTTGCAACGACAGCTGAGCGATGTGGCTGTGACGCTGAAGACGGCCCATATGTTTCCCAGCCGACCGGATTATGTAGACGGCAATGGCATCACTCACTACTCCGTTCTCACGGCCGAGTTTCAGGACGCCAATACCCTGATTGATCGTCGCTTTACGGTCGAAACAAGTGGCGCGCTGGTGATGGACTTCGCCCTGAGAACAGGCGACTACGCGAGCTTGCGCGCCCGTGCGACCACCAAAGACGACGTGGGCTTGGGGAACGTCCCGAACGCCATCAGTGATGACCAGGACTCCAACAGCAGTGTGATCCTGGCCACGACCAAAGCAGTGAAGGCCGCGACCGCGCTGATCTGGACGGGCATCGCCAACATCGTGTCAGGCGCTACCGTAGTCGGAAAGTCTGCTAAGTGGGCAATCGCCCGCAAGATCACACTGGGCGGCGCTATGACGGGCAACGTCACGCTTGATGGCTCTGCCGATGTCACGCTGACGGTCGCAGCAATTCAAGCCACTGAAGCTGTCGCCGGTGGTGCAAAAGTTGCGACTCAGACCCAAACCAATGAGGGCGCTGACGATACGGCCTATATCACCCCGAAGAAGTTGCGCTGGGGCTTTGCCATCAGCTTGGCCGTCAATGGCTACATTGCCTTCCCAAGTTGGTTGGGTGGCTTAGTCATTCAGTGGGGGAACGCATTCATCAGTGTCAACGGGACGAACTACCTGTTCCCGATTGCTTTCCCGACCGCCGCTTTCGTTCTCAATTTCAGCACTGGTGAAAACTCCACCAGTTCGGTCGAGGTGATGAACATTACCCCGGGTTCGCTAACCAGAACGGGCTTTACCGGTAACGCGACCACAGCAGCCAACTATCACTACATTGCGATCGGCAACTGAGGACACGGTACATGAACAGCTATTTTTACAGTCCTTCGCTTCACACTTTTCTGATAGCGGGACTCCATAAGAACCGTCCCGCTGACTGCGTTCCGCTCAGTGATGCTGAGCATACGGCGCTGATGATGCACCAGTCCCAGGGATTCGAAATTACGTTCGATCGCGAGCTGATGAAGCCTGTTGCTCGCGAATTAGCGCCGCCCACGGAAACTGAACGTTTGACGGCGATGCACTTGGAGAAAACAGCCCAGGTCAATTTGGCGTGCGAAGCGGCAATCACGGGTGGTTTTTGGTCGTCAGCCCTGGGTGAGCCGTTCCAATACGCCAGTCAGTTAGACGATCAGTTGAACCTCACCGGTGTGATTCAGACCGGCATGGACAGCCTCTATGCCTGCCGTGATCAATTGGGTACCAAGCTGTTCCGTTCGCACACGGCGGAGCAATTGCGCCATGTAGGCAGCGATTTCAGCAGTTTCAAGCAGCAGCTGCTGCAGAAGGCAAACGGACTCAAGCAAGCACTCGACCGGGCGCTGGCGGATAGCGATCTGGCCAGCCTGCAGTTGGTTTCCTGGGAGGACGCGCAGTGACGTCCTGGGCGCCAGTGACCATGCGCTGGCCAGAGCAGTCCACGCAGTGGATGGGGCAACTGTCAGCAGCCCAGGACCTGGCCAGCGGCGAGCTGGCCAACACTGCGAAACGCCTGGCGGGTTTGGACGGCATGACAAGCACTAACCCGGGGCCTGTAGGCGATGCGGCCCAGGGCGCGATCGAGGCCGGCCGCGCAGCATTGGCCGGACAGATGGGCGAAGCGCCGGCGTGCCTGGCCGTGACGCCGTTTCAAAGCGGGATAGGGCAGGGTCGAGGCCACCAGCGGTTCCTGTCTGCACCGAACTTGCTGCAGCAGCTGGCCGCCAAACTGGTCGATGCCAGCGACAGCGGCCGGCCGGGTGGACCTCAATACGCGCTGTCGCTGATGTTCCTGGGCACGCGCCTGGATCAATTCGCCGAAACCCTGGCTCGTTTCAATGCGCTGCTGCCAATCCCTGACCTGGTACGCGCCGAACGCCGAGCACGCAACTTGTCGCGGCTGGAGACTGAAAAGTGGGAGATTCCCAGCGCTGGGCCTTTACCGCGTTGGTCTGCGCTGCCTCTGGAGCGCTGCACGCTGGTCAAAGCGGCCAAGCAATCCATGGCCGGCCAGATCGCCGTCCTGGAGAGCTACGCGGCCGACAGCTCGCCCATGGGCGACTTGGCCGCACTGGCTCGCCGTAAAGCTGTCCAGCAGCGGGACCGCGACAAACAGCTGAACGATTTGAAAGCGCTGCTGGCCGGTGGCAACGCCGATCACAGCATGCGTGCGCGGATCCTTGGCCCAGGCGACAACAACGAGTTACGCCGCGCCTTGCTGCAGGGCGATGCACCAGGTCACGAATGGGTGCTATGCGCCGGCGTGCTTCTGGTGGGTTCGCTGGATGGTTTGAGCTTTGTTCGGGAGCTGGTTGGCCTATGACGCTATTACTCGACGGCCAACAGATCCTGGGCAAACGTCTGAAAATAACGGCCAATCTGCGTATCGAGAGCGACGATCTGTCGGGGCAGACCAGCAACAGCCAGACCGCGCACAAAGGCTTTAAGCCCAAAACCCTGACGGTCGCCCTGATGATTCCGTTTGTTGACCAGGTGCAGCTGCGCAACCTCATGCGCTTGGCCGAGGCCACGTCCGGCGGTGGCCAGCTCAAGATGTACCGCATCGTCAACGACACCGCCGCCGCGTTCGGCATTCGTGAAGTGCAGTTCTCTGATGGCGTGAGCGCCCGGGAAGACGACTCGCTGAACGCCTGGCTGGTGCAGTTCACCCTGTCAGAGAAACTGTCCAATCCTGAGCGGGTGGAGAACCGCCGCGCCGGCAACGGCGTCACGTCGCAATCCGGCCCGGGCTCGGCGGTCGACGGCGCGGCTGGTGGTAACGGCACCGGCGCGCCTGGGGAACTGAGCGGCTTTGAACGGACCCTGAAAAAGGTTGACGACTGGCTGGGCCCCACCCCATGAAGCTGCATAAGGTACTGACGATTGGCGGCACGCCTTATCCGCTGATCAAGGACGAAGTCCGGCTGGAGATCAAAAGCCCCGGCCGGGCGACTTTCACCATCCAGGCCGGCGCGCCGGTCAAAGGCCTGGTGACGCTCGATGTCGGCTACAACGACAGCCCGCTGCAGCGCCACTTCATTGGCTTTGTTGAGCACTCGACCCCGGTCAACAGCGTGCAGCAGATCCTGGTCTGTCGCGAACTGGCGGCGATCCTGTCGCAGCCTATGCCGTTGAACCTACGCCACGTCGACCTGGAGGGCGTGCTGGCCGAGGTCAGCGACAAGACCGGCCTGCGCTTTCGCGTGCCGGACAAGGCCTATGCCAAGGTCAAAGCCCCGTTTTTCTACAGCCTGGCTGCTGGCTACCTAGCTATGGATAGCCTGGCCAGCGTATTCAGCATCCCCGACTTTATCTGGCAACAGCAGGGCGACGGCGAAGTGTTCGTGGGCAGTTGGGCCGACAGTTTCTTCGGGATCCGACCGCCGCTGCAGCTGCCGGTCGAACTGTTCGACGGCTATCAGGGCAATCAGAGCGCAATGATCGCGGCCCTTCCGGGACTACGACCAGGTGCAACCATCAACCAGGGCGAGAGGATCACCAGCGTGACCCTTGCCGGCAACCAAATGGCGATCAAATGGACGACGCAATCCGTCGCAGCGTAGAGCGGCAATTTCCCGAACTCACCGGCGGCTACCACCTGCCACGCTTTGGCCGCGTGGTGGCCGTGCCCGATGCACCGGCCGCACCTGGTCTGTGCGACGACTTCCGGCCGCGCTTTGGCGTCGACGTTGAAGTGCTGCTGCCTGACGGTGAGCCAGATCCCGCGCTGCCGATCCTGACCGGCCTGCCGCTGCCGGCGCCGATGGGCGGGCAAGAGGCGGGTATGTTTGGTTTTCCGGAAGAGGGCACCACCGTGGTGGTCAGCTTTGCCTACGGCCTGCCGCATAAGCCCTTTATCACGCAGATCCTGCCGCATGGCCTGAGCCTGCCCAGGGTGCCGAAGGGCGACCAGGTGTGGCAGCACAGCGAAGCCTGCCAGCAGCGCGTCGACGCCGATGGTAACTGGCTGCGTCAAACGGACGGCAAGATCCAGGACAAGGCGATCGAGCGCGAAGTGGAGGCGATGCAGAACACCGAGAGCTTCCAGAGCCACACCAGGACGGTGGACGACCATTCAACAGAGTCTGTGGGTGGTATCAAGAAGATCGAGGCGCTGGGCGCGCTCAAGTTGTTGTCTGGTGGATCTGCGAGCCTGGCGGCGGTGGATGATTTACACCAAGCGACCGGGCGAGATCTGAACCTGGTGGTAGGACAGAAGCACAACGCCACAATCGGCGGCGACATGGAGGAAAAGATTCAGGGTTTACGCAAGAGCGTGGCAGCGGTCAGTCAGCGCCTAGTCTCGCCGATGAACCATATTGGATCGGAGTCGGTGAACATCTTCCAAGTGCTGTGCACCACGCTGGATCTGATCGAGCAGATGGCCACGCAGATCGCAAGCCATGTTCATCCAGGGCTGAATACGCCGCCAACGGCAGCTGCTGCTTTCTCTGCAGATGCTGTGGCCGCTAAAGCCCTATCCACATCATTGAAATCAGTGACACTATAAAATGCTTAGGGCGCCGGAAGGCGCCCTATATATACACTCACACTTCCCTAATGCGTTTGTTATGTCCGATCATCCTGATCAGCTAGCAACTCTTCTAGATTTGACATCTTCTTCCAAGTATTTAGCAAGTTCATGCAGCGCTGCTGTTGCTAGAAATCCAGATCGTGAAGCGTAAGAATTACCCTCCTTTACTCGATCATCGATTTTTTTTAGTAGCCCTTCAGGTAGAGATGCATTAAATCTCACTGCTTTTCCATAGTACGGGGTTGTATCAAACTCTACGAAAGCCCAGATGCCATCGGCATAGTCTGGATCTTTCCTATGGTGCTCGATGCTTTGTGCTTCTGGCATCGGTTCACCGTCTTCCACTAAACCTTCAAACTGCATCGACAGCGCATCAACAACGTTCCGTAGTGCTTCATCAATAGTTTCGCCTGCAGAGAAGCAACCTGGAACATCAGGCACGGTTACTCCGTAATCGGAGCCTTCATCTTTATGCAAAACAACTACGTATTTCATCTACTTATATCCTCCGAAGTCTTTCGGTGAATTACACCTATAACAGCAACCTAAGGAAGTTCTCTGAGGGTAAAGCCGGTCATAGACCGGCTTGCTTCCAGATGCTTCGAAGGGTCCCCAGTGGAACATCCTTTTGGGGATGTGGAACCGTAACGCGACCCTTCTTGGTTGGGTGTTTGAACTGCTGGTGGCTACCATCACCACCCTTTACCTTGACCCATCCATCATCTATCAGCCTCTTGATCACTTCGCGACTCTGCATCAGCCCTCCTTAATGGTTGCTGTCGTTGTGTGTAAGCTTACACAAAGCATTCTGCCTTGTACACACCGATACACACGATTTTCACAGGAAGAAGATGTCAGGTCGTTTTGCTGCGTTCTCAATAGCAGCCAATCAGAAAAATGCAGGGGGGCAAAAAAAACGGCAGAAAAAATCACTTATCCCCCTCCCGCCGACGGGGTTTGTGTCCTTTTTTTGTGCAAAGTCGGGAGTAGTGCACACGAAGCTGCAGCCCAAGCGCGCCGTGGGGCTCTGTAGGCGATCGGCAATTTCACAGATTGCAAAGTTTTGAAGAGAAATGCAGTGCGGCTGCACGGCAGTGCTATGGGAGTGCTTCAGCAGCGGACAGCCAAGCCCCCGGCTTCATTGGGCGAAAAAATGAAAAACACCGTAATTTGTGGGTTTTCATTCTTGGATGGGCTCTTTTGAAGGCGCCTCGTTGATCGATGGCCGAAACGCCCTTTTGCTCTGGAGCCCCGAATACTGTGGGCTGCAGCCGATGCGCTCCATTACAGGAGTTTCACACCGATTCGGAGGCGGCCAAGCGAAGGTGGGGCAGCTCATTCAGCCTCTGCAGGCGCGTGAATTCATTCTGCACAACAGGGATCAGCAGGCGTTCCAGCGCGTCACGCAGCTTTGTTGCCTGTTCTTCGGTCAACTTTTTAACCGAGCCGGTCACGCTGCTGGCGCAGAGGACGTTGGCTGGGAGGATGCCCAACGCATCCATGGAACCGTCAATGTAGCCGCCCAGGTATTCCTGCCGTTTGAACAGTACGGAGCTTTCGGGGGCTTCCTGGTAATCCCAATGAACCTCCCAGGTCGAACTGTTCTTATTAATTTCGATGATGGGTTCCGCTGCTTGGGACGCTGGCTTACGCATGCTTGCTTCCTTTGATCAGTGCGCGGCTGAGCATTCTGGGCAATAGCTTCGAGGCGTCCGCATTAATGTTTATTTAGGTTGACCCCCAAATCCCTGTCAGATCATGGATATCTGTCAGGGAGTGCCCTGCAGGCCCCGTGTTTACTGGGGTTCAGCTCTGACAGCGGGGTTGGATGTTTGTGTCAGTTTCTCCCTAAAAAATAAAAAACCCTTTTAAATCAATAGCTTGAAAACAACAAATCTGACACTGCTGTTTTGTCAGGTTTTGACAGGTCTCTGACAGCTTTCTGACAGTGACACAAAACGCTGAAAAGCCTGAAATACAAGGGTTATAGAGTAGATGAATATAAATCTGACAAATCTGACAGGCTTTTAAGGGGTCAACCCAAATTTCTTTTTTCGCTTCGCATAAGGGGGCCTCGTAATACGCGTACACACCGCAAAGGCTTTAACAATGGGCCTTCACACCGTGAAACACGTATCTGCTCTAAGGCCAATGTCACTGAAGCTGTCAAAAGCGCCCCCGTCATCCCCTAGGAAGATGCTCAATAAAACGGAAGCCCATGCGGCTTGTTACCAGAGTTACCTTGAAAAACCGGCATGGGCGGGGGTAGGCCTCTCACCGCACCAATTCTTACAAGTACAGGGTTAAGCGCGCGGTTTTGGAATATTGTGTGATCCTTGCCCCAGTGCAAGTTGATAATTCGAGGTTGGATCACTGAGCCTGCAGCTGCCTGGCCTGGCAGAATTGTTGTGACACCGGATGCTGTGTACACAAAAATCCAATCTCCCGGATTTACGAAACCTGGGCCGAACCACAACATATGATCCTTAACTGGTGCCGCATTACCGTCGGCGGTAGGCATGGTCAGCATCATGCAGTACTCACCAATTTCACAGAATTTATGCACATAGATTGCTATGCGCTCCTGATTGGGAATTCCGTGGCGTTGGACCTCAGCTATTTGAAGGGCGTCGATGATTCCCATGCTCATGACTTCTTACCTCGCTTCAGGTTCGTCGAAAGCAGAGCTAGGCCGAACAGGCCGAGCAAAATCGAAACGTTCGTATAGTTTGACTTGTAGAATTCAATAGCGAAGCCCACAGCGGCAGTACCGACGAATGTGCAGATTTTCTGCATCGTTCCCAGTATCCCGGCAGCCTCCAGCCGCTCCTCAAGTCTTGCGTGTTTTTCCTTCAAATCACTTAATTCGGCGTTCTTGCTATCAAGTCTTGATTGAATGGCTTCAACAGAAGTTCGCGCTTGAACCTTTTCAAAACTGGCATCGCTGATTACCGCAGACATCACGGGTGCTATCTGCGGGCCGCCAAAGAACTCGGGGCTATCGGCAATAACCATCATCAAAGCTCGAGGTAGCTGGTCCGCTACAAGCGGCGGAGGTGTAGGCATGACATTGCCGGCCGATCCTGGTTGCTGATTTCCAAAAGCGCCGTTGTCATTTTCTGCAGGGGGGGGGCTACCGACTATCAACACCATCATCGTTCCCTGAAATGGTTGACTTGGGGAGGGCCGCGAGTTGCGCTATAGGCAGCCTTGTTACGTGGCTTGTTACGTGTAACGCAAAAAACAAAGGCCTGCATCGCTGCAAGCCTTTGATTTTAAATGGTGCCGGCACCAGGAGTCGAACCCGGGACCTACTGATTACAAGTCAGTTGCTCTACCAACTGAGCTATACCGGCGTGTTAGGGCGACGATTATAGCGACTGCCAAGGTTCTGTAAACCCCTGAAAACTGACTATTTTTGCGAAAACCCAAGTTTTCGCAAATCTCCCCGCATTTCCCTACGTCCCTCGCGAAAAATCAACGCTCGTGCAGGGCCTCTGCGCGCGATTTGATGATGGGTTTGAGCAGGTAGCTCAAGATGCTTTTCTTGCCGGTGATGATGTCCACAGACGCCACCATGCCCGGGATGATCAGCAGTGGCTTCTCGTCGGTGCCCAGGTGGCTGCGGTCGGTGCGCAGTTTGATGATGTAGAAGGTGTTTTTCTTCTCTTCGTCCATCACGGTGTCGGCGCCGATGGTTTCGAGTTTGCCTTTGAGGCCGCCGTAGATGGTGTAGTCGTAGGCGGTGAATTTGATCATCGCTTCTTGGCCGGGGTGCAGGAAGGCGATGTCTTGCGGGCGGATTTTTGCTTCCACCAGCAGGGTGTCGTCCAGCGGGACGACTTCGGCCATGTCGCTGCCGGGCTGGATCACGCCGCCGACGGTGTTGACCAGCATCTGTTTGACGATGCCGCGCACGGGGGAGGTGACCATGGTGCGGCTGACGCGGTCTTCCAGGCCTTTGGAGGTCGCTTGGGCCTTGCTCAGGTTGGTGCGGGCTTCGTTCAACTGGGCGAGGGCTTCGCTGCGAAACTTGCCGCGGGTTTCATCGATTTTGCGCTGCACTTCGTTGATGGCGGCCTGGGCGCGGGGGATGGCCAGGGTGGTGCCGTCGAGCATGCCGCGGGTTTCTACTTCGGAGCGCTTGAGGCGCAGCACTTCCACCGGCGAGATCGCGCCTTGTTTGACCAAGGGTTCGGACATGCCGATTTCCTGGCGCAGCAGGTTCAGGCTGTTGCGGTATTGCTCCTGCTTGGAGCTGAATTCACGCGCCTCTTGCTGGCGTTGCAGCAGTTGTTGTTGCAGCCCGCCAATTTCGTCCGCCAGTTGCTGGCGGCGGCTCAGGTACAGCGATTCTTCGTTCGAGGCCTGGTTGGGCACGGCTTTGCGCGCGTCCTCGGTGATGTTCAGCGGGCGATTTTCGATCTCTGCGCTAAGGCGCTCCACGCGCAGTTCCATGGCCACGCGGTCGGCTTCGGTTTCGCCGACGTTGGAGGCAAAGCGCGTGTCGTCCAGGCGCACCAGTGGCGCGCCGGCTTCGACGATCTGCCCTTCGTGCACGTAGATCTGAGCGACGATGCCGCCTTCCAGGTTCTGGATCTTCTGGATGCGCGACGACGGGATCGCCTTGCCGTCGCCCTTGGTGACTTCATCGATAATCGCAAAGTGTGCCCACAGCAACAGGAACACGAAGAAGCCGATCACGCCCCAGATGGTCAGGCGCACGATGCGCGGAGCATCGTCGATCAGGGCCTTTTCGACCTCGGGCAATGGCTGGTCATCGAGCGAATCGCTGCCCTTGAAATAGCGGAAGATCACGTCCTTCCAACGGCCTGAACCGGACTTAAGCAACACTGATCTGCCCCTTTTTCAGCGCTTCCATGACGGCCGCTTTTGGACCGTCTGCGAGGATCTGGCCACGGTCGATCACCAGCAGGCGATCGACCAGGCTCAGCAGCGAAGCACGGTGGGTGACGAGAATCACCGTCTTGTTTTCGATAACCGACTGCAAGCGTTGCTTCAGGCGTTCTTCACCGGTGTTGTCCATGGCGCTGGTGGGTTCGTCCAGCAGCAGAATCGGTGGGTTCAGCAGCAGCGCGCGGGCCAGGGCAACGTTCTGGCGCTGGCCGCCGGAAAGGTTTTGCCCGCGCTCGCCCACTTGCAGTTCGTAACCTTGCGGATGCAGCCTGGCAAATTCATGCACGCCGGCCAGCTCCGCGGCCTGCAGCACCATTTCATCATCCACATAGCGTGCACCGGACACGAGGTTGTCGCGCAAGGTGCCGGCCAGCAATTGGATGTCCTGGGCCACGTAGCCGATGTTATGCCGCAATTCGCTGACGTCGATTTGGCGGATGTCTACGCCGTCCACCAGCAACGAGCCGGAGTCGGGTTGATACAGGCCCACCAACAGCTTGGCCAGCGAGCTTTTGCCCGAGCCGCTGCGGCCGATGATGCCGATCTTCTCGCCAGGGCGAACCGTCAGGTTGATGCCGCGCAGCGCCAGGTTCTGTTGGTTCGGGTAGGTAAAGTCGACCTCGCGGAACGTCATCGCGCCTTGCAGCGTTTTACGGCTGAGGGGGCGCTCGTCGAAGTTGCGTTCCTGCGGCAGCTCCATCATCTGGTCCACCGACACCATCGTCACCTTGGCTTGCTGGTAGCGCGTCAGCAGGCCCGACAGTTGCGCCAGCGGGCCGAGTGCGCGGCCGCTGAGCATGTAGCACGCCACCAGGCCGCCCATGCTCAGGGCGCCATCGATGATCTGGTACACGCCGAAGATGATCATCGCCACGCCCGCCACTTGCTGGATCAGCAGCGTGATGTTCATCGCCAGGCCAGACAGAACCTTCACCCGCAATTCCAGCCGGCTGAGGGTGCCAATGGTTTGTTCCCACTGGTATTGGCGTTCGCTTTCGGCGTTGTTGACCTTCACCGCATCCAGCCCGGCGAGGGTTTCGATCAGGCTCGACTGGCGTTCGGCACTCAGGGCCATGGTGCGCTCAAGTGTCGCGGTCAGCGGTTTTTGCAGGAAATGGCCGATACCCAGCGCCAGCGGGAAGGCGACGATGGGGATCCACACCAAGTGGCCGCCGAGCAGCGCGATGACCGCGAGGATGATCAGGGTAAACGGCAAATCGATCAGGCTGGCGAGGGTCAGGGAGGTGAGGAAGTCGCGCATCCCCTGAAACTCGTGGATGTTCGAGGCATAGCTGCCCACGCGTGCCGGGCGCATTTTCATCGACATGCCCACGATGCGCTCGAACAGCGTCGCGGAAATGATCAGGTCGGTTTTCTTGCCTGCCAGGTCCAGGCACAGGCTGCGCATACTCTTGAGCAACAGATCGAACAGGTAGGCGCCGCAAATACCGATGGCCAGCACCCACAAGGTGGCCGTGGCCTGGTTCGGTACTACGCGGTCATACACGTTCATCACAAACAAGGGCGCGGCCAAGGCGATCAGGTTGATCACCAGGCTGGCGGCGATGGCGTCGGCGTACAGCCAGCGCGAACGTTTGAGGGTGTCTTTGAACCACGAGCGAGCCCGTGGGATCAGCGTGCCGCTGGTGACGTCAAATTTATGTTGCGGTTGGGCGAAGAAAACCCGACCGCTGTAATCTTGACTCAGCGCTTCGCGGCTAACCTGGACTTCGCCACCGTCGCTTTCGCTGAGCAACAGGCGGGCGGTGTCACCCTCCCACGCCAACAGCACCGCGCTGCGTCCTTCCTTGAAAAGCAGCAACGCCGGCAATGCGATGAACGGGATCTGCTCCAGCTTGCGCTGCAGCAAACGGCCCTGCAAACCCGCCCGGGCTGCTGCGCGGGGCAGCAGGTCGGGGCTCAGGCGCTGGCCCGCCAGGGGCAGGCCGGTGGTCAGCATGGCCCGGCTGGCAGGCTTGTAATGCAGGGAGCAGAGCGTCAACAACCCGTCCAGCAAGGGGTCGTCATGCTGACTGCGCGGGTCATGGTTGAGCTGCGCCACACCTATTTCAGAATCCAAGCTGACTCTCTCTTAAACGGTTGAGTGGTTCACGCCGTCAAGAATCAGTTCATCCCTGGCAGGTTTACCTTCGTTTTGACTTCGTTCTGCACAACTGATGCCAGCGGCGCAACGACGCCCTGACTTCTCAGCAATTGGCCCATATCGGCCTTGATGCGGTACTGCGTATAGATGTGCAGGCTTTTGATCTGTGCCAGGCGCTGCTGAGCGGTGAACAGCTCGTTCTCGCTGTCGAGCAAGTCGAGCAGCGTGCGCTCGCCCAGGCTGAACTGCTGCTGGTACGAGGTGCGCACTTTGTTGCTGCGGTCTACGTATTGCTGTGCGATCGGCACCTGCTGGCTGGCGTTATTGTAGGCGTTCCACGCCAAACCGAGTTCTTCATTCAACTGACGCAGGGCGTTGTTGCGAATATCCAGCGCCTGGCTGGCCTGGGACGCCTTGGACTGCAGGCTGGCTTTGTCGCTGCCGCCGTTATACAGGTTGAACTGCATGTTCAGCATCGCGGAGTAACCATTGTCATGGCCCTCTTCGCCGCCGATGTTGTTGTTGGCTGAACGCTGCAGCACTGCATCAAAGCGCGGGTAGAAAGTCGACTTGGCGGCTTCGTACTGCTTCTCGGCAGCGGCGATATCCGACTCGGCAGAGCGCAATACCGGGCTGTCCGCAATCATCTGGCGGCGGGCTTCATCCAGGCTGGCCGGTAGCGCGGTCACAATGCCCAGTGGTTTTTCCAGCTGGTCGGGCTCTTTGCCAACCACGCTCAAAAAGTTGGTATTGGCATCCGCCAGGTTGGTCTGCTCGGTGATCAGGTTGTTTTGGGCCTGGGCCAGTCGGGCTTCGGCCTGGTCCATGTCCGCCATTCTTCCGACGCCACGGCTGGTGCGCAGTTGGATCTGGTCAAAAATACGTTCGTGGCTTTTCAGGTTGTCTTCTGCCAGTTGCACCATCTCGCGACGGGTCAAGACATCCAGATAAACCTGGGCAACCGTCAGTGCGGTGCGCTCGGACGTATTGAGCAGCGCATACCCACGGGAGTTGGCGGTGGCTTGTTGGCGACCGACTTCATTGACGGTGCCAAAGCCTTGGAACAGATTTTGCTGAAGACGGATCGACGACTCGCCACGGTTCAGTGTTTTCCAGTCGTGGCTGTTGCTGGCGGCACGTGTGGAGGTGTTGTCCGAGCTTTCACGGCCATAACCGCCCAGCAAGTCGACCTTAGGCAGGTAGCCGCCTTGGGCTTCCCTGACCTGATAGTCGGCGGCAATGCGCGCATTGATGGCCGCCTGGATTTCCGGGTGGTTCTCCACGGCGGCTTGCATCGCTTCGGGAAGGGTTTGGGCCTGGACAAAACTGGCGGCTAGAGCAAACGGTATGGCTTTAAGAAGGTGCAAACGCATTCTGATTTTTCCCGGGGATTGGTTGCCTGAAAAACCGCAACAAATTGGAATATGCATTGGAGTGGCAACTCGAAATGCCCGTTTTTCTTGGACGCCTGAAGGCGCAAACAGAAAGTCGCGAGGCCGCTTAAATATCAATGTGACATTACTGGGCAGATTGTTTAGGATGGCGCTCAATAGGTCAATACCTTGACGGGAAAGTAATTTTTCGCAAGAAACAACAGAAAATTGACGCCAATATATTTTTACACAAATTGCGTACTCCAACTATCTGAATCGGCAGCAGCGAGAGGGCCGGTCTCCTTGATGGATACCCCCGAACGGCAATACACGGAGAGTCTTTTATGAGCAGCGTTGCGGTCGTCAAAAGCATTGTCGGTCAAGTGTTCGCAGTTTCCCCGGAAGGGATTCGCCGCCTGCTCGTAGAAGGGGACCGCTTGGTCGCGGGTGAGCAGGTCGATACCGGCGCATCTGGCGCTGTCTCGCTGGAGCTGGCGGATGGCCGGGTCATCGACCTGGGCCGCGACACTCAGTGGAGCGCCAGCGCTCCTGACTCGTCCACCGACCTCAGCGCCGCTACCGCACAGGCCGCACCGTCCGTCGCCGAACTCCAGCAAGCCATCGCTGCCGGTGCCGACCCGACCCAAGTCCTTGAAGCCACGGCTGCCGGCCCGACCTCCGCTGGTGCCGATGGCGCCGCCGGCGGCGGCCACAGTTTTATCGTGCTGGAAGCCACCGCAGGCGTGGTTGACCCCACCATTGGTTACCCGACGACCGGCTTGAATGCCGGTGACGCCGTAGGTACAACCCAGACCGCCGGCGACAATAACGGCGTCGATCCGCGTAACGTCACCATCACTCTGACCGCCACGCCGACCATCACCGAAGCAGGCGGCGTTGTTGTTTACACCGTATTCATCACCCAGGCGCCGACCAGCGACCTGACCGTCACCTTGTCTAACGGCCTGGCGGTTGTCATCGCGGCCGGCCAGACCTCGGGCGTACTGAACGTCACGTTTGCCGGCAATGACACGCCCTACCTGGATGCCTCGTCGATCTCCGCCACCATCGCCGGCACCTCCGGCGGCGGCAACCTGATCATCACCACTGACCCGGCGCCGGCCGTTACCCAGATCAACGACACCATCGACACCACCACCGTCACGCTGACCGCGACCGCATCGGTGGATGAAGGCGGCAAGATCGTCTACACCGCGACCGTGACCAACGCGGCGCAGACAGACGTTGTTATCAAGCTGTCCAACGACCAGACCATTACCATCGAAGCGGGCAAAACCACCGGTACGGTCAGTATCGACACGCCCGCGAACCTGGCCGATGGCAAAGACCTGGTCGTCAGCGCCACCATTACCAGCGCCACCGGCGGTAATTACGAGAACCTCGCGATCAACCCGCAAGCAGCCACCTCTACCGTGGTTGCCGTGGACGATCCTAGCGTTTTGCAGGCTGATACCAACACCATCGCCGAAGATGGCGTTGCGACCGGCAACGTGCTGAGCAACGACAGCGACATCGACAACGTCCTGGCCGTATCGACCTTCAGCGTGGGTGGCAATACATTCAACGCTGGCCAAACCGCCGTTATTGCCGGCGTGGGTTCCATCACCATTGGGGCTGATGGCGCGTACACCTTTACTCCGGTTAAAGACTTCAATGGTGAAGTGCCGCAAATCGGCTACACCACCAATACCGGTTCCAGCAGCACGCTGAATGTGAACGTCGACGCAGTTGATGATGCCAGCGTTCTGAAAGCCGACACCGGCAGTGCGTTGGAAGATACCGTTGCCACCGGCAATGTGCTGACCAACGATGTCGACGTCGATAATGCCCTGACCGTCGCCACTTTCAACGTCAACGGCACCACTTACACCGCCGGTCAAACCGCCGTCATCGCGGGCGTTGGCTCTATCACCATCGGTGCCGACGGCGCCTACGCCTTCACTCCGGTCAAAGACTTCAACGGTGATGTGCCGCAAATCGGCTACACCACCAACACCGGTTCAAGCAGCACGCTGGATGTGAAGATCGAAGCGGTTGACGACGCGAGCGTCTTGAAAGCCGACACCGGCAGCGCGTTGGAAGATACCGTTGCCACCGGCAACGTGCTGAGCAATGACAGTGACATTGATAGTGTATTGAGCGTTGCCACCTTCAACGTCGACGGCACTACCTACACTGCCGGTCAAACCGCAATCATCGCGGGTATTGGCAGCATCACCATCGGCACCGATGGCGCCTATGCGTTCACGCCGGTCAAAGATTTCAACGGTGACGTACCGCAAATTGGCTACACCACCAACACCGGCTCCAGCAGCACGCTGGACGTGAAAATCGAAGCCGTTGACGACGCTAGCGAACTCAAAGCTGACACCGGCAGTGCCTTGGAAGACACCGTTGCCACCGGCAACGTGCTGACCAATGACGTTGACGTCGATAACGCCCTGACCGTCGCGACCTTCAACGTCAACGGCACCACTTACACCGCCGGCCAAACCGCGATCATCGCGGGCATTGGCAGCATCACCATCGGCACTGACGGCGCGTACGCCTTCACCCCAGTCAAAGACTTCAACGGCGACGTACCGCAAATCGGCTACACCACTAACACGGGCTCCAGCAGCACGCTGGACGTGAAAATCGAGGCCGTTGACGACGCGAGCGTCCTGAAAGCCGACACCGACAGTGCCTTGGAAGACACCGTTGCCACCGGCAATGTGCTGACCAACGACGTCGATGTTGATAACACCCTGACTGTCACAAGCTTCAACGTCGGTGGTACCACCTACACCGCCGGCCAAACCGCAATCATCGCGGGCATTGGCAGCATCACCATCGGCACTGACGGCGCGTACGCCTTCACCCCAGTCAAAGACTTCAACGGCGACGTACCGCAAATCGGCTACACCACTAACACGGGCTCCAGCAGCACGTTGGACGTGAAAATCGACGCCGTTGACGACGCGAGCGAACTCAAAGCCGACACCGGCAGTGCCTTAGAAGACACCGTTGCCACTGGCAATGTGCTGACCAACGACGTCGACGTCGACAACACGCTGACTGTCACGAGCTTCAACGTCGGTGGTACCACCTACACCGCCGGCCAAACCGCAATCATCGCGGGCATTGGCAGCATCACCATCGCCACCGATGGCGCGTACGCCTTCACCCCGGTCAAAGACTTCAACGGCGATGTGCCGCAAATCGGCTACACCACTAACACGGGCTCCAGCAGCACGCTGGACGTGAAAATCGAAGCCGTTGACGACGCGAGCGAACTCAAAGCTGACACCGGTAGCGCCTTGGAAGACACCGTTGCCACGGGCAACGTGCTGACCAATGACGTCGATGTTGATAACACCCTGACTGTCACGAGCTTCAACGTCGGTGGTACCACCTACACCGCCGGCCAAACCGCGATCATCGCGGGTATTGGCAGCATCACCATCGGCACCGACGGCGCATACGCCTTCACCCCGGTCAAAGACTTCAACGGCGATGTGCCGCAAATCGGCTACACCACTAACACGGGCTCCAGCAGCACGCTGGACGTGAAAATCGAGGCCGTTGACGACGCTAGCGAACTCAAAGCTGACACCGGCAGTGCCTTGGAAGACACCGTTGCCACCGGCAATGTGCTGACCAATGACGTTGATGTCGATAACACGCTGACTGTCACGAGCTTCAACGTCGGTGGTACCACCTACACCGCCGGCCAAACCGCAATCATCGCGGGCATCGGCAGCATCACCATCGGCACCGACGGCGCGTACGCCTTCACGCCGGTCAAAGACTTCAACGGTGATGTACCGCAAATCGGCTACACCACCAACACCGGCTCTAGCAGCACGCTGGATGTGAAGATTGATGCGGTTGATGACGCGAGCGAGCTGAAAGCCGACACCGGCAGTGCCTTAGAAGACAC
Source organism: Pseudomonas asgharzadehiana (assembly GCF_019139815.1). Classification (NCBI taxonomy): domain Bacteria; kingdom Pseudomonadati; phylum Pseudomonadota; class Gammaproteobacteria; order Pseudomonadales; family Pseudomonadaceae; genus Pseudomonas; species Pseudomonas asgharzadehiana. The sequence continues at coordinate 539,175 of NZ_CP077079.1, forward strand.
CGTTGCCACTGGCAATGTGCTGACCAACGACGTCGACGTCGACAACACGCTGACTGTCACGAGCTTCAACGTCGGTGGTACCACCTACACCGCCGGCCAAACCGCAATCATCGCGGGCATTGGCAGCATCACCATCGGCACCGACGGCGCCTACGCCTTCACCCCGGTCAAAGACTTCAACGGCGATGTACCGCAAATCGGCTACACCACCAACACCGGCTCTAGCAGCACGCTGGATGTGAAGATTGATGCGGTTGATGACGCGAGCGAGCTGAAAGCCGACACCGGCAGCGCCTTGGAAGACACCGTTGCCACGGGCAACGTGCTGACCAACGATGTCGATGTCGACAACACCCTGACTGTCACAAGCTTCAACGTCGGTGGCACCACCTACACCGCCGGCCAAACCGCGATCATCGCGGGCATTGGCAGCATCACCATCGGCACCGACGGCGCCTACGCCTTCACCCCGGTCAAAGACTTCAACGGCGATGTACCGCAAATCGGCTACACCACGAACACCGGTTCCAGCAGCACGCTGGACGTGAAAATCGAAGCCGTTGACGACGCGAGCGAACTCAAAGCCGACACCGGCAGTGCCTTGGAAGACACCGTTGCCACTGGCAACGTGCTGACCAACGATGTCGATGTCGACAACACCCTGACTGTCACAAGCTTCAACGTCGGTGGCACCACTTACACCGCCGGTCAAACCGCGATCATCGCGGGCATTGGTTCTATCACCATCGGTACTGATGGCGCGTACGCCTTCACCCCAGTCAAAGATTTCAACGGCGATGTACCGCAAATCGGCTACACCACTAACACCGGTTCCAGCAGCACGCTGGACGTGAAGATCGAAGCGGTTGATGACGCCAGCGTCTTGAAAGCCGACACCGGCAGCGCCTTGGAAGACACCGTTGCCACCGGCAATGTGCTGACCAACGACGTCGATGTTGATAACACCCTGACTGTCACGAGCTTCAACGTCGGCGGTACCACCTACACCGCCGGTCAAACCGCCGTTATCGCGGGCATTGGTTCTATCACCATCGGTACTGATGGCGCGTACGCCTTCACGCCGGTCAAAGACTTCAACGGTGATGTACCGCAAATCGGCTACACCACCAACACCGGCTCTAGCAGCACGCTGGATGTGAAGATTGATGCGGTTGATGACGCGAGCGAGCTGAAAGCCGACACCGGCAGCGCCTTGGAAGACACTGTTGCCACTGGCAATGTGCTGACCAATGACGTCGATGTCGACAACACCCTGACTGTCACGAGCTTCAACGTCGGTGGTACCACCTACACCGCCGGCCAAACCGCGATCATCGCGGGCATTGGCAGCATCACCATCGGCACTGACGGCGCGTACGCCTTCACCCCAGTCAAAGACTTCAACGGCGACGTACCGCAAATCGGCTACACCACCAACACCGGCTCTAGCAGCACGCTGGATGTGAAGATTGATGCGGTTGATGACGCGAGCGAGCTGAAAGCCGACACCGGCAGCGCCTTGGAAGACACCGTTGCCACGGGCAACGTGCTGACCAACGATGTCGATGTCGACAACACCCTGACTGTCACAAGCTTCAACGTCGGTGGCACCACCTACACCGCCGGCCAAACCGCGATCATCGCGGGCATTGGCAGCATCACCATCGGCACCGACGGCGCCTACGCCTTCACCCCGGTCAAAGACTTCAACGGCGATGTACCGCAAATCGGCTACACCACGAACACCGGTTCCAGCAGCACGCTGGACGTGAAAATCGAAGCCGTTGACGACGCGAGCGAACTCAAAGCCGACACCGGCAGTGCCTTGGAAGACACCGTTGCCACTGGCAACGTGCTGACCAACGATGTCGATGTCGACAACACCCTGACTGTCACAAGCTTCAACGTCGGTGGCACCACTTACACCGCCGGTCAAACCGCGATCATCGCGGGCATTGGTTCTATCACCATCGGTACTGATGGCGCGTACGCCTTCACCCCAGTCAAAGATTTCAACGGCGATGTACCGCAAATCGGCTACACCACCAACACCGGCTCTAGCAGCACGCTGGACGTGAAGATTGATGCGGTTGATGACGCAAGCGAGCTGAAAGCCGACACCGGCAACGCCTTGGAAGACACCGTCGCCACCGGCAATGTGCTGACCAATGACGTTGACGTCGATAACGCCCTGACCGTCGCGACCTTCAACGTCAACGGCACCACTTACACCGCCGGCCAAACCGCAATTATCGCGGGCATCGGCAGCATCACCATCGGCACCGACGGCGCGTACGCCTTCACGCCGGTCAAAGACTTCAACGGCGACGTACCGCAAATCGGCTACACCACCAACACCGGCTCTAGCAGCACGCTGGATGTGAAGATTGATGCGGTTGATGACGCGAGCGTCTTGAAAGCCGATACCGGTAGCGCGTTGGAAGACACCGTTGCCACCGGCAATGTGCTGACCAATGACGTCGACGTTGATAACACGCTGACTGTCACGAGCTTCAACGTCGGTGGTACCACCTACACCGCCGGTCAAACCGCCGTTATCGCGGGCATTGGTTCTATCACCATCGGTACTGATGGCGCGTACGCCTTCACGCCGGTCAAAGACTTCAACGGTGATGTACCGCAAATCGGCTACACCACCAACACCGGCTCTAGCAGCACGCTGGATGTGAAGATTGATGCGGTTGATGACGCGAGCGAGCTGAAAGCCGACACCGGCAGCGCCTTGGAAGACACCGTTGCCACGGGCAACGTGCTGACCAACGATGTCGATGTCGACAACACCCTGACTGTCACAAGCTTCAACGTCGGTGGCACCACCTACACCGCCGGCCAAACCGCGATCATCGCGGGCATTGGCAGCATCACCATCGGCACCGACGGCGCCTACGCCTTCACCCCGGTCAAAGACTTCAACGGCGATGTACCGCAAATCGGCTACACCACGAACACCGGTTCCAGCAGCACGCTGGACGTGAAAATCGAAGCCGTTGACGACGCGAGCGAACTCAAAGCTGACACCGGCAGTGCCTTGGAAGACACCGTCGCCACCGGCAACGTGCTGACCAACGATGTCGATGTCGACAACACCCTGACGGTCACAAGCTTCAACGTCGGCGGTACCACCTACACCGCCGGCCAAACCGCAATCATCGCGGGCATTGGCAGCATCACCATCGGCACCGATGGCGCCTACGCCTTCACCCCAGTCAAAGATTTCAACGGCGACGTACCGCAAGTCGGCTACACCACCAACACCGGCTCCAGCAGCACGCTGAACGTGAATATTGAAGCGGTCAACGACGCCCCGGTACTCGGCAACGCTTCGACCAACGCCTTCGGCGACACTTACATCGAAGGCAAGCCGGGCGGCTACGTCGCGGCGAACCTGACTATCAGCGATGTCGACAACGACACGCTGCAAAGCGCCAAAGTCACGCTGGCCAACCCGCTGGCCGATGACGTCCTGATCGCAGATGCCAGCAACGCCAAAATCACGGTCAGCTATGACAAAGACACCGGGGTACTGACCCTGTCCGGTGAAGCCACGAAGGCCGAATACCAGGAAGTCCTGCGTTCGGTGCACTTTGCCAGCGAAAGCCAGAACCCGGTCGCTACCGACCGCACCCTGACCATCACCGTGAACGATGGCCAACTGAACTCGGCGCCTGTGACCTCCGTGGTGAAAGTGGTTCCGGTCAACGATCCGCCTGAGGTCGCGTTCGACAGCACCACGTTTGCCGAGCAAGCCGACGCGGGTGCACTGGTTAAAAACCTGAGCATCAGCGATGTCGACAACTCCACCTACAGCAAAGTGGTGGTCACCGTTGACCACCTGGCGTCCGGTGATTTGCTCAGCAGCGCCGATGTGCTCAAGGCCCTGGCCGTTGCCGGTATCACCATCGCCCAAACCGGCGGTGCCGCCGATGGCAGCATCGTCTACACCCTCACCAGTGATTCGCCAGCCGGCAGCAGCGCGGCCGACTTCATCAAAGTGGTCGAGGCGATCACCTTCCAGAGCCCAGGCAACAACCCGGTCGGTACGGATCGCAGCGTCACCATCGCCGTCACCGATATCGGCGGGGGCAACCTTGACCGTGAGCCTGCGCTAACCGGCAGCGCCACCGGCAAGGTCACCATCGACCTGTTCAACGATGCACCGACAGCGGCGGCTACCCCTGCCGGCGCCGATGAAGACCACGCGGCCACCATCGTACTGAGCGGTGCCGATGTGGACGGTACTGTCGCCAATTTCGTCATTACCACCTTGCCGGAAAACGGCAAGCTGTACAGCGACGCAACCCTGACAACCGAACTCAAAATCGGTGATGCAGTGCCGGCAGGCGCTGATGGCAAGGCATCGGTGTACTTCTCGCCGACCAGCGACTGGAGCGGCAACACCTCGCTCACCTTCACCGCGGTCGACAATGGCGGTAAAGCCAGTGGCCAAACCACAGCCGCCATCACCATCGCCCCAGTGACCGACGCCCCGCACCTGGGCCTGCTCGGTGGCGGCGTTGTGAGCTCGATCAACTTCGACGGCGCCGCCCTCAACGGTTCGTGGGGCACGGTGGCGGTCGGCGACGCCAATAACGCCGCCGGCACAACGGCGACCACCCCCTGGTTGACCGGTAACAGCGACGGCAAAGTCGAAATCGGCCAAAGTGGCGTCTACGGCGTAGACACCCCAGGCAACAGCCAAGTCATCGAACTTGAGAAAAACGCCGGCGACGACGCCAGCCTGTACACCCTCATCAAGGCCGAATCCGGCACGGCGTACAGCATCAGTGTCGACTACTCGCCGCGTGCGGGCGCCGAGAACAATTCGGTGATCGATGTGTTCTGGGGCGGCGTCAAAGTCGGCACCCTGGATGCAACCACCGTTGGCATGAAGACCTACACCTTCGTCGTGCCTGTCACCGTCGACGGTGATGCCAAACTCGAATTCAAAGCCCCTACCAGCAATTCGCTTGGCGGTGTACTGGATAACATCAGCGTCACTCAGGTACTGAACACTGGCCTGGAAGACCACGCGATCAAGCTGTCCGCGATTGACGCCTACGCCACCGACAAAGATGGCTCCGAGACGCTCAAACTGGAGATCAGCGGTATACCGGACGGTGCGACTCTTACCGATGGCGCGGGCCACACCTTCACCGCGACCGCTGGCAGCCAAAGCATCGATATCAGCGACTGGAACAAGGCCACACTGGTCTTCAACCCGGCGCCAAACGCCAACGGCCTGGTAAACCTCACCGTGACCGCCACCGCGCAAGATGGCGATGCAGCACCCAAGTCCGAGTCAATTACGCTGCCGATCAAAGTGATTGCGGTCGACGATCCGAGCGTATTGGGCGCGGATACGGGCAGTTCGTTGGAAGACCAGGTTGCCACCGGCAATGTGCTGACCAACGACAGTGACGTCGACAGCGTGTTGAGCGTTGCCAGCTTCAACGTGGGCGGTACTACCTACACTGCGGGCCAAACTGCGGTTATTGCTGGCGTGGGTTCTATCACCATCGGTGTCGATGGCGCGTACGCCTTTACTCCGGTTAAAGACTTTAATGGTGATGTGCCGCAAATTGGGTACACCACCAACACCGGATCGAGCAGCACGCTGGATGTGAAGATTGACGCGGTTGATGACGCGAGCGTCTTGAAAGCCGATACCGGCAGTGCGTTGGAAGACCACGTTGCCACGGGCAATGTGCTGACCAACGATGTCGATGTCGACAACACCCTGACTGTCACGAGCTTCAACGTCGGTGGTACCACCTACACCGCCGGCCAAACCGCGATCATCGCGGGCATTGGTTCTATCACCATCGGCACCGACGGCGCATACGCCTTCACTCCGGTTAACGACTTCAACGGCGATGTACCGCAAATCGGCTACACCACCAACACCGGTTCCAGCAGCACGCTGAATGTGAACATCGTGGCGGTTGACGACGCGAGCGTCCTGAAAGCCGACACCGGCAGTGCCTTGGAAGACCACGTTGCCACCGGCAATGTGCTGACCAACGATGTCGATGTCGACAACACCCTGACTGTCACAAGCTTCAACGTCGGTAGTACCACCTACACCGCCGGTCAAACCGCGATCATCGCGGGCATTGGTTCTATCACCATCGGCACCGATGGCGCCTATGCGTTCACCCCGGTTAAAGACTTCAACGGCGACGTGCCGCAAATCGGCTACACCACCAACACCGGTTCCAGCAGTACGCTGAATGTGAACATCGTGGCGGTTGACGACGCGAGCGTCCTGAAAGCCGACACCGGTAGTGCCTTGGAAGACCACGTTGCTACGGGCAATGTGCTGACCAACGATGTCGATGTCGACAACACCCTGACTGTCACGAGCTTCAACGTCGGTGGTACCACCTACACCGCCGGCCAAACCGCGATCATCGCGGGCATTGGTTCTATCACCATCGGCACCGACGGCGCATACGCCTTCACTCCGGTTAACGACTTCAACGGCGATGTACCGCAAATCGGCTACACCACCAACACCGGTTCCAGCAGCACGCTGAATGTGAACATCGTGGCGGTTGACGACGCGAGCGTCCTGAAAGCCGACACCGGCAGTGCCTTGGAAGACACCGTTGCCACTGGCAATGTGCTGACCAATGACGTCGATGTCGACAACACCCTGACGGTCACAAGCTTCAACGTTGGTGGCACCACCTACACAGCCGGCCAAACCGCAATCATCGCGGGCATTGGCAGCATCACCATCGGCACCAATGGCGCCTACGCCTTCACCCCAGTCAAAGACTTCAACGGCGATGTACCGCAAATCGGCTACACCACCAACACCGGTTCCAGCAGCACGCTGAACGTGAACATCGTGGCGGTTGACGACGCGAGCGTCCTGAAAGCTGACACCGGCAGCGCCTTGGAAGACCACGTTGCCACGGGCAATGTGCTGACCAACGACGTTGATGTCGACAACACCCTGACTGTCACAAGCTTCAATGTGGGTGGTACTAACTACACAGCCGGTCAAACCGCGATCATCGCGGGCGTTGGTTCTATCACCATCGGCACCAACGGTGCGTACGCCTTCACCCCGGTCAAAGACTTCAACGGCGATGTACCGCAAATCGGCTACACCACCAACACCGGTTCCAGCAGCACGCTGAATGTGAACATCGTGGCGGTTGACGACGCGAGCGTCCTGAAAGCCGACACCGGCAGCGCCTTGGAAGACCACGTTGCCACGGGCAATGTGCTGACCAACGACGTTGATGTCGACAACACCCTGACTGTCACAAGCTTCAATGTGGGTGGCACCACCTACACAGCCGGCCAAACCGCAATCATCGCGGGCATTGGCAGCATCACCATCGGCACCAATGGCGCCTACGCCTTCACCCCAGTCAAAGACTTCAACGGCGATGTACCGCAAATCGGCTACACCACCAACACCGGTTCCAGCAGCACGCTGAACGTGAACATCGTGGCGGTTGACGACGCGAGCGTCCTGAAAGCTGACACCGGCAGCGCCTTGGAAGACCACGTTGCCACGGGCAATGTGCTGACCAACGACGTTGATGTCGACAACACCCTGACTGTCACAAGCTTCAATGTGGGTGGTACTAACTACACAGCCGGTCAAACCGCGATCATCGCGGGCGTTGGTTCTATCACCATCGGCACCAACGGTGCGTACGCCTTCACCCCGGTCAAAGACTTCAACGGCGATGTACCGCAAATCGGCTACACCACCAACACCGGTTCCAGCAGCACGCTGAATGTGAACATCGTGGCGGTTGACGACGCGAGCGTCCTGAAAGCCGATACCGGCAGTGCCTTGGAAGACACCGTCGCCACAGGCAATGTGCTGACCAACGACTTCGATGTGGACAGCGCATTGAGCGTTGCGACCTTCAACGTCAACGGCACCACCTACACCGCCGGCCAAACCGCGATCATCGCGGGCATTGGCAGCATCACCATCGGCACCGACGGCGCGTACGCCTTCACGCCGGTCAAAGACTTCAACGGCGATGTACCTCAAATCGGCTACACCACGAACACCGGTTCCAGCAGCACGCTGGATGTGAAGATTGATGCGGTTGATGACGCGAGCGAGCTGAAAGCCGACACCGGCAGTGCCTTGGAAGACACCGTTGCCACCGGCAACGTCCTGACCAACGACGTCGATGTTGATAACGCCCTGACTGTCACGAGCTTCAACGTCGGTGGTACCACCTACACCGCTGGTCAAACCGCGATCATCGCGGGCGTTGGTTCTATCACCATCGGCACCGACGGCGCCTATGCGTTCACTCCGGTCAAAGACTTCAACGGCGATGTACCTCAAATCGGCTACACCACCAACACCGGTTCCAGCAGCACGCTGGACGTGAAGATCGAAGCGGTTGATGACGCCAGCGTCTTGAAAGCCGACACCGGCAGTGCCTTGGAAGACACCGTTGCCACCGGCAATGTGCTGACCAACGATGTCGATGTCGACAACACCCTGACTGTCACGAGCTTCAACGTCGGTGGTACCACCTACACCGCCGGCCAAACCGCGATCATCGCGGGCATCGGCTCTATCACCATCGGCACCGACGGCGCCTATGCGTTCACCCCGGTTAAAGACTTCAACGGCGACGTGCCGCAAATCGGCTACACCACGAACACCGGTTCCAGCAGCACGCTGGATGTGAAGATTGAAGCGGTTGACGACGCGAGCGTCTTGAAAGCCGACACCGGCAGCGCGTTGGAAGATACCGTTGCCACCGGCAACGTGCTGAGCAATGACAGTGACATTGATAGTGTATTGAGCGTTGCCACCTTCAACGTCAACGGCGCTACCTACACTGCCGGTCAAACCGCCGTTATCGCGGGCATTGGCAGCATCACCATCGGCACCGACGGCGCCTACGCCTTCACCCCAGTCAAAGATTTCAATGGTGACGTACCGCAAATCGGGTACACAACCAACACCGGCTCTAGCAGCACGCTGGACGTGAAGATCGAAGCTGTTGACGACGCGAGCGTCCTGAAAGCTGACACCGGCAGCGCCTTGGAAGACCACGTTGCCACGGGCAATGTGCTGACCAATGACGTTGATGTCGACAACACCCTGACTGTCACAAGCTTCAATGTGGGTGGTACTAACTACACAGCCGGTCAAACCGCGATCATCGCGGGCATTGGTTCTATCACCATCGCTACTGATGGCGCGTACGCCTTCACCCCGGTTAAAGACTTCAACGGCGATGTACCGCAAATCGGCTACACCACCAACACCGGTTCCAGCAGCACGCTGGACGTGAAAATCGAAGCCGTTGACGACGCGAGCGTTCTGAAAGCTGACACCGGCAGCGCCTTGGAGGACCACGTTGCCACTGGCAATGTGCTGACCAATGACGTCGATGTCGACAACACCCTGACGGTCACAAGCTTCAACGTTGGTGGCACCACCTACACCGCCGGCCAAACCGCAATCATCGCGGGCATTGGCAGCATCACCATCGGCACCAATGGCGCCTACGCCTTCACCCCAGTCAAAGACTTCAACGGCGATGTACCGCAAATCGGCTACACCACCAACACCGGTTCCAGCAGCACGCTGAATGTGAGCATCGTGGCGGTTGACGACGCGAGCGTCCTGAAAGCCGACACCGGCAGTGCCTTGGAAGACACCGTCGCCACAGGCAATGTGCTGACCAACGACTTCGATGTGGACAGCGCATTGAGCGTTGCGACCTTCAACGTCAACGGCACCACCTACACCGCCGGCCAAACCGCGATCATCGCGGGCATTGGCAGCATCACCATCGGCACCAATGGCGCCTACGCCTTCACTCCGGTCAAAGACTTCAACGGCGATGTGCCGCAAGTCGGCTACACCACCAACACCGGCTCTAGCAGCACGCTGGATGTGAAGATTGATGCGGTTGATGACGCTAGCGTCTTGAAAGCGGATACCGGCAGTGCCTTGGAAGACCACGTTGCCACTGGCAACGTGCTGACCAACGATGTCGACGTTGATAACACCCTGACTGTCACAAGCTTCAACGTCGGTGGCACCACCTACACCGCCGGCCAAACCGCGATCATCGCGGGCGTTGGTTCTATCACCATCGGCACCAACGGTGCGTACGCCTTCACCCCGGTCAAAGACTTCAACGGCGATGTACCGCAAATCGGCTACACCACCAACACCGGTTCCAGCAGCACGCTGAATGTGAACATCGTGGCGGTTGACGACGCGAGCGTCCTGAAAGCCGACACCGGCAGTGCCTTGGAAGACACCGTTGCCACCGGCAATGTGCTGACCAACGACTTCGATGTGGACAGCGCATTGAGCGTTGCGACCTTCAACGTCAACGGCACTACCTACACCGCCGGTCAAACCGCGGTCATCGCGGGCGTGGGCAGCATCACCATCGGCACCAACGGTGCGTACGCCTTCACGCCGGTCAAAGACTTCAACGGCGATGTGCCGCAAGTCGGCTACACCACCAACACCGGTTCCAGCAGCACGCTGAACGTGAACATCGTGGCGGTCAACGACGCGCCGACTGCAACCAATGGCTACGTCGACAGCAAGGAAGACACGTCGGTCGAGCTGACCTGGTCCACCTTTGGCGTCAAGGATGTGGACTCCGCGAACCCGAAAGTGGTGTTTACCAGCCTGCCGGCCGGTTCCATCGAGTACAAAGTCAACGGCCAGTGGGTCGCGCTGACCTCGTCGGATCTGAAAACCGATACTTCAGCCGGCAAGGCATTCAGCCAATCTGACTTCGATAACCACAACGTGCGCTACACCCCGGCGGCCAACGAGTCGGGTGACAACAGCTTCGGCGGCACCAGCGTGGGTAACAAGCAGGGCGATTACACCGAGCTGAAGTTCCAGGCTACCGACGGCAGCGCCTACAGCGACACCAAAACCATCACGGTGGACATCCACCCGGTAACGGATGTGCCGGTTGTGGTCGTGCCCCCATTCGCCGCAGTGCCGACAGGGTTGGTCATTCAAACCTGGACCGGTGGCACGCTCGCTAAAGACCTGGGCACTAACGGTAATGGTGTTGCCCAGTCCAGCGACCTGATCAAGGTGATCGACGCTAAGACCGCCGCCAGCGCAGTCTCGACTGCGGTCATCAACAATGTCAGCAACGGCAGTGTGGCGGAGGGCACGGCGACTAAAGTCTCTGGCCTGATCTACCTGGAAGCCGGCAAAAGCTACACCTTCACCGGTACGGCCGACGACAGCCTGGCGATCACCGTGGGCGGCAAGTTGGTCGCTTCCGAAACCTGGAGCAAGGGCAGTGCGATTACCGGGACGGCCTATACGCCGACCGAGTCGGGTTACTACACCCTCGACATCTACCACTACAACCAGGCGGGCGGCGGCAACTACGACGTCAATGTGTCGATCAACAACGGCCCGTCGATGTCGCTGGGCAACAGCGGTGTGCAGACCTATACCAGTGTGGAAGCGTTGAAAGCCGCCGGCGCGGTGCTGGGCGATAGCCATGTGGTCAATGGCGAAGGCTATTACACCGGCTACGTCTACAACCGTGGGCTGGAAGACACCGCCATCAAGGTCGCTCCGATTACCACCACGTTTGTCGACAACGACGGCTCGGAATCCCACAAGGTGGAAATCAGCGGCTTGCCCAAAGGTACCGTGATTACCGATGGCACCACGGGCCACAGCTACACCTCCACCGGTACCGCCGCGCTCTACGATGTCAGCGACTGGAACCTGAAAACCCTGAAGGTTACGCCGCTCAAGGACTCGACCGCCAGCTTCGATATCACCGTGAAAGCGACGGCCAAAGAGTTGAGCACCGGGGTCGAAGAGGTGACGACCGGTAAAGTGAGCATCGTGGTCACCCCAGTCAACGACGCACCGACCCTGGACCTCAGCACCGCGGATGGTGCTGTCGCCACCGGCTACAACGCCTCGTACACCGAGCGCAGCAACACCGGTGTTTCGATTACCGGCAGCGTGGCCATCGCTGACGTCGACAGCACCCAGATGCAAAGTGCGACCATCACCCTGAAAAACGCCAGTGCGGGTGATCAACTCGGCTCCAGCCTGGTGACGGTAGGGGGCACCTACAAAGGCATTACCCTGACCAGCGTCGGTACGGACGTCAGCGGCAAGATCGTGCTGACCCTGTCGGGTGCGGCGGATGCGGCTACCTACAAGACGCTGCTTGAGTCGTTCCAGTACTCCAGCACCAGCAAGTACCCGGCGATCGGCGATCGCACCATTGATGTCTCCGTGACGGACAACGAGGGTGGCAACAGCCTGAGTTCGTCTGTGGCGACAACGACCATCACGGTCAAGTCCCAGGTCTACAACACTGTCGCCGAAGGCGGCGCGGCGGCGGACACCATCGATCTGGGCACAAGCTCAGCCAACAACATTGTGGTGGGCGACAAAGGGGGTATCACTACGCCGGGTTCCAACTACAACATCGCGTTTGTTGTGGATACCTCGGGCAGTATCGGGTCGTCGGCGATGAACTCGATCAAGGGCCAGCTCTCGAGCATTTTCGACACCCTGATCGCTAACGCGAAGATGACGGGCTCGGGTGTAGTGAAGGTGTTGCTGGTCGACTTCGACACCAAGGTCGAGTCGCTGGTGTCGGTCAACCTGGCGGACCAGGCTGCCGCCAAGGCTGCCCTGCAGGCCGTGTTGAATAACATGGCTTCCAACCCGAACGACATGACCAACTACGAAGACGCCTTCAATGCGGCAACGGCCTGGTTCAAGAGCGCTGACGCCACCAGCAACACCGGTGCGAAAAACCTGACGTATTTCATTACCGACGGCGAGCCGAATGTCTACAACGTGAAGTACGACAGCATCAGCCTGGGCTCAACCAGCTACTGGTGGGGCAATAACGTCAGCTTCGACAACAAGGTCAACAGCAGCACCTATACCCTGGGCCAGACCACTGCGCTCACCGCAACCGTCTACGACCAGACACGGGTCATCGTGGACACTGACGGCAAGGTCTACTCGTATGACTCGTCCGGCACCCGGATCTTCCAAGGTTACGTCGTGTCCGACGGCCATGGTGGTTTCGACGTGGCGGGGGCTGCCAGCAATAGTCGCTATGACTATGCGTTGGACAACGCCAAGGCGGCTTACACCGCGCTGACCACCTCGGTGGCCGGCGGGGTTGAAGTGCAGGCCATCGGCCTGGGCAGCAGCGTCGACAAAGACATGCTGCAAAAGTACTTCGATACTGACAAGACGGTCAGCACGATCGATACCGCGAAGCTGGCCGACACCATCACCGGCCACACCGCCGACACTGGTGCGGACAAGGTTTCCGGTGGTTCGGGCAATGACATCCTGTTCGGTGACCTGATCAGCTACAACGGCCAGGAAGGCAACGCCGCACTCAAGGCGTTCGCTGCCGAGAAGCTGTCCACCACGGTCGATCACATCGATGACCGTACACTGCATCAGTTCGTCACCGAGCATGTGCAGGACATCGGTGCATTGGCCAGCGCGTCGAACATCTACGGTACCAAGGATGGCGGCGACACCCTGATCGGCAACGCCGGCGATGACATCCTGTTCGGCCAGGGCGGTAACGACAACCTCTCCGGTGGTGCAGGCAACGACATCCTGGTGGGCGGCAAGGGCAATGACACCCTGACCGGCGGCGCGGGTGCGGATACCTTCGTGTGGCTCAAAGGCGATACCGGCAGCGACACGGTCACCGACTTCAAGCACAGCGAAGGCGACAAGCTGGACCTGTCCGATTTGCTGCAAGGCAATAACGACACCAACCTGTCCAGCTACTTGAAGTTGACCACCGACGCATCCGGCAACTCGACGTTGAGCGTGAGCAGCAGCGGTTCGTTCACCGCCCAGGGCGGTACGGCCGATGTCACGATCAAGATCGATGGCGCCAATTGGGGCTCCGGCAGCACCGCGATCAATAACCTGATCGCCGGTGGCGACCTGACCGTCAAGCATCACGACTGATCACCCGGCAGCGCCAATCTTCAAGGATTGGCGCTGCATGGGCATCAGCGTCGGGAAAATCTGTGTAATCTCTGCGAGGGCACCTGCTTGGAGCCTGCAGGGATTTTTTTATTGGGAGAACGTTAATGTTCTACGTGCAACGCGATCAACAGAACGCTTTGGTTCGCGTCGAGGCGGATGCCTTCGCCGGGGCCACCGAGACGCTGGAGGCCGACCATCACGAGATTCTGGCGTGGTTTGCCGATGATGCGGTGGACAACAGCCTCAAGCATCTCAGGCAAAGCGACCTTGAGATGATCCGCGTGCTTGATGACTTGATCCAGGTGCTGATCACCAAGAACGTGATGAGCATCACTGACTTGCCGCCGGCGGCACAGGCCAAGTTTTTGGAGCGTACCAAGGCGAGGGCGACATTGGGCGGCTTGAGCGAGCTGATCAATGACGATGAAACCGGCTTGATCTGACGCTGCGCACCTCCTTCACGGGTTGACCGTCAAGGAGGCGTGAGCGGTCAGTGCGTCACTTCCAAGGCGCCGGCTCACCGACCAGTTGGCCTTGCACGCCTTCAATACCCATCTCGCGGATCACCCGCAATTCACCCTCGGTTTCCACCCGCTCGGCAATCAACGGCAGATCAATGCTGTGGGCGGCGCGCTGGATCGCCTCGATAAAAAAGCGCTTGTGGCTTTCCTGATCAATGGCACGGATGTAGCTGCCGTCGACCTTCAGGTACGCCAGGCCCAGGTTCGCCAGGTTGCCGATCATGCTGAAACGCCCGCCGAAACGTTGCAGGCCCAGGCTGTAGCCCAGGCTGCGCATGCGTCGGGTGAGGCGCTCCAATTGGGTTTGTTCGGGCACTTGCTCTTCGCCGATTTCCAGCGTCAGGCGCGGCCCCAGTGCGGGGTGTTGGGCCAGGCGTTCGAACACCCGCTCCAACGCTTGCGGGTCGTTCAAGGTGGCGGCCGAGAGGTTCAACGCCACCGATTGGTTGTGTTGCGTGAGGTGTTTGATCACCAGGTCGAGCATCAGTTGATCGAGCCGCGCCGTCCAGCCGAAGCGCTCCAGCCAGGGCAGAAAATGGCCTGCCGCAATGGTCTGGTCCTGACTGTCGAGCAGGCGTGAAAGTACCTTGTAGTGCAGCACTTGCTGGGTGTCACGGCTGCTGACCACCGGTTGGAAAAACAAGCGGAAGCGACCCTGGTTCAGGGCGTTGTCGAGCAAGGTGTGCCAGTTGTGCGGGTCATCGCTGACGGTGCCGGGCGCCTGGCGTTCCAGGCAGACCCAGGTGGGGCCGCTGCCGGCTTCAGCCTGGGCCAGCGCTTGGTCGGCCAGCATCAACAGGTCGGCTGAGGCATCGCCAGGGTTGTACGGCGCCAGCCCGATATAAGCCACGGCCGACATGTCGGTGGCTCCCGTTTCGTGCAGGCTTTGCAGGGTGCTTTCCAGATCTTGGGCCAGTTGCAGCGCTTCATCACGTACCAGGCCCGGGGCAAGGACCGCGAACTCGCCGCCACGGCTGCGGGTAATCAGGTTTTGAGTTTCCGGGTATTTGGCGCAGGTGCGCACCAGTTGCTGGCTGACGGCTTGCAGCAGTTGGTCGGTGCGTTGCCCGCCAAGACGTTGGTTGAGGCCGCTCAAGTCATTGACCCGCAATATCAGCAGGTAACCTGAACTGGGCTCCTCCAGGTTGCTGACGCGAGACTGCAGTTGCATCTCGAAATAGCGACGGTTCGCCAGGCCCGTCAGGCTGTCTTGGTAAGACTCCACACGCAGTTTCTCGCTACGCTCGGTCTGCTCATGGAACAGCGCCTTGAGCTTCTCCACCATCTGGTTCATGGCCTGCACCACCCGCCGCAGCTCCGGGGTGCGAGGCAGGTCGGGCAAGCTCAGGAACTCGCGACGGGCGATGGCGTGCGACTGCTCGACCATATAGTCCAGCGGCTTCAGTTGACGGCGCAGCAACAGCGCGCCCAATACCGCGCTCACGGCGCCGCACACCAACAACCAGCCCAGGCTGCCCAGCGCGCTCTGCCACAGCTTGGCCAGTGCAAACATCGGGTGGCTGACCACTTCAACCCGTGCCGCCTGCTGCCAGCCACGACTGACGATGGCATCGCCACCGGCCGGCGCCAGGCCGATCATCTTCACGAACCAGGCGGGCACGCCGCTGGCATCCGGTTCGGCGGCCCGCTCCACCAGCACCTGGTTATTGCTCAGGTCTATCACACGGATGCTCGCGTAATAGCCACTGTCAAAGATCGAACTGACCATCAGCTCGGTCATCGCCGGGTCATCAATGTTCGGGGTCAGCGACAGCGCCAGTGCGGTGGCCGCGTCCTGGGCATGGGAGCGCAGTTGGTTGACGTACTGTGTACGCGAGCTTTCCAGGCTGACCATGAAGCTACCGCTGAACGCGACCACCAGGAACACGCAGATAGCGATCAGCAATTGTTTGAACAGTGACATCGTAGCTCCTGTTAATTATCCGAACTGGCCGGAAACCCTTCAGCGGTCATTTTTTTCAAGACATCCTGCCAGCGTGACAGGCGCTTGGTGTCACCGACTTTTTTGTTGCCCGCCGCGCCGGTCAGCCACAACCCTTCGCCGTTGAACGCATAAACGGGCAGCAGGTCGGTGCGTTGGCTGGCCGGCAGGATGGGGTCCATCAGGCTGTCCAGCACCAAGGGCATGGCTTCGGGGCTTGCATAATACGTCAGCACCATATGCGCACGGTTCTGGCGCAAGGCCTTGACGTAGGTGATGCGCAGCTTTTCGGCCGGCACACCCAAGTGCCGCAGGCTGAAGTATTTGGCGATGGCATAGTCTTCACAATCGCCAGCGCCTTTCCAGAGGGATTGAATGGGGGTGGCCCAATAATCCACTTCGTGCCACAGGTCGATGTCTTCCTCGTAGCGCAACTGGCGGTTGAAGAACAGGTTGACCACTTTGAGCTGCTCGCTCTCGCTGACCTGCTTTTGTGTCGACAGCAATTGTTGCCAGGCATCGATACGCTGGCGGCCGGGGCCGAGTGCCCCATACAGTGTTTCGGCGCGACGGCTGATCTGGCTGAAATCCCAGTCCGCGAGCAAGTCGCCGAGCAGGCCGCCACCCAGCAATACAGTGATGGCGAAACCGTACAGAATTCGCGGAAGTTTAAAGCGTATCGCCACTGCGATTACCAGAGCTTGCAGCATTGAAGATGGGGCAATGGTGCGGTGATAGCGGCTAAAAAACAATGGCACGATGAAATCATCGGTGCTTGAAGGCATCAAGGGTGCGTCAGTAAATTGGCCAATTTCCGCTCGTCTGAAAGGGTTGTGGCTATTTCATCAAAATAATGACACTCGTCCCCCGCTGTCACAGAATGTATCCCATCGGCGCTTACAAAAAGACTTGCGGTAAAGCCTTGTTTTACCGACTTCTCAGGTCTTTATCGGGCGCCGTGAAGGAGGCCCGGCCATGAGTCGCACCGATGACCTGTTTGCCTTGCCCGGCAAGCGCGTCGCCCGTGATCCCAGGGGCAAAAAACCGCGCGTGCATTTTTTTGGCACTCTGCCATTCGATGATGGCACCCGTGTAAACCAAAAAGAGGGCCAGCGCTTTGGCGCGCAGCCGTCCTACGTCAATGACACACCCCACAACCCTCAACCCATTGCGCTGCGCCCGACCGTGGTGGCGTTGATATCCGTCAATGGTGGCGTTGGCCGCAGTACCCTCGCCACGGCGTTGAGCAGCGGCTTGCGGCGCATGGGTAAGTCGGTAGTGGCATTGGACCTGGACCCCCAGAACGCCTTGCGCCAACACTTTGGAGTCGACCATGAGCGCGCCGGCGTGGGCGGCGGCAGCCTGCTCAAGACACCCTGGGCGACCCTCCTGCAGGCGGGGTTCTCCGGTTGCCAAGTGCTGCCTTTTGGCGATACCGATACCCCGCAGAAAGAAAACCTGCAGCGCTGGCTCGCGCGTGAGCCGCAATGGCTGGTGCGGCACCTGTCGGCATTGGCGTTGAGCGAAGCGCATACGGTGATCATCGATACACCCGCTGGCAACAACGTTTACCTTCATCAAGCACTGAGCGTGGCCGACATCGTGCTGGTCGTCGCCCAGCCCAATGCGGCGTGCCTCGGCACGTTGGATCAACTCGACGCGCTGTTGGCCCCCCATCTTGAGCGAGAGCCCGCACCTCGATGTCACTTTGTGATCAATCAGCTGGATGAGCACTCGACGTTCAACCTGGGAATGCTCGATGCCTTCAAGTTGCGCCGCAGTGAATACCCCTTGGCGGTCGTGCATCGCGACCCGGTGTTCAGCGAAGCCCTGGCCTTTGCGACGGACCCGCTCGATAGCAAGGCGCCAAGCCCTGCGCGTGACGATATCGGCGACCTTTGCCGGTTATTGGTCACCCGCAAAAGCACCGCGTAAGCGCGGTTTATAAGCGTAACGCCGGATGCTTATACACAATTGGTTGGTGAGGGGCTCATGGCTCAGCCGTTTTGTGGAGCCGTTCTCATCCCGCTGCAACTGCCTGTTTTACGTGCGTTTTATGAGATGAACAAAAAATGAACAAAGTGGGTTTTGGCCGTTAGCGCAGGTGGCTACAGGCTCCGTAAAGAATTCATCAACAGAGTTATCCACAGGTTGGCATGCGACAATTTTGCCCTTTAATCGCGCTCGGCAAGCACCATCAAGTTGCGCGGCGTCAATGCCGGATCGCAGAAGCTGCCTACCTCAACCCTGTAGCCGCGTTCGCGCAGAAACAGTGCCCGATCCAGTACCAGCCACAGCTCCAGCGGGCGCCGAAACAGCCCACGCAGCAATTCCAGGTTTCTGACTTCGGCGAGGCGCCGCCAGCCATCGGCCTCCACCGCGGCCCACTGCTGTTTCCCTGTGGATAACCCTTTGAGGTCGGCCAATGCCTGGCAGTAATCGGCAAAGGGCTTGGCCAGCCAACTGGCGGGCAGCGAAGGGGTGGGCAGGTACTCATCGCAGCCGCGTATCTGGCGTTGCAACTGATCGAACGCCAGGCGGCGGGCCATCGACGTGTCGCGTTGCTGGCGCACGCGTTTGCCTGCGGTGACGGTTTCGCTGAGGGGCAGCCCGAGGTCGTCGATCGACAGTCGCAGGGTTGAGGCACGGCCTGCTGCGCAAAGTGGCTGGTAGGTGGGTGTATTGATGCGGTTATAGCAGCAGGGTGCCACTGCCAGTTGCTTGCAGCCGGCGGCGCTGGCCAGTTGCAACAGGCGCACGTGCAGGTCGCCGCAGGCGTGCAGGGCGACTGGCGTGTGCTCCGCGTTGAGCACCACGTGCGCCATCACATCTTGCAGGCGATGGGTAACGGTCAGTCGATGGTGGTCGCTCAAGGCTTGGCCGGCCGCGATCAAGGCCGGGTCATGTTCCAGGCAGGTCAGTTGCTGGCCGGTGCACAGCAGTCGCCGGCCAAGGTGGCCTTTGCCGGCGCACCAGTCCAGCCAGTGGGTCGGCGTTTGCGCAAAGTGAAGGGCCGCGCCGAAGGCTTCGATCTGTTGCCATTTGCGGCCCGGTACGTCGACGCTCAGGCGATGCGCGGCGGGTGGCAAGCGCTGCGCCGGTAACTTATCCACAGCGCTGAGGCGCACGGCCTCGGCGGCCAATGCAGCGAAAGGCGCGGGCGCGGGCACTTCATGAGGGTGGTTGTGGCTGGTTTCGGCATCGGCCAAGGTGCGTTGGCGCAACCATTGGGCGAGTTCGGGCAGTTCGCTTTCCCAAGGCAACCGTTGATGCGTAAAGGGCCGTGGTCGCCACAGCCCTTGATGCTCGGTCAGGAACGCATCCAGCGCTCTGAAGCGTGTTTCAACGTCCCTGGCAGGCATCGACGCGCAGCCAGCGTTCCAGCAGTTTGAAGCCTTGTACCAACAGGTAGGAGATCAAGAGATAGAACACGCCGGCAGTGAAGAACATTTCCACGGTCAGGTAATTGCGCGCAATGATCGTGCGGGCCATGCCGGTCAGTTCCAGCAAGGTCACGGTGCTCGCCAGCGAGCTGGCCTTGAGCATCAGGATCACTTCGTTGCTGTAGGCCGGCAACCCGATGCGGGCGGCGCGGGGCAGGATGATATAGAACAGCGTCTTGGGCCGGGACATGCCCAGGGCGCGAGCCGCTTCGATTTCTCCAGGCGGGATGGCCTGGATGGCGCCGCGCAGGATCTCGGCGATATAAGCGGCCGTGTGCAGGGTCATGGTGGCGGTGGCACACCAGAACGGGTCGCGCAGGTACTTCCACATGAAGCTGGAGCGGATGCTGTCGAATTGGGCCAGGCCGTAGTAGACCAGGAACAACTGCACCAGCAGCGGCGTACCGCGGAAGAAAAAGATGTAGGCATAAGGCAGCGAGCGCACGTACCAGCGCTTGGAAGAGCGCGCGATACCCAGCGGGATGGCCAGGATAAGGCCGAGAACCACGGCGATGCCGACCAGCTCAAGGGTCAGCACGGCGCCCTGGATAAACTTCGGCAGCCACTTAAGGATGACTTCCCATTCCATTACGTCGTCCTCACGAAGCCGCGTGCGGCGCGGTTTTCCAGCAAGTGCATCGCCACCATCGACAAGGATGTGAGGCCCAGGTAGATGAGCGCGGCGACCATGTAGAAGGTGAACGGCTGTTTGGTGACGGTGACGGCGATTTGCGCATGGCGCATGATTTCTTCCAGGCCGATGACCGTGACCAGCGCGGTGTCCTTCATCAGGATCAGGAACAGGTTGCCCAGCCCCGGCAGGGCGATACGCCACATCTGCGGCATGATCAGCCGGGTGAAAATGCGCGACTTCGACAGGCCCAACGCCACGCCGGCTTCTCGGTGGCCTTTGGGGATCGAGATGATCGCACCGCGTAGCACTTCTGTGGCGTAGGCGCCGAAACACAGGCCCAGCGCGATCACGCCAGCGGCGAAGGCGCTGAGCGACAAGTCGGGAATGCCGAGCCATTCACCCAGCCCGCGCATGGCGTTGATGGTGCCGAAGTAAATCAGCAACACCCACAACAGCTCCGGCACGCCGCGAACGATGGTCGAATAAGTACCGCCCAGCCATTGCAGCGGCTTGTACGGCGAAGTCTTGGCCAAGGCACCGGCAAGGCCCAGTAGCAACCCCAGGCACAGGGCCGTGAGCGCCAGTTTGACGGTCATCAGCGCGCCGGCGGCAAGCGCGGGGCCGAATCCGTAAAGATCGAGATTCATGGTGTTTTCATATCGCGGCAGGCATTGCATAAAGCCGGCGCGCTCAAGGGAGCGCGCCGGTCAGGTCGCTCAGATCATTCGATGCTGAACGGGAAGTACTTGTCGTTGATCTTCTTATAGGTGCCGTCTGCCTTGATCTCTGCCAGGGCTTTGTTCAGGCGCTCGCGCAGCGGGTCGCCCTTGCGTACGGCGATACCGATCTTGTCGCTCTCTACAACCGGGTCGCCCTTGAACTCGTAGGCGGAACCGTCTTTGCTCTTGAGCCATTCGTATTGCACGTACTTGTCGGCGAGGATGCCGTCGAGGCGGCCAGAAGTCAGGTCCAGGTAGGCGTTTTCCTGGGTGTCGTACAGTTTGGCTTCGGTGTCCGGCAGCTTGTCTTCCAGGTAGCTACCGGCCAGGGTCGCGCGCTGTGCACCGATGACTTTGCCCTTGAGGTAGCCGGCGTCGGTCTTGAAGTCGGCAGTGGCTTTAGGCGCGATGAACTGCAGCTTGTTGGAGTAGTACGGGTCGGTAAAGTCAACGGCCTGCTTGCGTTCATCGGTGATCGACAGCGAAGACACCAGAAAGTCGAACTTCTTGGCATTCAGGGCCGGGATGATGCCGTCCCAGTCGGAGACATACACTTCGCACTTCTCGACTTTCATTTTGGCGCACAGGGCGTCGCCGATGTCTTTGTCGAAGCCCACGACGTTGCCGCTGGTGTCTTTATTGTTGAAGGGCGGGTAGGCCGCTTCGATCCCCATTTTCAAGGTTTCTGCCATGGCCGTGGCGCTGAACGCCATCGAGACGGCCGCAGCCAGAAGGAATTTTTTATAGTTCTGCATGCATGTTGCTCCGTTAGCGGTTGCTGGACATGAATTGTTTGCAGCGCGCCGAAAGCGGGTTTTCAAACACCTGCTGTGGCGATCCTTGCTCTTCGATCAGGCCTTGGTGCAGAAACACCACTTCACTGGAGACCTGACGGGCGAAGCCCATTTCGTGGGTGACCAGCAGCATGGTGCGGCCTTCATCGGCCAGCGCGCGGATCACATTAAGTACTTCCTGAACCATTTCCGGGTCAAGGGCGGAAGTGGGCTCGTCGAACAGGATGACCTTGGGTTGCATGGCCAGGGTGCGCGCGATGGCTGCCCGTTGCTGCTGGCCACCGGACAATTGCGCCGGGTAGGCGTGGCGCTTGTCGGCGATACCGACCTTGTCCAGCAAGGCTTCGGCCACTTCTATTGCCTCGGCCTTACTCTGGCCGAGCACACGGCGGGGCGCCTCGATGATGTTGTCGAGGATGCTCATGTGCGGCCACAGGTTAAAATTCTGAAACACAAAACCGATTTCGCTGCGCAGGCGATTGATCTGCCTGCCATCGGCGGCCATCAGCTCGCCGTTCTTCGCGGCCTTGAGCTTGAGTGCTTCGCCGGCCACCAGGATTTCGCCCTGGTGCGGGTTTTCCAGCAGATTGATGCAGCGCAGGAATGTGGACTTGCCGGAACCGGAGGAACCCAGGATCGAGATCACATCGCCGTCGCGAGCGGTGAGCGAGATACCTTTGAGTACCTCCAGCTCACCATAGCGTTTATGCAAGTTGCGGATTTCAAGCGCGGGCGTGGCCTCGGCCATGTGCGTACCTCTTGTGTTCATTGCGATCTGCGCTGTTGGGGGCCTTCCTGGCGAGGCGCCAAGCTAGCATAGCGTTTGGATGACACCAACAGCGGCGCGGACGGTAAACAGACGGTGTGCGGCAGGTTGTCGCATCGGCACAGCAGGGTGTCGCGCCATCAACAACCGAACAACCGTTTGAACCTGAAAAGCCGCAGGCTTCGCGTAAAAAAGGGCGCGATGGTGCCAGCTTTGGCCGGGTGTTGGAAGGGTTAAACGGGCAAACGGTCGCCCTGGGCTCTTTTATGGGGCGTCACGCGCTTGCTGTGTGTGGTTTTGGTGCGCGTGTGCACGTTGAATATGGGTCGCACGGTAACGCTATAGCGAAATGCCATTGTTCTCAATGACTTGCGATGACTGTTGAAATCTCTTGCAGCCCGCGCCAATGGGGGCTTTGTAACATTTTGGCGCAAATCTTGCGTAAAAAATAAAGAACGCCCTGTTGGTTTCTTTTCACGAGGAGGAGTCCAGGCCGGGCGGACCGTTTTCGCAATTCCTCGCAAAGGTGTGTCAATGAGTAGTACGCAAAGCTCCAATGACCTCGAACAGGGGCTCAAACCGCGTCACGTCACCATGCTGTCGATTGCCGGCGTTATTGGCGCCGGCCTGTTTGTCGGCTCCGGCCACGCGATTGCCGCCGCCGGCCCCGCCGTACTGCTGGCCTATGCCGCTGCGGGTACGCTGGTGGTCTTGGTCATGCGCATGCTGGCCGAAATGGCCGTGGCGTCACCGGATACCGGTTCGTTCTCCACCTATGCCGACCGTGCGATCGGTCATTGGGCCGGGTTCACCATTGGTTGGCTGTACTGGTGGTTCTGGGTGCTGGTGATTCCGTTGGAAGCCAACGCCGCCGCCACCATCCTGCATGCCTGGTTCCCCGATGTGGCCATCTGGGCCTTTACCTTGGTCATCACGTTGTTGCTGACGGTGACCAATTTGTTCAGCGTGAAGAACTATGGCGAGTTCGAGTTCTGGTTTGCGTTGATCAAGGTCGTAGCGATCGTGGGTTTTGTGATCCTCGGCCTGGCGGCGATTTTCGGCTTCCTGCCTACCAGCCAGGTCAGCGGCGTGTCGCACTTGTTCGATACGCAAGGCTTTATGCCTAACGGCATGGGCGCGGTATTGGCGGCCATCCTCACCACTATGTTCTCGTTCATGGGCACCGAGATCGTCACCATTGCAGCGGCTGAGTCGAAAAACCCAGGCCAGCAAATTACCAAGGCCACCAACTCGGTGATCTGGCGGATTGGCTTGTTCTATCTGCTGTCGATCTTCATCGTCGTATCCCTAGTGCCGTGGAACGATCCGACCCTGGCGGCGGTGGGTTCGTACCAGACCGTGCTGGAGCGCATGGGTATCCCGAATGCCAAGCTGATCGTCGACCTGGTGGTGTTGGTTGCCGTGACCAGTTGCCTGAACTCGGCGCTGTACACCGCTTCGCGCATGCTGTTTTCCCTGGGGCGACGCGGTGATGCACCGGCGGTGTCCAAGCGCACCAATAAAAGCGGCACGCCTTACTGGGCGGTGATGTTGTCCACCGGCGCGGCATTCCTGGCGGTGTTCGCCAACTACGTGGCACCGGCGGCGGTGTTCGAGTTCCTGCTGGCCAGCTCCGGTGCCATCGCGTTGCTGGTGTACCTGGTGATCGCGGTGTCGCAACTGCGCATGCGCCAGAAACGCATGGCGGCGGGCGAGAAGATCGTCTTCAAGATGTGGCTGTTCCCTGGCCTGACCTACGCGGTGATGGTGTTTATCGTGGGGACGCTGACCATCATGCTGTTCCAGGAGGCGCACCGGGTCGAGATCATCGCGACCGGGATTTTGAGCGTGCTGGTGGTGATGGCGGGGCTGTTCGTATCGAGCCGTCGCAAGGCACAGCGAGCGGGTGCCGCGGTACTTAGCTGAATGCATGCGGTCACGTGTGGGAGGGGGCAAGCCTCTTCCCACATTTTGTTTGGTGTCAGTCTTGGGAAGTCACCAGCGCCTGGGACGCCGCCACGTAGTCCGCCTGGAACGCTGGCGATTCAATCCACGCCAGGGCGGCCGCTTCATCATCGCTGTCTGTGGCCCACTGCCGATACTCGATCAGCGCCGCCAGAATAAAGTCGGTGGCTTCTTCTTCGCCTTCCTGCTCCAGCACCAGCGCCAACAGCGGGTGGCTCAGGAACGCGGCGCACAGCGCCTGCTGGCTGTTCTGGCCGGCGTCGCGCATCTGCACGAACAACTCGGTCAAATCCACCGACTCAAGGTCGATGCGGCTGTCGTCGCCCTCGAATGCATCCGGCTTGGCCGCGACGGCGCGTTGGGTGCGGTTTTGCTTGGCCTTGGTCTTTGCCCGCTGGGCACGTTTTTGCTGCTTGTTCGGCGAGGCCATGGGCTTACGTCCTGTGTTTAAGGATCTGGGTGGCGTATTGAAGCGCAGGTCGGAGCAAATCCCAAGGGCTTGCGGGTGTGTTTCGTCTCGTGGCCTCTGCGGGTTATTGCTCGACCACCGCTCGGTAGGCACATAAGCTCACGCTTTTGCGACACGCCAGAGCCTCACTCATGACCCGCGACGCCCTCGAACACCACCAGATCCCCCTCTATTTCGTCACCGTCCTCCTGGCTGCCGTCTTTGGCCTGCTCGCGCCTTCATGGGCTCACAGTCTCAACGAATGGATCACGCCCGCCATCGCGATACTGATGTACGCGATGTTCCTGCAAATTCCCTTTCTGGACCTGCGTGCAGGCTTGAGCAACAAGCGCTTCCTGTCGGCGTTGTTGCTGGCCAATTTCATTTTGGTGCCGCTGCTGGTGTGGGCATTGACCCGTGGCCTGGTAGAGCGTCCGGCGCTGTTGGTGGGGGCGTTGCTGGTGTTGCTGACGCCGTGCATCGACTACGTGGTGGTGTTCACCCACATCGGCAAGGGCGATTCGCGGTTGATGTTGGCGGCCACGCCGGTGCTGTTGTTGCTGCAGTTGGCGTTGTTGCCGGTGTACCTGGGGGTGATGCTGGGGGCGCAGTCCGAAGGGGTGGTGGTGGCAGGGCCGTTTGTGCAGGCGTTTGTGGGGTTGATCGTGCTGCCTATGATTCTGGCGGTGTTGACGGCGTCCGTGGCGCGGCGTTCTTCGGTCGTCAGCGCTTGGAGCGGTGCATGGGCCTGGCTGCCGGTGCCGGCCATGGCGTTGGTGCTGTTCGTGGTGATCGGTTCGCAGATCACCTCGGTGGTGCGGGATATCGAGCTGTTGGTGCCGGTGATTCCGGTCTACCTGGGCTTTGCGCTGCTGGCGCCGTGGATGGGAGTTCTGGCTTCGCGGCTGTGTGCATTGCCTGCGATCACGGCGCGTGCGGTGACGTTCAGCGCGTCGACGCGTAATTCCCTGGTGGTATTACCCCTGGCGCTGGCCCTGCCCGAAGACGTACGCGGGCTGGCGGCCACGGCGGTAATCCTGCAGACCTTGATCGAATTGGTTGCCGAGTTGATCTACGTTCGCCTCGTTCCTGTCGTGGTGTGGCCTGCAAATCGATAATCGCGTGAATGTTGGGGTTTGTTCAGGCGCTATTCAGGGGTGCCCTCGGCACCATGAGTCGGCGCTTCCCACCTGACAGGTCTACCGATGGATCACCGCAACCGTTTTCGCCTGGAGTCCCTGGGCATCTTTATGTTTGCCTTGCTGCTGTTCACCTGGGGCATCTGGGACCAACAGCCCCAGGGGTTCGATGGGCGTTGGGCGCTGTTCCTGCAAGAAATGTTTCGCCATGGCGCAAGTTTTTTCCCCACGACCTACGGCCAGCCCTACGCGGATTACCCTGGCACCGCGACCTTCTTCAGCTTTGTATTTGCCCGCTGGTTCGGCGCGCCCAATCATCTGGCGAACGTATTGCCCACCGCCCTGGCGTCCGCCGGCGTCATTGCCCTGATCTATCGCTTGTTGGTCCCGTCGAATCGGCAGTGGGCGCTGCTCAGCGTGCTGCTGACCTTGCTGACGACGCAACTGCTGGAGAAGTCGCGCTCGGTGTGCCTGGACCAGATGGTGGCTTTGCTCTGTGTCGGCAGCTTTTACCTGCTGCACAGTGGCGAACGCTTGGGCTCGCGGCTAAGGCCGTTGATGGTGTTCCCGCTGTTCATCCTTGGGTTTGCCGTGCGCGGGCCATTGGGGTTGATCGAGGTCTGTGGCGTGGTGTGTGTGTATTGGGCGCTGGGCAAGCCTGGGGAGCGCGTCAGGCAGGTGCTGGCTCACGGCATCGTCGGCCTGGTATTGCTGGCGTTCTGTTGGTGGCTGCTGGTGAAGCTGGCGCGTATCAGCGGTGGCGACGCCTTTGCCGACGAAGTGTTCAGGATGCAAGTGGCTGGGCGGCTGGATGAAAGCGGCGAGCCGTTCTACTTCTACTTTCAGTTGAGTCTGTATCGCTATTTCCCCGTGGTGCCGCTGGCGTTGGCCACGTTGGTTGCGTTGCGTCATCGCTGGTCTGTGCGACACGTCGATGCCGAGGTGCAGTTGGTGGCAAGGCTTGGCGCCTGTGGCTTGATGATCTTGCTCGGTTTGTCGGTGCCGCACTTCAAACGTGCTTATTACATCCTGCCCATGGTTCCAATGTTTGCCGCTGTCGCCGCCTATGGGCTGCTTCGGGCGCAAGGCGCGTTCGTGGGTGTGCGCCGCTGCTATGAAGGCCTTGTCGTGGCGCTACCGGCGTTATGCGTGATCGTGGTTTTTGTGTGCCGGCATGGGTGGCAGAAGCACGGTTACTGGCCTGATGTTTCGTTGCTGATGTTGGTGGGAGCGCTGGTGGTACTGCAAGGGGCGGTGCTGATCGCCTGGCGCCGGGCCGGGCGATTGGTGTGGCTCAGCTTGATCGCATTAACGGCGCAATGGCTGCTGCTGGTGAGTGTGGTGGAGCCGGCCAAGGATCTGCAGTTCGACACCCGCGTGTTTGTTGGCCAGGTGGAGGCGTTGCGTAAGGCACAACCGGGCCCCTTGGTGTTTATCAACCTCGGTCGCGATACCTGGGCGGTGCGCTACATGATGAACCTGGACCACGACGAGCAGCCGGTGTTTATCGGCGGCAATCAGTTGGACCGATTGGAAGCCGTGCCCCGACCGGCGTGGGTGCTTGTGGCGCGCAAGGAGACTGCGCTGTTGAAGGGCACACCGTTGGAGTATCTGACGCCGGCGTTCAATGGGCGATTGAATGACAACCCATTGCTGGTGTTTCGGCTGGAGTAAGTAAGAGGGTGCGTTAACCGCGCGGCAAGCGAATTCACTGCCGCGCAGCCGCCGTGCGCGGATAAGTTAAATCCCAGGCAACAAAAAACCCGCACTAGGCGGGTTTCTTGTGTGTTTCAGATGACGTTTGCACCACCTGAAACTAATGAGTGGTGCCCAGAGACGGAATCGAACCGCCGACACGGGGATTTTCAATCCCCTGCTCTACCGACTGAGCTATCTGGGCAACGGGGCGCATTAAACGAGTTTTTCAGGGGGTCGTCAAGCAAGTTTTCAAAAAATATTTAATTATTACCGTCGCTTACGTGCCGACCCCGGTTTTTGATCAATTATTGAGCAGGTGGCACGTAACCTTCGGCCTGGGCGTATTCCTCGCCGGAAAAGAACTTATCCATTTCGCCCGCCAGGTATTTACGGTCTTCGGCGTTCATCATGTTCAGGCGTTTTTCGTTGATCAGCAGGGTCTGGTGTTTCAACCAGTCACCCCAGGCTTTGGCCGAGACGTGGTCGTAAATGTCCTGGCCCTTGGCGCCTGGGTACGGCGGGCGTTCCAGGGCTGGCAGTTTTTCTTTGTACTTGCGGCACATTACGGTGCGGGTCATGACGAAACTCCTGCGTTCAATACGTCGGCCGCGCGCTTCAGCAGTTTTTTCACCGGGGCGGCAAGGCCCAGGCGCGGCGGGGTGGCGAGGTTATACCAGAGCCAGTCGGCCTCGGCCACGTGGTGGGCGGTTTCCTCGACCCGCACCAGCCAGGGTTCGATGGCCAGTTGGAAATGGCTGAAGGTGTGAACCAGCCCCGGCAGTTCCAGATGCTTGCCCAGTTCGAGCGCATGCTGGTTGGCCAGGTGTTCGAGATCGTGCAGGTCGTCCAGCTCCGGCAAACTCCACAAACCGCCCCACAGGCCTGTGGACGGGCGACGATAAAGCAGGATCTCGCCCTCGGCATTGGCCAGCATCGGCATCAATGTGCGCTTCTGCGGGACGGTCTTGCGCGGCTTGGGGATCGGGTAGCGCGTCTCCAGGCCGAGCATATGCGCTTCGCAGCCTTTTTCCAGCGGGCACAGCAGGCAACTGGGTTTGCTGCGGGTGCAGAGCGTGGCGCCCATGTCCATCATCGCCTGGGTGTAGGCGTTGACGCGATCATGGGGCGTGAAGCGTTCTGCGGTGGCCCACAGCTGTTTGGCCACCTTGGGCTCGCCCGGGTAACCCTCTTGAGCGGTAAAGCGTGCCAGCACGCGCTTGACGTTGCCGTCGAGGATCGGTGCGCGCAGGCCCATGCTCAGGCTGGCGATCGCGCCGGCGGTGGACAAGCCGATGCCGGGTAATTCGGTGAGCTTTTCTACATCGCGGGGAAACTCGCCGCCGTACTCGGCCACGATTATTTTTGCGGTCTTGTGCAGGTTGCGCGCCCGGGTGTAGTAACCCAGGCCGGTCCACAGGTGCAGCACTTCGTCTTCCGGCGCGGCGGCCAGGGCTTGGACCGTTGGCAGCGAGGCCATGAAACGGTCGAAGTAATTGAGTACGGTGCTGACCTGGGTCTGTTGCAGCATGATCTCCGACACCCACACCCGGTACGGTGTGATGCCCTGTTGCCAGGGCAAGTCGTGGCGACCGTGGCGGTCGTACCAGTCCAGCACCGCCGTTGAAAACTGCTCGTTTCTCATCGTTTGAACAGGCCTTTCAAAGCATCTTTGAGCTGTGGGTTGACCTTGTCGAGCTTCTCTTCCAGCTTGTCGCTGAGCTTGTTGCCGGCCGCCTTGATCGCGACCTGGCTCAAGCCGTCCTTATCCAGGCGGCAGGCCTTGGCGCCCAGTTCCAGCGGGCCACGGCAGCGCAGCGGCACTTCGATGTCGCGGAAGTTGGCGCCCACCTCGCAGGCCGGGTCGGGCACTTCGCGCTGATCGCCTTCGACGATGATGCCGACGCGGTAGTCCATGCCCAGCACGCGCAGGTCGACGTCGCCGTTGCCGTTGACCGCCAGGCCAGGGATGCGCACTTTCAAGTCGGGGTTGTTGGCCACGCCGTTACGGAAAGTCAGGTTGCCCTTCAGCTCCTGGAACGGCGTGTCTTTGCCGCGCTGTTCGCCGCTCAGGGTCTTGCGGTTGAGCATGGCGATGCCGGTGCACAGTTGCTGTTCAAGGTTGGCGTTGAGCAGCACGCCGTTGTTGATCACAACACTGGCGCTGCCGTTGAGGCTGTCGATCAGGGCCTTCTGGCTATTGCCACGGCCAGTGAGGCTGCTGTCGAGCGTGACCTGGCCTTTCACCGGCGGCGTTTGCCCCTGGGCTTGCAGGATGCGTTCGACCGGTACTTGCTTGATCCGGCTTTGCAGCGCCAACACCGGCACGTCCTGGCGCACATCGAGGGTGCCGTTGGCCTGGAAGGTGCCGTTGTAGAGGCCTCCGCTGAGGGTGTCGAGCTTGAGCTGGCCATCGATGCCGGAGGCTTTGAGCACGGCGTCCTGGATCGGCAGTTTGCTCAGGGTCAGTTGGCCGAAGGCCAGGTCGGCGTCTACGTCCAGCTTGCGCAGGTGCGCCAGAGGCAGCAGTTTGTCGGTGCTCCAGGCGCCTTTGGTCGGTGCCTCCGGCAGCGGTGTAGTGCCGCCGGCTGCCATGGCGCCGGCTTCGCTGTTCTGCACTTCGGCCTGGCGCGCGGCAGTTGCGCCCTTGGCGGATTCGGACTTGGCCGGCAGGTAGTTGTCGGCGTTGAACGTATCGCCCTTGAGCTGCACGCGCAGCGCCTGCTTGGCGAAATCGTCCACGGCGATGCGGCCGGTGAAGGTGCTGCCGTCGAGTTTCAGGTTCAGGTCTTCCAGGGCCAGGCTGGTGGGCGTGCCCTTGAGGCGGCTGACCAGTTCTACCTTGCTCAGGCTGCCCTCGGCCATCGCCGGCAACGGGCTGCCGACGCTGTCGAGGAACTTGGCCAGGTCGAACTGGGCAATGGACAGGGCGCCGCTGAGCTGCGGGGTTTTGTCCAGGTCGTTGACCTTCAGTTCGCCCAGCGCGCGCAGCTGGTTGGCCGAGAATTTCATGTTGGTCCATTCGGCGATATTGGCCGCCTGGTCCACCAGCAATTGACCCTGGGTGGAGAAGGTCACGGTCTTGCCTTGCAACGGTTCGCCGGTGGCTTCGCCGCTGATGCGCATGTCTTCGAACTGGTAGCGCTTGAGCGCACGCTCGATGCGCAGGTTGCCGTTAAGCTCGGTCTTGACGCGCATCACCGGCTGGTTGCTGCCGAAGAACGCGGTGAGTTTCACCGGAATGCTCGCGCCTTCATGCACGGCGCCGGCGCTCAGTTGGATGCTTTCGGCGCTGAACTGCTTGCCGGTCTGCTCGTCGTTGTATTCGATGCGAGCGTTGTTGACGGTCAGGCTGTCGATGTCCAGGCGGATAGGCTGTGCGGGTTTTTCGGGTTTGGTTTCAGCCGCCGGTTCCGCCGGGGCGGGGGCGGGCGCGCCGGCCGTTGCGGCGGGCACGTTCTTGCCGATGTCTTCCCAGTTGCCATGGCCTTGCTTGTCGCGGTTCAGGCGCAGGTTCAGGCCTTCGACACGCACGTCGCTCATCTGCACTTCGCGGCGCAGCAGTGGCAGCACACGCACCGAAAGGCCAAGCATTTGCAGGTCTGCAAAAGGTTGGGTCGGGGCGGTCAGGGTGGCCACGCTGGCTTCGTGCAGTTCAAGGCCGAGCCAGGGGAACAGGCTCCAACCGATATCGCCATTGAGCGTCAGCTCGATGTGGGCCTTGTCGCGGGCAATCTGGCGAATCTCTTCTTTGTAGTCGTTGGGATCGAAAAGGTGGGTCAGGGCAAAGCCAAGAGCCACAATGATCAGCAACAGCCCGAGAAGTACCAGACCCAGGATTTTGCCGAACGCTTTCATGGGCGAGTCCTTGTATGTCGATTTCAAAATTTAGCCGCAGAGTATAACGCCCGACGGCCTGCATCAGTTCACCGATCGTTACATTGTATCCACGGCGGCCAGAACGGGAATTTGACGTCAATAAAAGCGAAATTTCCGATAAAAGTGATATCACTTTGGTTTTTCTGACGCTAATCTTTGCGCGTTCGTCCGCCTTCTGCGACCTATCGTCGCGCCAAAATGGAGCTTCACTCAACAAAAACGGCCACGCTTTGCGTGCAAGGCCGAGGGAGAGAGCGCCTGACGGACAACGACTAATAACTGGGGGAAACACCAATGAGCACTAGCACCGCGGCGGGTCACACCGCCGAGCAGCCTGCGTTCCTGTCCAAGGAGCGCATTATCGCCAAGCCCGGGTTCAACCGCTGGCTGGTTCCACCGGCCGCCCTGGCCATCCACCTCTGCATCGGCATGGCCTACGGTTTCTCGGTGTTCTGGCTGCCGCTGTCCAAGGCGCTGGGCATCACCAAGCCGTTGGCCTGCGCGCCGGACATGAGCTTTATCGCCCAAGTCTTCTCGTCCCAATGCGACTGGCCCATCTCCATGCTGGGCTGGATCTACACCCTGTTCTTCATCTTCCTGGGCTGCTCGGCGGCGATCTGGGGCGGCTGGCTGGAACATGCCGGGCCGCGTAAGGCCGGTGTGGTATCGGCCCTGTGCTGGTGCGGTGGCCTGCTGATCTCGGCGCTGGGTATCTATACCCACCAGATCTGGCTGATGTGGATCGGTTCCGGCGTGATCGGCGGTATCGGCCTGGGCCTGGGTTATATCTCGCCCGTATCGACTTTGATCAAGTGGTTCCCGGACAAGCGCGGCATGGCCACCGGCATGGCGATCATGGGCTTTGGCGGCGGCGCTATGGTGGGCGCGCCCCTGGCGGCTGCGCTGATGGGCCACTTCGCATCGCCGAGCGGCGTGGGCGTGTGGCAGAGCTTCCTGGTGATGGCCGCGATTTACTTCGTGTTCATGATCGGCGGCGCACTGTCCTACCGCGTGCCGCCGACCGGCTGGAAGCCTGAGGGCTGGACCGCGCCGGCGAAAAAAGCCAGCAACGCGATGATCACTCACCGTCACGTGCATGTGAACGTGGCATGGAAAACCCCGCAATTCCGCTTGGTATGGCTGGTGTTGTGCCTGAACGTATCGGCCGGTATCGGCATCCTCGGCATGGCTTCGCCGCTGTTGCAGGAAGTGTTCGGCGGCAAGTTGCTGGGTGTGGATGTGCCGTTCGGCCAACTGGACGCCGGGCAACTTGCGTCCATTGCCGCCATCGCGGCGGGTTTCACCGGCCTGCTGAGCCTGTTCAACATCGGTGGCCGGTTCTTCTGGGCGTCGTTCTCCGACTACCTGGGGCGCAAAAACACCTACTTCGTGTTCTTCGCTCTGGGCTTTGCCCTGTACGCGCTGATCCCGAACCTGGGGCACCTGGGCAACGTGGCGCTGTTCGTGGCGGCGTTCTGCATCATCCTGTCGATGTACGGCGGTGGTTTTGCGACCGTTCCGGCCTACCTGGCGGACCTGTTCGGTACGCAGATGGTGGGTGCGATCCACGGCCGCCTGCTGACCGCATGGGCAGCGGCGGGCGTACTGGGCCCGGTATTGGTGAACTACCTGCGTGAATATCAATTGAGCATTGGCGTTGAACGCGCCGCGGCCTATGACATCACTTTGTACATCCTCGCCGGCTTGCTGGTGCTGGGCTTTATCTGCAACCTGCTGGTGCGCCCGGTGGCCGACAAGTACTTCATGACCGATGCCGAGTTGGCCGCCGAACAGGCGCTGGGCCATGACAAAGGCGCTGACGCCACCACCGTGCTGGAGTGGAAAGCCTCTGCCGGCAGCAAGCCGGTGGCGATTGCCGCCTGGCTGGTAGTGGGTATTCCGTTGGCGTGGGGTGTGTGGGTGACCCTGCAGAAGACGGCGGTACTGTTCCACTAACACTGCAAAACCCTTGTGGGAGGGGGCTTGCTCCCGATGACGGTGGCTCAGCCGCATAGTTGCTGGCTGATCTACCGCTATCGGGAGCAAGCCCCCTTTCACATTGAAGGTGCGAAGTTTTCATAAGTCGGTCCCACATGTACACACATGTCTATCCCCGACACTCCATCAGTCTTATCCCCTTCGATGTTTCTGTTTAGCGCCCGCGCCCCTATAATGGCTGCCTTTTTCGCCCAATGATTTTGCGGAGCTGGTGATGGCCGAACGTAAGGCGTCCGTCGAGCGCGACACTCTGGAAACCCAGATCAAAGCCTCGATCAACCTGGATGGCACCGGAAAGGCCCGATTTGATATCGGTGTACCTTTTCTTGAGCACATGCTGGACCAGATCGCCCGTCACGGGCTGATCGACCTGGATATCGTCAGCAAGGGCGACCTGCATATCGACGACCACCACACGGTGGAAGACGTGGGCATCACGCTCGGCCAGGCCTTTGCCAAGGCCATCGGCGACAAAAAAGGCATCCGTCGCTACGGCCACGCCTATGTCCCGCTGGACGAAGCGCTGTCGCGCGTGGTCATCGACTTCTCCGGCCGCCCAGGCCTGCAGATGCATGTGCCGTACACCCGCGCCACCGTGGGTGGCTTCGACGTCGACCTGTTCCAGGAATTTTTCCAGGGTTTCGTCAACCACGCACTCGTCAGCCTGCACATCGACAACCTGCGCGGCACCAACACCCACCACCAGATCGAAACCGTGTTCAAGGCTTTTGGCCGTGCATTGCGCATGGCCGTCGAGCTGGATGACCGCATGGCCGGGCAAATGCCCTCGACCAAGGGCGTTCTGTAATGCAGACGGTCGCGGTTATCGATTACGGCATGGGTAACCTGCACTCGGTCGCCAAGGCCCTCGAACACGTGGGGGCCGGCAAGGTGCTGATCACCAGCGATGCCAAGGTGATCCGCGAAGCCGACCGCGTGGTGTTCCCAGGGGTTGGCGCGATTCGCGATTGCATGGCCGAGATCCGCCGCCTGGGCTTTGACAGCCTGGTGCGCGAAGTCAGCCAGGACCGTCCGTTCCTCGGCATTTGCGTGGGCATGCAAGCCTTGCTCGAGCGCAGTGAAGAGAACGACGGCGTCGACTGCATCGGCCTGTTTCCCGGCCAGGTGAAGTTCTTCGGCAAGGACCTGCACGAAGACGGCGCCCATCTGAAGGTCCCGCACATGGGCTGGAACGAAGTCAGCCAGACCGTGGAACACCCGTTGTGGCACGACATTCCGGACATGGCGCGTTTCTACTTCGTGCACAGCTACTACATCGCCGCCGGTAACCCGCGCCAGGTGGTGGGGGGTGGGCACTACGGCGTCGATTTCGCCGCAGCGCTGGCTGAAGGCTCGCGTTTTGCCGTGCAGTTCCACCCGGAGAAGAGCCATACCCATGGCCTGCAATTGCTGCAGAACTTCGCCGCCTGGGATGGGCGCTGGTAAATGGCCAGGAAGCCGAAGCAGCCGATCTTGAGCCTCACGCCCGAACAGGAGAGTGAGGCTACCCTCAAGATCAAGCGTTTCATGGAAGATCGCTTCGAACTCAAGTTGGGGTCGTTCGAGGTCGCCGAGATTCTCGAATTGTTCACCCACGAAGTGGCGCCGCATTATTACAACAGGGCGATTTTCGACACGCAGACGCTCCTTAAAGAAAGGTTCGAAAGCATCGAAAGCGACTTGTGGTCGCTTGAGAAACCCTGATTTCCCAAGCATTGCTGAATTTCGAATAAGGTTTGCCAGATGCTGATTATCCCCGCTATCGATCTCAAGGACGGCGCCTGCGTACGTCTGCGCCAAGGCCGTATGGAAGACTCCACCGTGTTCTCCGATGACCCGGTGAGCATGGCTGCCAAATGGGTGGAAGGGGGCTGCCGTCGTCTGCATCTGGTGGACTTGAACGGCGCCTTCGAAGGCCAGCCGGTCAATGGCGAGGTGGTCACCGCGATCGCCAAGCGTTACCCGAACCTGCCGATCCAGATCGGCGGCGGTATCCGCTCCCTGGAAACCATCGAGCATTACGTCAAGGCCGGCGTGAGCTACGTGATCATCGGCACCAAGGCCGTGAAAGACCCCGCCTTCGTCGCCGAAGCCTGCCGCGCGTTCCCGGGCAAAGTGATCGTCGGCCTGGACGCTAAAGATGGTTTCGTCGCTACCGACGGTTGGGCTGAAATCAGCACCGTGCAGGTGATCGACCTGGCCAAGCAGTTCGAAGCCGACGGCGTCTCTGCCATCGTTTATACCGATATCGCCAAAGACGGCATGATGCAGGGCTGCAACGTGCCGTTCACCGCCGCATTGGCGGCCGCGACGAAGATCCCGGTGATCGCGTCCGGCGGTATTCACAACCTGGGCGACATCAAGTCGCTGCTGGACGCCAAGGCGCCAGGGATCATCGGCGCGATCACCGGCCGGGCGATCTACGAAGGGACCCTGGATGTCGCCGAGGCCCAGGCTTACTGCGATGCCTACAACGGCTGAGGACTGACCATGGCGCTGGCCAAACGCATCATCCCTTGCCTGGACGTCGACAACGGTCGCGTGGTCAAGGGCGTCAAGTTCGAGAACATCCGCGATGCCGGCGACCCGGTGGAAATCGCCCGTCGCTACGATGAGCAAGGTGCCGACGAGATTACCTTTCTCGACATCACCGCCAGCGTCGACGGCCGCGACACCACGTTGCATACCGTCGAGCGCATGGCCAGCCAGGTGTTTATCCCGCTGACCGTGGGCGGCGGCGTGCGCACCGTGCAAGACATCCGCAACCTGCTCAACGCCGGCGCGGACAAGGTATCGATCAACACGGCCGCGGTGTTCAACCCGGAATTCGTCGGCGAAGCCGCGCAGCACTTCGGCTCGCAATGCATCGTGGTGGCCATCGACGCCAAGAAGGTCTCGGGCCCGGGTGAAACCCCGCGCTGGGAGATCTTCACCCACGGCGGGCGCAAGCCCACCGGCCTGGACGCGGTGGAGTGGGCGATGAAGATGGAAGGCCTGGGCGCCGGGGAAATCCTGCTGACCAGCATGGACCAGGACGGCATGAAAAATGGCTTCGACCTGGGCGTGACCCGCGCCATCAGCGATGCGCTGGGCATTCCGGTGATCGCGTCCGGCGGCGTCGGCAACCTGCAGCATTTGGCCGATGGCGTGATCGAAGGCCATGCCAGCGCGGTGCTGGCGGCGAGTATTTTCCACTTTGGCGAATACACTGTTCCCGAGGCCAAGGCCTACATGGCGGCACGCGGTATCGTCGTTCGCTAAACGTCGCTGGACACCGTGGCAGGCGCGGGGCACTCTCTGCGCTTGCCATGGATTCCGGTAACTTTCATGTTCAAACAGCTGCTGCTCGCTCTCGCCAGCATTTCCGTGCTGATGGTCGGTACCGCCCGATCCGAAGAACCGTCTGACGCCTCCCTGGTGTTGCTCACGGAAAATTTCCCGCCTTACAACATGGCGAAAAACGGCAAGAACTTCGCCAAGGACGAGAACATCGAAGGCATCGCCGTGGACATCGTGCGCGAGACCTTCAAGCGCGCCGGTATTTCCTACAACCTCACCTTGCGTTTTCCTTGGGAGCGAATCTACAAACTCGCCCTGGAGAAGCCCGGCTATGGCGTGTTCGTCATGGCCCGCCTGCCCGACCGCGAAGCGCTGTTCAAGTGGGTCGGCCCCATCGGTCCGGATGACTGGGTACTGCTCGCCAAAGCCGACAGCAAGATCAAGCTGGATGACGTGAAACAGGCGCGGTGCTACAAGATCGGCGCCTACAAGGGCGATGCCATCGCCGAGAGCCTGGAAAAGCAGGGCCTCAACCCGATCGTCGCGTTGCGTGACCAGGACAACGCGCAAAAGCTGATGGATGGCCAGATAGACCTATGGGCCACAGGTGATCCGGCGGGCCGATACCTGGCCCGCCAGGTCGGGGTGACCCAACTCAGAACCGTGCTGCGCTTCAACAGTGCGCAGCTTTATCTGGCGCTGAACAAAGACGTGCCGGATGACGTGATGGTCAGGCTGCAAGCGGCCCTTGATCAGTTACGGAGTGAGGGCGTTGTCGATCAAATCATGGCCCGTTACCTGTAGATCCGGCTCCGCTTGTGCGGCTTCTTCCCTTGGGGTTGCCTCTTGCGGCAGCGGCTCGGTGTCGGGAGATTCGCTCATATAAACGTGATCGCCATTGGTGTAGCTGACGGTCGCTGAAACCTGGCTGCCATCCTGACGCAGCAGGCAGTACTCACTGTGTAACAGGTAAGCGGCCACGGCCTTTTTCGGCGGGACATAGATGATGATCTCCAAGGGCGAGGAATGACTCCAGCCTTTCGCGGAGCGTTGGGTATGCGTGAAGTCACGATCCAGCTGCGCCGAAAAACTCAACTCAAACGCCTGTGGATGCGCAGGCCACTCTTTGCATAAGTCGATGCTGGTATTGAACGCCAAGGCCCTGGCATTTGTGCCCAGTTCCCCTTTGGAGGCCGTCCACATAAACGGCTGAGGGGTCTGCCCGGTGTTGTGCCCGAAGCCGCCGAGGCGATAACGGTCCGTGCGTTCGAGCCGGTAGGTGGGCGACGACTGAAGCTGTTCGACCGCGCTCAGTTCCGGGTCTTTTACGCAAAACCACGGCAGCTCGCAGGCGTGCAGCGTGGCGGTGTTTTCATCCAGGGAGGGGATTTCGTGCCCGGTGAGAACCGGAGGTGACGGTAGGTCGCTCAGATGGGTGGTCAACGCCAGGCGCAGGGAGTAGGCCTCAATACCTGGCTTGGCATAACTGCCATGACCAAGGAAGGTACCGGGCGCCAGGTAAGCTTCGCCGACGGGCGCCTCGGGTGCGGTGATCGACCAGATGCTTAAATCGTTGGCGCAGCCGCTGCCTTTATCGTTCCAGATCAGCTCGCCCAATTGCGCCGTCACGACCAGGTCTTCGCGCACACAGCGCACGGCATGGCGCGAGGGTTTGTCGTAGCCGACGCCACACACCAGCCCCATCGTGACGTAGCCCTGCGGCGCAAGCGGGCGCCAGATGGAAAGGTTGCTATGCGCCCCGGTCCCTTCATCGTGCCACACCCGTTGGTAGTCAACGGGCGGACGCAGCGCCGTGCCGTCGGCCTTATTCGCGTCGCTCACCACTGCGACGATCTTGCCTTGGTTGATATTGCGGTAGTGACCGACCGCGATATCGCCCAAGGCGTAAAACGAACTCAGCGCATCGGATGTTGTGCTGGGTCGCCAGAGGCCGACGGCCTTTTGTGCGCTGGAACCCTTATCGTTCCACAGCGGCAAGAACTCGCTGGTAAAGCTGATGAGCAGGTCGTTGAATTGCAGAGGTTGCATGGAAAACGCTCCAGTTGATGGGAGCATCAACTGTCGAGCAGCGAGCGCGTGGGCGGGCTGTATCTATCTATGCGCAGGAAGGTAGGTGCCGTTTTTGCCGTGACCGGCCATGGCCTGATTACTGCGCACACTGATCATCAACTTGATGTCGATCCACTCCACGCCCTGTGCCTTGAGCGTGGGCAATTCGCGCTCCAGCACCGCCAGGGTTTGCGGGTAAGGGTGGCCGATCATCACGGCCGAGCCTTGTTTGTGGGCCAGCTTGATTGCGGTTTGCAGTTGGGTGGTGATCGCCGCTTCGGTGCGTTCGTCGTCCAGGAATACATCCCGCGAGACATGGGCCAGGCCGATCTTCTGTGCCTCGGCGGCGGCTACGGTTTGCGCGCTGGTGCGGCTGTCGACAAAGAACTTGTTGCGCCGTTGCAGCTCGGCCATCAACCAGGCCATGGCGGCGGGTTGCGCGGTCATGCGGCTGCCCATGTGGTTGTTGACGCCGGCGGTGTAGGGCACGGCGTTGAACGCGGCGTCCAGGCGTTTGCCCAGCTCTTCGATAGGCAGCTCGGGATGCCAGGCGAACGGGCCGGTGGCCGGGTCCATGGGCATGTGCAGCATCACGATCTTGCCGGCTTTGTGGGCTTCGCGGGCGAATTCGGCGGCGTGAGGCGTGTCGGGCATGATCGCCGTGGTCACCGGCCCGGGGAGGGCCAGCACGCGACGATCCCGGGGCAGGTTTTGCCCGAGATCATCGATGATCAGGGTGAGATAGGCTTTGCGCGGCTCACCGGCCGGGGTCGCGTGGGCGACCCCGGCCAGGCTGCACAATACTGCGATGATCAGGGCAAAGCGCATATCAACGGCTGCGCGTAATGCTCAGGCCCTTGAGCAGGCTCAGCGCCTGGGCCAACTGGTAATCATCGTCCTGTGGCATCGGCTTGGCTTTGGCTGCGCTGCCGGTCGGCTGGTCGGCGCCGCCGTTGCCATTGCCCAGGTGGCCTTGCAGGTCCGCCTCTTTGTAGTACTCGCTGTCGACCTCGTTGGTGATCTTGGCCTTGCGTACTTCAATGTCCGGGACAATGCCCTGGGCCTGGATCGAGCGACCGTTCGGCGTGTAGTACAAGGCCGTGGTGATCTTCAACGCGCGTTCGTTGTTCAGCGGCAATACGGTTTGCACCGAGCCTTTGCCGAAGCTGGTGGTGCCCATCAGCACGCCACGTTTCTGGTCTTGCAAGGCGCCGGCGACGATTTCCGAGGCCGAGGCGCTGCCGCCGTTGATCAGCACGGCCAGTGGCACGTTTTCGCTGAGGTCGTTGCCGGTGGCCGAGAAGCGCAGCTCGGAATTGGCGATACGGCCCTTGGTGTAGACGATCAGGCCCTTGGTGATGAAGTGGTCGACCACTTCCACCGCCGATTGCAGCACGCCGCCTGGGTTGTTACGCAGGTCGAGCACGATGCCGCTGAGTTTCTTGCCGTTGTCCTTGCGCAGCTTGGCCAGGGCCTTGGCCACTTCGTCGCCGGTCTTGACCTGGAATTGAGTGATGCGGATGTAACCGTAGCCCGACTCCAGCAACTGGCTCTTCACGCTCTTGACCATGATCGTCGCGCGGGTCAGCGTCACGTCGAACGGGTTGCCGCCGTCGCGTACCAGGGTCAGGGTGATTTTCTGGCCGATCTTGCCGCGCATCTTGTCGACGGCTTCGGTCATGGTCTGGCCACGGGTCGGCTGGCCGTTGATCTTGACGATAAAGTCGCCGGCCTGGATGCCGGCCTTGGAAGCCGGGGTGTCGTCGATCGGCGAAACCACTTTGATGTTGCCGTCTTCGGCGCCGACTTCGATGCCCAGGCCGCCGAATTCACCGCTGGTGCTTTCCTGCAGCTCGGCGAAATCTTCCGGGCCCAGGTAGGCGGAGTGCGGGTCGAGGTTGCTGAGCATGCCCTTGATGGCGTTCTCCAGCAGGGTCTTGTCGTCTACGGGTTCAACATAGGCTGCCTTGATCCGGTCCATGACCTCTGCAAAGGTGCGCAGCTCGTCCAGCGGCAACGGCGCCCTGGTGGTCGCGGCAGAGGACGCGGCCGTGGCGGCGGGTGCAGCCGGGGCGGCCTGGTCGGCGAAAGCCAGAGGCGCGCCGATCACCAGGGCGATCGTCAGGGCCAGCGAAGTGAGGCGGGACAAATGCAGCATGTCGAACGAACTCCTAGTGTAGATGCGGCCCTATCCTTGGGAACGGCACCATTGTGCGGGATCGCTCGGGCGACCCTGCTGACGAATAGCGAAGTACAGCGCCGGGGTGTCCTGGCCACCACTGTTACCGACAGTGGAGATGGATTCACCGGCTTTTACAACATCACCTGCCGACTTGAGCAATGTCTGATTGTGGCCATAAAGGCTCAAATAGCCATTACCGTGGTCGAGAATTACCAATAAACCGGCGCCCCGCAGCCAATCGGCAAATACCACGCGCCCACCGTGAACGGCATGCACCTGGCTGCCGGCGGAGGCGCTGATCATCACCCCATCCCACTTGGCGCGGGTGTCATCGCCACGGGTTTCCCCAAAGCGTGCCAGCAATCGACCATCAACTGGCCATGGAAGTTTGCCTCGGGCTGAAGCAAAAGGGCCGCCGAAGGACTCGCCGGCGCTGGAAACCAGCGGGCCTGGGGCGGAATGCG
Organism: Pseudomonas asgharzadehiana; assembly: GCF_019139815.1. NCBI lineage: Bacteria > Pseudomonadati > Pseudomonadota > Gammaproteobacteria > Pseudomonadales > Pseudomonadaceae > Pseudomonas > Pseudomonas asgharzadehiana. The sequence goes on from NZ_CP077079.1 coordinate 581,142, forward strand.
CCGGTTTACGGGGCGCCGGGGCGTCGGTGGTGGCTGCCAGTTCGGCCTCACGCTGACGCTTTTTTTCCGCTTCCTGCTGGGCGATCAGCGCTTTTTGCCGCGCTTCTTCAGCCTCACGTGCCTGGCGCGCCAGGGTTTCTTCGATGGTCTTGAGCACTTTGGCCAGGTCGGCCTGGTCCTGCTCGCGGGCCTGCAGCTTGGCGTCGCGGGCTTTCACGTCGTCATTGAGTTTGGCCAGTGCCAGCTGGCGCTCCTTGCGGACCTTGTCGAGCTCATCGCGCTGGGTGTCGAGGGCGCTTTTCTGGTCCTGCAACTGCGACTGCTGGTTGGCGATCTCCTGTTCCACGTTGACCAACTGGCGCAGCGTCTCGTTGAAGCTTTTGAGCTGCTCCAGGCGGGCCTTGCTCAGGTAGTCGTAGTAGGTGAGGGTGCGCGCGAATTTCTCGGGGTTCTGCTGGTTGAGCAGCAGCTTGAGGTATTCCTGGCGGCCGCTCTGGTAGGCGGCGCGGGCCTGGATCGCGATCAGGCGTTGCTGTTCAACGCGTGCGCTCTGGAGTTTTTTTTTCTCAGCGTCGAGTCGCTCCAGTTCCGACTCGCTCTTCTTTAGTTCTTTTTGCAGCTCCTGGACTTGCTTTTCCAGCTTGCCCATTTCGGTTTCCGTGCCGCGCAGGTCTTTCTGCACTCCGGATTTTTCTTCCTGGAGCTTGCCGAGCAGTTTTTTCAGCTCGGTAATGTCCTGACGCGTAGCGTCCAACTGTTGTTGGGTTTGTGCGCGCTCATCGGCAAACGCCGGTTGGAGCAGGCAGACAAGAGCGAGGGTAATCAAGGCGCGAAGCATAGAGGCGGGCGACACCAGGGAAAGGGACGGTCTAGTATGCCCGCCAAGCGCTGCAAAAAAAACGCCCAATTGGGGCCGGCGGGCAAGTTAGCTGCCGAGTGGCGGCGGTATGGCAAAAAGACATCTTCCAAACACCGCAAAGCTAATGTGGGAGGGGGCTTGCTCCGATGGCAGGGTGTCAGTCGGTATATGTATCAACTGGCACGCCGCTATCGGGAGCAAGCCCCCTCCCACACTGCTGTGCGGTGTGGTTGAAATCACACCAGGATTGAAGTGCCAGTCATCTCAACCGGCTTCTCCAGCCCCATCAACATCAGCATTGTCGGCGCGACATCCGCCAGCACCCCGCCGTTACGCACTTTGAAATCACGCTTGCCGACGTAGATGAACGGCACCGGCTCGGTGGTGTGGGCGGTGTGGGCCTGGCCCGTGGATTCGTCGGACATTTGCTCGCAGTTGCCGTGGTCGGCGGTGATGAGTGCTTCGCCGCCGACTTTTTCCAGCGCGTCGGCGATGCGGCCCACGCACAGGTCCAGGCATTCCACGGCCTTGACCGCCGCCTCCAGGTTACCGCTGTGGCCGACCATGTCGCCGTTGGCGTAGTTGACCACGATCACGTCATAACGCTGGTTCTCGATGGCGTCGACGATTTTGTCGGTCACCTCCGGAGCGCTCATTTCCGGCTGCAAATCGTAGGTGGCGACTTTTGGCGACGGGATCAGGATGCGCTCTTCCCCGGGGAACGGTTCTTCACGCCCGCCCGAGAAGAAGAACGTCACGTGGGCGTATTTTTCGGTTTCGGCGATGCGCAGCTGGGTCTTGCCGTTTTTTGCCAGGTAATCGCCCAGCACGTTGTCCAGGCTGCCCGGCGCAAAGGCGGCCGGGGCTGGAATACTGGCGGCGTACTGCGTCAGGCCCACGTACTGCACTTTGGGTTGGCGCGCGCGTTCGAATTCCTTGAAGCCGTCTTCGACGAACACGCGGCTCAGCTCGCGGGCACGGTCGGCGCGGAAGTTCATGAACACCACGGCGTCGCCGTCCTCAACCTTCACCGGCTCGCCGATGGTAGTGGCCTTGACGAACTCATCGCTTTCGCCGCGCGCGTAGGCGGCTTCCAGGCCTTGCTGGGCGGTGGCGGCGTTGAAGTCGGCCTGGCCGTCGACGATCAGGTTGTAGGCCTGGGATACGCGGTCCCAGCGGTTGTCGCGGTCCATGGCGAAGTAGCGGCCCACGATGCTGGCGATGCGGCCCTTGCCCAGGGCGGCGAAGGTGGCGTCCAGCAGTTCGATGGACGATTGCGCACTTTTGGGTGGCGTGTCCCGGCCGTCGAGGAAGGCGTGCAGGTAAATCTTGTCGGCGCCACGCTTGAACGCCAGTTCGGCCATGGCCACCAGATGGTCCTGGTGGCTGTGTACGCCGCCGTCCGACAGCAGGCCCATGAAGTGCACGGCCTTGCCGGCGGCCACTGCTTTATCCACCGCAGCGCAGATGGTCGGGTTCTCGAAGAACTCGCCATCGCGGATCGCCTTGGTCACGCGGGTGAAGTCCTGATACACCACTCGTCCGGCACCGAGGTTCATGTGGCCGACTTCCGAATTGCCCATCTGGCCGTCCGGCAGGCCCACGTCCATGCCGGAGCCGGAGATGAGGCCGTTGGGCACGGTGGCGGTCAAACGGTCCAGCACCGGCTTGCGCGCCGCGTAGACCGCGTTGTCGTGGTGGCTTTCACTGTGTCCAAAGCCATCGAGAATTATCAGGACCAAAGGTTTAGGCGTGGTAGTCATAGATCCTCTCGCGGCGGTAATAAAGGAAGGCAATTGAAAAGGGAGTGGCAGTTTAAAGCGAAGTTCCGACCACGTCACCGCTTTACGGGGGTTGGCCCCCCCTGACGGCTGTGTATACTTACCGCCATTTTAACGCCCTGGAACCTCCTTGATGGTTGATCACCTGATTGCATTTGCCACTGCCCACTATCTGCTCGTGGGTGCCTTCGTCATCTTGCTGGCGCTGCTGATCGCTCACGAATTGAGCCGCGGTGGCCGCAGCCTGAGCACCTCGGAGCTGACCGCGCTGGTCAACAAGGATGAAGCCATTGTGGTGGATATCCGCCCCGCCAAGGAGTTCGCCGCCGGCCACATCGTCGGTGCCCTGAACATTCCCCAGGACAAGCTGATCGCGCGCCTGGCCGAGCTGGAAAAGCACAAGGCCAAGACCATCATCCTGGTCGACGCCCAAGGCCAGCACGCCGGCACCCACGCTCGCGAAATGCTCAAGACCGGTTTCACCGCCGCCAAGCTGTCCGGTGGCATCGGCAGCTGGCGCGCCGATAACCTGCCTCTGGTGAAGTGATATGACCCAGGTTGTCGTGTATTCCAGCGATTGGTGCCCTTACTGCATGCGGGCCAAGGCCCTGCTTGAGAAAAAGGGTGTTGCCTTCGAAGAGATCAAGGTCGACGGCAAACCCCAGGTACGCGCCGAAATGGCCCAGAAGGCCGGCCGCACGTCGGTCCCGCAGATCTGGATCGGCGCCAAACATATCGGTGGCTGCGATGACCTGTTCGCTCTTGAGCGCGCCGGTAAACTGGATGCGCTGCTGTCCGCTTAACCCCTTAAAGACCCCAAGATAAAGAAGGATCTGCGATGACTGATCAACAGAACACCGAAGCAGCAGAAGCTCAAGGCCCACAGTTCTCGCTGCAGCGTATCTATGTGCGTGACCTGTCGTTCGAAGCGCCGAAAAGCCCGGCCATCTTCCGTCAGGAATGGACCCCAAGCGTTGCGCTGGATCTGAACACCCGCCAAAAAGCCCTGGAAGGTGACTTCCACGAAGTCGTGCTGACGCTGTCGGTCACCGTCAAGAATGGCGAAGAAGTGGCCTTCATCGCTGAAGTACAACAGGCCGGCATCTTCCTGATCCAGGGCCTGGACGAAGCATCCATGAGCCACACCCTGGGCGCGTTCTGCCCGAACATCCTGTTCCCGTATGCCCGCGAGACCCTGGACAGCCTGGTCACCCGTGGCTCGTTCCCTGCGCTGATGCTGGCCCCGGTGAACTTCGATGCCCTGTACGCCCAAGAGCTGCAGCGCATGCAACAGGAAGGTTCGTCGACGGTTCAGTAAGTCGATGCGGTAAAAAATGTGGGAGGGGGCTTGCTCCCGATAGCGGTGTACCAGTCACATCAGTGTCGACTGGCAACCCGTCATCGGGAGCAAGCCCCCTCCCACATTTGTTTTGCGTGTTATTTGAAACCGAGTTGGCGCCAGCCTTCGTACACGGCCACCGCCACGGTGTTGGACAGGTTCAGGCTGCGACAGCCTTCACGCATCGGCAAACGCAAGCGATGGCCGTCGGGCAGGGCGTCCAGTACCTCTGCCGGCAGGCCACGGCTTTCCGGGCCGAACAGGAAGGCATCGCCCTCGGCAAAACTGGCATCATGGAACGGCCGCGAACCCTTGGTAGTGAACGCGAACAAGCGCGGATGGCCCAGGCTTTCCAGGCAACTGGCCAGGTCGGCGTGGCGCTGCAAGGTGGCGTACTCGTGGTAGTCCAGCCCGGCGCGGCGCAGGCGCTTGTCGTCCATGTCGAAGCCCAAAGGTTCGATCAAATGCAGGTGGCAGCCACTGTTGGCGCACAGCCTGATAACGTTGCCGGTATTCGGCGGAATTTCTGGTTGAAAAAGGATGACGTGAAACATGCACGGCTCCGAAGGCAAAGATGCGCTGCATTCTACCCCCGAAGAGGACCCCAGGCCGAAGCTATTGCCACGGGTCATGGGCTCATTGGCGATTGTCGGTTTGATGGTGGGCTTGATGATCGGCCGCCTGACTATCCCCGATCCGGTGCAATTGCAGCAGGTAGAGACAATAAGCGACGGCGTGGTGGTGTGGTTCAACAGTGAACCCAAGCTGCACGGCGAGCATGTCGACGGCACCGTGGCGCTGCTGTTCGACGCCCAGGGCAAGGTCGCCAGCGGGCAGCTCAAGGTCAATGAAAGGGACGTGAACTGGCGCATTCGCAAGACCGATGGAGGTTTGCTGCTGAACCTGGTGGCGGCTCGGCCGTTGCGCGGGGAGTGGAAAGGCGAGGAGGTCGATGACCGCTGGCGGCTGGAGATCCATCTCCAAGAGCAATAAAAGAGGGAGTTCCCGGCCTGCCTGTACCAGGGCTCCCAAAACGGGGTGAAGCCAGAGGCTTCGGTGTTAAAGAGGGGATTCTCGGCCTGCCTGTACCAAGGTCCCCGAAACTGGGTTGTACTGGGGTTATTGCAGGGGGCGTGCCAAAACTTGCATTTGCCGCTTGAGAAAATGCCAAAAAGCGCAAAGCCCCGGAATACGGGGCTTTGGTTGTTTCTACTGCTAAGGAGTTTGTAGCGAAAGCGATAGGCGAGTTTTCTGGTCTGTGCTCAATGCCGGTTCATAGTGCATTGAAGCGGTGCACAAACCCGAGCGTTATGAAGATCCAAATGTGATCAGGCTTCATCACCCTCATCATCATCCCCACCATCAACCTTCATCCCCAATTCCTTGATCTTGCGCGTCAGGGTGTTACGCCCCCAACCCAGCAACACCGCAGCATCGCGACGACGGCCGGCGGTGTGCTTCAGCGCGGTCTCGATCATGATCCGCTCGAATGCCGGCACGGCGCTGTCCAGCAGGTTTGACTGGCCACGAGCCAGCGCCTGGTCAGCCCATTGACGCAGTGCCTGTTCCCAATTGGTCACCGGGGCCGAATCCTGCGGCAGGCTCAGCAGCTCCGGCGGCAGGTCGCTGATATGCACTTCGCGCCCGGACGCCATCACCGTGATCCAGCGGCAGGTGTTCTCCAGTTGGCGCACGTTGCCAGGCCATGGCAGGTTCTTGAGGTACTCCTCGGTCTCGCTCTTGAGCAACTTCGGCTCAACGGCCAGTTCCTGGGCGGCGCGGCTGAGGAAGTGGCGAGCGAGGGTCGGGATGTCTTCGCGGCGGTCCGACATCCGTGGGATGTGGATGCGGATCACGTTGAGGCGGTGAAACAAGTCCTCGCGGAACTTGCCCGCGTGCACCAGGGTTTCCAGGTTCTGGTGGGTGGCTGCGATGATGCGCACGTCGACCTTTACCGGGGTGTGCCCGCCGACGCGGTAAAACTCACCGTCCGCCAGTACCCGCAGCAAGCGGGTTTGGGTGTCGGCGGGCATGTCGCCGATTTCGTCGAGGAACAACGTGCCGCCGTCAGCTTGTTCAAAGCGCCCGCGACGCAGGTTGGCCGCACCGGTGAATGCGCCTTTCTCATGGCCGAACAGTTCGGACTCCATCAAGTCTTTCGGAATCGCCGCCATGTTCAGCGCGATAAACGGCGAGGCTGCCCGCGGGCTGTGGCGATGCAGGGCGTGGGCCACCAGCTCTTTACCGGTACCCGACTCGCCGTTGATCAGTACGGTGATGTTGGAGTGGCTCAAGCGCCCAATAGCGCGAAACACTTCCTGCATCGCCGGCGCTTCGCCGATGATTTCCGGGGTGCGGGTGAGGGTGGGTGGGGCTTCCTGGTTTTGTTGCTCCTGGGCGTGCTGGTTGGCGCGCTTGACCAGTGCGACGGCTTCGTCCACGTCGAATGGCTTGGGCAGGTATTCGAACGCGCCGCCCTGGTAGGACGCGACAGCGCTGTCCAGGTCCGAGTGCGCGGTCATGATGATCACCGGCAGGCGCGGGTGTTGTTCGCGAATCCGCGCCAACAGGTCCAGGCCACTGGCGCCGGGCATGCGGATGTCGGAGATGATCACGTCGGGCTGCTGGCGCGCCAGGCGGCTCATCACCCCGTCGGCGCTGTCGAAGCTCTGGGTGGTCATGCCTTCCTGTTGCAAGGCTTTCTCGAGGACCCAGCGGATAGAACGGTCGTCATCGACGATCCAGACAGTTTCACTACGGCTCATGTCGTGGGGGCTCCTTGTTCCAATGGCAGGAAGATCGAGAACGTGGTGTGGCCGGGGTGGCTCTCACATTCGATCAGGCCCTGGTGCTGGCTGATGATGTTCTGGGTGATGGCCAGGCCCAGCCCGGTACCGTCCGGGCGGCCGCTGACCATGGGAAAGAAAATGGTTTCCTGCAGTTCCGTGGGAATGCCCGGGCCGTTGTCGATGATCTCGACCTTGGTCACCAGGCGATGGCGCACATGGCCGATGGTGAACTGGCGCAAGGCGCGGGTGCGCAGGCTGATGCGGCCCAGGCGCAGCTCGTTCTGGCTGCTGATGGCTTGCATGGCGTTACGCACGATATTGAGCACCGCTTGGATCATCTGTTCGCGGTCGATCAGGACGTCGGGAATGCTTGGGTCGTAGTCGCGCACCAAGGTGATGCAGCCCTGGCTTTCGGCCTCGACCAATTGGCAGACGCGCTCCAGTACTTCATGCACGTTGGTCATCGCCAGCGACGGCAGTTTGTTCGAGCCGAGCATGCGGTCCACAAGGTTTCGCAGGCGGTCGGCCTCTTCGATGATGACGTTGGTGTAGTCCTTGAGATGCTCCTCCGGCAGCTCGCGGGCCAGCAGCTGCGCCGCGCCGCGAATGCCGCCCAGGGGGTTCTTGATCTCATGGGCCAGGCCGCGCACCAGCATCTTGCTGGTTTCCTGCTTGGACAGCTGCGCTTCTTCCTTGGTGATGCGCAGCAGTCGGTCGCGAGGGTGGACTTCAAGCAGCAGCAGGGTGGCGCCGTTGCTCAGGATCGGGGTCACGGCGTAGTCGACGGTCAGGGTCTGGCCGGTCAGGGCGGTGAGCATCGCCTCGCGCTTGGTGAACGGGTGTGCCTGCTCCACGGCCTGGCGCAACGAACTCAGGGCTTCGGCCGACTCGGTGAATAATTCGCTGATGAACTGCCCATGGCTGCGCTGGCCGCTGATGGCCAGGAGCATCTCTGCCGCCGGGTTCATGTACTCAAGGCGCAGGTCGTCATTGAGCAGGATGGTCGCGGTGGTCAGGTTGTCGAGTAGCAAACGGTGCAGTGCATCGCTGATGGTCATCGGGACCTCTTTTGGAGCAAGGCGCGGGCTTGAGGCACACGCTGATACAAGGAAAATGCAAAAACCAAACCAAGGCTCCGAAAAGAAGCGTTAATCCCCTGAAATAGGGGTTTAAGGCGCGAAACTGTGGCGTTCTGCCAGCTTGGCCGGGAAGTTTCGAACCAAAATGGGGTGAGTCAGTGGGAAGGGTGCAGGTCGTCGCACCAATATAGTGCGGTTTTGTGAGGTTTGTTCAGGAAGTGATGAGAGAGTGCTCTCGGCGGCTGTGCGAGAGCGATCTCAGTGGTGGGGCTTTATCAGTGTGGCTGGGAGAGTGGCATGCCCGCGCTGCCGGCGTAAAAGACCAGCAGTTCCACCGGTGTGCTTCCGGTTCTGCCGCGATGGACTGTGCCTACCATCTCGGCCAGGGTTTGCCCTTGTGTCAGGGTGAGGGCTTGCCCACCTTTACGGGCTTCAACGATCAACTCGCCCGAGAGGATATACGCTGCGTTCGGCATGGGGTGGCTGTGCCAGGGTAACTGCGTATTCGCGGGGATCTTGAGCCGCAACAGCGTGAGTTCCGGCGGTCCGGAGGGGTAGGCCTTGTAAGGTGTTCCGTCCCATGATGCGCTGCTCTGCAGCAGGGTTTCCTTTTCGATTTGCACGACGTTTTTCGGCTGGCTGCTGCAGCCTAGGGCAGACAAGCAGGCCGCTGTTGCGATCAAGCATTTGAGGGCTTCCATGGTTTGGTTTCATCCCGTTCGCTGAGTGGCCGGTCAGGCTACGATCGCTGTTCGGGGAGGGATGCCGGAAGGTGCCTAAAATAATGTGGGTGTCATCCGTTATTGGCCTGTGCGAATACACAGCTCGGCCGTGGCGCGGATCATCGCCAGTTGCCGCAGCGGGTCGTTCAGCGGCTCATGCACCGCTTCGGCCAGCCAGTGAGGGCACTGCGGGTCGCTACGTTGGGGGGTGAAGTCCGCCAGTTGTTGCAGCAGGCGTGTTTGCAATTGATCCAGCTGCGGGCGAATCTGCTTCACCAGGTCCGGGCGCGGATCGTCGGGTGCCTTGCCCTGGAACTGCCAATCGGACAGGTGGGTGTACTGCACCAGCTTGTTTGCCTCGATCTGGGCCGAGAAGAATTGCTCGGCGGCGGCGGGTGCCAGTTTGTAGCTCGGCGCCTGGGCGACAACGCTGGCGATCACTTCTTGTTCGCGCTTCTTATCTTCCACCGGTTTTTTGCTGTCCCATTTGCTCAGCGCCACCTGGTCGGCGATTTCCAGGCGTTCGGCGATGCTGTTGAGCAGCGGCTCAAGAGTGGGGGGCGCAGCCAATGCACTGGCGCTGAAAAACACTAAAGCGAACGCAAGTCGACGTTTCAATGCTGATCTCCTTGTGGGAGGGAGGGGGGATTCGGGTTAATTCCCGGGCAAAAAAAGACCTCCCGAAGGAGGCCTTTTTCATCACGCTGCGTCAAGCAGCGCTACCGGATCAGCAGCTGTAGTACAGCTCGTATTCCAGTGGGTGTACGAAGGTGCGAACCTTGATTTCTTCTTCGCTTTTGAGCTCGATGTAGGCATCGATGAAGTCGTCGCTGAATACGCCGCCTTTGGTCAGGAACGCACGGCCCTTGTCCAGCTCTTCCAGGGCTTCTTTCAGGCTGCCGCACACTTGTGGGATCTCTTTGGCCTCTTCAGGCGGCAGGTCGTACAAGTTTTTGTCGGCGGCATCGCCTGGGTGGATCTTGTTCTGGATGCCGTCCAGGCCAGCCATGACCAGCGCAGCGAAGGCCAGGTATGGGTTGGCTGCCGGATCAGGGAAGCGCGCTTCGATACGGCGAGCGCGTGGGCTGGACACGTAAGGAATACGGATCGAGGCGGAACGGTTGCGAGCCGAGTAGGCCAGCATCACCGGTGCTTCGAAACCTGGGACCAGACGCTTGTAGGAGTTGGTCGACGGGTTGGTGAAGCCGTTCAGGGCCTTACCGTGCTTGATGATACCGCCGATGAAGTACAGGGCGGTGTCGGACAGGCCGGCATAACCTTCGCCGGCGAAGGTGTTCTTGCCTTCTTTGGCGATGGACAGGTGAACGTGCATACCCGAACCGTTATCGCCGTACAGTGGCTTAGGCATGAAGGTAGCGGTACGGCCGTAGGCATCAGCTACGTTGTGTACGCAGTACTTCAGGGTCTGGACTTCGTCAGCCTTGGCTACCAGGGTGTTGAACTTCACGCCGATTTCGTTCTGGCCGGCAGTCGCCACTTCGTGGTGGTGAACTTCGATGACCAGGCCCATTTCTTCCATGGCGTTGCACATGGAGGTACGGATTTCGTGGTCGTGGTCGAACGGCGGAACCGGGAAGTAGCCACCTTTGACGCCTGGACGGTGGCCTTTGTTGCCGCCTTCCACGTCCTGGTCGGACATCCACGAGCCTTGCTCGGAGAAGATTTTGAACATGGAACCGGAGATGTCGGACTTGAACTTGACCGAATCAAAGATGAAGAACTCTGGTTCCGGGCCTACGAATACGGTGTCGCCGATACCGGTCGACTTCAGGTATTCCTCGGCGCGCTTGGCGATCGCACGTGGGTCGCGATCGTAGCCTTGCATGGTCGAAGGCTCGATCACGTCGCAGACGATGATCAGGGTTGGGTCTTCGGTGAACGGGTCAAGGACGGCAGTGCTGTCGTCCGGCATCAGGATCATGTCGGAGGCTTCGATGCCTTTCCAGCCGGCAATGGAGGAACCGTCGAACATTTTGCCTTCTTCGAAGAAAGCATCATCCAGCGCGTCGCGAGCCGGCATGGTCACGTGGTGCTGAGTGCCTTTGGTGTCCGTGAAGCGCAGATCAATCCATTTAACGTCATGATCTTTGATGAGTTGAACCGACTTCGACATAGTGTCCTCCGGGTGGCTTCGGGCTGGGGTAGTGGAGTTAGCCCTTAGAATGTGGGTGATGCCGGCGCGGATAGTCCGCCATGGCAACCTGCCTCACAAGAGAGCAAATTGCATGCCAGTGCGCCAACATGGGTTTTTTGCGCCAAAAGCGACCCTATAAAGGTGCGCAGCGACAAAAGCCCGAAAATAGCGCACTGCAATGTGGCGCATGCGCATGCAAATGCACCGCTTTAGTGCGTTGCGGTGTGAGTGCATATTAACTGGTTAAACCTTGAGCGATTTCCGCTATAATCCGCGCCCCCCTTTTTCAGCAGGCCCGGCGCGCGCTGTTTCCATGAAATTAATCGTTAAAGTCTTCCCCGAAATCACCATCAAGAGCCGACCGGTACGGATGCGTTTTATCCGTCAATTGGCCAAGAACATCCGTGCCGTGCTCCGAGATCTGGACCCGGCTGTGGTGGTGAATGGCGTGTGGGACAACCTCGAGCTGGAAACCCGCCTGACCGACGCCAAAGCCTTGAAGGATATGACCGAGCGCCTGAGCTGCATGCCGGGCATCGCACACTTCCTGCAGGTTGACGAGTACGCGCTGGGCGACTTCGACGACATCACCGAAAAATGCAAACTGCATTTTGGCGACAGCCTTGAAGGCAAGATTTTTTCGGTGCGCTGCAAGCGTGCCGGCAAGCACCCGTTCAGCTCCATGGACGTGGAGAAATACGTCGGCAGCAAGCTGCGTCGCGAGTGCGGCGCCGCTGGAATTTCCCTGAAAGCGCCGCAAATTGAAGTGCGCATGGAAATTCGCGACCAACGGTTGTTTGTGATCCACAGCCAGCACAACAGCATCGGCGGCTACCCGCTCGGCGCCCTGGAACAGACCCTGGTGCTGATGTCCGGCGGTTTCGATTCCACGGTGGCGGCCTACCAGATCATGCGCCGCGGCCTGATGAGCCACTTCTGCTTCTTCAACCTGGGTGGGCGCGCACACGAATTGGGCGTGATGGAAGTTGCGCACTTTATCTGGAAGAAGTACGGCAGCTCCCAACGCGTGCTATTTGTGAGCGTACCGTTCGAGGAAGTGCTGGGCGAAATTCTCGGCAAAGTCGATAACAGTCATATGGGCGTGGTATTGAAGCGTATGATGTTGCGCGCGGCCTCCCGTATCGCCGATCAATTGCAGATCGACGCGCTGGTGACCGGCGAAGCGATTTCCCAGGTTTCCAGCCAGACGCTGCCGAACCTGTCGCTGATCGACTGCGTGACCGAGAAGCTGGTGCTGCGCCCGCTGATCGCCAGCCACAAGCAGGACATCATCGATTTGGCGGAAGAAATCGGCACCGCCGACTTCGCCAAGCATATGCCTGAATATTGCGGGGTCATCTCGGTGAATCCCAAGACCCACGCCAAGCGCAACCGCGTGGAGTACGAAGAACAACAGTTCGACATGGCGATTCTGGAGCGTGCGCTCGAGAACGCCAAACTGGTGCCGATCGATCGGGTTATCGACGAGTTGGGCCAGGATGTGCAGATCGAAGAAGTCAGCGAAGCTCTGGCCGGTCAGATCGTCATCGATATCCGTCACCCGGATGCCGCTGAAGACGAGCCGCTGGAAATCGCCGGCATCGACGTACAAACGCTGCCGTTCTATGCATTGAACGCGCGTTTCAAGGAACTGGATGACAGCCGTCAGTACCTGCTGTATTGCGACAAAGGCGTGATGAGTCGCCTGCATGCCCACCATTTGCTCAGTGAGGGGCATGCCAATGTGCGCGTTTATCGACCGAGCTAAGAGCCCGGGGCTGTTTGCCTGTGGCCTGCGTCACCGGCCCCCCGACTCTGCCGTCAAGCTGTAACGGCAAGGCCTGACTCTACTGTAAATCGCTGCCACGACCTGTCAGCACACCGAATCCTCTGATCGAGATACACAAGTGATCGAAAATCTACGTAACATCGCCATCATTGCTCACGTTGACCATGGTAAAACCACCCTGGTAGACAAACTCCTGCGTCAATCCGGCACCCTGGAGCGCAACGAGCTCAACGACGAGCGCGTGATGGACTCCAACGACCAGGAAAAAGAGCGCGGTATTACCATCCTGGCAAAAAACACCGCTATCAACTGGAACGGCTACCACATCAACATCGTGGATACCCCGGGCCACGCCGACTTCGGCGGCGAAGTAGAACGCGTAATGTCGATGGTCGACTCCGTTCTGCTGCTGGTTGACGCTCAAGACGGCCCTATGCCGCAAACCCGTTTTGTGACCAAGAAGGCTTTCGAAGCCGGCCTGCGTCCGATCGTGTGCATCAACAAGGTTGACCGTCCAGGCGCGCGTCCGGACTGGGTTCTGGACCAGATCTTCGACCTGTTCGACAACCTGGGCGCCACCGAAGAGCAGCTGGACTTCAAGGTCGTCTACGCCTCGGCCCTGAACGGCATTGCCGGTCTTGACCACACCGACATGGCTGAAGACATGACCCCGCTGTACCAGTCGATCGTCGACAACGTACCGGCGCCGAAAGTTGACCGTGAAGGTCCGTTCCAGATGCAGATCTCGGCACTGGACTACAACAGCTTCCTGGGTGTTATCGGCGTTGGCCGTATCGCTCGCGGCAGCGTCAAGCCGAACACCCCGGTTGTGGCTATCGGCGCCGACGGCAAGAAGCGTAACGGTCGTATCCTGAAGCTGATGGGTCACCACGGCCTGCACCGCATCGACGTCGAAGAAGCCTTCGCCGGCGACATCGTGTGCGTCAGCGGTATGGACTCGCTGTTCATCTCCGACACCCTGTGCCAGCCGGACAACGTCGAGGCGATGAAGCCTCTGACCGTTGACGAGCCAACCGTTTCCATGACCTTCCAGGTAAACGACTCGCCGTTCTGCGGTAAAGAAGGCAAGTTCGTGACCTCCCGTAACATCAAGGAGCGTCTGGACAAAGAGCTGCTGTACAACGTTGCACTGCGCGTTGAAGAAGGCGACTCGGCTGACAAGTTCAAGGTTTCCGGCCGTGGTGAGCTGCACCTCTCGGTACTGATCGAAACCATGCGTCGCGAAGGCTTCGAAATGGGCGTTGGTCGTCCTGAAGTGATCATCCGTCAGGTTGACGGCGTGAAGCAGGAACCGTTCGAAAACGTGACCATCGACACCCCTGAAGAATCCCAGGGCAAGGTCATGGAAGAGATGGGCCTGCGTAAGGGCGACCTGACCAACATGGTGCCGGATGGCAAGGGCCGTGTACGTCTGGAATACAACATCCCTGCTCGCGGTCTGATCGGTTTCCGTAACCAGTTCCTGACCCTGACCAACGGCGCCGGCATCCTGACCTCGATCTTCGATCGCTACGACACCATGAAGTCCGGCGACATGTCCGGCCGTCAGAACGGTGTTCTGGTATCGGTAGAAACCGGCAAGGCACTGACCTACTCCCTGGAAACCCTCCAGGCGCGTGGCAAGCTGTTCGTTGAACACGGTCAAGAGATCTACAACGGTCAGATCGTTGGTCTGAACAGCCGTGACAACGACATGGGCGTCAACCCAACCAAAGGCAAGAAGCTCGACAACATGCGTGCTTCGGGTAAAGACGAAACCATCGCCCTGGTCCCACCTGTTCGCTTCACCCTGGAACAGGCCCTGGAATTCATCCAGGACGACGAGCTGTGCGAAGTTACGCCTAAGTCGATCCGTCTGCGTAAGAAGATCCTGGACGAAGGCGAGCGTACCCGCGCTGCCAAGAAAGCCAAGAACTGAGTTAACTCAGGCTGAATGAAAAACGCCCCCGGTCGAAAGGCCGGGGGCGTTTTTTTGTGCCTGCAGAATTTGGGGTGCCTGTACTGGCGTTATCGGGAGCAAGCCCCCTCCCACTTTTTGGTTTGTGAACATAGTCAAAGGTGGGAGGGGGCTTGCCCACGATGAGGCCCTTGAAAGCCCCAAAAAACCTGGATCAGAACTTGTCGAGGGTCTTGAGCTTGGTCTCGCGCACCACTTCCTTGGGCTTGTACGCACAGTACCCCGGCCGCGGCCCGATCTTCGGGTGGTTGCGGCAAGTGTCCGGGCGCTTGTCATAAATGGTGCAAAAGCGCGTCTTACGATCCAGGTACAGGCAATCGTTGTTGCTCATGCGCTGCAGGGTAAAAATTTCCGACTTGGAATTGAAGCGCTCGACAATGCCTTCCTTCTGCAAGCGCTTGGCGATGTTCTTCGGCGGATCGCCGCGCTCGAATTCATCGACGATGCCAATGCGGATCAGGTCCTTGATCTTCACTTCGACCGGCAGCGTGCAGCAGCTGGACACACAACCGCCACACATGTGCGCGGAATATTTTTGCCAGGTCTCAAGACGGTCGAGTTCCGCGGCTGCGATCAGTTGGGGCTTCATCAGGGTTCCAGGGTGAGGCGATATCAGGGCGCGCGATCATACCGGGATTGGTGGTTTTTTGAACAATCTTTTCAAGATTTCATCTGTGGCCATGATTGGGCACGGCCCCTGCATCTAATTCACGCAACGATGAATGAGTTAAAAAACTGACGAACCAGAGCGTCTGCCATCTGTCAGACCGTCTAGGCTCTAGCAACTCCTTCTATCTCGCCCGAGGTCGCATTTGATGTCTCAGGAACCACTTGCACGAGAAGCAGAGGTAGCCGCATTTCGCGATGCCGTCTTGACCAAACTCACCTACGCGGTGGGCAAGGACCCGGATCACGCCTTCGACCATGACTGGTTCGAAGCCATTGCCCTGGCCGCCCGCGACCAGATGGTCGACCACTGGATGGACCATACCCGGCGGATTTACCGCAAAGGTCAGAAGCGGGTCTATTACCTGTCCCTGGAATTCCTGATCGGCCGCTTGCTCTACGACAGCCTGAGTAATCTGGGGGTGTTGGAGATCGCTCGCGATGCGCTGGCGGAGCTGGGCGTCGACCTGGAACGCATCCGCCTGCTGGAGCCCGACGCGGCGCTGGGCAACGGTGGTCTGGGCCGCCTGGCGGCGTGCTTTATGGAAAGCATGTCGACCCTGGGCATTGCCGGCCACGGCTATGGCATTCGGTATGAACATGGCTTGTTCCGCCAGGCGATTGTCGATGGCTGGCAACAGGAGCAAACCGAACGCTGGCTGGATTTCGGCAACCCGTGGGAATTCGAGCGCGCCGAGGTGATTTACCCGATCGGCTTTGGCGGCAGCGTCGAAACCGTGGCGGACGCCTCCGGCAAGATGATCCAGGTGTGGTCGCCCAACGAAACCGTACGTGCCGTGGCCTACGACACCCCGGTGGTCGGCTGGCGTGGCGCCAGCGTCAACACCCTGCGCCTGTGGCGGGCACGGGCGGTGGAAGACTTGCACCTGGAGCGCTTCAACGCCGGTGACCACCTGGGCGCCGTGGCGGAAGTGGCCCGCGCCGAAAGCATCTCCCGCGTGCTTTACCCGGCCGACAGCACCGAAGCGGGGCAGGAACTGCGCCTGCGCCAGGAATATTTCTTCGTTTCCGCCTCCCTGCAAGACCTGCTGCGCCGTCACAAGAACATGCATGGCTCGGTGCTCAGCCTGGGCGAACACGCAGCAATCCAACTCAACGACACCCACCCGTCCATCGCCGTGGCCGAGTTGATGCGGCAACTGGTCGACCTGCATGACATTCCCTGGGAAGCCGCGTGGGACGTCACCGTCGAAACGCTTTCCTACACCAACCACACGCTGCTACCCGAGGCATTGGAAACCTGGCCGGTAGGCTTGATGGAGCGCATGCTGCCCCGGCATATGCAGATCATTTACCTGATCAACGCCCAGCACATTGACTCGCTGCGGGCCAAGGGCATTCACGACTTCGACGTCCTGCGCGCCGTATCGCTGATCGAAGAGGACAACGGCCGCCGCGTGCGCATGGGTAACCTGGCGTTCCTCGGCTCCCACAGCGTTAACGGTGTATCCGGCCTGCACACCCAATTGATGCGCAGCACGGTGTTTTCAGAACTGCACAAACTCTACCCGGAGCGCATCAACAACAAAACCAACGGCATCACCTTCCGCCGCTGGCTGTACCAGGCCAACCCCAAACTCACCGCCATGCTGGTGGATGCCCTGGGGCCGGATATCCTCGACAACATCGAAACCCGGCTGGGCGAGCTGGAAACCTTTGCCGAGAAGCAGGCGTTCCGCAAGGCCTTCGCTGACCAGCGCCTGCACAGTAAGCGAGCATTGGCCGATATCATCCATGAGCGCCTGGGCATTTCGGTGAACCCGGCAGCGATGTTCGATGTGCAGGTCAAACGGATCCACGAATACAAGCGTCAACTGCTCAACCTGCTGCACACCGTGGCGCTGTACCAGGCGATCCGTGCCGAGCCGGGCACCGACTGGGTGCCACGGGTGAAGATCTTCGCGGGCAAGGCGGCGGCCAGTTATCACCAGGCCAAGCTGATCATCAAGCTGACCAACGACATCGCCCGCACCGTCAACAACGACCCGACCGTGCGCGGCTTGCTCAAAGTGGTGTTCCTGCCCAACTACAACGTGAGCCTCGCGGAAAGCATCATTCCGGCGGCGGACTTGTCGGAGCAGATATCCACGGCCGGTTTCGAGGCGTCGGGCACCAGCAACATGAAATTCGGCCTCAACGGCGCGCTGACCATCGGCACCATGGACGGTGCCAACGTGGAGATGCACGAGCGCGTGGGCGCCGAGCACATGTTTATCTTCGGCCTCAGTGCCCAGCAGGTCGAGGCGCGCAAGCATGCCGGCGAATTCAATGCCGGGCCGGACATCGCCGCCTCGCATCGCCTCAACGATGTGCTGCAAGCGATCCGTGGCGGGGTGTTTTCGCCGGATGATCCGGGCCGCTACGTGGGCTTGATCGACGGGCTGATCGACTATGACCGCTTCCTGGTCTGCGCCGACTTCGACTCCTACTGGGACGCCCAGGCCAAGGTCGAAGCGCATTGGCACGATTCCAAGGCATGGTGGCGTTCGGCGGTGCTCAATACGGCGCGGATGGGCTGGTTCTCTTCGGACCGCACGATCCGCGAATACGCTACCGAGATCTGGAAAGCGCTCGACTAAACCGCGCAGATCCAAATGTGGGAGGGGGCTTGCTCCCGATAGCGGAGTGTCAGTTTGCAGATATGTGGACTGGTACCCTGCTATCGGGAGCAAGCCCCCTCCCACATTGGGTTCACGTCGATATACTGAGCGCCGGTTTGCTTAGGGAATATCGACCATGCAATGGATTTTCATGCTGATTGGCCTGGTGCTCGGCTGGACGCTCGATGAGTCGTTCTATGATGCGGGCATCGGTGCGCTGCTGGGGTTGGGCATCGGCCAGGCGATTCGCCTGTCGAAGCTGGCGACCCAGGCGCAGCAGCAGGCACGTCAGTTGGAAACCACGCAAAAGGCGCTGATCGCCCTGGGTGAACGCCTGCGGCAACTCGAAGTGCCCACGCCGTCGAGCACCGTCATTTTTGAAGCGCCTGCTCCTGAACCGACACCTGTCGCCAAGGCACCCGAGCTGGTGTGGGAACTGCCTGCCGAATTGGCGCCTGCCGCCAGGGTCGCCGAACCGAGCCAACCGTTGCCGGATGATGTCTGGGCGCCTGCGCCGACGCCACGTCCACCTCAAGAACCGGTCGCGCCGCGCGGCCCCAACCTGATCGAGCGCGCCATTGGCGGCGCGCGCAATTGGCTGTTTGGGGGCAACACCGTGCTGCGGGTCGGGGTGGTGCTGTTGTTCCTCGGCCTGGCGTTCCTGTTGCGCTATGCCACTGAAGGCATGGTGGTGCCGATCGAACTGCGTTACGCCGGCGTGGCCGCTGCCGCACTCGCCCTGTTGGGCCTGGGCTGGTGGTTGCGGCTGCGTAACAGCAACTACGGCTTGATGCTGCAAGGCACCGGTATCGCGGTGTTGTACCTCACAGTATTTGCGGCGATGCGCCTGCACCCGCTGATTGATCCTGGTGCGGCCCTGGGCATGCTGGTGGCGGTCACGGTGTTCTCGGCGATCCTGGCGATCACCCAGGACGCGCTGGGGTTGGCCTGCGCGGCGGCGCTCGGGGGTTTTGCGGCACCGATTCTCACATCCACCGGCGCCGGTAACCATGTGGCGCTGTTCAGCTATTTCGCCCTGCTCAATACCGGCATCCTCGCTATTGCCTGGTTCAAGGCCTGGCGCTTGCTCAACCTGATCGGCTTTGTCGGCACCTTCGGCATCGGCTTCGCCTGGGGCATGCGTTCCTACACGCCGGAACTGCTGTGGAGCACCGAGCCGTTCCTGATGCTGTTTTTCCTGATGTACCTGGCCATCGGCCTGTTGTTCGCCCGGCGCAAGTTGCAGGAAATGGGCGAGGCGCCAGAGGAGCGTGAGGCGTTGCTGCGCTGGTCGGCGGCCAAAGGCGATTATGTCGACGGCAGCATGCTGTTCGGCCCGCCACTGGTGGGCTTTGGTTTGCAGTTCGCGTTGGTACAACACCTGGAGTTCGCCGCAGCGTTCAGCGCACTCGGCCTGGGCATTATCTATATGGGCCTGGCGCGTGTGTTGAGCGGTGGGCGGGCCTTGCTACTGGCGGAAACCTGCCTGGCGTTGGGTGTGATCTTTGCCAGCCTGGCGATTGCGCTGGGTCTCGATGCGCGCTGGACCGCTGCGGCCTGGGCGGTGGAAGGCGCGGGGATCTTCTGGCTGGGGCTGCGTCAGCAACGACCGTTGGCGCGGGCCTTTGGGTTACTGCTGCAACTGGGCTCGGCGCTGGCGTTCCTCAGCGAACTGCGTATCGGCGAGCACACCTTGCTCGACGGCGCGCCGCTGGGTGCGTTGCTGCTGGGCGCGGCGTTGTTGTTCAGCTTCCTTCAGTTGCGCCAGGCGCCGAGCGAGCAGGCGGCGGCCTGGGAGCGCCGTGGCCTGCCGGTACTGGCGAGCCTGGGCCTGGGCTTTTTGTACCTGCTGGCGCCGTTGCTGCTGCTGACCCAAGGCACCGCTGTCAGCTGGGCCATCGCCGGCTTGGTGACGCTGCTTGTTGGCCTGCGCATTGGCTCGCGCACCTTCCTGTTTACCGCGTTCGCCGTGCAGTTGCTGGGTGGCGCGTTGTTTCTGCTGCGATTGCAGGGCGGTGAGGGCGAGGCGGTGTTCAATGCCGGTTGGAGTGGTTTGCTCACCGCCTCGCTGATCGGCCTGGCTTTGATCGGCGGCATGCTGCTGGCGGCGCGCGACGACATGGTGCGCAGTGATGTGCGTCTGTTGCGTGGCCTTTCGGTGGTGTTGCTGGCCGGCCTGGTGTTGATCAACCTCGCCGTGCTGTTCGTGCTGCCGTGGGAAAGCGCCAGTGGCGTCTGGGCGGCCAGTGGTTTGTTGATCATCTGGCTGAGCCTGTACCTGCAACAGCGCGTGAGTTTTGTATTTGGTTTGCTGCTGCAACTGATCGGTGGTGGCTCCTTCCTGCTGGCGGTGCCGGACTTGCTGGGGCCGTTGACGAGCGAAGGTCTGCGCCCCTTGGCTCACAGCGGCTTCTGGACGCCGATGGTACTCGGCCTGGCCGCTCTGGTCGGTGCCTGGCGCTTGCAGCGCGAACCACATGCGCCGGTGTTTGCTCAGTTGCAACTGCAACGCCTATCCGATGTGTTGCTGGTGTGGGGCGCGGCCTGGTGGACGATGGCGCTGACCGGCGAAGTGCTGCGTTTTGTTCCCGACGAGTTGCAGGGCGCCTTCCTGCTCGGGATCGCGGCCGTCAGCGTGGCGATCTGGACGCTGCTGGCGACACGCCTGCGCTGGGTGTCGCTGGGTAGGCTCTGCACCCTGTTGATGCCGGCGGCGGGCATTGTGCTGCTGGCCTCGGCGCACACCTATTACCACCCGGCGGCGCAGTACGGTTGGTTGGCGTGGCTGGCGGTGTTTGTGGTGCATTTTGTCTCGCTGCGGCGCTTGGCGGCGGTGGCGCCGGGCAGGGCGCTGAGCATCGCCCATGTATTGGGCTGCTGGATGCTGATCGGCATGCTGGCGCTGGAATTGCGCTACGGCTTGCTGCGCTTTTCCGCCGAATACAACGCCTGGCGCTGGTTGGGCTGGGCGATCCTGCCAAGCCTCTACCTGGTGCTGGCCGCCGCGCCGCGCAACTGGCCGTGGCCGGTGTCGGCGTATCCACGGGAATATCGCGTGCTTGCGGCACTGCCGTTGGCCGTGTTGATGCTCGGTTGGTTCTGGCTGGCGAACAGCTTCAGCGACGGCACGGCCAACCCGTTGCCCTATGTGCCATTGCTTAACCCGCTGGACCTGGGCCTGTTGTTCGCCTTGCTGGGGGTGTACGTGTGGTCGCGCAGTGTGGCGCCGCAACGCGGACCACGGGCCGAGTTGCTCGCCCAGGGCGTTGCGGGGCTTTCACTGTTTGCGTTCTTCACCGCGCTGGTGATGCGCACCTCCCACCATTGGGGCGCCGTCCCCTTCCAGTTGGACGCGTTGCTCGAATCGATGTTGGTGCAGGCCGGCCTGTCGATTGTCTGGACCCTGATCGCCCTCGGCCTGATGATCGGTGGCCACCTGCGTCATCGGCGCGAGGTGTGGCTGATCGGCGCGGCGTTGATTGCCGTGGTGGTGGCTAAGTTGTTTTTTGTCGAGCTGAGCAACCGTGGCGGCTTGGCGCGAATCGTGTCGTTTATCGGCGTGGGCGGGCTGTTGCTGGTGGTGGGCTACTTCGCGCCGCTGCCGCCCAAGCGTGTCGAACCTGTGCTGCAAACTCAAGGAGCATCCTCTTGATCGGTAAGTTGAGCGTCGCCGTGGTCGGCATGAGTGCGGTGTTGTCGGCCTGGGCCCAGGAAGCCCCGACGGATTTCGCCAGCCAGGTGCCGTTGAGCGTCAGCGGTAACGGCCCATGGTATCGCCTTGAGTTGCCGTTGGCCGTGCAATTGAATGCGCGTCAGGCGGACCTCAGTGATGTGCGCGTATTCAACGCCGCCGGTGAGCCCCAGGCGTATGCGCTGTCGCGACAGGCCTCCCAGCGCACGGAAAGCCGCCACGTCGTCGACGTGAAGTGGTTCCCGCTTTACGCTGCCGACACCCGCCAAACCCTGCCCGGCGTGGTGATGAAAACCACCCCTGAGGGCACGCTGGTGGAAATCAAACCATCCGCCGCCACTAAACCCGGCAAACAGGTGCTGCGCGGCTGGGTGCTTGACGCCAGCGCGATCAAGGCGCCGTTGCAGCAACTGAGCCTGGACTGGAGCCGCGAGCAAGACGGTTTCCAGCGTTTCAGCATTGAAGCCAGTGATGACCTGCAGCACTGGGAATCCTGGGGCGATGGGCAAGTGGCGCGCTTGTCGTTCGCCGACGAGCGGGTCGAGCAACATGACGTCAGCCTGCCGGGGCAATCGGCGCGTTACCTGCGCCTGGTGTGGCAAGGTCAGGCGGCGCCGCTGCTGACCTCGGCCAAACTGGCAAGTGCTACCAGCAGCAACTTGCCGCTGCCGCTGGTGTGGTCGCAGCCTTTGGCCGGTACGCGACTCAAGGCCGGCGAATACAGTTGGCAACTGCCCACGGGGCTGAGTGTGGAACGCTTGCGTATTGAGCTGAAGCAGCCCAACACGCTCGCGCCGGTGATGTTGGCGGGGCGAAGTGATGCCAGGCAAGCGTGGCAGCCCTTGAGCAATGGTTTGCTGTACCGCCTGGCCCAGAACGGCCAGGACGTGGTGCAGGATGAATTGCAGTTACCGGGCCAGGTGGTCAACCAGCTCAAGCTGCAGGTGGACGAGCGCGGCGGTGGCCTGGGCACTGAAGCACCGGCGCTGCGTTTTGCCGTGCGCACCACCCAACTGGTGTTCCTGGCGCGAGGGGAGCCACCGTTCAGCCTGGCGCTGGGCAATGCTTCGGTGAAGGCCGCGAACCTGCCGCTGTCGACCCTTATCCCGGACTACAGCTTCGAGCGTCTCAAGGCGCTGGGGCAAGCCAAAATAGCCGGGGAGGTTGCGGTTGCGCCGCCTGCGGTTACGGCGGCTGTGGAGAGTGGGCCGAACTGGAAAAAGCTCGGGCTCTGGGCCGTATTATTGCTCGGCGTGGCCGCGCTGGGCGCCATGGCCTACAGTTTGCTGCGCAAGCCGCCGGTGGCACGTTAAATAAAGTCCATGAACTCTATTGGGTTTTAATCCTCTGATAGGAGGAAATACGCCCCGACTCGCGTTAAACTGCGCGGGTTTTCAAGCCCCCCATTCTTCGGAGCCTTACATGTCCCGCGTTACCTTGAGTCGCTATTTGATTGAGCAGACCCGCAGCAACAACACGCCTGCCGATCTGCGCTTCCTTATCGAAGTGGTGGCGCGTGCTTGCAAGGAAATCAGCCACGCCGTGTCCAAAGGCGCACTGGGTGGTGTCCTGGGCAGCATGGGCACCGAAAACGTGCAGGGCGAAGTGCAGAAGAAGCTCGACGTACTCTCCAACGAGATCCTGCTCGAAGCCAACGAATGGGGTGGCCACCTGGCCGGCATGGCGTCCGAAGAAATGGACAATGCCTACCAGATCCCCGGCAAGTACCCCAAAGGCGCCTACCTGCTGGTATTCGACCCGCTGGACGGCTCGTCCAACATCGACATCAACGCACCGGTCGGCACCATCTTCTCCGTGCTGCGTTGCCCGAACGAATACCTGAGCCAGAATGAAGCCCTGAACGAAAAGGCGTTCCTGCAGCCGGGTACCGAGCAGGTGGCTGCCGGCTACGCGATCTACGGCCCGCAGACCATGCTGGTGCTGACCCTGGGTGACGGCGTCAAAGGCTTCACCCTGGACCGTGAAATGGGCAGCTTCGTACTGACCCACGAAGACATCACCATTCCTGCCTCTACGCAGGAATTCGCGATCAACATGTCCAACCAGCGCCACTGGGAAGAACCGGTCAAGCGCTATGTCAACGAGTTGATGGAAGGCGAAGAAGGCCCGTTGAAGAAGAACTTCAACATGCGCTGGGTAGCTGCGATGGTGGCTGACGTGCACCGTATCCTCACCCGTGGTGGCCTGTTCATGTACCCGCGCGACAGCCGCGAGCCGTCCAAACCGGGCAAGCTGCGCCTGATGTACGAAGCCAACCCGATGTCATTCCTGGTTGAGCAGGCGGGCGGCGCGTCCACCGACGGCCACCAGCGCATCCTCGACATCCAGCCTGAAGGCCTGCACCAGCGGGTGGCGGTGTTCCTGGGTTCCAAGGAAGAAGTTGAGCGTGTGACGGCTTATCACAAGAAGTAAGCCGTTGTGACAAGTGATCGGCGTAAATGTGAGCCGGTTCACCCTTAAAGAAGCCCCGAAACGTTTCAGCGTTTTCGGGGCTTTTTTGTTTTTGCGCCTCGGGAACCAGACACCTGTTTTCCCTTCTAAGCTTCTGGCAGATACCCACGCTGCTTTGTCCCTCCAGGAGTTATTCCATGTCGTTACGCCGTCTTGCCCTGCTGACTTTCTGCGTGCTGTTGGCCGCCTGCAGCAAGGTCAATCAAGAGAATTATGCGAAGTTGTCGGCCGGAATGCCCAAGGCTGAGGTCGAGTCGTTGCTGGGTAAGCCAACCGACTGCTCCGGCGCACTGGGTATGTCCAGTTGCACGTGGGGCGATAAAACCAGCTTTATCAGCGTTCAATATGCCGGTGACAAAGTTCTGATGTTTTCCGGGCAAGGCCTGAAGTAAACCGGGGCGAGAGCCTGCGGGAGAAGAAGAATGATGCGTTTTGTTGTGTTCCTTTGCGCCAGCCTGTTTTTGGCGGGCTGCGCCAGCCATTCTGGCGATGATTTGCAACCCAAGACCGCCGGTAGCGTCAACCTCAAGCGTTACCAGGGCACCTGGTATGAGTTGGCCCGACTGCCGATGTACTTCCAGCGCAATTGTGCGCAGTCCGAAGCCCGTTACACCTTGCTGCCCGATGGCGACATGTCGGTATTCAACCGCTGCTTGACGACCGAATGGAAGTGGGAAGAAGCCAAGGGCACCGCGACGCCGCAAGTGCCTGGTAAAACGGACAAGCTCTGGGTGGAATTCAATAACTGGTTTACCGCGCTGTTGCCGGGCGTCGCCAAGGGCGATTACTGGGTGCTGTACGTCAGCGATGACTACAAGACCGCCATCGTCGGCAGCCCGAGCCGGCGCTACATGTGGATTCTATCGCGCACGCCAACGGTGAGCGCCGATACCCGCGAAGACCTGCTGAGCAGGGCGCGGCAGCAGGGGTACGACACCACGCGGTTGATCTGGCGTACGTCGGATAAGCAGATGGCCAAGACGTCGCAGTAACCCAGCATCACGCAAATCAAACGGTGGGAGGGGGCTTGCCCCCTCCCACCTGTTTAACCGAGTAAATCCTTCAGTACCTGCGTAAATGCGCGGTTGCTTTCTTCCTCGCCGGCATGGCGCCCATCGCGCACCACCCACTTGCCGTTCACCAGGACATCGCGCACTTGCCGATCGCCACCGGCGAACAGCCAGCGATTGAGAATCCCATCCTCGCTGGCCGTTGCCAGGTATGGATCGTTACCGTCCAGCACAATCCAATCCGCGCGTTTACCCACTTCCAACCGACCAATCGGCTGCCCTAGTGCCCGCGCGCCGCCATCCAGCGCCGCATCGAACAGCGTCCGCCCGACCATCGGTTGATCGTTACGATACAAACGGTTGCGCCGTTGATCGCGCAGGCGCTGGCCGTATTCGAGCCAGCGCAATTCCTCTACCACACTCAGCGATACATGGCTGTCGGAGCCAATGCCCAGGCGCCCGCCCTGGGCGAGAAAATCCACCGCCGGGAAAATCCCATCGCCCAGGTTGGCTTCGGTGGTCAGGCACAGGCCGGCAATCGCGCGGCTCCTGGCCATGCGTGTGACCTCGTCGGCATCGGCATGGGTGGCGTGCACCAGGCACCAACGCTCATCCACCTCGACGTTGTCATACAGCCATTGCAGGGGGCGCTTGCCGCTCCAGGCCAGGCAGTCGTCGACTTCTTTTTGCTGTTCGGCGATGTGGATGTGCACCGGGCACGCTTTGTCACTGGCAGCCAGCACTTCCTCGATCTGTTGTGGCGTGACTGCGCGCAGGGAGTGGAAACACAGGCCCAGTTGCTGCGCCGGTTGCGCCGCGAGGATCGGCTGCAAGCGCGCCTGCAAGTCCAGATAATGTTCGGTGCTGTTGATAAACCGCCGCTGGCCTTCATTCGGTGCCTGGCCACCAAATCCGGAGTGGGTATAGAGCACCGGCAGCAACGTCAGCCCCATCCCACTGCTGGCCGCCGCCTGGCTGATCTGGCGCGACAGCTCCGTGCGGTCGGCATACGGCTGGCCGCTGACATCGTGATGCACATAGTGAAACTCGGCCACCGAGGTGTAGCCAGCCTTGAGCATCTCGATATACAGCTGGCGCGCGATGATCTGCAATTGCTCCGGGCTGATCTTGCCAACCATGCGGTACATCAGCTCGCGCCAGGTCCAGAAGCTGTCATTCGGGTTGCCGGCCACTTCGGCCAAGCCTGCCATGGCGCGCTGGAAAGCATGGGAATGCAGGTTAGGCATGCCCGCCAAAACCGGGCCTCTCAACCGTTCGGCGGCAGCGGAACTGGCATTGGCCGTGACCTGTGTCAGTCGCCCGTCGGCGCTGACTTCAAGGCGTACATCGTTGGCCCATCCACTAGGCAGCAGCGCGCGTTCGGCAAAAAAAGCGGACATGATCAGAACACTCCGGTCGTGTGTTTATTTGTATATACATATACAGACGTTTGCCTGCTCGGTAAACTCCGGCAATCTATGCATCTTTTCCCTCTGCAAGGATTCCCTGTGCCGACTCCGCCCGCCAACTCTTCGCTGGCTGCCCACATGGACGAAAGTCCGGCGCCCTTGTATGCCCGCGTCAAACAAATGATCAGCCAGCAGATCCTCAACGGCAACTGGCCGCCGCATTATCGCGTGCCGTCGGAGAGTGAACTGGTCAGCCAACTGGGCTTCAGCCGCATGACCATCAACCGCGCCCTGCGCGAGCTCACCGCCGAAGGTTTGCTGGTGCGCATGCAAGGCGTCGGCACGTTTGTCGCCGAGCCCAAGAGCCAGTCGGCGCTGTTCGAGGTGCACAACATTGCCGATGAAATCGCCTCCCGTGGTCATCGGCATACCTGCCAAGTCATTCATCTGGGCGAAGAAGCGGCCGGTTCCGAGCGCGCTGTTGCCCTGGAAATGCGCGAAGGCGGGCGGGTGTTTCATTCGCTGATCGTGCATTTCGAAAATGACATTCCCGTGCAAATCGAAGACCGTTTCGTCAACGCCCTGGTCGCTCCGGAATATTTGCAGCAAGACTTCACCCAGCAAACGCCCTATGCCTACCTGAACCAGGTTGCACCGCTGACGGAAGGTGAGCACGTCGTCGAAGCGATTCTTGCCGACGCTGACGAGTGCAAGCTGCTGCAAATCGAACCCACCGAACCCTGCCTGTTGATTCGCCGCCGCACGTGGTCGGGTCGCCAGCCGGTGACCGCCGCACGGCTGATCCATCCCGGCTCTCGTCACAGCCTCGAAGGACGTTTCAGCAAATGAGTGCGGTAAAGGTCTGGCGCGCTGCCGAATACGTAAGCATGCCGTGGAAAAACGGCGGCGGCAGCACCGAAGAAATCGCCCGTGACGCCGGCACCGGCCTGGATGGCTTTGGCTGGCGCCTGTCGATTGCCGATATTAGCGAGTCGGGCGGTTTTTCCACGTTTGCCGGTTATCAGCGCGTGATTACCGTTATCCAGGGTGCCGGCATGGTGTTGACCGTGGACGCAGAAGAGCAGCGCGGCCTGTTACCGCTGCAGCCGTTCGCATTCAAGGGCGACAGCCAAGTGTCGTGCCGCCTGATCACCGGGCCGATCCGCGATTTCAACCTGATCTATTCGCCCCAGCGTTACCACGCGCGCTTGCAGTGGGTTGACGGCGTGCAGCGGTTTTTCAGTACGGCGCAGACGGTGTTGGTGTTCAGCGTGGCGGATGAGGTGAAGGTGCTGGGCGAGAAGCTGGGCCATCACGATTGCCTGCAGGTTGACGGTGACAACGAGCTGCTGGACGTCTGCGTCACTGGCCGCTGCTGCATTATCGAACTGACCCCGCGCGGGTAAAAAATGTGGGAGGGGGCTTGCCCTCGATTGCGGTACGTCAGTGCCGAGTGGACTGACTGATACACCGCTATCGGGAGCAAGCCCCCTCCCACATTTGTTTTGTGTCGTTCCTAAAAACTGTTTCCAACCCGCGCACCAATTTGTTACCGAATGCCCCAGCGTGACGCAATGTCATGCGGTCATCACACATTCCCTTCGCCGCAAAACCCTTCCCTAAGAAATTTCATCAAGCCCCGAAGCCTTAATTTCCAAGGCTTACAGACGCCCTCAAAAAAAATTTCCACAACCCGCTCCTCAAGTTGGCCGCTTGATTGCATATGCTTGTACATACAAGTAAAGATGTGTGCGTAAGACCCTGCTTCGCACCATTTCTGTTCGTGCATTGATCGCCGAGGAGTCCGAGTTGTGACCAAGCCTACAAAATACCGTGACGTTGAAATCCGCGCCGCCCGCGGTAACAAGCTCACCGCCAAAAGCTGGCTGACCGAAGCGCCGCTGCGCATGCTGATGAACAACCTCGACCCGCAGGTAGCCGAAAACCCGAAAGAACTGGTGGTGTATGGCGGTATCGGCCGTGCCGCGCGTAACTGGGAGTGCTACGACCAGATCGTCGAGAGCCTCACCCATCTGAACGACGACGAAACCCTGCTGGTGCAATCGGGCAAGCCGGTCGGCGTGTTCAAGACCCACAGCAATGCGCCGCGCGTGCTGATCGCCAACTCCAACCTGGTGCCGCACTGGGCGAGCTGGGAACACTTTAACGAACTGGATGCCAAGGGCCTGGCCATGTACGGCCAGATGACCGCTGGCAGCTGGATCTACATCGGCAGCCAAGGCATCGTGCAAGGCACCTACGAAACCTTCGTCGAGGCCGGTCGCCAGCATTACGACAGCAACCTCAAAGGTCGCTGGGTACTCACCGCCGGCCTCGGCGGCATGGGCGGGGCGCAACCTCTGGCTGCAACCCTGGCCGGTGCGTGCTCGCTGAACATCGAGTGCCAGCAGGTCAGCATCGATTTCCGCCTGGCCAGCCGCTATGTCGACGAGCAAGCCACTGACCTCGACGACGCCTTGGCCCGCATCGCCAAGTACACCCAGGAAGGCAAGGCCATCTCGATCGCCCTGTTGGGTAACGCGGCAGAAATTTTGCCGGAGCTGGTCAAGCGCGGCGTGCGCCCGGACATGGTCACCGACCAGACCAGCGCCCACGACCCGCTCAACGGTTACCTGCCGGCCGGCTGGACCTGGGACGAATACCGCGCCCGCGCCAAGACCGAGCCGGCTGCCGTGATCAAGGCGGCCAAACAGTCGATGGCCGTGCACGTCAAGGCCATGCTGGAATTCCAGAAACAAGGCATCCCGACCTTCGACTACGGCAACAACATTCGCCAGATGGCCCAGGAAGAAGGCGTGGAAAACGCCTTTGATTTCCCAGGTTTCGTACCGGCGTATATCCGCCCACTGTTCTGCCGTGGTATCGGCCCGTTCCGTTGGGCGGCGCTGTCCGGCGACCCGCAGGACATCTACAAGACCGACGCCAAAGTCAAAGAACTGATCCCCGACGACGCCCACCTGCACAATTGGCTGGACATGGCCCGCGAGCGCATCAGCTTCCAGGGCTTGCCGGCGCGCATTTGTTGGGTCGGCTTGGGCCAGCGCGCCAAGCTGGGCCTTGCGTTCAACGAAATGGTACGCAGCGGCGAGCTCTCGGCACCGGTGGTCATCGGCCGCGATCACCTCGACTCCGGCTCGGTCGCCAGCCCCAACCGCGAAACCGAATCCATGCAGGACGGCTCCGACGCCGTGTCCGACTGGCCGCTGCTTAACGCCTTGCTCAACACTGCGAGCGGCGCGACCTGGGTCTCGCTGCACCACGGTGGTGGCGTCGGCATGGGCTTCTCGCAACATTCGGGCATGGTCATCGTGTGTGACGGCACCGACGAAGCGGCCGAGCGGATTGCGCGCGTGTTGCACAACGACCCGGCGACCGGGGTGATGCGTCACGCAGACGCCGGTTACCAGATCGCCATCGACTGCGCCAAGGAGCAGGGCCTCAATCTCCCAATGATCAAATAACCCAATGTGGGAGGGAGCAAGCCCCCTCCCACACTGGATCTGTAGACAATCCATCAGAGGTTGAATACCCATGGCTGCAAACGACACCACCCCGTTGATCGAAAGGCGTTCGATCGACTACATCCCGGAAGCGGAAAGACATGGTCGTCTCTTGAGTCAGTTCACCCTGTGGATGGGGGCCAACCTGCAAATCACCGCGATTGTCACCGGCGCCCTGGCCGTGGTGCTGGGCGGTGATGTGTTCTGGTCGCTGATCGGTCTGTTGGTCGGCCAACTGATCGGCGGCGGCGTCATGGCCTTGCATGCGGCGCAAGGGCCCAAGCTTGGCCTGCCGCAGATGATCTCCAGTCGCGTGCAATTTGGCGTGTATGGCGCGGCCATTCCGATCGTGCTGGTGTGTCTGATGTACCTGGGGTTCACCGCAACCGGCACGGTGCTTTCCGGCCAGGCGCTGGGCCAGTTGTTTGGCGTCAGCGACAGCGTTGGCATCCTGATCTTCGCCAGTGTCATCGTGCTGGTCACGGTGCTTGGCTACCGGGTGATCCACTTCATCGGGCGCGTCGCCAGCGTGGTTGGGGTGATTGCCTTTGTGTACCTGTTCAGCCGCCTGATGAGCCAGACCGACGTGGGCGCACTCCTGCAGATCCGCCATTTCAGTTGGAGCAGTTTCCTGCTGGCGGTGTCGCTCGCGGCCTCCTGGCAAATCGCGTTCGGCCCTTATGTGGCGGACTATTCACGCTACCTGCCAAGCAATACGTCCTCGGTGAAAACCTTTCTGGCCGCCGGCGCGGGTTCGGTCATCGGCGCGCAGGTGGCGATGATTCTCGGTGTGTTTGCCGCCGCCATGTCCAATGGGCAATTCGCCGGTCACGAGGTGGCTTACATCGTGGGCCTGAGTGGTACAGGTGCTACCGCTGCCCTGCTGTATTTCAGCATTGCGTTCGGCAAGGTCACCATCTCGACGCTTAACTCCTATGGCAGCTTCATGTGCATCGCGACCATCATCAGCGGCTTTCGTGGTCGGCTGGAGGTCACGCGCCTGCAGCGCCTGGTGTTCGTGTTGGCCATCGTCGGTACGGCGACCCTGATTGCCTTGCTCGGCCAGCACTCGTTCCTGGGGGCGTTCAAATCTTTCATCCTGTTCCTGCTGGCGTTCTTCACGCCATGGAGCGCGATCAACCTGGTGGATTACTACTGCATCACCCGCGAGCGCTATGACGTGCCGGCGTTGGCCGATCCGAACGGTCGCTACGGCCGCTGGAACGCGCTGGGTATCAGCGTGTATGTGTTCGGCGTGCTGGTGCAGTTGCCGTTCATCTCTACCAAGTTCTACACAGGGCCTCTGGTGGCCGCGTTGGGTGACGTGGATATCTCCTGGATCATCGGCCTGGTGCTTCCCGCCGCCCTGTATTACCTGTGTGCGAAAAAATGGCACGCCAGCGTGCCCGATCAACTGATCCTGCCGGTCGAGCAGGACAGCGCTGTAGCCACGAAAACAAGCGGAGCCGGTCGCGCTGCGGCGCAGGCCTGACAGGACGTGGACAAGGCAGGACGCCTTTTGACTGCCGTAATCCATTTCATGATTGGGAGCGTCACACAATGAAAATGCATAAGACCCTGCTCACCACCTTGCTTTCTGCGGGCTTGCTGGCCAGCGCCGGCGCCCAGGCGGCGGGGTGGTGCGAGTCCGGCAAACCGGTGAAATTCGCCGGCCTGAACTGGGAAAGCGGCATGTTGCTCACGGACATCCTGCAAACCGTGCTGGAAAAAGGCTACGACTGTAAAACCGACAGCCTGCCGGGTAACTCCATCACCATGGAAAATGCCCTGAGCAGCAACGACATCCAAGTGTTTGCCGAAGAATGGGTGGGCCGCAGCGAAGTCTGGAACAAGGCCGAGAAGGCCGGCAAAGTCGTCGGCGTCGGCGCGCCGGTGGTGGGTGCGATTGAAGGTTGGTACGTGCCGCGCTACGTAATCGAAGGCGACGCCAAGCGCAAGCTTGCAGCCAAGGCGCCGGACCTGAAAAACATCGCTGACCTAGCCAAATACGCCTCGGTGTTCAAAGACCAGGAAGAACCCTCCAAAGGCCGTTTCTATAACTGCCCGGCCGGCTGGACCTGCGAGCTCGACAACAGCGAAATGCTCAAAAGCTATGGCCTGGAAAGCAGCTACACCAACTTCCGCCCAGGCACCGGCCCGGCGCTGGATGCGGCGGTGCTGTCGAGCTACAAGCGTGGCGAGCCGATCCTGTTCTACTACTGGTCGCCTACCCCGCTGATGGGCCAGGTCGACCTGGTCAAACTCGAAGAAAAACCCGGTGTGGACAAGACCGTGAGCATCAAGGTCGGCCTGTCCAAGACTTTCCACGAGCAAGCCCCGGAACTGGTGGCCGTGCTGGAGAAGGTCAACCTGCCGATCGACCTGCTGAACCAGAACCTGGGGCGCATGGCCAAAGAGCGAATCGACTCGCCGAAATTGGCGAAGGTTTTCCTCAAGGAACATCCTGAAGTCTGGCACGCCTGGGTCAGTGAAGACGCAGCCAAGAAAATCGACGCGGCCTTGTAGGTCAAGTGTGCGCGGCTACCCTGAGGGGTGGCCGGGCGCCTGGCTACAACCCACTGGATCGAGAGCACGCTATGTTTCCTGAGAGTTTTACGTTTTCCATCGCCGACTGGGTCAACGGTTGGGTGGATTCACTGGTCACCAATTACGGCGATGTGTTCCGGCACATCTCCGACACGCTGCTGTGGGCCATCGTCAACCTGGAAGGCCTGCTGCGCGCAGCGCCGTGGTGGCTGATGCTGGCGATTGTCGGCGGCATTGCCTGGCACGCCACGCGCAAAGTACTGACCACTGCGGTAATTGTCGGCCTGCTGTTCCTGGTGGGCGCGGTTGGCCTGTGGGACAAGCTGATGCAAACCCTGGCGCTGATGATGGTCGCCACGGTGATCTCGGTGCTGATCGGCATTCCGCTGGGCATCCTGTCGGCGCGCAGCAATCGTCTGCGTTCGGTGCTGATGCCGCTGCTCGACATCATGCAAACCATGCCCAGTTTCGTGTACCTGATCCCGGTGCTGATGCTGTTCGGCCTGGGCAAAGTCCCGGCGATTTTCGCCACGGTGATCTACGCAGCACCGCCCTTGATTCGCCTCACCGACCTGGGGATTCGCCAGGTCGACGGCGAAGTCATGGAAGCCATCAACGCCTTCGGCGCCAACCGCTGGCAGCAACTGTTCGGCGTACAACTGCCGTTGGCGCTGCCGAGCATCATGGCCGGCATCAACCAGACCACCATGATGGCGCTGTCGATGGTGGTGATTGCCTCGATGATCGGCGCCCGTGGCTTGGGTGAAGACGTCCTGGTCGGCATCCAGACGCTGAACGTCGGCCGTGGCCTTGAGGCCGGGCTGGCAATCGTGATTCTTGCAGTGGTCATCGACCGCATTACCCAGGCCTATGGTCGTCCACGGCATGAGGCGAACAAATGACTACCGTCAGCAAAATCGAAGTCAAAAACGTCTTCAAGATTTTCGGCAACCGTTCCCAAGAAGCGCTGGCGCTGGTTGGCCAGGGCAAGACCAAGGACCAGGTGTTGGCCGAGACCGGTTGTGTGGTTGGCGTGAACGATCTGTCCCTGAGCATCGATACCGGTGAGATCTTTGTGATCATGGGCCTGTCGGGCTCCGGCAAATCCACCCTGGTGCGCCACTTCAACCGCCTGATCGACCCCACCAGCGGCGCGATCCTGGTGGACGGCGAAGACATCCTGCAGCTGGACATGGACGCCCTGCGCCAATTTCGTCGGCACAAAATCAGCATGGTGTTCCAGAGTTTCGGCCTGTTGCCGCACAAAACCGTGCTCGACAACGTTGCCTACGGCCTCAAGGTGCGTGGCGAAACCAAACAGGTGTGCGCCGAACGCGCGTTGCACTGGATCGAAACCGTGGGCCTCAAGGGCTACGAAAACAAATACCCGCACCAGCTTTCCGGCGGCATGCGCCAGCGCGTCGGCCTGGCCCGTGCCTTGGCGGCCGATACCGACATCATCCTGATGGACGAAGCCTTCAGCGCCCTCGACCCGCTGATCCGCGCCGAGATGCAGGACCAGTTGCTGGAGCTGCAAAAGACCCTGCACAAGACCATCGTATTTATCACCCACGACCTCGATGAGGCCGTACGCATAGGCAACCGCATTGCCATCCTCAAGGACGGCAAGCTGATCCAGGTCGGCACGCCGCGGGAGATCCTGCATTCGCCGGCGGATGAATATGTGGACCGGTTTGTTCAGCGGCGGGCGGCGGTGGTCTGATCCAGGTTTTGTGGTGGGGCTACTGGCCTCATCGGGGGCTTGCTCCCGATGAGGCCGGCAAAGCTGTAGAGAATATGAAGAGGTCAACCATGTCCCAGGCAGCAAAAATCATCATCGCCGATACGCCCTTGCGCTGGCAGGACGTAGTCGCCGTCGCCCGCCACGGCGCGGCGCTCGAACTCTCGGGCCAGGCCTGGGCGCGCATCGACAATGCCCAGGCCATCGTGCAGCGCATCGTCAGCAGCGGCGAACGCGCCTACGGCGTGAATACCGGCCTGGGCGCGCTGTGCAATGTCTCGCTCGAAGGCGAGCAACTCAGCCAGCTGTCGCGCAATACCTTGCTCAGCCATGCCTGTGGCGTTGGCCCGGTACTCAGCGATGAGCAAACCCGCGCGATCATCTGCGCGGCGGTCATCAACTACAGCCACGGCAAGTCCGGCGTACACCCGCAGGTGGTGCAGGCCTTGCTGGCCCTGCTGAATCACAGCATCACGCCGCAAGTGCCCTCCCAGGGCTCGGTGGGTTACCTGACCCACATGGCCCATGTCGGCGTGGCCTTGCTGGGTGTGGGCAACGTGAGCTATCGCGGCCAGGTCGTTTCGGCGCAGCACGCATTGCAAGCCGAAGGTTTACCGCCTGTGGTACTCGGCGCCAAGGACGGCCTGTGCCTGGTCAACGGCACGCCGTGCATGACTGGCCTGAGCTGCCTGGCCCTGGCCGACGCCCATCACTTGCTGCAATGGGCCGACGTGATCGGCGCCATGAGCTTCGAGGCCCAGCGCGGTCAGATCGACGCGTTCGATGCACAGATCATCGCCCTCAAACCGCACCCCGGCATGCAGCTCGTCGGCAGCAACCTGCGGGCGCTGCTCGATGGCAGCGAAGTGATCGCCGGCAGCCAAGGCATTCGCACCCAGGACGCCTTGAGCATCCGTTCGATCCCGCAGATCCACGGCGCCGCGCGTGACCAGGTGGAACACGCCACGCGTCAGATCGAGACCGAACTCAACAGTGCCACCGACAACCCGCTGGTGCTCGGCACCCCGGCCCATTACCGCGTGGTGTCCCAGGCCAACCCGCACGGCCAGTCCGTGGCGCTGGCCGCCGATATGCTCGCCATTGCCATGGCCGAAATCGGCTCGGTGGCCGAACGTCGCCTGGACCGTTTGATCAACCCGCACGTCAGCGGTTTGCCGGCGTTCCTGGTGAGTCACCCCGGGGTCAATTCCGGAATGATGATCGTGCAGTACGTCGCTGCTTCGCTGTGCGGGCAAAACCGCCAGTTGGCGCAGCCGGCGGTACTCGACAACTTCGTCACCTCGGGCCTGCAGGAAGACCACCTGAGCATGGGCACCAACGCCGCGCTCAAGCTGCACCAGGTATTGGCCAACGTTACCCAGATTCTTGCCATCGAATATCTGCTGGCGGCCCAGGCGTTCGAGTTCCTCAAGAGCCAGCGCTTTGGCGTCGGCACCGACCGC
Source organism: Pseudomonas asgharzadehiana (assembly GCF_019139815.1). Taxonomy (NCBI): domain Bacteria; kingdom Pseudomonadati; phylum Pseudomonadota; class Gammaproteobacteria; order Pseudomonadales; family Pseudomonadaceae; genus Pseudomonas; species Pseudomonas asgharzadehiana. Next base: position 616,774 of record NZ_CP077079.1, read on the forward strand.
GCCTGGCGCCTGCTGCGTGAGGTCGTGCCGGCCTATGCAGAAGACCGCTGGCTGGCGCCGGATATCGCGGCGGCCGCCACATTGCTCAAAGACACCGCACTACCGAATTTGCACTAAGTACGTATTCAAAAAAAATAATTCACAAGGAGAACGAATGTGACTGCGCTAAACCTGATTCCAGGCCAATTGAGCCTCGCCCAACTGCGTGCCATCTACCAGCAGCCGGTAACCCTCAGCCTGGATGACAGCGCCACGGCCCAGATCGAAGCCAGCGTTGCGTGCGTGGAGCAGATTCTCGCCGAGAACCGCACGGCCTATGGCATCAACACCGGTTTCGGCTTGCTTGCGTCCACCCGCATCGCCAGCGAAGACCTGGAAAACCTGCAGCGCTCCCTAGTGCTGTCCCATGCCGCCGGCGTCGGCGAGCCGATCAGCGATGCGCTGGTGCGGCTGGTCATGGTGCTCAAGGTCAACAGCTTGAGCCGTGGGTTTTCGGGGATTCGTCGGCAGGTGATCGATGCGTTGATCGCGCTGATCAATGCCGAGGTGTACCCGCATATTCCGTTGAAAGGCTCGGTGGGCGCTTCCGGTGACCTGGCGCCGTTGGCCCACATGTCCTTGGTACTGCTCGGCGAAGGCAAGGCGCGCTACAAAGGTGAATGGCTGGAGGCGACGCAAGCGCTGAAAGTCGCCGGCCTCACGCCGCTGACCCTGGCCGCCAAAGAAGGCCTGGCGCTGCTCAACGGCACCCAGGTCTCCACGGCCTATGCCTTGCGCGGCCTGTTCGAAGGCGAAGACCTGTTCGCCGGCGCCCTGGCGTGTGGCGGCCTCACCGTGGAAGCGGTGCTCGGTTCGCGCTCGCCGTTCGACGCATGCATTCACGCCGCCCGTGGCCAGCGTGGGCAGATCGATTCGGCCGCCGCCTACCGCGATCTGCTCGGCGAAAGCAGCCAGGTCTCGCAGTCGCACCAGAACTGCGACAAGGTTCAAGACCCGTACTCCCTGCGCTGCCAGCCACAAGTGATGGGCGCCTGCCTCACCCAATTGCGCCAGGCTGCCGAGGTGCTGGTGGTCGAAGCCAACGCCGTGTCGGATAACCCGTTGGTCTTCGCGGCCGAAGGTGACGTGATCTCCGGCGGCAACTTCCACGCCGAACCGGTGGCCATGGCGGCTGACAACATGGCGCTGGCCATCGCCGAAATCGGCTCGCTCAGTGAGCGTCGCATCTCGTTGATGATGGACAAGCACATGTCGCAACTGCCGCCGTTCCTGGTCGGCAATGGCGGCGTGAACTCCGGTTTCATGATCGCCCAGGTCACCGCAGCCGCATTGGCCAGCGAGAACAAGGCACTGGCCCATCCCCATAGCGTCGACAGCCTGCCGACCTCCGCCAACCAGGAAGACCACGTGTCGATGGCCCCGGCTGCGGGCAAGCGCCTGTGGGAAATGGCCGAGAACACCCGTGGCATCCTGGCCGTCGAATGGCTGGCGGCATGCCAGGGCCTGGACCTGCGCGAAGGCCTGAAAACCTCGCCCAAGCTGGAAAAGGCCCGCGGCATCCTGCGTGACAAAGTGGCGTTCTATGAAAAGGACCGCTTCTTCGCCCCGGACATCATCGCCGCCAGCGAACTGCTCGCCAGCCGCTGCCTGAATGAGCTGGTGCCGGCCGAGCTGCTGCCGAGCCTGTAAGGCACCCTGGCACTTCTGTGGTGAGCAGGCCTGCTCACCACGGAAATAGCCGTTGTCACGCGCGTGGCTTTTAATTTTCTCAGGATAAAAATAATAGGGACGAGAAATGCACCAGCAAGAAAAGGCTTTGAAACGCGGGCTGAGCGCCCGACATATTCGCTTCATGGCACTGGGGTCGGCGATCGGCACCGGGCTGTTCTACGGCTCCGCCTCGGCCATCCAGATGGCCGGCCCCGCCGTGCTGCTGGCCTACCTGATCGGCGGTGCCGCGGTGTTCATGGTGATGCGCGCCCTTGGCGAGATGGCCGTGCACAACCCAGTGGCCGGCTCCTTCGGCCAGTACGCCAGCACCTATCTGGGGCCTATGGCCGGTTTTATCCTGGGGTGGACCTACGCGTTTGAAATGATCATCGTCTGCCTGGCCGACGTCACCGCGTTCGGTATCTACATGGGCTTTTGGTTTCCCGAGGTGGCGCGTTGGGTCTGGGTGCTCGGTATCGTGTTCCTGATCGGCGGCCTGAACCTGTGCAACGTCAAGGTCTTTGGCGAGATGGAATTCTGGCTGTCGCTGCTCAAGGTCGGCGCGATTGTCGCGATGATCCTCGGCGGCTTTGGCATCATGCTGTTCGGCATCCATTCGGCGGGCGAAACCCAGGCCGTCGGCCTGAGCAACCTGTGGGCCCACGGTGGGTTCATGCCCAATGGCGTCGGCGGCCTGATCGCTTCGTTCGCGGTGGTGATGTTCGCGTTCGGCGGCATCGAAATCATCGGCATCACCGCCGGTGAAGCCAAGGACCCGCAACGGGTGATCCCCAAGGCGATCAATGCCGTGCCGCTGCGCATTCTCTTGTTCTACGTGCTGACGCTGTTTGTGCTGATGGCCATCTACCCATGGCCGCAGATCGGCAGCCAGGGCAGCCCGTTCGTGCAGATCTTCAGCAACCTGGGCATCGGTTCGGCGGCGACCATCCTCAATATTGTGGTGATCTCGGCGGCGGTCTCGGCCATCAACAGCGACATCTTCGGCGCTGGCCGCATGATGTACGGCCTGGCCCAGCAAGGGCAGGCGCCCAAGGGCTTTGCGCGGTTGTCCAGGCAGGGCGTGCCGTGGATGACCGTGGTGGTGATGGGCGCGGCGCTGCTGGGCGGTGTGGTGCTCAACTATGTGATCCCTGAAAACGTGTTCCTGGTGATCGCCTCCATCGCGACGTTCGCCACGGTGTGGGTATGGCTGATGATTTTGGTCACCCAAGTCGCGATGCGCCGCTCGATGACCAAGGCACAGGTCGCCGAACTGGCATTCCCGGTGCCGTTCTGGCCCTATGCACCGGCAGCGGCCATTGTTTTCATGCTGTTCGTGTTTGGCGTGCTCGGTTACTTCCCCGACACCCAGGCTGCCTTGCTGGTCGGTGCCGTGTGGATCGTGCTGTTGGTCGTTGCCTACCTGCTGTGGGTAAAACCCGCCGCCGGGCAAGCGGCCAGGGTCCATTACGAACCGGCTGTGTCTCATCGATAACTTAGGGAGGCGTTGATGAAAACCCTTTGGCAACACTGCCACGTCGCAACCATGGCAGGCGGCAACTACTCGATCATCGAGGATGCCGCCATGGTCACTGCCGGCTCGCTGATTGAGTGGATCGGCCCGCGCAGCGAAGTACCGGTGGCGGATTACGCCCAACGGCACGACCTGCAAGGCGCGTGGGTCACCCCCGGGCTGATTGACTGCCACACCCACACGGTGTTCGGCGGCAATCGCAGCGGCGAATTCGAGCAACGCCTTCAGGGCGTGAGCTACGCCGAGATCGCGGCCCAGGGCGGCGGTATTGCCAGCACCGTGCGTGCCACCCGCGCTGCCACCGAAGACGAACTGTTTGCCGGCGCGCACAAGCGCCTGCGCAGTTTGCTGCGTGATGGCGTGACCACCGTGGAGATCAAGTCCGGCTACGGCCTGGACCTGGCCAACGAACGCAAGATGCTGCGCGTGGCTCGTCGCCTGGGTGAAGCGTTGCCGGTCAGCGTGCGCGCCACCTGCCTGGCGGCCCATGCGTTACCGCCCGAGTACAAGGACCATGCCGACGATTACATCGAGCACATCTGCAACGAGATGCTTCCGGCGCTGGCGGCTGAAGGGCTGGTGGATGCGGTGGATGCGTTCTGCGAATACCTGGCGTTTTCCACCGAGCAGGTGGAGCGAGTCTTCCAGGTTGCGCGGCAACTGGGCCTGCCGGTGAAGCTGCACGCCGAGCAACTGTCGTCGCTGCACGGCTCCAGCTTGGCGGCGCGTTACCAGGCGTTGTCGGCGGACCACCTGGAATTCATGACTGAAGAAGATGCCATCGCCATGGCCGCCGCCGGCACCGTCGCGGTCTTGCTGCCGGGTGCGTTTTACTTCCTGCGTGAAACCCAGTTGCCGCCGATGGACGCGTTGCGCAAGCACGGCGTGAAGATCGCCATCGCCAGCGACCTCAACCCTGGCACCTCGCCGGCGCTGTCGGTGCGCCTGATGTTGAACATGGCCTGCACCCTGTTCCGAATGACCCCGGAAGAAGCCCTGGCCGGCGCCACGCAACATGCGGCGACCGCGTTGGGCATGGGCGACACCCACGGTTCGCTGGAAGTGGGCAAGGTTGCCGACTTTGTCGCCTGGCAGATCGATCGCCCCGCCGACCTGGCCTACTGGCTGGGCGGCGAACTGGATAAACGCGTCGTGCGCCATGGCGTCGACGTCACCGTTTAAGGAGCATTGCTGTGGATAAGGTTCTGAATTTCAAACAAGGCCGTGTGCCGCTGCTAATCAGCATGCCCCACGCCGGGCTGCGCCTTACCCCTGCGGTCGAGGCCGGGCTGATTGCCGAGGCGCAAAGCCTGCCGGATACGGACTGGCATATCCCGCGGTTATATGACTTTGCCGAAGAGCTGGGCGCCAGCACGCTCTCGGCACAGTACTCACGGTTTGTCATCGACTTGAACCGGCCCTCCGATAACAAACCGCTCTATGCCGGTGCCACCACCGGCCTCTATCCGCAGACGCTGTTTGACGGCGTGCCGTTGTTCCGTGAAGGGCAGGCGCCCTCCGAGGAGGAACGTGCCAGCTACCTGCAAAAAATCTGGGGCCCGTATCACCGCCAACTGCAGGAAGAACTGGCACGCCTCAAGGCTGAGTTCGGTTACGCGCTGCTGTTTGACGCCCACTCGATCCGTTCGGTGATCCCGCACCTGTTCGAAGGCAAATTACCGGACTTCAACCTCGGCACCTTCAACGGCGTCGCCTGTGACCCGGAATTGGCCAGTCAGTTGGAAGCCATCTGCGCCCAGCATCCCCCGTACACCCATGTGCTGAACGGGCGCTTCAAGGGCGGCCACATCACCCGGCACTACGGCAACCCGGCGCAGGATATTCATGCGGTGCAGCTGGAGTTGTGTCAAAGCACCTATATGGAAGAAATGGAGCCGTTTCGCTATCGACCTGACCTGGCCGAGCCGACTCGGGTGGTGCTTAAGCAATTGCTGGAGGGTTTGTTGGCTTGGGGGCAAAACCGCTACCGGTAAGGGAGGCCGAACAGGCGCGAGCTGACACAGGTCTGAGTGCGCAAGGACATGCTCATTGCACAATTCGGGTTTATAGTGCCGGACGGCACAATAAAAGATGTCCCCCCAGGGATGAACCCGAACCCCTACGGAGCGCGCAATGCAGACTTGGTACCCGCAGATCAAACCCTACGCCCGGCACGATCTGGCAGTCGATGACACCCACACGCTGTACGTCGATGAAAGTGGCTCTCCCGAAGGCTTGCCCGTCGTATTCATCCATGGTGGCCCTGGTTCCGGTTGTGATGCCCAGAGCCGCTGCTATTTCGACCCGAACCTGTACCGCATCGTCACCTTCGACCAGCGTGGCTGCGGGCGTTCCACCCCCCGCGCCAGCCTGGAAAACAACACCACCTGGGACCTGGTCGCCGACCTTGAGCGCATCCGCGAGCACCTGGGCATCGAAAAGTGGGTGCTGTTCGGCGGTTCCTGGGGCTCGACCCTGTCCCTGGCCTACGCGCAAACCCATCCGGAGCGTGTACACGGCCTGATCGTGCGGGGCATTTTCCTCGCCCGCCCGCAGGACATCCATTGGTTCTACCAGGAGGGCGCGAGCCGTCTGTTCCCGGACTACTGGCAGGATTACCTCGCGCCGATCCCACCGGAAGAGCGCCACGACATGATCGCCGCCTACCACAAGCGCCTCACCGGCAACGACCAGATCGCGCAGATGCACGCCGCCAAAGCCTGGTCCGGGTGGGAAGGTCGCATGCTGGGCCTGTGCCCGAGCCCGCAGCATGTGGAGCGGTTTTCCGAGCCGCAGCGCGCCCTGTCCATCGCGCGTATCGAGTGCCACTACTTCACCAACAACTCATTCCTTGAGCCCAACCAACTGATCCGCGATATGCACAAGATCGCCCATCTGCCTGGCGTAATCATCCACGGCCGCTACGATATGATCTGCCCGCTGGATAACGCCTGGGAGCTGCATCAAGCTTGGCCGAACAGCGAGCTGCAGGTAATTCGCGAGGCGGGCCATGCGGCCTCCGAGCCTGGCATCACCGATGCATTGGTCCGTGCGACCAGCGAGATGGCACGGCGCCTGCTTGATCTTCCGCCTGAAGAAGCATGAAAGGTTTGTTACAGCGGGTGCGTGGCGCCCGGGTCGAGGTGGCGGGCGAAGTCATCGGGTCGGTTGACCAGGGGGTGCTGGTGCTGGTGGCGGTCGAACCTTCAGATACCCCGGAGAGCGCCGATAAGCTGCTGCACAAATTGCTGAACTACCGAGTGTTCAGCGATGACCAAGGCAAGATGAACCTGTCGCTCAAGGATATCGACGGCGGTTTGCTGCTGGTGTCGCAGTTCACCCTGGCGGCGGACACCAAGAGCGGGCTGCGGCCAAGTTTCTCGAAAGCCGCACCGCCGGCCTTGGGAGAGGCGCTTTTTGAGCACCTGTTGTTACAAGCGCAACAATTGCATGGCAAGGTGGCGTCGGGGCGTTTTGGCGCCGATATGCAGGTGCATTTGGTCAATGATGGCCCTGTGACCTTTCTCTTACAGACGTGAATGTATTAAAAACGACTTTTAATGCCTAAAAACGCAGGTTTTCGCTACAAATACTTCGTTGCCCCTGATGCGTTGTCTCGCGGGCTACTAGATAATCGCGCGCTACGGGGATCAGCGTTGTTTGGTCCATTTTTGACTTAGGTAGAGACTTGTCCGACAACCATTGGGGAATCATTTTGACCCATGGGAGTCGGAACAATGCTCGCCAACCTGGCATATAGATAGCTGGCCGTTGGTTTTTTGATCTGTTTTCGGCGAGGGTTGCTCGTGATTGTTAGTCCCTGTAATGCACCAAAATTGTCTGCCAAACGGTTACGAAACGCACTGGTGACGGGCTCTGCCCTGTTTTGCCTGTTCGGCGCGGGTCAACTGTGGGCATTCAGTCTGGATGATGTGTCGGCCAAGGCAAAAGAGCTGGCCGGGCAGAAGTACGAAGCTCCGCGCAGCAATCTGCCGAACGAATTCCGTGAAATGAAGTTCGCGGACTACCAGAAGATTCGTTTCCGCAACGAAAAAGCCGAATGGGCCGATCAGAACACCCCGTTCAAGCTGTCCTTCTATCACCAGGGTATGCACTTTGATACACCGGTGAAAATCAACGAAGTCACCGCTGACAGCGTCCAGGAAATCAAATACGACCCGTCGCGTTTCGATTTCGGTGACGTGAAGTTTGATCCTAAAGCCACCGAACAGCTGGGTTATGCCGGCTTTCGTGTGCTGTACCCGATCAACAAGAACGACAAGCAAGACGAAATCATGACCATGCTCGGCGCGAGCTATTTCCGCGTTGTCGGCAAGGACCAGGTGTATGGCCTGTCCGCGCGTGGCATGGCAATCGACACTGCGCTGCCGTCCGGCGAAGAATTCCCGCGCTTCACCGAGTTCTGGATCGAGCGTCCAAAACCGGGTGACAAGCACCTGGTGATCTTTGCCCTGTTGGATTCGCCACGCGCGACCGGCGCTTATCGCCTGATCCTGCGCCCGGGTACCGACACGGTTGTCGATGTCAAATCCCAGATGTTCCTGCGCGACAAGGTCAGCAAGCTGGGCGTTGCCCCGCTGACCAGCATGTTCCTGTTCGGCGCGAACCAGCCGTCCAAGGTGCTCAACTACCGTCGCGAGTTGCATGACTCCAGTGGCCTGTCGATTCATGCCGGCAACGGCGAGTGGATCTGGCGCCCGCTGAACAACCCGAAACACCTGTCGGTGAGCAATTTCAGCGTGGAAAACCCGCGCGGTTTCGGCCTGCTGCAACGTGGCCGCAACTTCAGCCACTACGAAGACCTGGACGACAACTACGACAAGCGTCCAAGCGCCTGGATCGAGCCTGAAGGCGACTGGGGCAAGGGTTCCGTCGACCTGGTCGAGATCCCGACCGCCGATGAAACCAACGACAACATCGTTGCCTTCTGGAGCCCGGAGAAATTGCCGGAAGTCGGTCAGCCGCTCGAAGTGGCCTACCGCCTGCACTGGACCCTCGACGACGCCGCGTTCCACTCGCCGGACAGCGCCTGGGTCAAGCAGACCTTGCGTTCCACTGGCGATGTGAAGCAATCCAACCTGATCCGTCAGCCGGACGGCAGCGTGGCTTACCTGGTCGATTTCGAGGGCCCGGCCCTGAAGCGACTGCTGCCGGACGCCCCGGTGCGCAGCCAGGTGAGCGTGGGTGACAACGCTGAACTGGTGGAAAACAGCGTGCGTTACAACGAACACACCAAAGGCTGGCGCCTGACCCTGCGCATGAAGATCAAGGACGCAAGCAAACCGACCGAAATGCGTGCGGCCCTGGTGCAGGACGTTCCCCAGGCCGAGCCTGAGCATGTTTCTACCCAGGTGCTCAAGGCCGACAAGGTCTTGGCCAAGCAGCACGAGAAACAGGCCAAGAAAGACGCGAAAGACAAGGAAGCCAAGCAGCCAGAAGCTGCCCCAGCCACACCGGAGCCGATCAAGACCGAGCAAGTCCTGACCGAAACCTGGAGCTATCAGTTGCCTGCCGATGAGTAATTCTCAAGCCCGGCCAGAGACGCTCTCCGAGTATCTGGCGCATCTACCGATGACCGCTGAGCAGCGTGCCGAATTGGCGGGCTGCGCATCCTTCAGCGAGTTGCACGAGCGGTTGTCGTCATCGACCTTCGATGCGCCAGCCGACGCCGCCCAAGCGTCGGTTGGCAGCCGGTTGAACCTCAGCACGGCCGAAGAGTTGCAAGACGCCGAAATGCTCGCGCTCGACGCGAGCGGCCGTGTGTGCCTCAAGGCCACGCCGCCGATTCGTCGCACTCGCGTGGTACCGGAGCCGTGGCGCACCAACATCCTGGTGCGTGGCTGGCGTCGTATCACCGGCCGCAGCAACCCGCCCAAACCACCGAAGGATGAACGCGTATTGCCGGCCGCGCGCTGGCGTACGGTCGGTTCGATCCGTCGTTACATCCTGCTGGTGCTGATGCTCGGCCAGACCATCGTGGCCGGCTGGTACATGAAAGGCATCATGCCGTACCAGGGCTGGTCGCTGGTCGACTTCGACGAGATCCGCAACCAGACCCTGCTGCAAACGGCTACCCAGGTTCTGCCTTACGCCCTGCAAACCAGCATCCTGATCATGTTCGGGATTTTGTTCTGCTGGGTGTCGGCGGGTTTCTGGACGGCCTTGATGGGCTTTCTTGAACTGCTCACCGGTCACGATAAATACCGCATCTCCGGTAAAAGTGCCGGCGACGAGCCGATTCCGAAAGAGGCGCGTACCGCGCTGGTGATGCCGATCTGCAACGAAGACGTGCCGCGTGTATTCGCCGGCCTGCGGGCGACGTTCGAATCGGTGGCCGCCACCGGTGACCTCGATCGCTTCGACTTCTTCGTGCTCAGCGACAGCAATGACGCCGACATTTGTATCGCCGAACAGCAAGCCTGGCTCGACGTGTGCCGCGAAGCCGGTGGCTTCGGCAAGATCTTCTATCGCCGTCGTCGCCGTCGCGTAAAGCGCAAGAGCGGCAACCTGGACGACTTCTGCCGTCGTTGGGGCGGTGACTACAAGTACATGGTCGTGCTCGACGCGGACTCCGTGATGAGCGGCGAATGCCTGACCAGCCTGGTGCGCCTGATGGAAGCCACGCCGGATGCCGGGATTATCCAGACCGCGCCACGTGCGTCGGGCATGGACACCCTGTATGCGCGCATGCAGCAGTTTGCCACCCGTGTGTACGGCCCGCTGTTCACCGCCGGTCTGCACTTCTGGCAGCTGGGTGAATCCCACTACTGGGGTCACAACGCGATCATCCGCATGAAGCCGTTTATCGAGCACTGCGCCCTGGCGCCTTTGCCCGGTAAAGGCGCGTTCGCCGGCTCCATCCTGTCCCACGACTTCGTTGAAGCGGCGCTGATGCGCCGTGCCGGCTGGGGCGTGTGGATTGCCTACGACCTGCCGGGCAGCTACGAAGAACTGCCGCCCAACCTGCTGGACGAACTCAAGCGTGACCGTCGCTGGTGCCACGGTAACCTGATGAACTTCCGCCTGTTCCTGGTCAAAGGCATGCACCCGGTGCACCGTGCGGTGTTCCTGACCGGCGTGATGTCGTACCTGTCGGCACCGTTGTGGTTTCTGTTCCTGGTGTTGTCCACGGCCTTGCTGGCGGTGAACACCCTGATGGAACCCCAGTACTTCATGGCACCCCGCCAGTTGTACCCACTGTGGCCGCAATGGCATCCGGACAAGGCGGTGGCGCTGTTTTCCACCACCATCGTGCTGCTGTTCCTGCCTAAACTGCTGAGCATCATCCTGATCTGGGCAAAGGGCGCGAAAGAGTTCGGCGGCAAGTTCAAGGTCACCATGTCGATGCTGCTGGAGATGCTGTTCTCCATGCTGCTGGCGCCGGTGCGGATGATTTTCCACACCCGTTTCGTGCTTGCCGCGTTCCTCGGCTGGGCCGCCACCTGGAACTCGCCCAAGCGTGACGACGACTCGACCACCTGGGGCGAGGCGTTCAAGCGTCACGGGACCCAGACCTTGCTGGGCTTCCTGTGGGCCCTGCTGGTGGTGTGGTTGAACCCAAGCTTCCTGTGGTGGCTGGTGCCGATCGTCGGTTCGCTGATGCTGTCGATTCCGGTATCGGTGATCTCCAGCCGTGTGAACCTGGGCCTCAAGTCTCGCGACGAGAGCCTGTTCCTGATTCCTGAGGAATACAACCCGCCGCAAGCGCTGCAGTCGACCGAGAAGTACACCCACGAAAACCGCTGGCACGCCTTGCACGACGGGTTTGTGCGTTCGGTGGTCGACCCGCAGCAGAACGCCCTGGCGTGTGCCCTGGCGACTTCGCGTCACCGTGAGGCCGAGCCGATCGAATACCTGCGTACCGAGCGCGTTCGCCATGCGTTGAAAGTCGGCCCTGCCGGCCTCAACAACGCCGAGCGCGTTGCCTTGCTCAGTGATCCGGTGGCCCTGGGCCGCCTGCACGAGCAGGTCTGGAGCGAAGGGCATGCCGAGTGGCTGGCCGCCTGGCGTGACTCGATCAAAGCCGACCCGCACGCGCCGTTGCTGCCGCTGCAACCGCTGTCGTCCCAGGCCCAACCGGCCTGATTCAGACACCCCCGAGGGCTCACCTCGGGGGTGTTTCAAACGCTGGTCCTACAGCGTTTTGCGTCTCTTCTTTGTCGTTCTGACCCTCTGTTATTTCGAAACAAAAGACCCTCGTTCGAGGCGTATTTGCCTGCGTGCGGCTGGGGTAGGATCGCCCCCCAAAATTGACTCGGTCACAGGGGGATCCATGATCAAAAGGTATTGTTCGGCCTTGCTGCTTGGCGCTGTTGCATTAATTCACACTGGCCAGGCGCTGGCCGGTGCCATCGATGACGCGGTGCGGCGCGGGGTGCTCAAAGTGGGCACCACACCCACCTATGTCCCCTTCGAAATGACCGATAAGCAGGGGCGCATCGTCGGCTTTGAAATCGACCTGCTCAAGGTGATGAGCCAGGCCCTTGGCGTGGAGCTGGAACTGGTCTCGGTGCCCTACACCGAGCTGATAAAGGGCCTGCAGGCCAAGCACTTCGACCTGATCGGCAGCGGCATGACGGTTACCCAGGAGCGCAACCTGGCGCTGAACTTCAGTGACTCCTTCATCGTGGTGGGCCAGACCGTGCTGTTGCGCCCCGGCCTGCTCGGCAAAGTTGCCAGTGTTGAAGACCTCGACGATGCCAGCTACCGGATCGCTGCCACCGAAGGCACCACCGGCGAGTCCGCGGCGCAGCGCTTTCTGGGCGCGGCGCGGGTGAGCAGCTTTGCGACGCCGGAAGAAGGCGTGCGCCAGGTTGTGATCGGTGCGGCTGATGCGTTTGTTCACGATGCGCCCTACAACCTGATCGCCCTGAGCCGCCCGGAAAACAGCGCGCTGCTTTTACTGGAGCAACCTTTCACCTTCGAACCCTTGGCGTTTGGCGTGAAAAAAGGTGATTTCGACAGCCTCAACTGGATCAACCATTTCCTCAACCAAGTGGCCCAGGACGGCACCTACGATCGGCTGCATGACAAGTGGTTCAAGGACACCGCCTGGCTCGGCGAAATCGACTCGAAGTCATAACTGCTTACATAACCGTCCGATACCGACGCGATACGGGCAGGTGTCTACCTCGTGCGCTTGGCTGCACCCTTGTGGGGCTTTTGCGACATATGCCGACAACAATTACCCGTGAAACCTTTGTGGCAGACAGCGAGTGGGTTAGCATCGCACCCCGACTGGGTGCGGCCCTTTTGCGCGCCGATCTTATAAGAAACGTTCAGGGGATTTGATGATGAAAAAGTATCTTTCGATGCTGCTGCTAGGCATCACCGCGCTGATGGCGGTCAACGCGGCGCAGGCCGGTGCCATCGACGATGCGGTCAAACGCGGCACATTGAAAGTCGGCATGGACCCGACCTACATGCCGTTCGAAATGACAGACAAGCGCGGTGACATCATCGGTTTTGAAGTCGACATCCTCAAGGCCATGGCCAAGTCCATGGGCGTCAAGCTGGAGCTGGTGTCCACCGGTTATGACGGCATCATCCCGGCCTTCCTGACCGGCAAGTTCGACATGATCGGCAGCGGCATGACCCTGACCCAGGAACGCAACCTGCGCCTGAATTTCAGCGAACCCTTCATCGTGGTCGGCCAGACCCTGCTGATCCGCAAAGAGTTGGAAGGCACCATCAAGTCCTACAAAGACCTCAACGACGAGAAATACCGCCTGACCTCCAAGCTGGGCACCACCGGTGAGATGGTCGCCAAGAAGTTGATCGCCAAAGCCAAGTACCACGGCTATGACAATGAGCAGGAAGGCGTGCTGGACGTGGTCAACGGCAAGGCTGACGCGTTTGTCTACGACGCACCGTACAACGTGGTGGCCGAGAAGAAGGTGGGTAACGGCAAGCTGGTGTTCCTCGACGAACCCTTCACGTTTGAGCCATTGGCCTTTGGCCTGAAGAAGGGCGACTACGACAGCGTCAACTTCATCAATAACTTCCTGCACCAGATCAAGAATGACGGCACCTACGATCGCATCCATGACAAGTGGTTCAAAAGCTCCGAGTGGCTCAAGGACATGGAATAAGGCTTTAGACCGAGGCGCGCCCTTCGCGAGCAAGCCCGCTCTCACATTCGACCGCATTCTCATGTTGGAACTCGGTCAAGTGTGGGAGCGGGCTTGCTCGCGCAAGCGGCCTCACAGGCGACACCAATCCCGGAACCTGAAATGAAACAGAAAAAAGCCCAATGGCCCTGGCACCTGCTGACCGTGGTCGTGCTGGTTGGCCTGGCGGGCGCCTTGTATTACGCCACCTCGCTGATGTCCTACGAATGGCGCTGGAACCGTGTGCCGCAGTACTTTGCCTATCAGGCCGAAGAGGCTCAGCGGGCGGCGGATATCTCCACCGTCATCGAGTTGGTCCGCAAAGGCGACGTTGCCGAAGTGACCCTGCGCAACGACGCCGGTACCGAACAACGAGTGATGGTTGCCGACAACAGCCTGCAAGTGGCGCGCGGCGATGACGTGGCCGAGGGCGATGTCATCGGTGTGAACCGCCATTGGGCATTGGGCCCGCTGATGTGGGGCTTGTGGACCACGCTGTGGCTGTCGGTGGTGTCCGGCGTCCTGGGCCTGGCTATTGGCCTGGCCACCGGGCTGTGCCGGCTGTCCAGCAACCCGACCCTGCGCGATCTGTCGACAATCTACGTCGAACTTGTGCGCGGCACGCCGTTATTGGTGCAGATCTTCATTTTCTATTTCTTTATCGGCACGGTGCTCAACCTGTCCCGGGAATTCGCCGGGATCGCCGCGCTGTCGCTGTTCACCGGCGCCTACGTGGCGGAAATCGTCCGCGCCGGCGTGCAGTCCATCACCCGTGGCCAGAACGAAGCCGCGCGTTCCCTGGGCCTGAGTGCCGGCCAGTCGATGCGCCATGTGGTGCTGCCGCAGGCATTCAAGCGCGTGCTGCCGCCCCTGGCCGGGCAATTTATCAGCCTGGTGAAAGACACCTCGCTGGTGTCGGTGATCGCAATTACCGAATTGCTCAAGAGCGGCCGCGAGGTGATCACCACCTCGTTCTCGCCGTTTGAAATCCTGTTCTGCGTTGCAGGCCTGTACCTGCTGATCAACCTGCCGCTGTCGAAAATGGCCAGCCGGCTTGAGCGGAGGCTCGCCCAAAGTGATTGAAGTCCGCGATCTGGTAAAAGTCTTCGACACCCGTGGCCAGGTGGTGCGCGCGGTGGACCACGTCACCACTCAGGTGGCCAAGGGTGAGGTGCTGGTGGTGATCGGGCCGTCCGGCTCGGGTAAATCCACGTTCCTGCGCTGCCTCAATGGCCTGGAGGAGTTCGACTCCGGCTCGGTGAGCATCGACGGTCTGCAACTGGCTGATCCGAAAACCGACGTGAACGCCTATCGCCGCGAAGTCGGCATGGTGTTCCAGCACTTCAACCTGTTCCCCCATATGACCGTGCTGGAAAACCTGTGCCTGGCGCAAAAAGTGGTGCGCAAGCGCGGCAAGAAAGAGCGCGAAACCAAGGCCCTGGCGCTGCTGGAAAAAGTCGGCATTGCGCAGAAGGCCAACGAGTTCCCCTCGCGGCTGTCCGGCGGCCAGCAACAGCGTGTGGCGATTGCCCGCGCCCTGGCGATGGAGCCCAAGGTGATGCTGTTCGACGAGCCCACCTCGGCCCTCGACCCGGAAATGGTCGGCGAAGTACTCGACGTGATGAAGACCCTGGCCCTGGAAGGCATGACCATGGTGTGCGTCACCCACGAAATGGGCTTTGCCCGTGAAGTGGCCGACCGGGTGCTGTTCTTCGACCATGGCAAGTTGCTGGAAGACGCCGCCCCGGCCGAATTCTTCGACAGCCCGAAAGACCCGCGTGCCCAGGCGTTCCTGCGTCAGGTCCTGTAACACCAAGGTCCTGAGTAAGGGGTCATGGGGTAAACCTCATAGCCTGAATTTACCGACCAGCGTTTGTAGATCCAGGCTCAGCCTTGTCAGTTGAACACTGGCCGCCGCCGTCTCCTCACTGGCGGCGGCGGTTTGTTCAGACACATCCCGTACCTTCAACACGCTGCGATTGATCTCTTCGACCACGGCGCTCTGCTGTTCGGCGGCGGCGGCGATCTGCGGGTTCATTTCCTGGATGACCGACACCGTGCGAGTAATGGCCGCCAGCGCCTCGCCGGCGTCGCGGGTCAGGCTGACGCTGTAGTCGGTCAGGTTGCCGCTGCTGTCCATGATGTCTGCCACCTGTTGGGTGCCTTTATTCAGGCCCAGAATCAACGCCTCGATTTCTTCGGCTGACTCCTGAGTGCGCTGGGCCAGGCTGCGCACTTCGTCGGCCACCACGGCAAAGCCTTCGCCGGCGCTGCCTGCGCGTGCGGCTTCAATGGCGGCGTTCAGCGCCAGCAAGTTGGTCTGCTGGGACACGGATTTGATCACGTCCAGCACGCTGCCGATTTTTTTGCTCTCTTGCTGCAGCGTCAGCATGGCCCGGCCCGACAGGGTCATTTCGCTGGCCAGGTTACCAATCTGTTCAATGGCCAATGCGACCACCTTGTCTGCGGCGCTGGCCTGCTGGTCTGCCTCATTCGCCGCCAACGACGCTTGTTCGGCGTGCCGGGCGACTTCGTGGGCGGTGGCGAGCATTTCATTCATGGCCGTGGCGACCTGATCGGTTTCGTCTTTCTGGTTGTTGGCCCCGTCGCGGGTCTGTTCGGTCACGGCCGTGAGTTGCCCGGCGGCACTGGCGATTTGCCCAGCGCTGTCCCCGATGCCGCTGATCAGGTCGCGCAAATTGCGCGTCATCAGGCTGATGCTGTGTTGCAACTGGCCCACCTCATCCCGACGTTCCACCTTCACGTCATGGCTGAGATCGCCCTTGGCGATACGGCCGGCAACCGCCAGCACCTGGCGCAACGGCAGCGCAATCTGGCGGCCGATCCACCCGGCGGTCAGGGCGCCGAGCACTACGCAGGCGAGGGTGACACTGATCAGCAGAGTGCGCGTTTGGCTGGCCTCGCGGTCACGTTTGAAGATTTGCGCCTGACTCAGTAGGTCGCTTTGCTCCAGCAACTGGTCGACGTGCTGTTCGAGTCGGTTTTGCATCGTCTCGGTGTTGAACTGAGCGTCTTTGAGCGCCACCAATTGCTCGCGGTAGGTCGCCAGGTCGGCTTTGAGCTGGGCGGAATCGACGGGCAGGTCCATGACGGCCGACTGTGCGACCTCCAGGGCGTCGAGCGCCTTGCCGACGGCTTCGGCATAGGCTTGCAGTGACTCGGCCGCCCACGCGGGTTTTTGCGTGCCGTCGTCGGCAAGTGCCATCGCTTGGCGCAGGTCTTCGATCGCATCCAGGGCTTTCTGGTCTTCCTGGTCGGGCAGGTCACTGGCGAACTGGGCCAGGGTGTCGCTGGCCTGAAGCGCACTGTTTTGCAGGGGGCTGCGCGCGCGCTCACGACGTTCGATCAAAGTCGGCAACTCGGCAAGAGCCGCTTTGAAACCCGTCACCAAACGGGTGGCTTGCTCCAGGCGTTGCTGGTCGGCCGGGTCTCCCATGCGGCTTGAGAGGACGGCCAGATGCTGTTCGATCTTTTCAATCTCTACGCCGATTTTTCCCAGGCTGCTGGTGTCCGTCAGGGTGCGATACACAATGCAGTCGGCACGCATGGTTTCGGCCGCAACCGCCAGCTGCCCCAGCGTCGAGAGCTTGGCTGATCGAGCAAGCACAGCATTGAGGGCCTGCCAGCCGGTCATGGCGATGATCAGGCTCAGCATCAGCACTTGGCCAAAGCCCAGGGCGAGTTTGAGACGAATGCTGGCGTTGGCCAGTAAGCGGGTCAGTCGAGCAAACATGCTGCACCTCCTAATCTGAAAAAGCGCTTCGAGCAGAAACGCTAAATCGATTCGGGGTGATCGCGGGCTGATAACTGCGTAGGAACTTTCGCAATGTGCGGCGGCCTTGATCGGCCGCCGCGCAGCGTCGGTCAGATGCGGAAGCGACCGACCAGGGTTTGCAGGTAGACACCCAGGCGCGCCAGTTCGGCGCTGGATGCGGCGGTCTCTTCGCTGGCCGACGAGGTTTGTTCCGACACATCGCGCACGTTCAGCACGCTCCGGTTGATCTCTTCCGCCACGGCGCTTTGCTGTTCGGCGGCGGTGGCGATCTGCGAGTTCATCGCCTGGATGGTCGAGACGGTACGGGTGATGTTTTCCAGGGCGCTGCCGGCGCGGCGGGTCAACTCGACGCTACTGTCGGTGAGGCTGCGGCTGTTGTCCATGATGGTCGCCACCTGCTGGGTGCCGCTCTGCAGGCCGACAATCAGCTCTTCGATCTCTTCGGTGGACTTCTGGGTACGCTGGGCCAGGCTGCGTACTTCGTCGGCCACTACGGCGAAACCGCGCCCGGCTTCACCGGCTCGCGCGGCTTCGATGGCCGCGTTGAGGGCCAGCAGGTTGGTTTGCTGGGCCACGGATTTGATCACGTCGAGTACGCTGCCGATCTTGTCGCTTTCCTGCTTCAGGTCGGCCATGGCAACCGTGGAATTACCGACTTCAGTGGCCAGGCGCTCGATCTGGGCGATGGCTTCGCCGACCACTTTGTCGCCCTCGCGAGCCTGCTGGTCCGCCGCGACGGCGGCTTCCGAGGCCTCTTCGGCGTTGCGTGCCACTTCCTGTACGGTCGCAGCCATTTCGTTCATGGCGGTGGCGACCTGATCGGTCTCGATCTTCTGGCTGTTGACCCCGGCGCTGGTCTGTTCGGTCACGGACGACAGCTGCTCGGCGGCGCTGGCGATCTGGGTGACGCCATCGCTGATACCACCGATCAGTTCCCGCAGGCCCAGGGTCATGCTTTGCATGGCCCGTTGCAGTTGGCCCAGTTCGTCCTGGCGCAGCGAGTTCAGGTTGTGGCTCAGGTCGCCCGAGGCGACGCGTTCGGCCACTTGCAGGGTCTGGTTCAGCGGAATGATGATCTGGCGGGTGATGGCCCATGCGGCAACCAGGCCGAAGATCAGCGCCAGGGTGGTGGCCAGCGCCAGCAGTTGTTTGGCTTGTGCGGCGTCGTTGTCGCGGACCACGGTCTGCGAAACGGTAAGTTTGTTGCTGCGATCCAGCAGGACATCGCCCTGGGCGCTCATGATTTTCAGTGCGGCGGCGCTCGCCACCTGAGAGTCGCGGTACTGGCTGACCGCTGCGCGGTAGGCTTGCAGCGAAACGCCGGCCTGTTGCAGGTTGGTCGAAAATTGTTCAGGCAGTTGGCCGGTCAGCTCAGTGGCTTTCTTCAAGGCGTTGTCGATGGCGTCCAGCGCGGGCTGTTCCGCCTCGACCTTGCCGCTGTAGGTGTAGCCGCGCACTTGGAAACGCGCCTGTTGGATGAGTTTGCTCAGGCCGACGATGCTGTTGAACTGGCTGACACTGTCGCCCTGCAACAGGGTTTTTTCCACTTCGCCGACCTTGATTACCGCGTTGTCGGCAGTGTCGCCCAGTTTGCTGCGGGCGTTTTCGCGGTTGGCCCCGGCCTGGACCATGGCGTCGAAGGCGCGTTTGTATTGGTCGACGGCAGCGAGTTGGTCGTCGATCAAGACGATGTCGGCGGGTTGCTCGATCAATGTGCGCGCGGTTTTCAAGCCGCTTTCCAGTTGGCCAAGGAAGCCATTGACCGCTGTCGGGCCCTGCTCGCCGCGACGCATTTCGAAGTCCAGGCGCGCGATGCGCAGGTCCTTGGTCAGGTCGTTGAGGCTGGCGATATAACCCAGCTTGTCGCCACGGCTGATCACCCCGGAGAGCCCGGTCCAGCCGGTGAACGTCGTGATCAGCGTCAACAGCAATACCAGGCCAAAGCCCACGCCCAGCTTGGTCTTGACGCTGACATTACCCAGCTTTTCGGCTAACGCACGGTACATGTTGCAAACTCCCCTGGAGCACGGCTTGGACTTATTGCAGGGGTTATCGGCATGAGCGCAGGAATCTATAGCCACATCGGATCTGTGCTGTGGTTAGAACAGTCGGGCGAGCAACGCGGTCACGGCGGTTTCAACCCGCAGGATGCGTGCGCCGAGCTGCACCGGTTGCAGGCCGGCCTTGGTCAGCAGGTCGACTTCGTAGGGGATCCAGCCGCCTTCGGGGCCGATGGCCAATGTGACCGGTTCATCCAGGCCACGCGGGCAGGGTGGGTAGTCGCCGGGGTGGCCGACCAGGCCCCGGGTGCCTTGCGTCATCGCCGGCAGGCGGTCTTCGACGAATGGCTTGAAGCGCTTCTCGATGATGATCTCGGGCAGCACCGTGTCCCGCGCCTGTTCCAGGCCGAGGATCAGTTGTTCGCGAACCGCCTCGGGTTCCAGAAACGGAGTTTGCCAGAAGCTTTTTTCCACCCGGTAGCTGTTGACCAGCACCACCTTCGGCACGCCCATCGCCGCCACGGTTTGCAGCACACGACGCAGCATTTTCGGGCGCGGCAGGGCCAGCAACAGGGTCAGCGGCAGTTTGGCCGGGGGCGGCTGGTCGAAGCTCACCTGCAGCTCGGCTTCGCTGGCTTCCAGGCGCAGCAAGTGTGCATTGCCCATCAAGCCACCCATGCGCCCAACCCGCAGGTTGTCGCCTACGGCGGCGCGGTGGACTTCCTGCATATGCACCAGGCGCCGATCACGCAGCACCACGCGGTCGGCCGCTATAAAGTCGGCCTCTTCCAGTAGCAGCAGGTTCACGGCTGGGTCGCTGGCGGCTGGTCGTCGTCGGCGGGTCTGTCATCCGGGTGTTCGCCGCGCTTGCTGATCAGGCCGCTGAACAGAATGCCGATCTCGAACAGCATCCACATCGGCACGGCCAGCAGGGTCTGGGAGAAAATGTCCGGCGGGGTCAGGATCATGCCGACTACGAAGCAGCCGATGATCACATACGGGCGGATCTTCTTCAGGTACTGCACGTTGACCACGCCGATCCACACCAGCAGCACCACGGCCACCGGGATCTCGAAGGCCACGCCAAAGGCGAAGAACAGCGTCATCACAAAGTCGAGGTAGCTGGTGATGTCGGTCATCATCTCCACGCCGGCCGGGGTGGCGGCGGCGAAGAACTTGAAGATCAACGGGAACACCAGGAAGTAGGCGAACGCCATGCCGGTGTAGAACAGCAGGATGCTCGACACCAGCAACGGGACCGCAATGCGTTTCTCGTGCTTGTACAGGCCCGGCGCGATAAAGCCCCAGATCTGATGCAGGATCACCGGGATCGCCAGGAACAGCGAGACCATCATCGTCAGCTTCAACGGTGTGAGGAACGGTGATGAGACGTCGGTGGCGATCATCGTCGCGCCGGCCGGCAGATACTGGCGCAGTGGCGTGGAGACGAAGGTGTAGATCTGCTGGGTAAAGGCGAACAGCCCGGCAAAGATGATGAAGATGGCCGCTACGCAACGCAGCAGGCGGGTACGCAGCTCGGTGAGGTGCGAGACCAGCGGCATGTGCTGGTCGTTTTCCGGTTTATCAGCGCTCATGGGGCTCGCGGCGGCAATGTTGGGTCATGGGGGGCGGGCGACGCAACGGGCGTCGGCGCAGGCTCGTTGGGGTGGGGCGCGGCTGGCGTGGCGTCGACGACGTGCGGGGCGGCCTGCTCAGGCACAGGCTCCACCGGCTTGGCCGGCTCCTGCACCGGCGAGAGAATCTTGCGTGCCTCCTGCTCCAACGACAGGATATGTTCGTTATGCAGTTGCCGGCGGATCTCGTCGGCGCCGATTTCCCGTTCAACTTCCTGTTTGATCGCGTTGAAACTGCGTTTCAGGCGCCCGATCCACAGGCCGGCGGTGCGCGCGGCACCGGGCAGGCGTTCCGGCCCCAGTACCAGCAGGGCCACGAGGCCGACGAGCAGCAGTTCAGAGAAGCTGATACCAAACATTAGTCAGTGCTCACGAGTCTTTGCGGGTCGGCTCTTCGACTTTCTCAGCCTGCACGTCGAAGGTACGACGCTCGGTGATCGGCTGGCTGGCCTGCGGGTGTGCAGGCTGGGCCGGCGGTACGGGATTGGCCGCAGGGTCGGCGGGTTTTTCGTCGTCGTTCATGGCTTTACGAAAGCCCTTGATCGACTCGCCGACATCGGTGCCCAGGTTTTTGAGTTTCTTGGTGCCGAACACCAGTACCACCACTACCAGAATGACGATCCAGTGTTTCCAGTCAAAAATGCCCATGCTGCAAATCCTCGATAAAAATTATTCAGGCGGACGGACGCGAGGCCTTCTCAGCGTGCCCGGACAAGCCGAAGCGACGGTCCAGTTCATCCAGTACGGCCTGCGGATGCTGCCCCAGTTGGGCGAGCATGACCAGGCTGTGAAACCACAGGTCGGCGGTTTCGTAGATCACATCACTGCAGTCGCCGCTGATTTGCGCGTCCTTGGCGGCAATGATGGTCTCGACGGATTCTTCGCCGAGCTTTTCCAGGATCTTGTTCAGGCCCTTGTGGTACAGGCTGGCGACGTAGGAGCTGTCGGCGTCCGCGCCTTTGCGGTCTTCCAGTACCTGGGCCACGCGGTTCAGGGTATCGCTCATGGTCAGTGTCCTGCGGAATAAATGGCGTGCGGGTCTTTGAGCACCGGTTCTACAACCTTCCACTCGCCGTTCTCGAACACGCGATAGAAGCAGCTGTGACGGCCGGTGTGGCAAGCGATGCCGCCGATCTGCTCGACCTTGAGGATTACCACGTCGGCGTCGCAGTCCAGGCGTATCTCATGCAGGGTCTGCACATGTCCGGACTCTTCGCCCTTGCGCCACAGTTTGCCACGCGAACGTGACCAGTAAATGGCGCGCTGCTCAGTGGCGGTGAGGCTCAGGGCCTCGCGGTTCATCCAGGCCATCATCAGCACGCGCCCGGTCTTGTAGTCCTGGGCGATGGCCGGCACCAGGCCGTCACTGTCCCATTTGATCTCGTCCAGCCAGTCTTTCATGTTCGGCTCCGGCAATTTGCAACAGTGTATAACCGGATCGGCTATCGACGCACGATCAGATAAACGCCCACGGCGACCATGATGCCGGCCGGCCAATGGCCCAACTGATTCAACGGGCCGCCAATCGCCAGCATGACCCCGCCCACCAGGTGCGCGGCGCCGAGCAGGCGCAGGAACCAGTCGTCCTTGCGCTTGCGCCACGGCGGCTCCGGGTCCTTGGCGTGGGGTTGGGACATGCGCTCCAACAGGTCGCGGGTCATGTTGGCCAGGTGGGGCAGTTGTTCCATCTGGCTGTGCAGGTTGCCCAGCACAGTCTTGGGGCTCATGCGCTCGCGCATCCAGCGTTCCAGGAACGGCTGGGCGGTGTTCCACAGGTCTAGATCCGGGTACAACTGGCGGCCCAGGCCCTCGATGTTGAGCAAGGTTTTTTGCAGCAAGACCAACTGCGGTTGCACTTCCATGTTGAAGCGCCGCGCGGTCTGGAACAGGCGCATCAACACCTGACCGAACGAAATATCTTTTAACGGTTTTTCGAAGATCGGTTCGCACACCGTACGGATCGCCGCTTCGAATTCGTTGAGTTTGGTCTCCGCCGGCACCCAGCCGGAATCGATGTGCAACTGCGCCACGCGGCGATAGTCGCGCTTGAAGAAGGCAAACAGGTTACGCGCCAGGTAGTCCTGGTCTTCCGGGGTGAGGCTGCCGACGATGCCGCAGTCGATCGCGATGTACTGCGGGCTCCACGGGTTGACGGTGCTGACGAAAATGTTGCCTGGGTGCATGTCGGCGTGGAAGAAACTGTCGCGAAATACCTGGGTGAAGAAGATCTCCACGCCGCGCTCGGCGAGCATCTTCATGTCGGTGCGCTGGTCGGCCAGGGTGGCGAGGTCGGTGACCTGCACGCCGTAGATGCGCTCCATCACCAGCACCTTGGGGCGGCACCAGTCCCAATACACCTGCGGCACGTAGAGCAGCGGTGAGCCTTCGAAGTTGCGCTTGAGCTGGCTGGCGTTGGCGGCTTCGCGTAGCAGGTCGAGTTCGTCGTAGATGGTTTTTTCGTAGTCGGCGACCACGTCCACCGGGTGCAGCAGGCGAGCATCGGCGCTGAAACGTTCGGCGGCGCGGGCGAGGATGAACAGCCATGCCAGGTCCTGGCCGATGATCGGCTTGAGGCCGGGGCGGATCACTTTCACCACCACTTCTTCACCGCTCTTGAGCTGCGCGGCGTGCACTTGCGCCACCGAGGCCGAGGCCAGCGGCTCGACATCGAAGCGGCTGAACACGTCGCTGATCGGCTTGCCCAGTTGTGCCTCGATCAACGCCATCGACTGCTTGGAATCGAACGGCGGTACGCGGTCCTGCAGCAGCATCAGCTCATCGGCGATGTCTTCGGGCAGCAGGTCGCGACGCGTGGAGAGGATCTGCCCGAACTTGATAAAGATCGGCCCCAGGTCCTGCAACGCCAGGCGCAGGCGCGCGCCACGGCTCAGCTCCAGCTGTTTGCGCGGGAACCAGCGCCACGGCAGCACGTAGCGCACCGCCAGCAGGAACCACGGCAGGGGCAGGGCGAACAGCAGGTCATCGAGACGGTAGCGGATTACGACGCGCTGGATACGAAACAAACGGCGGACGGCGAGCAGCTTCATGCGTTATCGCTTGGATCAAGGGAACGGCTCAGGCGCTCGAAGCGCGCCTCAAGGCGTTCCAGGTCGATTTTGGCCTTGTCGAGTTCGCGAAAGCGCGCTTGCGCTTCCCGCTGCCCGACCAGGGTGCGCGATTCTTCGCTCAGGTATTCGGCGAGGTTCTGGTTGAGGCTGGCGAACCCTTGCTGGTACCAGCGCGAGCGGCTGCGCAGGTGCCCGCTGATCAAGTGGGTGGCGACGGGGCCGATCCAGCGTGACAGCTCGTATTCCCAATCCAGCTCCAGGTCTTGCAGCACGGCGGCGAGGTCCATCAGCACCGAGCTGTCGCCTTCCAGTGCCACTTCGGCGCTATGCAGGATGGCGGTCTTGTTGCGACTCAGCGCCAGGTGCAGCAGGCTCGACGCCGGCGCGCGCAGGGTGCAGTCGGCGTCGGCGGCCCAGTGGCTGGCTAGCAACAGGCCTTCATCGCTGGGCAGGATAAACAGCTGCAAGGCGGGGCTCGTGCAGTCGACGGCGATGATCTTGCCGTTCAGATGCGCGAGCCGAGCCAGGGCGGTACTGTCCAGGCGCAGCACACGGTTAAGGCCGTGTTCGACGCTGGCGAGCAGGCCTTGCAGCAGCATCAGGGCTTGATACCGCGGTGCAGGGCGACGATGCCGGAAGTCATGTTGTGGTAGGTCACACGGTCAAAACCGGCTTCTACCATCATCGACTTCAGGGTTTCCTGGTCGGGGTGCATGCGGATCGACTCGGCCAGGTAGCGATAGCTCTCGGCGTCATTGGTGATCAGCTTGCCCATCAACGGCATGAACGCGAAGGAGTAGGTGTCGTAGACCTTGGACATCAGCGCGTTGGTCGGCTTGGAGAACTCCAGCACCAACAGGCGCCCACCCGGCTTGAGCACGCGCAGCATCGAGCGGATCGCGTCCTCCTTGTGGGTGACGTTACGCAGGCCGAAGGCGATGGTCACGCAGTCGAAATGGTTGTCGGGGAACGGCAGCTTTTCGGCATCGGCCTGGACGAACTCGATATTGCCGGCGACGCCTTTGTCGAGCAGGCGGTCGCGGCCGACCTTGAGCATCGAACCGTTGATGTCCGCCAGCACCACCTGGCCGGTGGGGCCGACGAGCTTGGAGAACTTGGCCGCCAGGTCGCCCGTGCCGCCGGCGATGTCGAGCACGCGGTTGCCAGTGCGCACGCCCGACAACTCGATGGTGAACCGCTTCCACAGGCGGTGCATGCCGCCGGAAAGCACGTCATTCATCAGGTCGTACTTGGCGGCGACTGAGTGGAACACCTCAGCGACTTTTTCCGCTTTTTGGCTTTCCGGGACGTTCTTGAAGCCGAAGTGAGTGGTGGGTTCGGCATCGCTGCCTTTGCGCTGATCAGTCATATCGCTGTCACCAAAAGAGAATGCGGGACATGATAATCCCCAAGGCCTGCTTTGTCTTGGCAAGGCTGCAGGTAAGATAGCTACCCACCGAGACCTTTTGCCGCATCGAAG
Source organism: Pseudomonas asgharzadehiana (assembly GCF_019139815.1). NCBI lineage: Bacteria > Pseudomonadati > Pseudomonadota > Gammaproteobacteria > Pseudomonadales > Pseudomonadaceae > Pseudomonas > Pseudomonas asgharzadehiana. The sequence goes on from NZ_CP077079.1 coordinate 642,126, forward strand.
GTATTCAAATCCCTATAAAGAGGAATCATCGCGATGGCCCGTATAACCGTTGAGCGGGCACATGCCCTGGGTAAAGAAGGGGCGCGAGCGAAGGCCGAGAAGTTGGCGCTCAAACTCAAGGAGCAATATGGCCTGGAGCCGTCGTGGTCTGGCGATACCTTGAACCTCAAGCGCTCCGGGGTGAAAGGCACAGTATTAGTGGCCGATGATTCTCTGCGCATCGATGTGGAACTGGGCCTGTTGATGTCGGCCATGAGCGGCACTATCAAGTCCGAAATCGAGAAAGCCCTGGATAAGGCATTGGCCTGAGCGCGTGTTCTTAGGGTGCCGATTCTAATTTTTAACCCTACTTTGTGCCCACGCCCTCAACTCCTGCGGGCCGTTCCTCCACCCTATCCTGCGTGAGGTGCACCATGGCCAAAGTTATCCTGAAGAAAAAAATCGACGTACAAACCGGCGCCCTGACTGACGTTAAAACCTACGCACGCAAGATCTGGCTGGCGGGTCTTGGTGCCTATGCCAAGGTCGGCAGCGAGGGCGGCGAGTACTTCAAAGAGCTCGTTAAGAGTGGTCAACATGTTGAAAGTAAAGGTAAAAAAGTTGCCGTTGAACAACTTGATGCCGCCAACAGTCAGATTGACCAAGTCAAGAGTAATGTCTCCGTTGTCAAAGGTCTGGTAGAAGTTCAGCTGGATAAAGTTGAAAAAGCTTTTGATACTCGCGTTGCAAGTGCCTTGAATCGAATCGGCATTGCGTCTAAACATGACGTGGAGACACTCTCTGCTAAGCTCGAAGAGCTGACGGCATTGCTCGAACGTGTCGCGCGTAAACACTAAGGAGACATCGGGATGGCTGTTAAAAAGACTACTCAGAAAGAAGGCAGCTCGTGGGTCGGGAAAGTTGAAGAATATTCCCGCAAAATCTGGCTCGCTGGTTTAGGCGTGTACTCGAAGATCGACAGTGACGGCAGCAAACTCTTCGAGACTTTGGTTAAAGACGGCGAAAAGGCCGAGAAGTTGACCAAGAGCGCAGTGGGTAAACAAGTGGGTGCTGCTAAAGCGACCGCCGGTTCACGCATCAGCGATGCGAAGAAACAGGTATTGGGGACTTGGGGCGAACTCGAAGGGGCGTTGGACAAGCGCCTTAACAGTGCCATTTCACGCTTGGGCGTTCCCAGCAAAGCGGAACTGAAGGCGCTGCACAGTAAGGTCGATACCCTGACCAAGCAAATCGAAAAACTCACCGGCGCCAAAGTGGCTCCAGTGAAAACCGCCGCGGCTAAGCCTGCCGCTAAAACGGCTGCCGCCAAGCCAGCCGCTAAAGCCGCCGCCAAACCCCTGGTAAAAGCTGCGGCCAAACCAGCGGCCAAGGCACCCGCGAAGGCCGCCGTCAAACCAGCGGCCAAAACCGCGGCAGCCAAGCCTGCGGCAAAACCGGCCGCTAAGCCAGTCGCTGCAAAAGCGACTGCCAAGCCCGCCGCTAAACCAGCTGCCAAGCCGGCCGCGAAACCCGCCGCTAAAGCCGCTGCAAAACCTGCGGCCAAGGCGGTTGCAAAACCTGCCGCCAAACCTGCGGCTAAAGCGGTTGCCGCCAAACCTGCCGCCGCCAAGCCAGCGGCAAAACCCGCTGCCGCGAAGAAGCCTGTGGCCGCGAAAAAACCAGCAGCGCCCAAGCCGGCTGTCGCGGCCAAGCCTGCCACCCCTGCCGTTTCCACGGCCAACTCGGTCTCCGCGCCGACGCACGCGGCTACGGCTCCTACTGCAACGCCGGTTACGCCGACGCCCTCCAGTCAGTCCTGATTTTTTCCAGGATATAAAAATGCCCGGCCTGTGAAGTCCGGGCATTTTTTTGCGTGCTCAATTGTAGGTAATCGACACGGTGACGGCGCTGGCCAGGGTGCCCTGGGTGACCGCTGCGCCGGTTTTATAGTAGGCCGCACTGAGTGGCAGCACAGCTTTGTTACCGCTCGTGGTCACGGTACGGCTGCGCTGAGCCTCCGTGCCGTTGGCAGGGATGGCATACAAGGGAGAGGCCCGGTGTATCAGCCACAACGCGGTACCGCTCGAGGTGCCCGTATTGGAAAACAGAATGGGGTTCTCGTGCGCGGGCGTGCCGGCGAATTGGAAAACCACCGTGCGTATGTCCGACTCGCAATCGGCGGAGACCTCGAAATCAAGCGAACCCGCACTTGGGCTTGCGTCAAAGTCCGAAATTTTGATGGCCGGCAAGGTGATGGTGCGGTTCACGTCGCCGGCGCTGAGGTCACAGGTGCCACCGTTGACCTGACCGGCAAAGGTCAGCGTACCCGTGGTGGCGGCGAGCACCGTTTGGCTCGCCAGGCTCACATTGATTGCCAGCAGCAGGGGCAGTTTAAGGAAGCTCATGGGTCGTTCTCGGGGTTCAGTTGTAGGTGATGGTGACGGTAGCGGTGCTGGCGAGGGTACCTTGGCTGACCGTGCCGTTTCGGTGATAAGCCGCGCCGAGCGGCAACACCGCTCGATTGCCGGAGACCGCTACCGTGCGTGTGTTTTCGGTGCCGTTCGCGAGGATATTCTGGGTTCTCCCACCCACGCGCGAGTACAGCCATAGCGCAACGCCGCCGGCCGTGCCTGTATTGGCAAAGAGCCGGTCATCGCCTGGCGCGGGGGTGCCGGAAAAACTGAAGGTCACAGTGGCGGCATTGCTGCAGTGGGCCGTTAACTCAAACTCGCGCGCACCGGTGTACAGCGCATGTTGAAAGGCGCTGACTTGCACCGGGTCAAGGGAAACCGTGCGGTTGACGTCACCGGCCGCCAAGTCGCAGGTGGCCACGGGGCTGACGAAACGTACCGAGTTGCCGAGCCGCAGGATCATGTTCGGCTCCGTATGCCAGTAGTACCTGAAGATCTCACCGCTGTTCATGACCCCGGCGGGCGTCGGTCCGATTTTGTAGAACGCCGCCTCCGCATTGGTGAGGGTTACCCAGGTTCCCTCGTTCGCGAAGGCCGCTTGATTGTGTATGGCAAAGGCCGTAGTCACTCCGCGTGCGTCTTTCATGAAGATGCGCAGGCCGATGCCTGGCACTTCGGTGAGATAGGTGAGCGTGCCCGGGTCTCGTAAGTTGGGGTATTTGCCAATGACCGTTACCTGGGTAGAGGTGGGGCAGCGGATAAACAGGCCGGGTGCGGTCCCGCTGAACGGCTGTCGGGTAATCAGGCTGCCCACGGGAAGATTGTCCGGCACGGTGATCGTCGCGGCGAGCGTGAGGGTATGGGTCGTGGCGCTGGGGTAGCTGTCGCATGCCGCGTGGGCCGCTATCGACCCGCCACAACCCAATAGCGTCAAAACGAGTGTGATCGAGTGTTTCATGCTGGGCCTCGCAAAATGAGTTTTTCAGACAGGGTTGGCGCCGGCTTCACAGGTGCCCGCGTTCAGGTGGCGTAACCGCTGGGTGTTATCGCTGGAAACTGGCGTGCCTGCGCCATAGGTCAACCGACACAGGGTTTGCGCACCCGCGCCCCACTTGACCGTCAGTTGCCCTTGCGGGCGGGACACGCGCACAAAGGCTTTGCCGCCCTGGCCAACAATCCCGACGCTGGCGCCATCCTCATCGAATACGTCCGAGCCGAACGGCAGCGCGCTGCCATCGTCGCGCCGTGCAGTAATCAACAGGGCCTGGCCGCTCACGGTCGCAAATTGCAGCTTCACCACCGCGCCGGCGCGGGGTGCCACGTTGTGCGACGCGGTCTTGAGTTCTATGTCGACGGCAAGGTCTTTGGGGTCCAACTCCACGACATTCTTGCGGTAGGGCGTGAGATGGGGCACTACGGCAAAGCCGCGCCGGCCAATCTGGGCGCCGTGGTTGCCATTGATGCGCGCGCCGACCGCACCCGGTGCCTGGACGATGCCAACCGTATCGCCCAGTTCGGGGGCGAACGTCACGCCGCCCGCATGGGCCACGATGCCGCCGGTCATGCCGAACGATGTCGAGCGATAGGCATTGCTCTGGCCGTAGCCGGCGGACAGCACGCCATGGCTGGTCTGGTATTTCATGTCGGCGCTGGTGGCGTTGCCGCTGCCGTCGGCCCGGCTGGCGTTCAAACCATAACTGAGTTCGCTGCGCTCACCCATGCTGCCGCCCAGGCTCACGCGCTCGCCACTGCTCTGGTCGCCCCGATAGACGGTGGTGGTCAGGGTCGGTGAACGCGCACCGCGGCCCAATGGCAGGCTGAATGACAGGTCAAACTGCTGGTCGACCCGTTCGCTGAGCAGGTCGCGGGTGCGCTGCACGCTGACGGTGTAATGCAGCTTTTGCCAATGGCTGCTGTAGCCGGCCGTGAAGGTCAGGTTGCCATTGGTGCGGTTCCAATAGTGCTGCGAGGAACCGGTCAAAAAAACCGAGCCGTTGCCCAGGCTCTGGTTGAGGCTGATGTCCATCCGGTCGCGCAGGCGCGAGACGCTGTCGCCTTTGAACCCGTCGATAGCCAGGTCGCGAACGCGGGCGGCGTCGCTCACGCTGAGGAAACCGGCGGTGGAGTAACGGTATGCACCGAGGGTAAAGTGGGTGCCTGTGTCGGCGAAGTTCTTGCTGTAGCGCACCTGTACGCTTCGCCCCTCGCGCGAGCCGTGGCCCGGCAGGCGAGCGTTGGAGCGGGTCAGGTCGAGCGACAGCGCACCCAGCGGGGTATTGAAGGCCGCGCCCAGCAACTGCGATTGGTAGTCGTCGCTGAGCACCGCGCCGGTGTAGCCGGTCAGCAGGTTGCTCAGGCCTTGTTGATACGTCGCCTGGGCCAGCGAAGGCGGGTGGCGCAGGCCGATCTCATCCAGCGTGCCGACACTGACTGAGTAGCGTTGATAGCCGGGGCGCAGCAGGTTGGCGTTGGCGGCAAACGGCACGATGAATTCACGGGTGCGGCCGTCGGCCTCGGTGATCGTCACGCTGAGGTCGCCGCCGTAACCGGTGGGGAACAGGTCATTGAGCACGAACGGGCCGGGCGCCACGGACACCTCGTCCAATAGCACCCCGCGCTGGCGCACGCTGACCCGTGCGTTGGTTTCGGCGATGCCGCGCACCACCGGGGCAAAGCCGGTCCGGGCGTCAGGCAACATCCGATCATCACTGGCCAGGCTGGTGCCGCGCAGGCGTACGCTGTCGAACAGTTCACCCGGCGTGTAGAGTTCGCCCACCGTCAGTTGGGCCTGCAATGCGCTGATTTCACGCTGCACATACGTGGCGCTGCGTTGGTAGCCGGAGGTCGTCTGGGTGCGGGTGTAGCTGCCGTTGTGGCGCCAATGCCAATCGCCGAGATTGAGCCCCGCATTCACGCCCAAGTAGCTGGAACTCAGCGAACGATCACCGGCCTGTGTGGCAAAGGTATTGGCGTTATAGCGCACAAAAGCGGCATTGATGCCGCTGTCCCAGTGCTGGGGGTCAACATAACCCCGTGGCTGACGTTTGAGGTAGATCTGCGGGACTTGCAGGTCCAGGCGGCTTTCGCCCGATTCAAACTGGCTGCTGGCGCCTGGCAAGTACGCGGCGATGTCAGCGCAGCTGGAAAGCGCGGAAGCTTGCACCGCCGCCAGATCAATCCCGAACCTGAGCAGCGCATCGCGCTCCAGGCACAATTGCGCCGACTTGTGGCCGGCGACGGCCGCAAAGGCCAATGTCTCGCGGCCGATCCACTGGCCGTTGAGGTAGACCTCGGTGCGATAGCTGCCGGGCAGCACCACATTGCCTTGGTTGAAGCGTGAAATATCAACCTGCAAGCCGGCGGCGCCATCCGGGAAGAACGCCGGGTTGAACTCGACATGCTCGGCGCAGTGGCCGCTCAGTGCGTGGGCGCTTCCCGCCAGCAACACGCCGCGCACCGAACGCTTGAACCGTTGGTGTCTCACCGATGCTGTCTTCAAACTCATGTTTAGCGTACTCAAACAGTGGTTGTGCAAATGTGGGCATGGGGAGCCCCTGCCCAAGCCAATGGGCATCAACCGAAGCGGTGCGAATCACCTGGCCGGCCTGCCGCGACAGGCCATGATTGGCGCCAGCCGGCTATGCCCTAAGGCCGTGCGCGGTCATGGCAATACCTCGGCGTTGTGGGAGACCGTTACGCCAAAGTCATCCAGGGTCTGGAACACCACGTTGGTCGTGCGGCCTGGAAAAGAGCTGAGCGTCGGCAGCTCGAAACGCCTGCGCCCGCCGGGCATCACCATGTTTTCGGGGCCCGACGCCGCCGATTTGCGGGGGTGACGCTGGCCCGAGACCTGCACGTCGATCTGTTCGAAGGTCAGGTGATAGGGCGTCGGATTAAAGACCTCCAGCGCTTGGCCGTGCTCACCCGAGACGCGTCGCCACTGCAGTTTTGCCGGCGCCGCCTCGACCGCGTAAGGCAAGTTGTGTGGGCGCAAAAACAGCTTGATACGAGTGCGGAAGGCCAACTGCAATTGATTGCTGTGCCGAGCGCCGTGGGGCTGTGAGGGCACCTCCAGCACGTTGAACCAGAACAGGCTTTCTTGCGCAGGCGCTAAGGCTTCACCTGTGTAGGCCAGGCGCACCACGTGTTGCTTGCCGGGTTCCATGCGAAAAATCGGCGGTGTGGCGACGAAGGGGATGTCGGTCAGCCCCGGGGTTGAATGCTCATCGCCGCGATCCAGCCAGACCTGGACCAATACCGGCACCTGGTTTTTGCTTTCCAGCCTGACCGTTACCTCTTTGTCGTTCTGGGGGTAAATAATCCGCGTGCTGTTGATGACAACACCGGCGTGTGCCGTGAGCGCGCTCATCAGCACAATGCTCGCCAGCACAGGTAAAACCGACATCGCCTGCATGGGTTATCCGCCGCTGTAGGTCAGGTCAGCCGAGTGCTGCACTCGGGCGCCAAAGTCGCTGACCGTGGTGAACTCCACCCTGGCCGCGTGGCTGGGGGGGTTGCGCAATTGGGGCAATACAAACCGCTTCACGTCGCCTGCCGGCAGCATCAGGCTGTCGTCGGCGGCCTGGTTCGGTGCCTTGCTGAACCGCTTGGCGCCGCTGACCAATACCACCGTGGCCAACGAAATATGGTACGGCGTGGGGTTGCTGGCCTGCAGGGCGAACCCGCGATCATGGGCCACCAGGCGCCACTGCAATTTTGAGGCGGCCGCCGTGACCGGATAAGGCAGCGACGCCGGCCGCAGGAACACCCGCAAACGCGTGCGAAACGACATTTCGAGCTGGTTGTTCTGCGCGGCATCGGCCGACAGCGGCGGCACCTCCAGCACGTTGAGCCAGAACAGCCGTTCGCGGTCGACGGGCAGCGGTTCGCCGGTATAGCGCAGGCGCAGTGCCTGCTGCTGGTTGGGCTCGATGCGAAACAAGGGCGGTGAAAGGGCGAACGGCGTCTGGGCGGTTGCCGGGGTGGAGTGTCGGTCACCGCTGTCGAGCCACGTCTGTACCAGCGTCGGGCGGTCTCCCTTGTTCTCCAGGCGCACAATCACCTCCTGCCGCTCGGCGGGGTAGATCACCCGAGTGCCATGCACAATCACGCCGGCCATGGCGGGCGGCGCAAACGCGGGCAGGCCTGCAACGGCACAGCAGGCAAGCACGAGGGCGGTGATTGTTTTCATCATGGTGATCGCTTCGCGCTCCTGGCGGCGCTCTACTCGGCGTACTCGACCATAAAGCCGACACGCGTCTTGACCGTGCCTTCGGTCGCGGCGCCACTGGCGAACATTTGTGCTGCCAGGGGGATGATGGCCTGGTTGTCGGCAATCACCACGCCATCGGATTTATCGGTGTAGACATTGATCGGGACGCCGTCGCGGCGCGTTATTTCAACTTGCACGTTCTTGGCGGTGGTGGTGTCGGCCGGGTCGTCGTGACCATCGATATTCAGGCGCCCGGTGGCTACATCGATGGCCGGGCTGGTGGGGTCGAAGGCAACCATGGCGGTGCGCCCATTGGTGCAACTGGCCTCGCCGGGCGCACCGATACGAATCGTGAAACCGGTCAGGTTGGAGCGACTGCCCGCGGTTGCCAGTCGCGAAGCGCTCACGCCGCCCAGGTTGACGTTTTTGACCACTGCGCGGGTGCCCGCCGTTGCACTTTCGATTGTGCAGGTCACATCGGAGACAAGCCCGGTGAAGTTGATCACACCGTCAGCGGCATTTGCCGCAGCACTCAAGGCAAGAACGGCCGCGGCGGTGGAGAGAGCGTAAAGGTTCATCGTATGTCCAGTTATTAAGTGAGGTGTAACTCGCCTCCGGTTAATGCGGCCTGGGTCTTGGCGATCGCATCTTTCTGGATTGGCGTTGAGGACAATTTGTATCAAAAGTTGAACGCGCTCTATAGAAAACCTACGAATAACCGTTCGTGATTGTTCGAAATCGTGTTGTTTTGTTTATTGATTTTGAAGTTGCGTTTCTGTGTGTAAGAAAACGACTCAGCTGTTTCCTTCAGTTATTACTGTAAGGCGCGGCATTAAATAACCTGCCTTAATATTGAAGCCGCTCAAGTGCTGAGCTATACCGGGCTCAGCGTGTTGTATTTACCGACGCAGGTGTTCAGATGCGTACTTCCACTGCGTATACCGTGATGTTGTTGGATGACCATGAAATGGTTCGCCAAGGCATTGAGCTGAGCCTGAGTAAAGAGTCCGATATCGAAGTGATCGGTTCCTTCGCCACGGCGCGAGACCTGCTGGAGGCGCTATCCCGGCGGTTGGCGGATGTGGTGGTCATGGACTTCGCCCTGGCGCCGTCGGACCTCGATGGCCTCAGCCTGATTAAAGCGCTGCACAGGCGCTTTAGCAGTTGCCGGCCGTTGGTGGTGTTTTCGCACTGCACGCCGGCCACCGTTTCATTGTCATTGAAGGCCGGGTGCTGGGGGATCCTGGGTAAAACGCAAAACCTGGCGGACCTGTTCACGGCTATTCGAACGGTTGCCCAGGGGCGTCTTTATCTACAGCCCAGTAGTGTATTGGCACTGCAAGACCTGCACGCGGGGCGTGATGTTGCAAATAAACAGGCGGACTTGGCGAGCGCTCTGCAACTCAGTAGCGGCCTCACGCCCAAGGAACAGGAAGTACTAAGGTGTTTTCTGGACGGGATGAGCGTCAATTCAATTGCCGCCAAGTTTTCGCGCAGCGCAAGTACGATCAGCACGCAAAAAC